>JBBTSD010000006.1:0-75226 GCA_038064835.1 Patescibacteria group bacterium
TGGCGACGCAAACCAAAAATTTCCTTTCCTCTTTTTCGCCTTTCGGCGGAGGGGTGGGGGGAGGAGCCGAGCAAAGAAATGCAAGGAAATTTTTGGGTTTGCCCGCGCGAGTCCGCGAGCGCGGTCGAGGCGCGTTTGGGAGATCGGAGCGTACGCTTCGGGTTCAAGCCACCACGCACGCGGCGCGTGCGAAGTCAGGGGCTTCGCCCCTCGAAAAAGGTTCGCGCAAAGTGTATGATTTCATCATGACCACGAAAAATAGCTGCGCCAAGCAGCATTTTTCGTTCATGACCCTACAGCAATGTGCCTGCGCACATTGCGTCGGGAATCGAAGCCCACAGCCATGTTTTTGTTTCAAGCGAAGCGAGAAGGCAAAAACCTCGAGGGCAGGCTGTGAGGAAAATTGCGTCAGCAATTTTACCGAACAGGATTCCCGGTAGGGTCACAAACTTGTTTATTTATTATTTCGTGGTATTATTTACCAAGCGAAACAGAGAATGGAGGCGACGGTGAAAGTCAGCTATCACTACTCTACAAGCAACCAGAATCGCTGCTACCAAGAGCTGGGTCTTGATAGCAGAGGAGAGCTCTCACCATACGAGTTGGTGACTTCTTTGGGAATGCGGCTTCGCAAGGCTATGGGTGACACGGAAATCCTTTCCCGAAACTACTGGGGCGGAGAGTTTCGCGTCCCTACATTCCGCGCCTATGCCGAGTGTCTCGACCATGATCCATGGACTGTCCTCAATGAGGACGGCCGACCCTATAAAGTCGTCCCCTACAACGAAACTTACGACGGCTGGACCGAGGGCTTTAAGCAAAACAAGCAGCGCAGCGGCTTCATGGCGGGCGCGCTAAGTCCTTATGAGTATGCCTATGAGTATTGGGAGAAGTTCCGGATGAATGAGTATCATCCCGATCTCTTCCAAAATGGCACCTTCGGTGTGTGGCTTGCGCTGTTGCCGCAACCGGTCTCGGTAGAATGCCAAGGCAATACAGCGGTGATTTCTTGGGAAGGTGTCGAGCCACGCGTGCACCGGTCGGAGGAAATGGGGCGCTATACACTTCCAAATGACCAGCGAATTACATGCTGTCATAGCACTAGCTGGCGCCGGGCGCGAGCCGAGGCATATGTGATGGCGTGGGAGCGAATGGCGGCGAATGAGCCTGCCGATCGCTATCGTGCAAAGATCTGGACTTCTATGTCGGAAGATCACCGAAGGATCGTGACACAATCATGACCAGAAGGCGCGTCGAAAATCACTGACGCGCCTATTTCTTTTCAAAACTTTAGCCAGTTATACAACTCCACCGTGAGTTGCCTCCATTTTCCCACTTGCGTGGTTTTGCGCGGATGCGTGTCTCGTCGTTCCGTTTTTGGATAAAGCAATCTTTGCCACTATGAGAAAAGCCGCCAAAGGATTACTCTGACGGCTTTTCTCAAATCGTCTAACTGCCCCTTGCAGGGGTGAGGCCGAAGCCAACTGTACTGATATACTGGCAATTATGCGTGAGGTGTCAATGAAAAAGATGGGGACGGCTCTGGCGTTCGCACTTTTGTGCCTGCCGACTTTTTCTCACGCAGCGACACTCGCTGAGCTTCAGACGCAAGTGCAAGCATTGATGGCGCGGCTCACAGCTCTCCAAGCGCAAACGACAACTTCCGCCGCGCCGCCCGGAGGTGGTGCGGCTCCATGCCCAACTCTTGTTCGGAACCTCTCCCGTGGCATGCGCGGTAGTGATGTAACGCAGCTTCAGCAATTTCTCATTTCCCAAAACCTCCTCGCATCCGATTCCGCGACAGGTTTCTTTGGTGCGATGACAGAGATCGCAGTTAAACAGTGGCAATCGAAAAACAGCATCGCATCAGCAGGGACTTCCGCGACGACCGGCTATGGTGCCGTTGGGCCGAAGACAAGAGCGGTAATTAAAGCGGGTTGCGCAGCACCATCGGTACGGATGCCTGCAAATACTGCGCGAGATGGCAATAGTGCCATCTGCGAGGAATATTTGTTGCTGAAATCGCAAAATAACATCGCACTTTTTATGGCTCGTCATCTCGACTATGACCTGTTCATAAACGGAGACATATGCATGAGCACCTTTTTGCACACAAACTCACCAGGCGTCCCAAACGCGCCAAATGTTCCTACGACACCTGTTTCCTGCACACCCCTTACGCAGCAAACACAAATCGTCTCCTGCCCTGCAGGACAAACTGGCTCTATCACGCAAACACGGACAAGTTTGTGCGCGACAGGGGCATCGACGCCGATGTGGGGAGCGTGGACAACAACGGCAAATACCTGCGTTATAACTAGAACCAATACTATTACATGTGGAGCAGATGTGGTAAACAATCCATCTGTAGATGCCGCGTCGTCATTGCAGGCCTGCATTGCTCAGGCAGCGAATACAATCGAACTTGTTCCTGGTCGTTATTACATTGCCTCGACTCTCGATATCGGCAATCGTTCAAATGTCACCATTCAAACGAAAGGCGTTTCCGCTGGATCAGCCTGTCTTCAAGCTGGTGCCGCCGCCTGCGCAATTATTACCGCATCTTCCCAAAATGCGGGGCCAGTTCTCTTCAAAAGTACGGGAGCATCGAACTTGACATTGAGCTACATTGCACTCGACGGAAATAATGCACTTCGAAGAGCGACACTGAACAATCCGACCTGGATTGGCGGTAGTGCCTACAACGCCAAGGTACACGGATGTACTGACTGTCGATTTAATGGCTTTGCATCAGTACGCGCTCCACAAGGGACAGGCATGGAATTTGAAGGTGATCGCGCGGTGTTTGAAAATTCGTTGTTCCGTGACAACGGATGGGGCCAATTGATGTATCCAGCGGGTAGTGCCTGGGCGGATGGCCTTACCATATGGAGTTCGGACGACATTGTTATCCGGAACTCGGAATTTTCAAACAATTCAGACATCAATCTCATACTCGGCGATGCCCCTCGAGCAGTGATTGAAAATAATGTGATTAAAAATACATATAATTTCGCCTTCGGAGCTTTCATGCTCGATAACTACAATGGCACTCAAGCGGGGCGATTCGACGGGGCGATTATTCGCAATAACAACATTGACTGCGGCTACGCTATGTGCGGGATAGGGATCAATGTAGGTGGAAAATTATGGTACCCTGCGCCGCTTATTTCCGGCGGAACAATCACGAACAATACCGTAACAGGTGCCAAGCAGGGAATTCTCATCAACGGAGCATCGGGAGTAACAGTAATAAACAATCAGATTGTTGCGACCGGTACGTATGTGAAAAATAACTGTTCTACAAACGCTATTGGACTAACCAGTGGAGAGAGTGCAAGCATCTCCGGCAATAATGTTGCTGTGGGTTTGAATCTTCTCGCCGGATGCGGTCCGGCCATATTGCCAGATCTTTTATTGCAGCAGACAGGCACGGACCCTCAGATCACCAAACTCTATCAGGATATTCTTGGGCGCGATCCTGACATGACAGGCGGGAATGCTTTTTCGTATGCATTGCAAAATAGTATGACATTGGCGGAGATACGCTCAGAGATTGCGCATAGTCCTGAGGCACGGTCAATCATTAACGCGCTCTATCAAGGAATTCTTAGACGAACGGGCGATGCCTCTGGACTAGATAATTGGGTATCCACATTGGCGTCGGGTCAGTTAACTATCGATCAGATACGCGTATCGTTTTTAACGAGTGCCGAAGGGCAGGGCCATACATATGACCAGTAAGCGTCTTACTTCAGCTTAGTAATTCGATTTCGCCGAACGCCTCGTTTCTTGAGAGTCGAGGCGTTTCGTCCCTCTGGATTTTCTGCCCCGCCCCTGCCTGAAAGGTAGAACCCCCGAGATTCGCCCTTTCCATTTTGAAAATGCATTTCGCATGCCCGCCGCTTTGTTTGGGCGTGGCGGGGCGGTGACAAAAATGTGGCATCGCTCTGCGACGAAATGAAAGGGGGTGAGTGTGAAAGGTGTGGACACTTATGGCTGTGGCAGTAATTGGGGAAACTTTTCAAATCTCGCGCTCTAGTTATAAAAATAAACTTTGGAATTATCGAAGTCGACGATACAAGAAGCAACTCTAGCCCAAGTCACATTACTGGCGAGTCGATCTTCATTTTCGGAGAATTTTGTGTAAAGCGTGCCTTCGGATGATTCCGTAGGTTGCTCATCGTTCATGACAAATTTTTGCAGCGCACTGCTGCTGTATTTTCCGCTGTTCTTTTGCCGCACGAATCTTCGCAGAAGGGGGTTTTGGGGAGAAAAGACGATCAGCGGCTTGAAAGTAAAGAGATACGACGATTCAGAGTTTGTAAAATAGAGTCCGCCTCGAAGCCTCTTAGGATCGATTCTCTCGTTCGGATCGAAGTTTGTCGGATGGTCGACATGGTGTCCGTAGTACACATGATATAAATTTCTAGAATTTGGATACTGACCTTTCGTTAGTTCATGCATAAACGAATTCATTTCTTTATGCAATTCAGTGAACTCATTCCTGCGCTCAGCGAGATTCATTCCTCACATCAATTTCAACTGGTGGCGATTTGCCCGCGATTTTAGCTTCTGCAAGCTTTAACAACGCCTGTGATTCACTGAAATCGTGTCGCAGTTTCTTTACTGTATATTTTTGTCCTTCCGAAAATTCCACAACGCTGACATGTGTGCCTCTTTCAATCTTGGTTTCCATATGCCCAATTATACCTGACGCGCGAACCCATTTCGGATAGAGGGGGAATGGGGACAGGCACAATTGTAGGTTAACGGAGCAGGTCAGGACCCATTCTTTTGGGCCCTTTTCCCCAGGAAAAGGTACCTGCCATCATTTTTCCCACACTTCACGGGACATTCGCCACGTGGATATGTCACCACCAGACATCGCTTCCTCGAGCGGCTTGGAGGCGTAGTTCTTTTGCGCGTTCGTTGGCCTTGCGCCGCAACAGTTGCATCGCCATTGGTTTTCCAATTAAATCCGAGCGCTCGAGATCACGACGCACTGCCAAAAGCGCACTCTCTGTCCCGGCCTGATTGATGCGTGCTATGTAGCCGTTTATGTGAAGCGTATCGCGCTTCGAGAAATTAAACACACGGCGCGACTCGTACTCATCTGTTGTGCCGGGATCGAGGATTGAACTCATGCAACAACTGTACCATGGATTGCATGGAGCAGGGGCACACAGAGTAGCGAGTGTTGTGATACCATATTCTTGTAGCTACGCACAATAATAAATTCCTCGTATGGACAATGCACCACAGCAAGCCTCGGCACCTGCCACAAAAAATTTGGAACAAGCCCCGCTCGAATTCAAACGCCTAACTCAGGCTGATGCGGCCACCTTGTTTGCATTTAGAAACACAGAATTTCCTCACTTGGGTGATATACAACCGGTTGCGCAAGAATATCAAACACGGGAATCAATAGAGGCAGTGCTTGCAGTCAGCTCCGATAGATACATCTACGGCGTTTATATGGACGGCAAGCTGATCGGTGTTGTGGCTGGGGTACGAAAAGAGGGGACACAAACTCCGTATGAAATCGCCGGATATGTAACGCCCGCAGAGCGAGGAAAAAAGATTTCCAATAGAGCTCTCGAATATCTTAAAAACGAAACCCCACTCAAGTACGAGCAGTGGTATGCACAAACGACATTTGGGAACAGCCCCGCACTAAAGATGCTTAGGAGTATGGGCTTTGAAAATGTCGGTTTTGAGGGAACAGAAGCCTTTTTTATAAAAGCACCGGACGGGACGGCATAGGACGAGCCCTCAGCATCGAGCCTTTTGTTTCGGGTATACTACGGTATACGAGTAATACTTTTTTGTATGAAATTATTTCCTGCATTACTAAGTCGTATTGTGTTCGTTGCTCTGTGCGGTGCTGCGCTTGTTGCTCTACTTGCCCTGCCGCTTGCACCGGCCTTTGCCGACGGACCCACCATCACAATCAATTCTTTTTCACCAGGCACTTCACTGATGCCAGGACAAACGCTTTCGTTTACTGCGGTGGGGGGAGGCACTTTAACCAGCAATGTCACCTACCTCGTGTTTGATAGTTTTACCAACTCCTCCCTCACCGCGTCACACATGGGTGCAAGCACTGGAGTATTCAGCTGGGTTCCAACGCAAGGGGATTTGGGTACGCATGTCCTCACTATTGAAGCGCTTAATGGCACCGGTCTTGTTGCAATTGTGGAAAAGACGATCACTGTAGGTACGACAGTGGCAAGTACGCCAGCAAGCCTTTCCGTGCAAGGGCTTTCGCCCGGGACGGTTGTCTCTATTGGGCAGGGAGTTACTTTTGTCGCGGTGCCCACAGGGTTTTCGGCGGCTTCGTATACGGTCAGCGACTCCTTCCCAGCAAACACTCTTACCAATGCAAACATCAACGCCTTTGGTAGCTTTAGCTGGATACCGAGTGCATCCGAAATAGGAAGTCACACAATCACTATCACCGCAAAAGATTCTGCAGGAGTTGCGACTACAGCCACGGTGACTGTGCAGGTAAACCCCGCGGGCACGACCACTCCAGCACCGGCAATTCTGGTGCCTACCCCTGTGGCACCTGTCACCACTTCAGCTACGGTTTCTTCGTCACTCTCCAACATTCAATTGCAGGCGATTGTCGCGGTGCTCCAAGCTTTTGGCGTGAGTCAAGCAACTATTCAAAAAGTATTGCTTGCGCTCGCCGGTACCGTGGCAGCACCGACAGCAAGTGCCACCGTAACGGGGAAGTATCTTTTTACAAGCTTTCTCACTAGTGGTGCTTCCGGGACAGAAGTTACTGAATTGCAAAAACGCCTCACGGTTCTTGGTTTCTACACCGACGCTATCACCGGAAAGTTTGAGGCCTCGACCACTGCCGCTGTCAAAAAGTTTCAGGCCGCACGCGGTATAGCTCAGCTCGGCTATGTGGGACCATCAACACGCACTGCGCTCAACGAAAACTAAAATACCTGTACCGATGGGCGCGCTCCTGTTAGGGTGCTCATATGGAAGAATCACTCAAGGTGCTCAAAAAACATGCCATTTTTGGCCCGCTGGTCAAAAGGCACGGACCGCCAGATTTAAAGCGGGGCAAAAACGCCTTCCAGGCACTTTGTCGCTCGATTGTGTATCAACAAGTTACGGGGAAAGCGGCGGCAACGATCTTTGCACGGTTCCGTGCTCTGTTTCCAGGAAAAGCGTTCCCAACACCAGAGATGGTACAAGCAGCGTCAGTTGAAACTCTGCGAGGTGCAGGGCTTTCCGGGCAAAAAGCCACCTACATCAAGGATTTAGCAGACAAATTTTGCGATGGCACGATACAGCACCGCACACTGCACAAGCTTTCAAGTGACGAAGTTATCGCGCATGTAACGCAAGTAAAAGGCATTGGTGTGTGGACGGCACACATGTTTCTGATTTTTACCCTCAATCGACCGGATGTCTTGCCCGTAGGGGATTTGGGAGTGCAAAAAGGATTTCGAAGGGTTTTCAAGTTGCGTAAACTTCCTACACCTGCGCATATGGAACGACTTGCAAAAGACTGGCGCTCGCATGCTTCGGTTGCATCGTGGTATCTCTGGCGTGAAGCGGATGCGGAAAAGCTGGAATAGGTGTCGCTAACTCTGCTATAATTTATATATGGATATAAAAGATGCGAATCATATTTTATCAATCTTTGGCATCGCTGCGTTTTTGTTATTTGCGGCGGTAACACCGTCAGCGCATACCGTTATCGCTAATGGTCAGGCACAGATAGCAGCCGCTCAAGTAGCTGCAGCTGGAATAACCTGGTAATTTTTCTGTCAGATTTTACGACCTGGGGCCCAAGATATGTTACGGTTGGTACATGAATGCTGTTGTTATTCTCGCGGCGGGAAAAGGGTCGCGTATGGGGGGCGAGATTCCCAAGCCTTTGATCAAACTTCATGGCAAGGAGCTCGTCTTGCATGTGCTTGAGGCGGTACATGAATCAGGAATTTCTACAGCAAAACCATGCGTCGTGGTGGGGAATGGCAAAGAAATGGTAACGCAACTTTTGGGGGAGTCATGTACCTATGTTACACAAGAAAAGCTTTTGGGTACTGGGCATGCGGTTTTGTGTGCGTTGCCGTATATTCCTGCCCAAGCCGAAAGCATCTTGGTGCTTTATGCCGACCAGCCTTATGTCTCAGCCGCAACTATGCAGGTGCTTGTAACGACGCGGGCGCTTGAGCACGCACCACTTGCGATGGCAACCGTGTCAGTGCCTGATTTTTTAGAATGGCGTTCAGCATTTGAGCATTTCGGGCGCATACAGCGTCACAATGGAAAAGTGAGTGGTGTGGTGGAATGGAAAGATGCCACAGAAGCAGAACGGGCAACCACTGAAGTGAACCCAGCGTACTTTGTTTTTGATGCCCAGTGGCTTCGAGAAATACTTCCCAAGATTGGTAACAAAAATGCCCAAAGTGAATACTATTTGACGGATTGCGTGGCGCGCGCCGCAAAGGAGGGGAAAGGGATACCCACGGTAGTTATTGATGCCAAAGAAGCATTAGGAATTAATACTCGAGCGCATCTTGATGTACTTGAGAGAGAATTTGGAAACTGAAATAGGCATAAAAACCCCTGCATCAAAGATGCAGGGGTTTCGCTAGCTACGCGGCTTTGTTGCTGTGGTCGTCAGCAGTCAGAATGCTTTCGACTTCGGTGCGATATCTGTCGACTTCGCTTCTGCCACGAAGATCGCGGAGCACCGTCCCGTGACCGAACACAAGGATGCGATCAAAATATGCAAGGCATGCAGGATCATGTGCAACAACGACGAGTGTTTTATTGCGGAGCTGTTTTAGCGCCTGGTAGAACCGTTGTCGTATCAGTGGGTCGCATTGCGACATCGGCTCGTCAAGGAACACATGATGGATTCGTGGATCTGTAGCACGATAGAGCGCGGCGGCTATTTTGATTCGCTGGCGCTGTCCGCCAGAGAGCCCGACGCCACCTGGCCAGTCTTGGCCGATCTGTGTTTTGAGCCCCTGTGGGAAGATGTTGCAAAACTCCATAACCCCGACCATGTTTGCTGCTTCGGTAAGGCGAGCCTGATCGACAGTCTCGCCCAACTCTCCGGTGATTGCCTCTTCGACGGTAAAGTTTGGTACACCAGCATGCTGGGTCGACATGAGCGTGTGTCGCAACCAGGATTCCTGGGTAACTGCGGATAGATCAATTCCGTCAGCGCAGACTTGTCCTTTGGACGGGAGATAAATGCGTGTCAGGAGAGAAAGAGCGGTAGTCTTTCCCGATCCATTCGCTCCGACAACAATGACCTGCTCGCCCGGACCGATGGCAAATGTACACCTGGTAAGTGCGGGGGTGCCATTTGGGTAGGAGAAATCTACGGCGCGCATTTCAATTCTGGCTGGCGAGAAAAAGACGCGATCACATGCGTCTGTCTCGGCAATCAGGGGTCTTGTTTCGAGGAACCGAGATAGATACTGGAAGTCCCAGTAGCCGCTGTTGAACTCGGTCGAGACGCGTGAAATGCTCCAGAGCGCTGTTCCCAAAGACTGCATACTCCCGATAAATAGTAGGACATGCGCAACTTCAATTTCCCCTCGCACTACACGCCATGCGAGATATGCAAAGGCGATGCTCACAAAGAAAAATTGAGTGCTACGGACTAGTATGTTCCACCGCGCAGTCAGCCAATCCAGAGATGCTTCTTCCTGCAAAAGAGTTTTGCTAAACTGCATGAATCGTTTATGCAGATAGGAGGTGAAGGAGAAGAGGCGGGTCTGCTCGACACGGTCTTCTGCGGTTAGCCAGTACTGATACTGTGCCCGTCGACGCCTCGTCATGAAAGTGCGCTCGCGCATCTCTCGACGGCGGGTGTCCATGAGAAAGCTCTGCAGTGTTTGCGGGATAAGCGGCAGTATCGCCAAGAGCACCAAGACGGAGTCTAGAAATGCAAGGACACCAATCGCGGCGACAAGACCGGCAAGCGCCTGGACACTCGTATGTTGCGCGTGGGTCAGTTCACGAATCGAGTGTCGTCCGGATCGCTCGGCAAAGTCTTTTGTGTGAATGAACGCAGGGTCGTTGAGGCGACCCACATCGAGTGTGCGTATCTTCTCGACAAACAAAGAGTCGAGATGAAACTGTAGTCTGTCTGTTCTAAGAGAGTTTCGGTAATCTAGCCAGAGGGAAAATGCGCTTGTCGCCATAGTGTAGACGATGTAGATCCCCAAAAGGGGACCAATGAGACTCCAGCTTATGGAGTTTTTTGCGATCCCAGTGGCAAGAATATGTTGGAGCGTGAATCCGGCAACTGCAAAGGTTACTATTGATCTAAGACCGCCGAAGACTGATTCTGCCCATTGCGCTCGGAAGAGGGTGGAGTCGAGCGGACGCATGACCGCGTTTGCCTGTCGCACCGCGTGCGCGATTGCGCGTATTCGCCGAGGGATGAACTGTCGCGCGTAAAGTAAGTGCTTTACACACTTATTATGCCAAAGAGACATGTCGTTCCTCCGTGTCTGGAGCTCTGTTTCTCGGATATAACTATATCACACATATGTTTGCTGTCAATGAAATTCGTCCAATAATGCTTCCATGAGGTATACTTCTTAGATGCGCAGTCAGGAAACTACATCTGGGTATTTGTTAGTGCTTGAGCGAGGAGAAGAACTCATAGAGGCACTCACTGGATTTTGTACAACGCAGGGTATACAACATGCAGTGTTCCAGGGAATCGGCGCGGTCGAACAAATCGAAATTGGCTACTACAATCGGGAGAGCCAGCACTACTCATTTCGAAAAGAGGAAGGTGTTTTTGAAGTGGCGTCGTTGCATGGCAATGTGGCACTCGTTGATGGTAAACCGTTTCTGCACGCACATGCTGTTCTTTCGCGGTGCGACGAAACGCTCGAATGCATTGGTGCGCATATCCAGGCCGCGTCTGTTGCCGTCACGCTTGAAATACACATGACAGTATTCACTACGCCAATCAGTCGAGAGCTCGACGAGTCCATTGGGCTAAAGCTTCTACGGGCAGATTCGTCGCACCTTTAATTTTTACTCATTTTGTATATACTCCCCACATGGAGTTGGCCCCGCACGATATAATTGCGACAACCACCGCAGTGGGTGGTGAGGTTGCGCATACTGCACGCGAGGGGGGGATTCATGTTGCGCTAGCCGCTGAGCGGCTCGGCACTTTTATAGGGATCCCCATAACCAACACCCTGGTCACCAGCTGGGTGGTCATGGTGGTTCTTATTGGGCTCGCATTTTTTGTCCGTCGGTCTCTTTCAGTGCGGCCAGGAAATCTGCAACTTGTTTTTGAGGAACTAATTACTGCGGTACATACCTTCATCCGAGACACCCTTGAAAGTGATTCACAGGCACGCAGATTCCTTCCACTTCTCCTTACGCTATTCTTGTTCATTTTTGTTTCGAATGCCCTCGAGTTTCTTCCAGGTATCGGTTCTTTAGGTTTTTATCGCGGAGAGGAATTCGTCCCGCTACTGCGCAGTGTCAACACTGATCTCAATGTGACGCTGGCACTGACGGTCATCGCTGTAGTGGTTATTGAAGTCTCTGGTGTCATGGCGCTTGGCTTTTTCAAATACACCAGCAAGTTTCTCAACTTCTCATCCCCGGTTAATTTTTTTGTAGGATTTGTCGAGCTGGTGAGTGAAGTTGCTCGGCTTGTTTCGTTTTCATTCCGTTTGTTTGGCAATATTTTTGCGGGTGAAGTCCTTATCGGAGTTGTTTCTTATTTTGTTCCCTATATCTTGCCTTCAGGCCTTATGGCATTCGAACTGTTTGTCGGATTTGTGCAGGCAGCAATATTTACACTTTTGACTTTGTTTTTTATAAAACTTGCAACAACCGATGTAGAACACGCACATTAGTGAAAGGGAAAAGCCGGTCGAGGACCGGCTTCACTAAGAGCTTTCTTTGAAGGATGCTTTTACTCGGTAAGCCCTGTGACTGTGTGGGCGAGAGACATCTACTTTCTCTGGTTTTGGATGGTGCCGACATATGTCGGCTTTGTTATAGCCAGAAAGACGGGCTGTACATCCAGGAAAAGCACAGTGCCGAACCGTAGTGTTGTGGCGAGGGCCACGGCCACTCATTTCACCAATCGAGAATACTTCCAGATAGATTCCTCGTTCCATGGTTGTCCTCTGTATTGTTCTGTCGAAGACTGACAGTAATACAAAGTCTGCCAGAGGTCAATGGCTGTGGATGTAACTACTCACCCATTTCCAGTGGTTTACCGCGGATTCCCCGCATGCACGATGCGGCGGATCCCTGCGACGAAGTCGACTCCTTTGAGCGAAAGCGTTTGCATGATGGTCATATTGACTGCGTGAGTCGCAGCGCCATTGTCGCTTCATGGAGGGAACGGGGGACATTGTATTAAGCGTGCTACAATGGGCAGATGAAAGAAGGCAGATCGAACCCGAAATTAGCCAAAGCATTAGCGGTGGCACTGGGAGCAGTGTCGGCGGCTGGTTGCGATGTGCCGCAAGGTGGTGTTGCTACCCCCCCCGCACAAGTAGCAGAAGCTCCGGGGAAGGGAGCAGCCGAGTCTTACACCGAGCTACTCTTGCTCAAGTTGGATACGGAACATGGCTGGGATCGATTTGACGCTGAGACGAAGGTCAAAGCGCAACTGACGAAGATCCTCAAAGGCGTTGCTAAAGAAGGGAGATTGGAGCTTGCGAGGCGTGTGGCGGAAGAGTTCCCGAAAAACAAGATCGGAGAGCTTGCGGCTGAAAGACTCTTGCAAGAATATAGTACATGGAAGGTCTCCGGCCAGGACTGGGGTGTCGTCGAGAAATTAGCCGAACGAGCGCCATTCTATTTCCTACTAATAGCTAATGACGTGGCTGAGATGCCGAGCGCGCCGGCACTCGTAAGGAAGACACTTTCTCGATGGGCCGTTGCGATATCATACTTCGACAAATACAACAAAGTGCCGGGCGCGGTAGACATTCTGATTGAAAATACGCGTAAGCAGGCACTAACGGACTACAGCGAAGCCGACGCGCTACTGGCATCCAACATTCTTTCAGATGCTGAAAAACAGAAAATACGTGAAGCCTTGCCGTCGCGCTCGCGGCAGTTATTCCTTACGCTACTATCGTTGCAAAACACGCGGGCGGTTGCGGTGAAAGAGACGCTGGTGGACAACCCCGCCTTCAATCAGATCGACGACAATGTACTTGCGACGGTCGCCAAGCATCTAAAGAAAGACGCCGTGCCGTTTGGCGATGCGGAGCTCGAGGAGTGGCGGAAGGAGATCATCCCCGGCTATTATTCCGTGAAAGATGGTCTGGAGAAGAAAAGCCGCGAGGCCAAGGTCGCCATGTTTCGCGAAGTCTACGAAAAGTACGGTGTTCATCCGCTGCAGCTGATGTACCGCAGTGCACATGGTGCGCAATATCTTTTTAATAGGGGGCAGAAATTCAGCGACGAAACAGCTGCGAAGGCGCTCGCCGTGATCGAAGCACGGCGCGCAGAGAACGCTAACAAGCCGATACCAAAGCATGCGGTGGTGCTCACGCATAACGAAAAATACAAGGGGGTCTCCGCCATGGCGCAACCTGCGAAGCTCAAAGCCATCGAAGATCGCGTAAAGGGCGAGGGAGGCACCTACACCCACATACACGGCGATGAACCGGATGTGGTGGAGCTTGCGACAAAAGCCATCATCAATGCGCCCGCAGGAATGGTGCTCTACGCATTTGCACACGGCTCTCCTGATGGCATCTTCCTTCGCGACGGAGGGCAGGATTTAGGAGGTGGCAGTGTCGCAACAACACAAAAGAGCAGATACATTTCGCCGGCAGCTTTGGCAGAAGCACTTGCGGTTCGTTATCGAGACAAGAGCAAAAAACCCGAAGACGATGTGATTCTTTCACATGCTTGTTATCAAAGCGATTATGTTGAGGGGTTTGCAATCGAGGCGGCGAAGCGAGGGGTGTATATTCCTTTGTTTGCTGCGCCGAGTGAGCAGGGCACTACCGCTACAGGGCACGCCTCAACTCCACTGGGGACGAAGATAGAGGAAAGCTGGATAAAGGCAAAAACACGCGGCGACCTCTTTAAGCAAGAATTTAAACCGGACACCGCATCACATCCATCAATCTTTGTTCCAGACAAGACCATGCCGTTCACCGGAGCTCGTAAGCACCCGGTGCGAGGTCACACTCCGGCTATGATGCAGATTTCTGGCATCTCGACATATCAAGGGGTTGCGATTGGGTAGGGGCGAGAAGTTCAAAAATCAATGCCTATCTATTTTGACAAGTCGGAAAACAAGCGCATTTTGTGGCATGAAAGCAGACCGCACTGCTAGATCCCGTGACAAAAGATCGTGTTAGTTTCAAAGCCCGTGTTTTTTCTGATTGCTGTGTTACAATCGCCGTACTTTAATCAGTTTAATCGTACTTTATGGAACCAGAGTCGGCAAAATTAATCGGTATGGCACTTGCGGCAGGGCTGGGTGTTTTGGGCCCGGGAATTGGTATCGGTCTCATTGGAGGCAGAGCACTTGACGCTATCGGTCGCAATCCAGAAGCTTCGGGAAAAATCGTTTCAAACATGATCCTCGCAATCGCGTTCGCAGAAGCACTCGGCATCCTTGCGCTCGTCGTTGCGTTCATCATCAAGTTCGTTTAGTCGTTGAGTATGAGTGAGCTGTTTGCAACATTCGGCATCAATGGAAAATTGCTGCTTATGCAAGCGGTTAATTTCGGCGTGCTCCTTGGTGCGCTTTCTTACTTTCTGTACACACCAGTGATGCGCGTGCTCGACGAGCGCAAACGAGTCGTCGAAAAAGGCGTCCGTGATGCCGAAGAGGCTGCCGCGCGCTTAGTACGCTCAGAAAGCGAGGGTACTCAAATCGTTCGTTCAGCAACCGTAGTAGGCGAGGGGATTGTCGCCACCGCACGAACACGAGCAGACGAAAAAGGTGCGCTGCTAGTCAAGGATGCAGAAGGGAAGGCAGAAGCCATCCTCAAAGAAGCCCACGAACGCGCCGCGGAAACCACGCGCAGGATGCGCCTCGAAGGTGAACAAGAGATTGCACGTGCAGCCATTTTGGCAGCCGAGAAAATTCTTATTAAAAAGTCTGTATGAAATCTTCCGATTACGCTCAGGCATTGTTGACGCTCGTTGAGCGAGGATCTACCCCCCGTGACGCAGTTCAAAAACTTGTGAACTATTGCGAGCGCAAAGGGATCCAGGCGGCACTTCCGCGGATTCGCGGACAAGTTGCTCGAGTCGCAACTAAAAGGACAACATCGCGTATTGAGATAGCACGCGAATCAGATGCGCCACTGGCGCGTAAGGCCGCTGAAGTCGCCTGCGCCGAACATCACATACCAATTACAGACCTACCGATTGTTATCGACGAGACATTGATCGGTGGATCGCGCGTTATTGCCCAAGATATGCTTATGGATACCAGCTACAAGCATCAGCTTTTGAAACTCTATCATTCACTCGCGCGTTAGATTTTATTTATGACCCAAAACATAGTTGAAAAAATCATCAAGGAAATTGAAAACTTTGCGCCCAGCAAAGATGCCGAGCATATTGGGCAGGTGACTGCTGTCGGAGACGGAGTTGTTTCAATAGAAGGCTTGGGTAACGCAATCATGAGTGAGGTTTTGGTGTTTGAGCAGGCAAAAGGGAAAAAACTCGACGAAGCACTCAAGGATGCCGGCGAATTGTATGCGCTTGCATTGAACCTGGAGGAGGATGGAATCAAAGCGGTTGTTCTTGGAGATACGGCGCGTGTCACCGAAGGCACCATTGTAAAATCGACTGGGCGTGTGCTTTCAATCCCGGTCAACGACTCTATCGTTGGTCGTGTGGTGAATGCGTTGGGCGAACCTATCGACGGCAAGGGCACTCTTAAGGATCCTACATTTGTACCTATCGAGCGCGAGGCATACAGCGTTATTGAACGAAAGTCTGTAAATGTACCACTCCAGACCGGTATCAAATCGATTGATGCCATGATTCCAATCGGGCGTGGCCAGCGCGAACTTATTATCGGCGATCGCTTTACTGGCAAAACAACGGTTGCCATCGACACAATCATCGCCCAAAAAGCCGAAGCTAAGGAAACGCGCCCTATCTGTATCTATGTAGCAATCGGACAAAAAGAGTCCAAGACCGCGCGCATTGTTGAACAGCTTAAGGAGGCGGGTGCGATGGAATACACCATTGTTGTAGACGCCCCTGCTTCCGCTCCTGCCGCACTTCAATTCTTGGCGCCATTTGCAGGAGCGGCAATCGGTGAGTATTTTATGGACAAAGGCAAAGATGCGCTGGTCATCTACGACGACCTTTCAAAGCAAGCTGTTGCCTACCGTCAGCTTTCACTACTTTTGCGCAGGCCACCTGGTCGGGAAGCATACCCTGGTGACATTTTCTATCTCCATTCTCGCTTACTTGAACGCGCAGCAAAACTTTCCGATGCGAAAGGTGGTGGGTCACTTACCGCGCTTCCGATTATCGAAACACAAGAGGGGGATGTGTCCGCGTATATTCCTACAAATGTGATTTCCATTACCGATGGCCAGATATTCCTTGACTCCAGTCTTTTCAATAAAGGAATCCGCCCGGCAATCGATGTGGGTATCTCAGTGTCTCGAGTAGGCTCGAGCGCGCAAACCAAGGCAATGAAAAGTGTTGCCGGTACTCTCCGTCTCTCACTTGCACAATTCCGAGAGCTTGAAGCCTTTGTCCAATTTGCACAGGATCTTGATCCAGAAACAGCCAAACGCATTGATAGTGGTCGCAGAATGGTTGAGGTGCTCAAACAGGGGCGTGGCGAGCCAATGCCTTTTGAAGCTCAAGTATCCGTACTCTATGCCGCAACCAATGGGCATTTCGACACTATCGCCATTCCTCGACTTCGGGAAGCCGAGAAAAGTTTCTTGTCGTATCTTGATGCACAACACAAAGCGGTTCTGAATGCGATTCGCACAGATAAGGCCATAAGCGATACCTCCAAAACAGGGTTAGAAAATGCACTGCAGATGTTTCTCAAAACACATACCGAATTGACGAAATAACTATGTCTGAAGGAAAAAAAAGCCCAGCCGGACAACCAGCGCACACAATGAATGTAACACCCGCCATTCTTGCTCAAGTGCAGCAACTAAAGGAAGAATATGGTGAACTGGCGCACATGGATGGCCCGCACACAAAAGCATTTCTTGCAGAGTGTAGCAGACTCCTCCCCAAGCTTGTGGCGCATCGTATCCTGCTCGAGCGAGACCTTGCGGCACACCCACATCAGCCAGCTATCGAGGATGCCTTGGCTGAAGTAGTGAGTGAAATACAGATGCTCAATGAAACGCGTATTGGGCTAGCCGGACAGGCCCTGGAAGAACGGGCCGAAATCCCACACAACAAACTTCACTAAATTATGGCTGGTCTCAAAAACATAAAACTAAAAATTCAATCAGTGGGGAAGACTCGCAAAGTCACTCGAGCGATGGAGGCTGTATCGGCAGTGAAAATGCGCAAGGCACAAGAGCGCGCACTGAATGCGCGTCCATACGCTGCTGCGGCACTTTCAATTCTTGAGCGCATTTCGCACGGGACTGATATCAAAGCACATTCTCTGATGCAGGCCCGTCCGGGGAAAACCGCGGTCGTTATTGTAACAAGTGACAAAGGTCTTGCGGGCGCACTCAACAGCGCGGCAATCAAACAGGCCGAGCGCGCGATATCAGATCGCAGGCTTACTCCCGCTAGTGCGGTTTTGTTTTGTATTGGCCGACGGGGTGCAGACTACTTTGCCACCCGAGGATTCGATGTGCGTGAACGGCGTGAAAATGTGAGTGATGCGGTTTCCGAAGCTGACATGCGCACTGTCACCGACGCTATTTTGGCTTTGCGCGAAGTTGGGGAAGTGGGCGATGCCGTTGTTATTTATACAAATTTTCTTTCCACCTTCGAGCAACGACCAGTCGTGCGACAGATACTACCAGTGACGAGTAATACTATTCGCGACATGGTTGAGGGTATTGCGCCTGTCAAAGGCAAATTCGCGCGAGTGCATATCCCCATGATTGGCAGTAGTGTTGCCTACACTATCGAGCCATCGTCGCGAGAAATTTTAGATGCGGTGATGCCAAAAATTCTAGGCGTTGCCATTTTCCACGCACTTCTTGAGGCAAAGGCATCCGAACACAGTGCGCGCATGGTTGCCATGAAAAACGCGACCGATAAGGCGCGGGATGTAAGTAAAGAGCTAACGCTCAAGTACAACAAGGCGCGTCAAGCCGCTATTACCCGCGAAGTGTCAGAAATCACTAGTGGCATCGAAGCGATGCGCTAACTTTCAGTAGTATATTATTCATGCATATACCCAACGAATCAATCTGAGCAAAAATTCGTGGTATATAACCACGGCGCTCGGAGAAAGTGAAAGAAACCTTTCACTTTCTCCTCGCTTGTGGTTATAATGCAAACGCTATGAACAAAGGAACTATTACACAAATTGTGGGACCCGTTGTTGATGTGCGTTTCGATGCGGGCGTTCCTGCCATTAAAAACGCACTTGAAGTTAAAATAAAAGACGGTGTACTTATTCTTGAAGTAGCTCAGCATTTGGGCTTTAACCGTGTGCGCTGTATCAGTATGGGTGAAACAGCTGGACTCCCGCGCAATCTTGAGGTGCACGACACGGGCGCTCCTATCTCTGTCCCTGTAGGCGAGAAAGCGCTCGGACGCATGTTTAATGTGGTGGGTGCAGCCATCGACGGCAAGCCCGATGTGGACAAATCCGCACCACGACTTCCCATTCACCGAGAGCCGCCAGAATTCACTCGGCAGGCCACGAAAGCTGAAGTATTCGAAACAGGCATCAAGGCAATCGACCTTATGACGCCGTTTATAAAAGGAGGCAAGGTGGGCCTTTTTGGTGGCGCTGGTGTGGGCAAAACAGTTCTGATTACCGAGCTTATCCACAATGTGGCATCCGAACACGGTGGCTATTCAGTGTTTGCAGGCGTCGGAGAGCGCGTACGGGAAGGGAATGATCTCTACCACGAAATGGCAGAATCCGGCGTCCTCGACAAAACAGCATTGGTGTTTGGGCAGATGAATGAAGTACCGGGCGCACGCGCACGCGTGGCGCTGTCTGGCCTCACTATGGCTGAAGCTTTTCGCGATGAAGGAGGCAAGGATGTATTGTTTTTTATGGACAATGTGTTTCGCTTTGTCCAAGCTGGTTCAGAAGTATCGTCGCTGCTTGGGCGTGTGCCTTCTGCCGTGGGTTACCAGCCAACGCTTGCCGAAGAAATGGGACTTCTCCAAGAGCGCATCACTTCTACTACAGCAGGCTCGATTACTTCAGTGCAGGCGGTATATGTACCCGCCGATGACCTTACCGACCCAGCCCCTGCAACGACTTTCTCCCACCTCGATTCGACGGTGGTTCTTAGTCGCCAGCTCGCCTCACTCGGCATTTATCCCGCGATTGATCCGCTTGAATCAGGATCAACCGCGCTTGCTCCAGAAATCGTCGGGGAAGAGCACTATCGTGTCGCGAATGAAACAAAACGCGTGCTTCAGCGATACAAAGATTTGCAAGACATCATTGCTATTCTCGGCATTGAAGAGCTTTCTGACGACGACAAGAAGCTTGTCTACCGTGCACGAAAAGTACAAAAATTTCTTTCGCAGGCATTCTTCGTCGGCGAAGTATTTACTGGGCGCAAAGGGCAGTATGTGCCGCTCGCAGAAACAATTCGCGCTTTCGGCGAGATTCTAGACGGCAAACACGATGATCGCGACGAACAGGCATTCTACATGAAGGGCACTATAGACGATGTAATAAGCGGATCTTAGCTATGAGCGCACAGACATTTCATCTCACTGTTGCTTCGGTGGGCGAGGCTGTATTCAACGATGATGCGATATCAGTGACACTCCCCGGAACAGAAGGTGTACTTACTATACTCGCTCATCATGAGCCATTTGTGGCGGCCCTGAGAGATGGAAGTGCGCGCATTGTACAGGCAGACGGGGTGCACAAGGATATTGCTGTACATGGTGGAATTGTCGAGGTGTCAGATAACAAAGTTGCTATCTTGCTGTAAATGACAATCGAAAACCTTGCTATACTTTCTGGATGCTTTCGCGTGGCGGCGTGCTTTTGGTGATAACCACCTTTTTATTTCCTTTCTCAGTTACGGCTGTCGAGCCGATGCTTGAATGTATTCAAATTCAATCAAATGGCACTGTTCAGAAAATTGAACGGGCGCTCACAGCAAATCCCGGACCACAGACATTTACCATAGAGTTGCGAGCTGGTGCAACCGAGCTCGTGAAAGCTTTGCAGATTAGCAGTTTGGTAACCAGCGAAGAGATACGCGTTCGAGGAGCCAGGCTTCAGATTGTATCGGAATGTGGCTTACAGGGAGGCTCGGTGGGATCGGTAACTATCTGTGTTGATGTACCCGCAGGGCGAGGGCCGGTTTGTGGTGTAAAAATCCCTAAAGACAAAGCTGAGACACTTGCGACGGTCGCGGCTGCTGCGTCAGGACCGAATCCTGCAGATGCCATGCGGCGACTTTCCGGGGGGACGGCAAGTTCGTTGGCCGAACGAATCCGTACGATGGACCCACGGCTTCTTTCGACATTTCGATTTCCACCTGAGATTCGGACTTTACTCGAACAATCCGGACTTCCAATAGAGCACATACCTACCCTTGAGCAAGAGCTTCGGCGGAATCCTCGCAAATTAAGCGACCTGCTTTCAGCGATTGCTGCGGGCAATACTACGGCTGTTCGTCGCGAAACTGATTCTTTGCGCGCAACGGTGAGTAATCGAAGTTGGGGGACGATCACGATAAATTCCCGGGCTTTGGCTGAAGGTATGGTGCGTCTGTATGCGCCAGACCCAGGGAGACTTGAGAATGTACTACCACAAGTGGTGCGCACCGCTATCGCGGCACCTGTGGTGGACGCAGAAGTTAGTGGTTTTATATGCGGTGTCACTGCACCTTGTGCGGCTGATGTGGTTGGTAGAGTTACGGGGTTTGATCCACCACCTTTACCAGATGATGCTGCGCGAAGGCTGCTTGCTCGTACTGGTGTGGCCTTGCCGGTCAATCCAGACGCCGTGCAGCCAGCGGCGCCTCCAAGTCTCGTCTCTGTATCGCCTCCGCCTTTGACGAGAGAATCTGCACCTACGGCAGGAGATATTGTAGGGCGCACTGCAGGTACGCCATCGTTTTCAGAAGCAAATCCGTTTCGCTCAATTTTTTCTGGACTGGGCTCGCTCACGCAAACAAATTATAGTGGTATTGGGTCTTCAGGACTCAGTGGTCTGTTTTCTTCGCTTTTTGCTCGGATAAACCCGGTGCCTCTCGTTGCATCAGCCCCTATGCCATCTGCAGTAATTTCACCACCACTTCCGCCGTCTATAGCCCTTTTTTCGCGACCAAGAGGAAGTGTTACGCGAGGTTCGCGCGTCGTAGTCACCTGGGCTGCGGCCGGGGTAAGTACCACAGAGCCTTGCGTCTTGTCTGAGGCGACTCGAGGTGACACGCTCCTTGCTCGTGGAAATTCTGGGTCATTCGCACTTGTTGTACCGCAAGACGCTATCACCGCGTTAGTCCCAGTCATCCGTTGCACTCCCGCGGACTCTCGCGTATCGTCTAAGGACGCTGAAAAATCAATAATCATCCGCATTCAATAACTATGAGTTTCACACGGACAATTGAAGACTTCACCTGTGCGCAGTGTGGTCTGCTAGTGCTTGGCGACGGCTACACGAATCACTGCACTGCATGTTTATGGAGCAAGCATGTAGATGTCGAACCTGGAGACCGAGCTGCGACATGTGGCGGCATGATGAAGCCGATTGCGGGCATCCGAAAAGGAGATTTGTGGGTAGTTCGCCAGAAATGTGAGCAATGCGGCCATGAACGAGAGAACCGCCTTTCCGCGCGGGATAGTTTTGGAGTGCTCGTGATGTTGTAGGATATTGCAAACCAGTGCGACCGTGGTATAATTTTTTTAGAAAAAGGAAAGGGAGATGCCAATGTTGGATTTGGCTCGCATCGACTACATCGTGCTTACGAAATATGTTGAACCAACCGTTTGGCTAGTGGAAAAACAACGAGGGATCACACGATTTGGATTGGCCCGCGCCGCCCTGGCTGCCGCCACACTTTCAATTCTGATGTCCTTGTATGTGTCGGAAAATCACTCGTTCCTCTCGCTACTCTTGCTTGCGGCACTATGGTACTTTAATGACCTCAGTCTTGATGCGCAAGAAATTGCCGATGCGGCAAAAGGGCATCCATACAACGAGTGGCGAGAACGCTGGGGTGTGCGTATCCTCGGCGCCGTTTTGATGCCAGGTGCGATTATCGCGCTTTCAGTGATTCGACCAGTCCCCGTGGGTGCAATCGAAGCGCTCTTTCTCATAGGAGCGCTCGTAATTTTCATGGGGTATCAATACATCATTTCATGTAACCCTCCGCCCTACTGATATGAGAAGACCCTGCAATGCAGGGTCTTGTTTTTTTACGACAGTCCAATCTTCATCGGGGAACGCGAATTGGCATTTGCGTGAGCGATTCGCGGGGACTCGGGTGGTATCGTGGCGGCATCCGATTGCACGCCATGAGATACTGCGATGCCACAAAGAACGCGAGCATTAGGCTTATCACTACCAAATTGAAAACACGATCAGGGTCGGCACTTGAGACCAACCACAACAGTCGGACCACTGTACCCATAGCAATAATCGCTGTTGTAGAGCGGATAACTGCCGGCTTTGGTTCTTGGAGTGGATTGACCGTGCCAGTTTTGCCAAGTGATTGCTCAACTACCCGCAGAAAACGGTCTTCCAAAAATCCTACGAACGGACAAAATGCGACCCCAATCCATGCAATAGGCATAGCCAGCAAGGCGGTTTTCCCCAAAAGAACAGTAGCGCATAGCCACACAAGGCTTGTGCACAAGCGCCCAAGAGCATACGAGTTCCAACCGCTATGGTACTCGAGGCGCCAGGCAAGTGGCTCTACTTTGCCAAGTATCCATCGGTCGAGTGCAACGACACTTTCCATGAGAGGCTCCCACGCACTGTACTGCAACTATAATACAACAAATATTCTGATTGTAAATAGTTTCGGAGTCTGTCACACCTGGGGATTTTGCATCGCGTCGATTTTTCTCGTGTATCATGGGTATATGGAAAAGCGAAAAATTTTCGTTCTGTTGGGAAACCCTGACAAAGAGTCTTTTACTGCATCACTCGCTCAAACATACGAAGATGCCGCTAAGGGCGCAGGGCACGAAATTAGGCGTATGAATATTGGTGACATGCAATTCGATCCCGTTTTGCAAAAAGGGTACAAAGAAATCCAAGAGCTTGAAGGACATTTAAAGGAGATGCAGGAGAATATCCGGTGGGCCGAGCACTTCGTAGTGGTATATCCAAATTGGTGGTGTTCCATGCCGGCAAAACTCAAGGGAATGTTTGACCGCGCATGGCTTCCTGGATTTGCCTTTAATTTCGACAAAGAGACACATGAGGTCATTCAGCGTCTCAAAGGAAAGACGGCTCGAGTTATTGTGGTTGCTGGCACACAGAGTCCTTTTATGACCTGGTGGAAGTATGGCGACTTCACTAATGAGATTTCACGAGGCATCCTCGGTTTTGCCGGATTCGATGTTGCTGTAACGACTTTTGGGCCTGCAGATTGCTGTCAGCCGTGCGACCGTGATGGCTGGGTAGCTTGCACCAAGTCACTTGGCGCGGCAGCTTCCTAAGCAAGTTGAATACGCTATACTTCTGACAGCTACCGGCATCTGAAAGGGTGCTTTGTTCGCTACAAACGGAGAAGAGAATGTCCGTGCCAGAAGTGGTCATAATCGAGCTTGGTTCCCAGTACACGCTACTTATCCAGCGCTCCTTGCGCGAACTTGGTGTTCGTTCGGTCGTTTTTGACCCTGTGGGTGCCCAAAAATGGCTGGGTAAGCATATACCCAGTGCCGTAATTCTTTCTGGGGGGGCCGCAAGTGTTTGTGATAAGGACGCACCGCAACCTCCTAAAAGCATCTTGTCGCTCAAGCGGATTGATGGTAGGCCAGTGCCAATCCTCGGCATTTGCTACGGAATGCAGTGGTTGGCGCAAAAGCTTGGTGGGGAAGTACACTCATCGTTGGGGCATAAGGAATATGGCAGTGCCAAAATTCAATTCATTGGACCATCCAACGATCCGGTGTTTGCGGGCCCACTTGTGCAAGAAGTATGGATGAGTCATGGCGACACGGTCACGAAAGTACCACCTGGCTTTCAAGTACTTGCCGTTGGCAGGTGGTCCTCAAAAGAACGGCTATGTCCGCCTGTCATGATGACCGACGGTAGCAGGTGGGGCGTACAGTTTCATCCCGAGGTCACCCACACAGTGCACGGCAAGGAAATGTTAGAAAACTTCTTGCATAGTGCAGGGTGTAAGAAGGATTGGGTCCCTAGGTCGCTCATTGCTCAAATCCAAGACCATGCGCAGCGAGAAATTGGGAATCGTCGTGCAATCTTCGGGTTCAGTGGCGGTGTTGATTCGACAACAATGTTGGCGATACTCGCACCCATCCTCAAAGATCGGCTACTTGCGCTCACTGTTGATGCAGGGCAATTGCGCGAGGGTGAAGTTGAAGAGATTCGTGTCCATGCACAAGCGGTTGGCGCGACATTACGCGTCATGGATGTGCGACAAGAATTCCAAGAGGCTCTTTCTGGGGCTGTAGATGCTGAAGAAAAGCGCAATCTTTTCAAGCAGGCCTACTCACATTGCTTTGTGCGCGCTGCGAAAGAATTTGGAGCTGCAGTGGTGTTACAAGGCACACTTGCGCCAGACCGCATTGAATCAGGTGTGACCGGTGGGGTTCTCATAAAATCACACCATAACATTGGCTTGGATATGGGGGACTTGACACAAATTCACCCGATAGATCACTTGTTCAAATACGAGATCCGCGCACTTGCACAAGAAATTGGGCTACCGGAAAGTGTGTCGAAGCGACAGCCATTTCCGGGGCCAGGTTTGTTTGTGCGCATCATCGGAGTTCCCGCGACTCTTGAAAAACTTGCCGTGGTGCGCTGGGCAGATGCTCGCGTCCGCGAGATACTCATCCGGCACGGAAAGTATAATCAGTTGTCGCAGCTGGTGGTTGCCTATGTTGGGGTAAACACCGTTGGCGTAAAGGGGGATGCCCGAGTTTACGGGGGTGCTATCGTTGTGAGGGCTGTTGATACGGTCGACTTTATGACCGCAGAGGGGGTCCATTTCTCAGATGAGGTTGAGAAGGATATTTCCAGCGAACTCACTCGCCATCCAGATATTGTCCGTGTGTGGTACGACCCAACAAAAAAGCCACCGGCGACAACTGAGCTGGAGTGACTAACGATTTTCGCGCCTTGTGTCTTAACACGAGGCGCGTTTTCTTGTTTGCCAAGGTCCTCGCGTTTTTAGCAAAGTGTGTGAGATAATCTGCAGGCTACATCTATGCTGGATTCTCAGGGACATCTTGTGACTGGAGCAACAGGCTTTATTGGGAGGCATCTTGTCAGAGAGCTGTTGGCGCGCAATGAGCGCGTGTGGATTTTGGTGCGCTCCACCACAACCCAGACGGCACATGATCGGGCACGCGCTGTTTTTAGCACAGCGTTAGATTCTGGATTTTTGATTGTTTTGGAAGGTGATATTGTCAAACCTGACATGGGTCTTGATGGAAAAAGTCTTGCCGAGCTTTCCAAAGAAAAAATCACACTGTGGCACTTGGCTGCAGATCTATCGTTTTCACCAAAAAAAAGTGCCGTGGCGGAGCGCACGAATCGAGAGGGAACCGCGCAAGTTGTTACTTTTGCCAATCGTTACGCCACTCGTCTTATACACATGAGTACGGCCTATGTCTGCGGGGATACGACAAGGCTTTTTACAGAAAGCGATTTTGATGTGGGCCAGCGATTTCGTAATC
Source organism: Patescibacteria group bacterium (assembly GCA_038064835.1). Taxonomy (GTDB): domain Bacteria; phylum Patescibacteriota; class Minisyncoccia; order Phycocordibacterales; family UBA2100; genus JACQKA01. Next base: position 26,011 of record JBBTSD010000006.1, read on the forward strand.
ACTACGAGCGGTCAAAATTTGCCGCAGAGAAAATAGTGCAGGATCAGTGCGTTGTGCCTCATCTCATTTTCCGCCCCTCTATCGTGATTGGCGATGCCTACGAGGGTAAAGCAGAGGGGTGTACATTTGGATATTATCGCTTCGCGTTCATGTTACATGTCTTTCAGGTATGGCTTTTGACAACACTAAACCGAGGCTCCGTAGGTGCGTTGGTTTTGCGTACACTCGGTACGCGTACTTCATCCAAAGACGATGTGGTACGAGCACCTTGGCTTCTGGTGCCCTATCCTACAGACGGTTTTGTCGATATGGTGCCGATCGATTATGTGGTCCAGTCTCTTATCCAGACGATGTTGCGGGCAGAGGCATGGCGCCTAAAAACATTTCATTTGACACAAAGGACTCCTCTTGAATCGCGCGTGGTGATGGATCAAACGATGCAAGACATGGGCATTACGGGAGTGCATTATCTACAGGTGCCCTCGTGGGTTTTTTTCTCTCTGGTACAGATTCTCTATACAATTTTATGGCCACTACGACCTTACACAAAATCGGTTCTCTGGTATTTGCCCTATGTTGCGCGACCGTATCATTTTGACCATGCACATATGGACGCACTGGGATTACCTGCTCCTTCTCAGCTATCTCGCGGGTTTCTACAACGAATTAATCGTCATGCGAAAGATACGGTTTTCTCAACAATCAGTCTCGATAAGCTTTTTTGATGTATGTATACCATCTCATTAGACAAAATGCGAAGCAGTAACAAAGATCGTGCGGGAGCCAAAGGAGCGACACTGGGCGAAATAATATCTCTCGGGCTACCTGTTCCGCCGGGATTTGTGGTGACTACCGAAGTGTGGGAAGAATGGCGTGAAGGTGGTGTCAGTGCTGAAGTGGCGCACGCTATCGAAACAGCAAGCGATCTTCTCAAAACCGAGCGATTTGCCGTGCGATCGAGCGCGACCGTTGAAGACGGATCTGACTCTGCATGGGCAGGACAATTTCGTACATTTCTTGATGTCGATCAGGAACATCTTGTTGCAAAAGTTTGTGAGTGCATGGCATCCGCACTACTACCTGGTGCGCGTGCCTATGGAGAGCAGAAGAGTGTTCGTGCCGAGAATGTCCCGGTCGCAGTAGTGGTGCAAGCCATGATTCACCCCGCAACGGCAGGAGTCGCATTTTCGATGAATCCGGTCACCGGCAATCGTGACCAAGCACTTATCGAAGCGGTGAGCGGGTTGGGTCTAGGTGTCGTTGATGGGACACAGACACCGGATACATATATTTTTTCCAAACTAGATAGGTCGGTAGTGTCTATCCAATCGGGTGTGGACTCTTCACCGGGGGTTCTACAAGGAGCACACGCGCAAGATATTTTGCAACATGTGCTTACACTCGAAGCGCATTTTGGTTGTCCGCAAGATATGGAATGGGCGTATGCGCACGAAGTGTGTTGGGTACTTCAAAGTCGACCTGTAACAACTCTTTAGTCTATGCAAAGATTTCTTTTGTACATCAACGAACGCTTCTCTCCTGTCCAGCTTGTACCCCTCGCGGTGTTGTTTGGTTGTGCGATTGGTACTCTAGGGCCTACCCTTGCGGGGGTACCAATTGAGAGTTATAGGATCGTCGCGATTATTAGTGCGCTTTTTCTTTTTTTATTTCGGCTACGAGTCTTGGACGACATTAAAGATCATGGACACGACAGTGTGCACCATCGTGACCGCCCGGGCGCGCGCGGTATTATCGGGCAACGCGAGCTTGCTTGGACGGCAGGTGCGACAATCGTGCTCGAGGCCGTCATTGCCTATTTGTTTGGCCTCGTGCCTTTTATCGCCTTCCTTGTGATGAGTGTGTATGCTGGTGTTTTGTTTATAGAAGCTCTTGCTCGTGACCGAATACGGGATTTTTTTACACCGTACATTGTCCTTCATGAACTTTTGCTAGTACCTTTACTTGTCTATCTGTGTCTACTGGCGGCCGTGCCGATTGTTGCACTCGCCACATTTCCCCTTCTAGCGCTACTCGCTTTTCTCGGCGCCCTCTTTTTTGCGATCGAGGTTGCGCGTAAACTACGCGCACCGCAAGAAGAGGGGACTGGGAAGGATACTTACACGGCGCAGTACGGGGTACGAGGTGCCACGCTACTATTGTGTAGTACGGTCTTTGTTGCCTATGGTGCAATGGCCATAATTGCCTCTCAAACTACGCAAAAATCTGTAATTGCGTACCTACTGGGATTTCTTGTCTTTTTTGCGCTTTGTTATAACGCATTTTATTTTGCCTCTGTTCCAGTGCCAAGAAATGCCCGAGTATTGTTTGTAACTACTGTCGGATCTGTCGCCTTCTTTCTTGCGCTGTTACCCGGTATGCTATGGCTCTTATGATCGAGTCTAAGACTGCAGTGCGCATATACGATAATTCAAATCTCGCTGAAAGTTATGCTGGGGCGGTCGCACCACTCACGACCTCGTTTGCCAACAGCCTGTATGAAGGAGTGTATCGCCACTTTACAAGTTTTATGGGCGTCAGCACTGCAGATCAGCATCGGCATGAAGCTATGTTTTCTCAGATGGTTGTGAGTATTGGTTATCATTTGTACTACGATCTACAAAACTGGTATACCCTGGTTTCATTGCTCCCTGGATACGCATACAACAAATCCTTTTTTGAACATATGTTGGGAATTCCTCCAGGAGCAGGCGTAGTCGTTCCAAGTCACGCAAAAAGAAAGAAAGTGCGGAAAGCGCTTTCCTCGACGCGACTGGTAGTGCAACTTGCAAAAATTGCCCTTGTTTTTTGTGCCATGCCGATTCTCGTCGCGCGCTTTAATCGGCGCTTCGATCAAGTTTTTAAACAATTGAGTGGAATGAAATTAGCTGAATTGGATTATAAAGAACTATGCAACCACTACCAGAACATGCGCAGAGATTTAGTGCGCCTGTGGCGTGTACCCATCGCAAATGACTTTGCAGTAATGGTGAGTACAGGGATCGCTCGTTCGCTTTACAAAAAATGGGCGCTCGATGATGAGTTTGTAACGCGACTGACTCTCCTGTCGCGGGCCAGTCTCTCAACTCTTGATCCAGGTCGTCTTTTGGTCAAGATGAAAAAACAAAGCGCGACTGATGCGACTATTTCGGCGCTCTTGGAGAGTCAGACAACAGCGAAAGAAGTCTATAAACGCTTGTGTCGTGAACATGCGGATACGGTGTGTGTAAAAAGTATCATTGCATACATAGCCCAATACGGTAGCCGTGTTCCAAACGAACTGAAGCTTGAAGCTGCCACATTACACGAGGAGCCAGAGCATATTGTCACCATGCTTCGCGCAATAGGAAATACCGACAGTGATCTTTTTCAAAACCGGGTTGCGGGTGGGGTTGGGTATGTGCCGTTGCGCATACCTGTGCAAGGGTTTTGGAAACAAAAGTTGCTGGCGTGGATGCTTGGTTGGGCTAGAGCCTCTATCCGTCGTCGAGAAGAAACACGATTACGGCGCACACAAATTTTTGGACATGCGCGTCAGGTTTTTCTAGCAACGGGGCAGCATTTAATGAATGAGGGGATCATTGCATCAACAGCAGATGTGATGTTCCTTACGGCTCAAGAATTGTGCGCCGCGGACGCCACTTTCTTGTGGCGCACCCGTATCGACGAGCGAAAAAAGAACATGTCTCGATGGGAGCAAATTTCGATGCCGACACGCATAGAGTCTGCAGATTCAATTCAGGAAATTGAGAAGAAAATTTTCTCGACTAGTGTCGCATCTGTATCAGCAACAACACCGCACCTCCTTCGTGGCGTTGTTGCTTCGCGGGCAGGGCGTACGACTGTTAGCGGTAAGGTGCTGGTTCTGCGCGAATTCGATCATAACGCAGACTTTCGCGATCGGATTTTGGTAACACGACATACCGATCCTGGGTGGACAGTGGTGTTTCCTTTGGTACGCGCCATCGTTGTCGAACGCGGAGGTATTCTTTCACACGCCTCCATTGTGGCGCGTGAGATGGGCATTCCGTGCCTCATAGGTGTGTCTACAGCAACCACGGATATTCCGCAGAATGCAGAGATTGATATTAACCTTATCGATGGCCTTCTTTCTATTAGGGATGCTTCAAGGGTAACCATCACATAACTATGAGAATTCCCTTACTGGTGTATCCACTTGCTTTGACCGGCTTAGCCTTCAGCCTTTCAGTGACGGCAATTTTTACTGTGGTGCGTGGTCATTTTTTTCTTTCATTTGGGTTTTTGCTTCTGGCATTTACCTGCGATGTATTGGATGGTTTTCTCGCACGGAGACTTACTGTCGTATCGGTGTTTGGCCGCGTGGCAGACAGTGTCGCAGATGTTCCATTATATTTGATTTACCCCGTGTGCGTGATACTGACTATGTACGGCTTTAGCGCAGTCGCATTAGTCGGGTCGGTTATTTTTGTATGTGCAGGGATATTTCGGCTCATTAGATTTTCTTACAAAGGATTTATAGGTCATGACGGCACATTTATGTACCAAGGGCTTCCCGTATTCGCCTCACTGCCGTGCATGGGCATGCTCTTGGCGAGCTATGGATACGCACTGCAGCCGTCTGGTTTTGTAGTTCAATTTGTCGGCGTGTGCGTAAGTCTTCTGATGGTAAGTACTATTCCTGTACCAAAACCCACCCATCCAACCCAGATTGCGGTGATTGTTAGTGTAGCCTTCAGTGGAGGTCTGATACTCTTATGGATTGGTTAGCGTATCTTGACGAGCAACGCCACACCGCTCAGTACGAAAGTCTGTTGTTACGCACTTACAATGATCACCCTGCGTTTGGTCATGCGCGGCTATCCTCTTTCCGACGCTTTCTTTCTTTGGAAAACCCTGCGCGAGAGTTTGTTAGGTGGAAAAATGTACTGGTAGTGCGCGCAGACGCAATTCACGCTCACGCCTGCATTTCTGTCGATTCGCGAGACACCGGCGTTGCTCATGTGGGTTTTGTAGACTTTGATTCCGGGCAATCGTGCGAGCGTCTCTTTGAAGCAATTGACATTGCTGCTCGCGACTTAGGAGCCCACACACTTCGCGGACCAATCAACTTCAATTCCTGGCAAGAATTTCGGTGTATTACACGCGACTCTGGAGCCCCGCCTTTTTTCCTTGAACCGGCTTTACATGAAAGAAGCGAAATTTGGCGCGGGCATGGATTCATGCCAAAAGTTTCCTACCTTTCTCTTGGGCAAAGTGTTCAGCAGGCGCCTTTTGGAGACAGGGAGACACCGGGTATAACCATCGAGCGACTTACCCCAAGCATGGCATTTCAAGCTGTTCCTGGGCTTCATTCGGTGGCGCTGGACGCGTTCGGAAGTACCTGGGATTTTATCCCCATCTCGTTGGCAGAATTTTCGTATCTCTACCAACCTGCTCTTGCGCAGAGTGGTACCTTTCTGATTCTTGTTGCTCGAGACGAGCAACAGAAGATTGTGGGTTTTTTTGTCGGAGCGCCTGATGTATACGACAAGGGACAAAAAACACTGGTACTGAAATCAGTAGCAGTTCTTCGTAGTCACAAACGGCAAGGAGTCGGCACCGCACTTTTCTTGGCTGTGCACCGCTTTGCTCTCGCACAAGGGTTTGATCGCTATATTTACTCTACAATGCAGGATGAAAATATGGCTATACAGAATCTGGTGGGAGCTGGTGAATTTATACGCGCGTACGAAGTGGGTGAGAAAGCACTATGATTTTTGACATAGCGATTATCCTGGCAGTGTATGGCGGTATTGTCTGTGTTACCGAGATTTTAGGGCGACATGGTGTACTCATACTACTTACCCGAAAGTATGCGCACGCACTTTCCGGCGTTGCGGCGGCGCTTCTCCCGTTTGCAGTCGAAAAAAATAGTGCGCTGGCATGTGGCATTGTTGGTGCAATTATCTTAGGATTTCTTGTACTGAAAGGATATCTGCCAGCAATTGGATCTCACGGCGTCTTTGATGTGGGCGTTGTTATGTTTCCGTTAGGGTTATCGCTCTGCGCCTTCTTGTTTTGGAGCGACACCAATTTTCTTGCCTATCAGTATGCCGCTCTCATGCTGGGATTACCCGATGCGGTAGCTGGTATCGTGGGAACGCGGTATGGGGGGAACTTTTTCAAACGCTACAGTACGAAATCATTTGAAGGAAGCGCCGCTTTTTTTGCCACGGCTTTTTTTCTCTCCATCTTCTTTCTTACTACCGGAGTGGGAATTTCTTTAGGCATTGCGGTCGCTTATGCGGCGCTTGCAGGGCTAATTCTTGCTGTCATTGAGGGGGTGTCCCGATGGGGGACAGACAACCTCACTGTGCCGCTTGCCGCAGGTACTCTCGTCTTTTCATTGTTAAAAACTTTTGTAACCGTAGTGTTGTAGAAAAATATTGACCGCACTATGCGCTAAAATTCCGGCGCAAAAAAACAGGAGCAATTGCTGGACAGGTGGGTGCTCAATAAAATAAATTGCAACAGTTGCCACAAGCACGGAATCAATGTGATCTACACCCAAGAAAAAGAAGCCCAAAAGCCCGCTACCTCGCCCGCTTTCGGGAATTCCGATTCGTCGTTTCAGAAAACTGTTTGGGAGCTCCCCAAGCATATATACTGCGCCAACAAGAAACCCAGTTAAAACAAAATAAATTCCTGGGCCAGTGGCAAAAAGTGCACAGAAAGGCGTGAAAACTGCAGATAAGAAAGCAACTGACAGTACGCCGCGAATAGTTTTGCGAGATCCAAAAATTGAACTAGACCCAATTTTCCACCCAGCATCAATAGGTATTGTAAATGTAGAAAAAAGGTTGTTGGGTATAATTAGGACTTGATGTACTAGGTTAGCTAAAAAAAGAGGAATGCCATACACGACAAGTATTTCCATAGGCGTAGTATATATCCACAACTCAAGCGTTTTACTGTTGCAACTTAATCGCTCGGGTCCATACTACACTTATGGACCGTATCATGGAGATTTTGCGTGCGGGGCCACCTATTTTAGCCGACAAAACTCTCACTGGTGGCGGGCTCCTTATGGTAGCAATCGTGGTTTTGGCGACCGCTATTTTTTTACTGATTTTTGCGCATCACGAAAAAAATTGGTTCAAGCATTACTTGGCGATCGCTGTTGGAGTGTTTATTTTTGAAATTTTCACCTCACCTATGTGGATAAATAACCATTTAGGAGAGTTTGGCTACGCCTACCAAGATGTCAGCTGGGTACTTACCCTTGGTTGGTCTACGCTTATGCTCAGTATTGTATTTGCCGTCGATTATGTCTGGGGTCACCTGCATGCCTGGAAGAGGTTCCTTGGCTACATCGCAGGCATGAGCGTATTTGGCTTTTTGGCTGAAATGTTGGTGATGAATCTTGGACTGCGTAGCTATTCACCTGAAATAGCACAGGCAATTTCCGGTCTGTATTTTGTAAACACTCCCGTCGATGCGCTCTATTACATTCCCGTCTTTAGCGCACTTGTCCTCGGCCTGTACAAGTACTGGACGCTCATCATAGACAATCGCGCTGTTGTGCCGATGCGTGGCGGTTGGGGACGGAGGTTTGCGCTCACTGCCATCGCAGTGTTTCTTTTCGAATTTATGATTGAACCCATGGTAATAAATACGAATTTTCCTGCGTGGTCATACATTTTCCACGACATTTCAATCCTACTCACTTTTGGCTGGACTGCCCTGGTGTGGTTCTCAATCTATGTCGTCGAAGCGCTGTGGCCCAATTTTGACCTTAAGGAGAAATTTTTTCTGTATCTTGGCGTTATAGGTATTTTTGCACTGCCATTCGAAACTTACCTTCTTACGGCAGGGTATCGCATTTACGAAGGTACCTCAGCCGGTGATGCCTTTAGTGGCATCTTTTTACCATTACTACACACGCCGATTGAAGTCGCGATGGCGATACCACTTTACTTTGCGCTGGTACTGGGATTCATTGGTGCTTGGGACATCATGCTGGTCAACCCGCTTATAAGGAGACAAAAAACCCTCTAGTATATGCACAGAGCACTAAAATGGCTGGTAATTTTAGGACTTGTTGCTGCTGGACTTGCGATGGCTATGCCATTTATAGCTGGCTTTTTGATGGAAATTTTATGCGGTGGTGTAGTCGCAATTGTTGGGCCCGCAGCGTACATCGGTAATTTTCTGGGCCCTGTTGCTGGCGGAGGTACTGTTGCATTTCTGGTTGGTCTAGTAATCTGGATCGGCTATCTAGTGATTAGGTATGTGCGGAAGCGCAAAAAAGATGCGACGATTATTAACACTGTTGAAAACGCGCTACACAAGAATATTGCCTATGTTAAATCTGCGCGCGCAGAGGGTATGTCTGATGTCCAGATACGCACTGTTTTCCATAATGGCGGTTGGAGTGCTGAAGAAACCGATAAGGTTTTCGCACTAGCCGCCTGATAATCCTATGTCGCCCCGTACACAGATTCTCTGTTTCGGGGCATTATTTGCTTTTCCTGCACTCGGCTTTTTTTTTCTGAATCTCGTCGATGATAAGCCTCTGCCAAATAGCGACGGTAGTGCTGTCGTACAGGAGTGGCTTGGAATGTTTACTCTTCTTACGCAAAAAACTTTTGGCTTCACTCCGCCCGTTGCCGCGCGTGCTTTTGGCTATGCCGGAATCAGTCTGTATGAAAGCGTGCGCTTCGCCACGCCCGGTTCAAAAAGTCTGGCAGGACAGCTGAATGGGCTCGATGCAACTTTTCTTACGGATCTTGATAGTTCAAAAACATATAACTGGAATATTGTTGCGAACGCAAATTTGGCAACCATGGCACGAGCATTATACCCAAATGCAACCCCTGTGTACCAGAAAAAAGTTGCGAAGCTTGAGAGAGATTTGCTTGCGATCTATGCGCGCGGGGTTGATTTTCATGTTGCCGCCGACTCCATCGCGCTCGGGGTTACAATTGCAAATGCGGTGATCGTATACGCAGAAACTGACGGACAAAGTCTGGCGTACATGAAAAATTTTCCTACAACCTATACGCTGCCAGTGGGCGATGGTATGTGGGTGCCAACTCCGCGTGCACACAAAGGCGCGCTTCAGCCCAAATGGGGAGATGTCAGGCCATTTTTGCTAAAAAATGTCTCAGAAACCATGCCTCCACCTCCACCTACATACTCCACAAACCCACTATCTCCATTCTTTCTTGAAGTACAAGAAGTTTATGATGTTGGAAAAAATCTGACCATTGAACAGCGTGCCATTGCTGAATTTTGGAACGATGAACCCATGAAAACACCAACACCACCTGGTCACTCAGTTGCGCTATTGCGGCAAGTGCTTGATGAACAGGATGCGACACTTCACACTGCGGCGATTGCGTTTGCAAAAATAGGTATTGGTCTGCATGACTCTTTCGTCGCTTGCTGGCGGGCAAAATATACCTACAACCTAATCAGACCCATTACTGTCATTCGGGAGCACATTGATTCGTCGTTCGATATCCCTTTGGACACGCCACCGTTTCCGGAATATCCATCGGGGCACTCTGTGCAATCCGCCGCATCGGCTCGGATTCTCTCTAATCTTTTCGGCGAGAAGTATCATTTTGTCGACAGAACGCATAATGGGCGCACGGATATGCATGCGGACACTCGCACATTCGCTTCCTTTGACGCCTTCGCTCGTGAAGCAGCTGAAAGCCGGCTTTATGGCGGTATTCATTTCCGTTCGGCCATAGAACGCGGCTTGGAACAAGGAAGGCTCATAGGAGAAAATGTGAACAAGTTGGTATTCCAATAGGCGACTAGTCTAGCCGATCTAGTCCATTGTAAAAAACAAGAAACCATGGCATGATTTCGCGATGTCACTTTCTATTGGCATTGTCGGTCTGCCGAATGTCGGAAAATCCACCTTGTTTACTGCGCTCACCAAAAAGAGTGTTTTGATTGCAAATTATCCTTTTGCGACCATCGACCCTTCAGTGGGAGTTGTCGCGGTTCCAGATGAACGATTACAAAATCTCAGTCGCATGAGTAATTCAACAAAAATAGTTCCTGCGGCCGTCGAGTTTGTTGATATTGCCGGATTGGTGCGTGGTGCATCCGAAGGCGAAGGGCTCGGCAATCAATTCCTTTCGAATATCCGCGAAGTGGACGCCATTGCCGAAGTGGTACGCCTTTTCGATGATCCAGACATTACCCATGTGCACGGCAGTATCGATCCACTTCACGATGTTGAAGTTATTAATCTCGAGTTGGTCTTGGCAGATTTGCAGGCAGTCAGCAAACGCCTTGATCGTGTGGTGCGCGAGGCGCGCTCAGGCGACAAAGAGGCACAACTCGAGGCTGATGCACTCAAAAAACTGAGCGATGTGCTAGAAAAAGGAAAGTTGGCGAGTACAGCGGTGTTGACCGAGATGGAAGCAAAATTAGTACCTTCTTTTCATTTGCTTTCAAACAAGCCGATTTTGTATGTGCTGAATAAAAAGAGCGGAGCGATTAATGTTGATGCTGAAAATGCAGAGCGCTGGCGAGTGCTCCAGCGATTCTTTGAGGAAAGCGGGGGCAAGTTTGTCACTGTGGATGCAGCCTCGGAACATGAATTGAGTGAGGTGCATGATGACGAGCGTGCGCAATTCCGTCGCGATTTGGGCATACACGACGGGGGAGTAGACGGGCTTATTCGCGCAGGATACGAACTTCTCGATCTTATTTCATACTTCACAACTGGGGAAAAAGAAACCCGCGCATGGACCATTCGTCGCGGGATGACCGCGCCGGAGGCCGCGGGGGTAATCCATACTGATTTCAAAGACAAATTTATCCGTGCGGATGTCATTCGGTGGGATGATCTGGTACGCGAAGGTTCGTGGGCTGCTGCGCGCGAAAAGGGGATGGTGCGCACCGAAGGCAAGGACTATGTCGTGCAAGACGGAGATGTTATGGAGTTTCGGCACGGAGCATAGCCAGCCTGCCTGCAACCTTGCGGAAAAGTGGCGTGGCGTCTAGGATGTGATTAGAACACGAAAGGACGGATTGTGGCATACACGCGCGGACGGAAAGAGTACGAGGGAAAGACGCAAATTGTGTGGGAGGTCGTTGAAGACCCTGCGCTTGTCATTCTCGAGCAAAAAGATGTTGTCACCGCACACAATATCCATTCAGAAGAGGCGCTCCACAAAGGAATCTTTGTTGCGACTATCGCCGAAAGCTGTGCGCGTTTCCTCGGTATCTATAATGTGCCGACGGCATTTCTGCGGCGGCACGACGAGCGCTCGCTGGTCATGTTTCGGTGCAAAATGCTCGACCTGGAGATTGTCATTCGCAAGCGCGCATTTGGGCAGATTCTCAAACGCATGCCGGTTCTCACAAAAGGCGAAAAGTTTGAGGTACCTCTTACTGAGTTGTATCTCAAGACCACAGGTGGACGATGGCGCGATCGCAAGTTTCCGGTCGAAGACCCGTTACTGGTTTTGCCTGAAGAGGGCGATGCGACAGTACATCTGCCCAATGCCGAACTAAACGGCCGCAGTCTGGACAAGATCTCCTTCACTGCTCACGAGCGCCAAGCAATCGACGAAGCAGTGGTACTTTCTCAAATCGCGTTCTCACTTTTGACTGACGCCTGGAAGGGTCTGGGACTTGATTTGGTTGATGCCAAAATGGAATGTGGCTGGACCTCACACGGTACGCTGATGGTCGCTGATGTGATCGGCCCTGACTCGTGGCGGATGCTCAGTCGTACCGGCAGGCATTTCGACAAACAGCCCTATCGAGATGGAGGCACCAAGGCGCTGCCGGATATGATGCGCCAATATCGAGCGCTCGCAGACCTTTCTCAGCGTCTGGTCTGAACAAAGCCCCTATCTTAGGGGCTTTTTCTATGGTATACTCACAATATGGCTGATAAAATTGCAGTAACACCGAAAGACTTCTTTTTATGGGTTGGTGCGACCATCGCTCTGTATGTAAGCACAGTGAGCTTGCTCGCGCTCTGGTTTGCATATATAGACCGACTCCTCGGTGCGGTGCCGCGCTATGCCGACCCGTTTTCGACAGGTATTCGCATTGCCGTGGCTTCGCTTGTGGTTATCTTCCCTTTGTTTATCCTACTTACGCGCATGGTGCACACCGACATCCGTAAGCACGCGGCCAAAAGTGAACTGTGGATTCGGAAGTGGCTTTTGATGCTTACTATTTTTGGAGCCGGCATCACAATGGTCATCGATCTTATCGTTCTGCTCAATACATTCCTTGGGGGCGAGGAACTCACCCCAGCGTTCCTGACAAAGGTCTTCGCGGTACTACTCGTGATTGGTGGCGCTTTTCTTTACTACCTATATGAAGTCCGTGGAGAATGGGAAAAGAACGAAATGGTGTCAAAGATAATCGCGGGTATTGTATCTGTAATTGTGCTCACATCGGTTGTTTCAGCGTTCTTTGTTATTGGCACTCCGCGCGAACTGCGCCTACTGCGCTACGACCAAGAGAAAGTGAATGCTTTGGAAAATATGCAATGGCAGATTATCAACCACTGGCAACAGAAAGCGCGGTTGCCAGAAAATCTCGACGCACTACAAGACCCAATCAGTGGGTTTTCAGTGCCCGTAGACCCACAGACTACTGAGGGGATGGCTGGGTATGCCTATCGCATTCTTGCTCCGTTATCGTTCGAGCTTTGTGCCACATTTAACCACGCAAGTCTGGGCACTACTGGTGGTATATCAGAACCTTACGCCGTGCGCCCGCAAAAATACTCAGGTGCAGAAAAAGCTTTTTGGGAGCATTCCGCGGGAGAAGTTTGTTTTGCACGCGCTATCGATCCTGAAGCATACCCGCCGCTCCAAAAAGCCCCGACACCAACAAGGGTATTGCCATAACAAGACACTTGTTGTATATTGTTGTTTGATAGGAGGACCAATGAGCAACAAAGAAACTGTAGATCTCGAGCGAGATGTGTTCCACCTGTTGGGAGAAAGGATTCGCACCGAGGCGTCGACACTTCCATCCAGATGCTTTCCAGAGCTCGTTGCAGTAATCGCGCCGCATTTCCGGCTGCCATACCGTTGTGTCGAAAGCCGACTGGCCGCAATGCTGCATGATGGTCAACTAGCCTACAACAGCGATTGCAAGATCGTGCTCGAGTCTTGCTAACCTAAACCGGTGGAATTTCCACCGGTTTTTGCTACCCTACACAGATGAAGTATGACCACAGGCGCATTGAAAAGAAATGGCAACGCGAATGGGACGCGCAGGGCCTGTATCGTACCCGAGAAGACGCCTCGAAAAAGAAATGCTTCGTACTGGATATGTTTCCCTATCCGTCAGGCGACGGTTTGCATGTGGGACATCCCAAGGGCTATATCGCCACCGATATCTACTCACGCATGAAGCGAATGCAGGGGTATACCGTTCTTCACCCGATGGGATGGGATGCCTTTGGTTTACCGGCTGAAAATTTTGCCATAAAAAACAAAGTACACCCACGCAAGGCCGTCGAGCAAAACATTGCACGCTTTAAAGAGCAGCTTTCAAAAATTGGTTTTAATTACGACTGGGGCAGGGAAGTAAACACTACTGACCCCGAGTACTACCGATGGACTCAGTGGATTTTTATTAAGTTGTTTGAGAAGGGGCTCGCGTATCAATCATACGAGCCAATCAACTGGTGTCCGTCTTGTCAGACGGGCCTTGCCAACGAAGATTTAGACGGCGGTGTCTGCGAACGGTGTGGCAGCATCGTTGAGAAACGCCCGATGCGTCAATGGGTGCTTAGAATCACCGAGTATGCCGACCGGCTACTTGCTGACCTGCAAGACCTGCCCCAGTGGCCAGAACATATCAAAGAAAGCCAGCGCAATTGGATTGGCAGAAGTGAAGGTGCGCTTATAAAATTCCCACTTTTTGGAATTTCAGGACAGACTGATGGGAAGCATGCCGTAGAAGTCTTTACGACGCGACCCGATACGATGTTTGGTGCTACCTTCATCGCAATTTCTCCCGAGCTGGCACAGAAGTGGATTTCGATCGGCTGGAAGGCACCTTCTGGCGTAGCAACCCTTGCAACTCAAATGATAGAAGAGCGTAAAAAAGCAGGTGTCAAAGGCATTACCGAAAAGAAAGGTAGCGACACAGGGTTGTTTGCTGAGAACCCAATCAATCACGAAAAGATACCAGTGTGGCTTGCCAACTATGTACTTGGCGATATTGGTACAGGGGCAATCATGGCGGTGCCCGCGCACGACGAACGCGATTTTGAGTTTGCAAAAAAGTACAATCTTCCCATGCGACGAGTTGTCGAGCCGAAATTCACTGCAACCAGCGGAGACTCGATGGTCAAAGAAGGTGAAGATTTTGTAAAGCGTGATGCGATTTGCGCCGTGGTGCGTAATCCCAAAGATGACACCTATCTGTGCGTCAGCTGGAAGCAGGCATCCATGAAAGGGCTGGTGACCGGCGGTGTCGAACCCGAAGAGGATATAGTGCAAGCGGCGCGCAGAGAGATTCTTGAAGAAACAGGCTACAAAAATCTACGACTCGTACGCAATACAGGGTTCGCATTGCACAGCCTTTTCTATCATCGTCTGAAAAAACAGAATCGATGGGCACGGTTCCAATATCTCTTCTTCGAATTAGAGGACGAGTCGCGCAATTCTATCGACGAGCACGAAGAAGCCCTGCATGACATAGTTTGGCAACCCGCGAGCAAATTAAAAGATTTTTTCTCGGTCATTGAAGGTACTTTTTCCGTACACCTGATTGAGAATCCGGACTACATTTTCACCGGCGATGGCGTACTCCACGCTTCCAACGAATTTGACGACATGGACTCTGTCGTAGCGCGTCGTAAAATGACCGACGCTGTCGGTGGAACATGGACCACCACCTATCGTCTCAAGGATTGGGTGTTTTCTCGGCAACGCTACTGGGGCGAGCCAATTCCTATTATTCACTGTGAACAGTGCGGGCCAGTGGCTGTTCCCGAAAAAGACTTACCTGTCTTATTGCCCGATGTTGAAAAATATGAGCCAACAGGGACTGGTGAGTCGCCACTTGCCGGTATCACTGACTGGGTGAATACCACCTGTCCAGTCTGCAGTGGTCCCGGGAAACGAGAGACCAACACCATGCCACAGTGGGCTGGGTCGTGCTGGTACTATCTGCGCTACATGGATCCACAGAATTCCGAATCGCTCGTTGCTTCTGAGAGAGAAAAATATTGGGCGCCAGTCGATGTGTATGTGGGGGGTGCCGAGCATGCCACGCGTCACTTAATCTATGCGCGATTCTGGCATAAATTTCTGCTCGACCATGGCTTCGTGAGTACCGCAGAGCCATTCAGTCGGTTGATTTCTGTGGGCCTCATCATGGCCGAGGATGGACGCAAAATGAGCAAACGCTATGGCAATGTCATAAACCCTGACGATGTGGTGGAAACATGGGGTGCTGACACGCTTCGTTTGTACGAGATGTTCATGGGTCCATTTACCGATGCAATTGCCTGGAGCACCGACAACATGATCGGAGTTCGTCGATTTCTTGAGCGAGTGTGGCGTCTTCAAGACAGTGTCTCTGATGCAACAACACCAAACGCAACTGCTGAATTGCACCGAACCATTAAGAAAGTCGGCGAGGATATCGAGCATTTCAAATTCAACACTGCCATTAGCCAAATGATGATATTTCTCAATTGTGTTGAGAAAGAGTCCTTAAGTAGGGAAGACTACCTAACATTCATCCGCCTTTTAGCACCATTTGCACCGCATGTTTCTGAGGAGATTTGGAGTATGCATGGGGGACAAGGCTCAATTCATATCAATCCCTGGCCAATCGCGGACGAAGGTAAAATTGTCATGGGTGATGTTGTGGTAGTCGTGCAGATTAATGGGAAAATCCGGGCACAGATACCTGTCGATCTGGGAATGACCGATACTGAGATAATTAAAAAAGCGCGACTTGCAGTCGAAAAGTGGTTGGAAGGCAAGGAAGTGATGCGCGAGGTCATTGTCCCTAAAAAATTGATCAACTTTGTCATCCGCTAAATTTGTGGTATTTTGTTGTTTGGCTGAGGAGTGACCAATGCAACAACCTAAGGACCTGGATGTCCCACCATCCCCGGGTGGCGGGGGCAGGCTTCCGGGGATGATGATGCTAATTGCAGTTTGCATCACGCTCTATACTGCCCTACCTCTGTACACGCATACGCCTGCTCCGGCACGAAAAGTGTGGGTTGAGGGAAAACCGGCCTGGGTAGTCCCTGCCTACAACGATGCGGAATTGTGCGTAGTATACAATCCGCCCACACGAAAGCCTGAAACGGGGCCTGGATTGCATAGCGGTCGTGGGATGATTTCCTGTGTACAAACCACTCCGCGCGAGTGACAACTAGCGACCGACAGGGTCGCTTCTTTCATGGGTACTTCTTTTGTAATTTCGCACCGCTCGCTGTGTCCACGAGCAAGAATCCTTTTTCCTCAATTTGCGCGCGAATTACATCGGCCTTTGTCCAATCCTTCGCAGACCGAGCAGCGTCTCTTTCATCAAGAAGCGTCTGGAGCTGGGCAGGAATGTTTGCTGCGTCAACTGCCGTAGGTACCGATTTTTTTACAAATGCCACTATTTCATCGGGAGGGGATTCGAGACCGATGCCAAGTACACGATCTGCATCGCACAGTAGGGCAGCTTTATCTGCATTACTGACCGCTGTGTCTTTAAGCATCTCCCACAGTAAAGCAATGGCCTTGGGGGTGTCGAGATTGTCGTTTATATACATTTGGAACCGTTCCTTCCAGTGCAAAGGTACAGCCCCATCGTTGGTGCGATGCATTGCAACAAATTGGTGCAATTCGAAGAATGCTTTCGTTGCTCCATCAAGTGCCTCCCAGACAAAATTGGCCGGGGTGCTGTAGTGGCTGGTTAGGAACCAGTAGCGGAGGGCGAGTGGGTGGAAGTGGCGTGACACAATGTCCTCCAAGAAAATAGAATTCCCTTCGGACTTTGCTATCTTGTGGCCGTCGATTTGGATATGTGCACGATGCATCCAATATTTGACAAACGGAGCGCGCCCAGTTGCCGCTTCCGATTGAGCGATTTCGTTGTTGTGGTGGATAGGCACATGTTCAATCCCACCAGTATGAATGTCTATCTGCTCACCGAGTGTTGCGCGGATCATGGCAGAGCATTCAATGTGCCAGCCAGGGAAACCCATACCCCACGGGCTCTGCCAGCCGCATAAAAGATCCTTTTTCCACAAAACAAAATCTGTGGAACTTCTTTTACTTGTATTTGTTGCGACCCGGGCACCTTCTTGCAATTTTTGGGCACGCACATTCCCAAGGGCGCCATAGGAAGGGAAACGACTTGTTTCAAAATACAAACCATCAGGTGTATCGTAGGTGTATCCTTTTTCAGTAAGTGTTTTTATGAGTGCGATCTGGGCACCTACATACTCGCTTGCACGAGGGAAAACGATGCGCTCAGTGTCAACGCCGAGCGCGCGAATATCCCCTAAGTACTGCTCGGTGTAACGGTCAGCAAGTATCTTCATATTTGCCATGGTGATAGGAAGTTTTTCGCGTCGCAGTGCTTTGGTCATTTTGTCTTCCCCCTCATCAGCATCAGACACAAGGTGTCCGAAGTCGGTAATGTTGATTGCTTGTTTCACCTTGAAGCCGTTGTAGATAAGCATGCGCCCGATGACATCTGCGAAAACAGCCGCCGAAAGATTGCCAATGTGCTGGCGGTCATACACAGTTGGCCCGCAGTTGTACATGCGCACAGTGCGTCCCAAGGGCTTGAAAGCCTCCTTGGTGCCAGTCAAAGTGTTATACAGAAAAACGGGCTTTTCAAGAGAATGTTGCACCTGTGGTTTTTTGAACCATCCAAACATACCACCATGCTAACAGGAAATAGGGGTTATACCACAAGAATCTAGTAGACCTTCTACCACCATTTTTGAGAGCGAAAATACGCAAACATACACACAGCAGCAACACCCATTATTGCAATGACTGCCCAGAAATCATAGGCGTGTCCAACAAGTGGCGTATGCGCGGTATTCATACCGAATAGCGTTGCAATCAAAGAAAGTGGCAGGGTAGCAAATGCCATAATCGTCAGGGTTTTCATAATATCGTTCTGCTTGGCAGTAAGCAGAGAATTGTTTGTCTCGCGCAATTCGCGGAGCGTTTCCGTAAGGCGTGTAATATGGCTGTAAACACGGTGGTTTTCGTTTGTCAGGCCACGCAAAAACGGCGCAAATGCGTCTCCAAAAAAGAGTGACCCTTCTCGTTCGAGTTCGTGGAGGATGTCTCGATGTGGTTCGACTGCTTGGCGCAAGTCTACTAGATCTCGCCCGGCTCCTGAAAGAGCTGTCACCATGGCCCGTTCATGTCCAGAAAATATCTGTTGCTCAATTTCGTCGAGTGCGCCGCGTACCACTACATGCTCATGCTCTGTGGCTTTGTACATGCGTTTCATCATGTAGTAGAAAATAAATCCTGGATGGTCGCCCAAGCTTGCTTTGTCAGTGTGCGAATTTACCTCAAACACACGGGAAAATAGGTGTAGTGGATCGACGATGTCGTAGCGAGTCGTAATTATGAAATCGCGCCCGACGACAAAATCGACTTCCTGGTCTTTTGTCTTGTGCGTGTGTCTTGTGGTTGGAAAATGGAGGACAATGTACAGGTAGTGACTATGGCGCTCCAAACGAGGCTTTACCGTAGGAAATAAAAGCTCTTCCGCGATGAAACGGTCAAGACGGAATTCCTCCATCACCAACATCGCTTCAGCGTGTGTCGGGGATTCGAGATCAACCCATGTAATACCTGCGTGGCTAAATCGCGTTAGCATGTATCTAGTATACCTGTCCCACGCACAGCAGGGTATGTTTGTGTCAGAAGTGTGAATATACACAGTTGTGGGTGTTGTACGCCCATGCGATACTCACTCGATGCAACCTGAAAATACGAATTCATTTCTTAGTGTGCGTACAGTTGCGGGATGGGCTGTTGTCCTCGTCACATTTTCTTTCAGTGTCGGTGCGGTTGTTGGCGCCTACAAGAACGCCCAAGTCGCAAGTGTGGCTTCAGCTATCGGGCTCGCGCAATTTTCTCCTCCACCTGGTGTTGATTTTTCTCCCGTTTGGAAAGCCTGGACGGTAATCGACGAACGATTTGTTCCCGCGAGGATCTCGACCAGTACCGCTACCAGCACCGAAGCTACAGGCGCTACTGATCCTCAGGAGCGTGTGTGGGGGATGATAGAAGGTCTCGCCTCCTCACTAGGAGATCCATACACACTCTTCCTGCCCCCAACCGATGCAAAGATTTTTGAAGAAGATATCAGCGGCAATTTCGAAGGGGTAGGTATGGAGATTGCTATTCGTGAGAATATTCTCACCGTCGTTTCGCCGCTTAAAGATTCTCCCGCTGCCAAGGCTGGTCTCAAGGCAGCCGATAAAATTTTGAAGATCGACGACGCTGATACACGCAGTATGTCTGTCGAGGCCGCAGTCAAGCGTATCCGAGGGACCAAAGGCACGACAGTAACCTTTAAAGTACTACGCGAGGGTGAGGCTGATTTCCTTACGATTCCTGTCGTTCGTGATGTCATCAATATTCCCACCATCAAGACCGAGCTCCGCAAGGACGGTGTCTTCCTGATCCAGCTGTATAACTTCTCGGCGTTATCGGCGGGCCTTTTCCGCGATGCACTGCGCGAATTCAAAGATAGTGGATCACATAGGTTGATACTCGACCTCCGTGGGAACCCTGGCGGTTACCTTGAAGCGTCAGTAGATATGGCGAGCTGGTTTTTGCCACTCGGTAGTGTGGTTGTGACCGAGGACTACGGTGATCGTGGCGAGGATATTGTGCACCGTAGTCGTGGCTACAATATTTTTGACGACTCACTCGACATGGTAATCCTTGTTGATCGCGGTTCAGCCTCCGCTTCCGAGATACTTTCCGGTGCATTGCAACATTATAAGATTGCCCAGCTAGTCGGAACCAATACCTTTGGCAAAGGATCGGTCCAAGAGCTTGTCCCGATTACCACTGGCACCTCGCTCAAGATTACCGTTGCTCGCTGGCTGATGCCTTCCGGGTTCCAGATTCCAAACGATGGAATACCGCCAGACACCGAGGTAAAAATCGAAAAAAAGGATGTCGAGGCCGGCAAGGACCCGCAACTCGATAAGGCAGTTGAATTATTACTGAAAGGCGAGTAGAATGCCCTCTACTCGTATGAAAGTCATATTACTTAAAGATGTACCCAAAGTAGGGCGTCAGTTTGATGTAAAGGTGGTGGCAGACGGCTATGCCCTCAACTTCCTTTTCCCCAAGCGTTTCGCCGAGCTTGCCACGAAGGAACGGTTGGCCACTATTGCAGCTCGACAGGGTGAAATAGACGCTACACGCGCTCGGAACGCAGTGAGCCTTGCAGATACCATCAAAAAACTTGATGGTGCACACATTGTCATGCCAGTAGGCAAGGCGAATGCTCAGGGCAATCTTTACAAAAAGATCGATGCCAAAGACATCGCCCGTCACCTGAGTAAGGAGATTGAGCAAACTGTCACCGAGGACGCCATCGTGCTCGACGAGCCCATTCGCACGACTGGAGAACGCCCCATCACCATCTCGATGGGCGGTGCTGAGGCAACATTCTCATTGATTATCGAGGCTGCGTAGTCTTGGGGTAGACGACAAAAAGCGAGGAATTTCCTCGCTTTTTTGTATGCGTCACACCATCTGCTAGACTACATGAACAATTGATCGTGTCTTAGTTCGGCCATTGAAATTCCGCTTACGCATAGTGCGAAAACTTACAACGCCGTCCTTGAGTGCAAATATGGTGTGATCGCTACCGAGACCAACATTCTTTCCGGGGACAATACTGGTGCCTCGTTGACGCACGATAATCATGCCCGTACGGGCTGATTGGCCATCGCCAATTTTAACCCCCAAAAATTGTGGGCCTGAATCAGTCAGGTTTTTCGCGGTACCTGCGCCTTTTTTAGTTGCCATACGATATTATGCTATATTCCTGTGGTGACAACTATACGGCATTGGCTGGGTAAAATCAAGGGGGAGGGGGGTGCGCAATTTATAACACCCCTGCTCGTTATTTTGGTCGGTCTGGGAGGATACGCCATTGGGCGAATTCAAACAGTTCCCAATAATACTCTCTCTGCAACAGCCATCCAGGCATTATCCAGGGAACCCGTTGCCCCTCACCAGGCCCCGAAAACTAACGGGAAGGTAGTCGCCTCAAAAACAGGTAAAAAGTATCATCTACCTTGGTGCGGGGGCGCACGAACTATTGCAGAAGACAAGAAAGTGTGGTTTGAAACTTCCACGGAAGCGCGTGCGGCTGGCTACCTGCCTGCCCAGAACTGCCAAGGGATTGAGTGATTGATACGAAAGAGCCCCCGCAGAGATGCGGGGGCTAGATTGACTACGCTGTCACGATGGCAAAAACGGCGCCTTTATTTGACACCGCGAAGGTGTCGTTCCGCCTGCCAGTCCATAATATTGCCGACCAGATGATAGGTATAGTTGATGAGCTCGCGGACCATGTCCGAGAACACAAAGACCATGCCGTCCCAGGGCCACAGGAACCACCAACGCTTGAATTGCTTCTCGTTGTAGGCGGCGCTGGGCCTGGGGCCGATTCGAACTGTATAGACGCTCTTCCATTCTTTGACCTTATCTTCAGGAAGAACCGTCAGGGTACGCTCTTTCAAATAGATCACCTGGAGCGCATCGTGCTTGCGGCGCCACTCGGGGACATAGAGCTCCCAGCGCAACAGCGCGTAGAGCAGGCCGACCGAAACATAGATGGCAACAAGCACGAGTGCTCGCAACCATCGACTCCGCAAATAGGCGATGAGGGTGACGCCAGGGATTATATGGAGCAGGAAGCCGCCTGCCACCATAATCGCGAGCGCACCGGCGCCGACATACCAGTCGGAATCGAAGCTCAGGAGAGGGAAGAAGAGGGCGAACCCTCCTGCCAAGATGATCCAAACCCATGTCCCTTCGGAAAGACCGAAAGGGGTGTTGTGGGCTGGGCTGCGCGTCTGGGCCATGAGAAATCCTCTTTTGTTTAAAGCTGCCGGCGAACGAGCTGGGATGCATAGTATGCCACGCTTTTTATGTTGTCAAGTTCTAAAAGAGCGAGTACAATAATCCGATGATTGTTATTGATGTCGAGGCCTCGGGAACTGAGTATCACCAGCATTCAATTGTGTCCCTAGGTGCGCTCGATTTAGACAATCCCACCAATCAGTTTTATGACGAATGTCGCGTGTGGGATGGAGCGCATATCATGGAAGGGGCGCTTGCGGTAAATGGCTTTACTGAAGCAGAGATCACTGATCCAAAACGAAAACCAGAGAGCGAGCTCATCACCGCATTTTTGGCCTGGAGTGAGGAAATTGCCGATCGTACATTCGTGGGGCAAAATGTTTCGTTTGACAGGGATTTTGTTCGTGCCGCATGTGCAAGGGCCCATCTGGATTACGACTTTGCATACCGCACTATCGATACACATACACTTGGATGGATGCATATGACCTTACGCGGGTTGCCACGCCCCGTTGATAGCGTAAAACGGCGATCTGCACTCGACCTAGACGCAGTCTTAAACTATGTCGGTATACCAGCAGAACCAACACCACACAATGCACTTACCGGGGCACTCTCGCATGCTGAAGTCGCCTCCAGATTGTTGTACAATAAGCCCCTCCTTCCTGAATTTGCGGCATTTCCCATTCCATGGACCGGTCACCTTGGTCCGATATGAATAAGGCGGGAGAGGGAAGAGAAGTGAAGCGTGGTTTTACCGCCGGTAGCTTTGATCTCTGTCATGCCGGGCATATACGCATGTTTCGCGATTGCAAATCCGTGTGCGATTACTTGGTAGTCGCTGTACAAGAAGATCCAAGTATCGATCGCCCTGAAAAAAACAAGCCGGTCATGTCGCTTGCTGAGCGGCTTGAAATTGTGAGTGCGTTAAAGTATGTAGACGAAGTAATTACTTACCGCACTGAAAAAGACTTGTTCGAACTGTTGTCGCTCATTCCGTTTGATGTGCGTATCCTCGGGTCAGATTGGGAAGGTAAGCCGTTTACCGGACACGAACTACCGCACACTTTTTATTTTCATCGTCGCAACCATACATTCTCATCAAGTGAACTTCGCAAACGCATTTATGAAGCAGAAAAAAATAGCATCTAAAAAGTTTCCTAGCCGGCGCGTTAGCGCTCGGGTCACTTCGGCTGCACTTGCACGCACTACAACATCGTGGGATGCAGTTGCCGATTGGTATGATGCGCACCTCGCTACAGGCGATACTTATCACGATCGTGTTATTTTGCCAAACATTGCTCGCTTACTTGCCCCAACTCGCGGTCGTCCTATTTTGGAAATCGGGTGCGGTGAAGGACGCATTGCACGATCGCTTGAAAAGGATGGTCATCGTTTGGTCGCGTGTGATATTTCTGCCGAACTTATTAAAAAAGCACGAGCATATGAAGATGCCATTTCATATCATGTTGCGCCAGCTGAGAAACTTACCTTTGCGGCAAATGGCATTTTTCATACTGCTCTTGCGGTGATGACTCTGCAAAACATGGAACGGCTGGAGCCGGTTTTTGCAGAGGTTGCGCGCGTCCTCTCTCCTCGTGGACGGTTAATCGCCGTCATTAATCATCCAGCTTTTCGGGTGCCGCGGAATTCATCATGGGGCTTTGACGCAAAAAACAACCTGCAATATCGCCGCATTGATAAATATCTCTCGGCACAAACAGTTTCAATCAACATGCATCCTGGTGGCAGACAGGGAATCGAGGCACAAACTACTAAATCGTACCACCGTTCATTGCAGGATTATATTAAAGCATTACGCGCGCAAGGATTTGCGCTTCTCCGACTCGAAGAGTGGATATCGGATAAAGTAAGTGAACCCGGGAAGCGAGCTGATGCGGAAAATACGGCACGAAAGGAATTTCCGCTTTTCATGGCCTTCGAAGCTATTAAAATTGCACATCCCGGTTCGTTGCTCTAGTGCGCAGTTTTCTTATCCCCAACAAATCCGACTGTATCTTGACAGCACTAGTGGCAAGCAGACACTGAGTCTAGTACTGATGGCCTAGGCCAAAAAGGAAAGGAAATGTGATGCAACGGAATACCGTGCGCCTTTCGATGTTGGCCTTCCTTGTCGGGGCCGGACTCTTTACACTGACTACAACTGCACGAAGCGCCGGAAGTCAGTGGCTCCCAGGCACAATTCTTGCAGAAGCTAGTGCAATGTTGTGCGACACACAGAGACAAATTGAGACCCTTTTGAGTCGCGTCTTGAACGGTGTCCCGGGCCCTCAAGCGCTTACCGAAATAAATCGAGAAGCGCTGAAAATGAACGCATGTGGGCATGCACCAAGAGTCAACCTAAAAATTGTTCGGGTTGTACGCACAAAGGCATTCCAGAAAAAAAACGGCCTTTTCTATCACTTCGACATCCTTGAGGTCCAGGTCATCGACTTTGGGGGAGTGGTGCAGTTTCTCGCCGCGCATGATCCTTCTGTACATCCATACTACGAAGTTCAGTACCGATGAGAAGAGAACTGTATCGGCTCAAAAGAGCGTGCGTAAACTCTCTCGCGCACAGTAAACGGTCGTCAGCATCTGACGACCGTTTTTGAGTTAAAAAATCTACCTAGGGAGGGGAAGTAGCACAATCCTCAAGTGGGACAAACCTAGAATCTGGCGGCCTCCAAGCGTGTCGCACAATATATCTTTTGCGACATGGGATGGGGCAACCTGGTGGCTAAAGATACTCCAGAGGATCCAGATATGCATTGAGTGGTGCGATTGGTATCACTGCATCCGCACAGTTTGTCTTACTCTTCGCATCGCCTAGGCGCTTAAGCTGTACAGCCTCGCTCGCGTATACGGTAAAATGCAAATGCGGACCCGTCGAATATCCTGTGTTGCCGCTATATCCAATAATCTCTCGGGCATTCACTTTTTGACCCTCCCCTACTTGGATATCCGAGAGGTGGGCATAGAGAGTGGAGAGCCCATTTTCATGCTTGATAAGGACCCATTTTCCGTATGAGTAACATCCTTTGTAGACATCAGTATTTCCGACACCGATAATTTTTCCGTCGAGCGCACTTTTAATCGGCGTGCCTATCGACGCACGCAAATCAATTCCGTTATGGCCTTTACCTGCATAAGCACCTGATTTAGCGAAGGCTGTGTTGCCAAATTTCTGTGTGACCTTTACCTGGTCCAGCGGCCATGAGAGCACGCCACTACCTGCAGACGGTAGGCGTGTTGGGTCGAGAGTAAATGCAAGCTGTGACTCGAGAGCGTTCATCTGTGCCTCGAATTCAACCTTCGCTGCTTTTTTTGCGGCGAGTATCTTTTGGTACTCTGACTCACGGGAGTTGGTATCAGAGAGAAGTTTTTTAGTCTCGCTACGAGTGACCTCAAGTGCTCGCTTTTGCGTTTCAAAGTCTTTCTTCTGTCCTAACAAAATCTTCTTTTGTTCAGATTCCTTTGTGCGAACCTCTTCAGTACTTCGTTTATCCTTTTGTAGAGACTGTACGCGAGCTTGTATGGCCTCCCGAGCCTTCAAGGCAGAGTCAATTGTCGTCCACGCCTGGCTTGCAGAATCTGACCCAAGGAGGAGTTCCACGAGTGATTGATCTTCCTGTTCGTTGACTTGTCGAAAAAGAGACGCCAGCCCAGCAACACCGCGCTCAATAGACGCTGTGGCAGTAGCAATCGAAGCCTCAAGCTCACTAATTTTTTGTTCCGTCCTGACGATCTTGCTTTGCTCGACAGTGATTTGACTAGTAATTTTCTTGCGAGACAGGTCAATAATGTTAACTGCCCCCTGGAGAGTCTGTTTTTCTTTGCCGACAGCATCCAATTGTTTTTCAAACTGCAGGATCTCCTTTTCAATCTGCTCTATAGTACTGCTTTGTACCTCAATGCGCTGTTTCAGCTCTTCGGCCGTTTGAGCAAGTAGTAACGAGCTAGGTACAGTACCCATGAGGCCAAGCACCAAAAAAAGCAGTCTGCCTGAAATCATGGCATTATTCTAACATCCTGGAGGAAAGTTCTTCCTGTAAACCTTCTTATTGTAGCGCTGTGATAGCGGTTTTAATGCGTGCCAAAGCCGTTGCTTTCCCAAGTAGAACCAGCACGGTAAAAGGATCCGGTGACCGCTCCTGTCCAGTCAGAGCGAAGCGCAGTGGCCACAACACATTGCCGCGGCCATTCTCCTCAGCGTAAGGCATAATAAGAGCTTTTATAGCGTCAGTATCTGCAAATACTGGTACCGGGGCATCGTTAAGAATTGTTGCGAGGTGAGTCAGGTGTTGAGCCGCGATGCTTGGCGCATCCTTTTTCCAGGGGATTTGAACAGGGTTTGGGGCAGGATCGTGAATCAAAAAGTGAAGCTCTCCGCCTTCAGCAAACATCTGGTCAAGCTCACTCCAGGTGGCTATTCTCTCGCGAATCAGAGGAATAATTCGAGGCATCTCGGATACCGAGATAGCATACCGAGATAGCCGAGAAGTGGCTTCTTTGTTGAATTCCTCAGCAGGAAGCCGCTGTATATATTCGCGGTTAAACCAATTAAGTTTTTGAACATCGAAGATCGCTCCACTCTTCTGAATTTGAGACAAGTCGAAAATGGAAACCAGCTCGTCCATACTAAAAATCTCTTGCGGAGTCCCGGGATTCCAGCCAAGAAGCGCGAGGTAATTGATGATGGCTTGCGCAGAGTAGCCTTGCGCGCGGTAGTTCTCGATAGAGGCACCGTGCTTACGCTTGGAAAGCTTGGTTCTATCGGGTGCTAATATAAGAGGGAGATGCCCGTAAATCGGTCTCGGCAACCCGAGAGCCTCCTGGATAAGTATTTGACGCGGTGTGTTAGAGATATGTTCTTCGGCACGCAACACATGCGTCACCTGGGCGTCACCATCATCCGCAACCACTGCAAAGTGATAGAGAGGATCATCAATTGACCGTGCAATAACAAAATCACCCAGTTCCTTTGTATCAAACGAGACTTCGCCGCGAATAGCGTCATCAAAAGTGACACGAGTGCCTGGATTCTTGAGGCGGACAACTTCAACTTTTCGGCCAGAACCATCCTTAGCTTCCTCTTTCGAAATATACGCTACTCCCCTGTCGACCAGTTTTTTGAGCAATTCGCGGTGCCTATCCAAATGCTGTGACTGAATAAAGCGCTCATCGGTAGGGATGCCGCACCAACTGAAGTCATCCCAAATTGCAGTTACCCATTCATCTTTATTTCGCTCTTTGTCGGTATCCTCGACACGCACAAAAAAAGTTCCGCCATGACGCTTGGCAAAGAGATAGTTAAACAAAGCAGTCCGAACAGTCCCTATATGCATCCGGCCTGTAGGGCTTGGGGCAATTCGTGTGCGGGGTATCATCACTACACTCTACCCTTTTGTATGAAATACGAAAGACCCCCGTGAGCTAGGCTCAACGGGGGTCTCGATAACCGAAAACAAAGTGACTCCAGAAGCCGTTTGGGTTCGGTCTTGCGGACCTACTTGGTTCCATTTTTGGAACCTGGAGGGCTGCTTGCCCTCCACCACGCGGTTTTCGCAAATCCCCTGTCCCTTCCTACTAGGACACAACTTGGGGCTTGCTATCTGGCATGCTGGTCGCGAGAACGGGTTGCAAGCCGCTCGCTCGCCTGGTGCTCGTATCTACGAACCCCAGACTAAACTGAAAGGACAGTTCGCTACAGGAGGTTTTCCACATCTCCTGTCCCCTGGTTGTCAGGGGGATCCCCTCAAATTTTTGTCAGCACGGGTGGTCACCCAAGAAGCCAAAAGGCTACTTTCGAACTCTTGGGTGACCACTCAATCTCTGTGTATATAATATCACCTACCTACAGTCTTGTCAAGTACTTTCGTAGAGAGTCCGAAAAAACCCTTGTTTTCCAGGGTTTTTAGTCCGTCTAAAATTCATGCATTTTCGTATCACTACTCAACATGGCCGAGGGCAATCTGCACAACTGCGCTGGCAATTGTGCGGGCGGCATCCCGTTTCGCAAAAGTGAGCGCCGCTTTTTTCATAGTCTCTATACCAGCTGAATCGTTGATTATACGGTCGATTTCTGCCACGAGCAGATGAGGCGAGAGGTTTTCTTGTTCAATGACAATTGCGGCGCCGGTGCGCGCATAAGAAAATGCATTGCGCACCTGGTCATGAGAAACATCAATAGGTATAGGGATTAAAATAGCAGGAATACCCCACGATCCAACTTCAAAAATAGTTCCGGATCCAGCACGACAAATGACCAGATTTGAAACTCCCGCTGCCATGCGCAAGGCAAGTGTGTTTAGAAGGCCAAATGCGCGATAGCGGTTGTCATATCGCGTTTTTGCAATAATGGCTGAAGTCATTCCTTTGATTTCTTCAAGATGCTCACGCCCTGTTTGGTGGATGATGTTGTACCGTTCAATGAGTGTCGGAATTGTATCGAGGAGGGCGTTATTCACGGCCTGTGCTCCTTGCGAACCTCCTAACACAAAAATGGTAGGGACCGTAGGATCAATCTGCAAAAATTCGTGGCCACCTTCGGTGGCAGGGTGTTCTATTGCCCTGCGGATAGGGTGTCCAGTATTGGCAATCCTGTCGCGTGTTGCTTCTGGAAAATTACTTGCGGCATCTGGATGGGCGACAGCAATATATTCCGCAAATTTCGACGACCACAAGGAAACAATTCCTGGCTCGGCATCTGCGTCGTATATAACAACAGGGATGCGAAGTATCCGCGCCGCCACTAAGGTTGGAAACGCTGCGTAGCCTCCTGTACTGACCACAACATCCGGATAGATTGAGTAAAGTTGCCCAATCGACTGGACAATCCCCCATGCAGTTTTGAAGAAGTCGAAGAGATTAAGTGCTGATGCAAATCGCCGCAACTTCCCTGCTGGCGCCCATCGGTGCTCGATATCAAGTTCGATCAGCGAATCACGGTCAAATGGATTTGGACCAAGATGAATGAGTTTTGGAGTAATGAGACGGCGTTCAGCGGCAATTTCATATATGCGCTCCGCAATCGCCATTAGCGGGTAAAAATGTCCACCACTCCCCCCACCAGTCAAAACGATACGCATAGATACAGTATAGCCTACCCAGAAAAATTAAAGCGCGCGTGGCGAGACACATTGAGCACTATCCCTGATGCCCCCAAAGCAACTAAAAGCGCAGTACCCCCTTGACTGACAAAAATAAGCGGGATTCCTGTGAGTGGCGCGACCCCTAGCAGTGCGGCAATGTTTAAAAAGGATTGGACAACAATATAGGTCACAATCCCGACAACCAAAAGAGCGCCAAAACGGTCGGGAGCGTGAGCGGCAATCGAAAGACCGCGGACAAGGAAGAGCACAAAGGTGCTAATCAGTAGTAGCCCACCAATGAAACCAAACTCTTCCGCAATAATCGCAAAGATTGAGTCTCCGGCCGGCTCGGGCAAGTGCTCAAATTTTTGGAGACTATTTCCGTAACCACGCCCGTACATACCGCCGGCACCAATTGCAATAAACGATTGCTCAATCTGATAGCCAGAGGTCTGATGATTTTCAACTGGATGAAACAAAAAAGTCATGACGCGCTCTCGTGCGTAATCATGCACCACCAAAAGCATGGCAAAAAGACAGACACCCGCCAAAATAAGTGCACCAATGTGTTTCCCTGGCGCACCAGAAGCTAGGAACATCGCACCACCTGTTGCAGCCATAATCCCGAAAGTGCCATTGTCGGGCTGTAAGAGCACCACGACAGCAGCTGCAGAAAGTATCGCTAAAAACCCTCCCAGGCCATAACGGAGATCTTCAATTTTTTCTTTGATACTGCTCAGATAGGCAGCTAGAGCTATGATTAAAGCGACTTTAAGAGGTTCGCTCGGTTGTAGAGAAAAACCAAAGATATCTATCCATCGGTACGCTCCGCCATGCTTGAATCCGATTCCAGGGACGAACACAAGCCCCGTGAGGATGATTGCTCCCAAAAAAATGAATGGGGCTGCATTTCTCCAAAACTTGTAGGGTAACGAAGTGGTAATGAACAGAGCGACAAGTCCTAGGCCTAGGCCTAGGCCAATGTGCCCCGCAATAACACTTGCTACAGGTGTCCCCTCGCGAGCAACAAGGCCGAGTATAGCCGAGCTAAATACAAAAATTCCAAAAATGACAAGAGCACCAAGAATAACGCTGAAAACTACATCGACTCGTTTTCCTTTGGTCGAATGCATGGTTTCAAGAGCCGCTAAAAGCTATGATGACGCCGGCGAAGGCGAACATGACCGAGAGAACCCAGTAACGCATGGTGACTTTGTGACTTGGCCAGCCGAGAGCTTCGAAATGGTGGTGCAGCGGTGCGATGCGAAGCAATTTTCGCCCATACACTTTTTTCCAAAAAATTTGCAAAATATTCGAACTAACTGTCGCAACCAAGAGAAATCCGATGACGGGGAGTACGGCAATACCAACACCATCCCCGAGCTGGTCGGTGGTAAACGCGATCACTGCGATAGTAAGCGTAAGCGCCATGGTGCCTGTTTCGGTCATATAAAAACGCGCAGGCGGTATGTTGTACCAAAGAAATGCAAGTATCCCTCCGACAATGGCGGCGCAAAATGCTGCGAGGTTAATTTGGGCTTGAACGAACGCTATGATTGCATATGATGCGAATATCGACGCGAAAACGCCACCTGAAAGACCATCGATACCGTCAATCACACCACTTGCGTAGAGTGAGAGTGATATAGCCACGAAAAGCGGAATTATGAGCCATCCAATATACACAGGATCACCAAAAGGAATACCCACAGAGATAACTTCAAGCTTTGCCCAGAACCACCACCCGAGCACTGTTGCAAGGACAAGAATAATGGGTAGGCGTGTTCGGAGACGCATACCCTGACCACTCCAGCGCACATCGAGAAGATCGCTCACAAAACCTACACCGGCGCCGATGACCAATGTGACGAGAGGAATCCAGGTCTGGTCGCGAGACAAAAAATCCAGCTTGATTGTTGCGGCACTAGGAACTAGTTTGGCAATTATGCCGATACTTACGATGGTAATAAGAACACTGGCCCATATAATTATTCCTCCCATACGCGGCGTGTGTGTCTCGAGCGATCCATGCAGACGATTAAATTCAGTCGCTTCGGCACCGTCTAGTGTCTGCTTGCCTCCGCGAATTTTCCATACACGAAATCTGTATAAGTAGTGGGTTACCAGTGGTGTTATGCCAATACCAACTGAAAAAGCGGTAATGGCAGGGACAAGTACTTTTATGATGTCGGTCGGCATAGGCGACGGTGCAACCAGTATACCCTACAATATACAAACGGTCTTGACAGAGTATTCTGGATTTATATAGTGGTTTTATGCACGGTCTGGAACATAGTGGCACACAGCATTCCCACCACTGTTGGGGTATGCGTGGTATGTGTTTCTCCTCTCACGGGGGCGTTGCATAGTGTGCCTGTGGCCACTTGCAAAAAGCCCCTTTTTAGGGGCTTTTTGGGCTGTGCAGATGTCTGATCTTTAGTGGATAAAGGATAGCAGATGGCAAATGAGGCTGCGCGCGATCCCTGGCTATTTCCTGGGCGAGCATCGAGACCACTCCCGTATAGGGAGACTTATGAAGTAGAAACGGGTGTGTCTGCAGGACCACAGCTTGAGACCTATGAGGCATCTGTGCCTCGTGATAGCACAATGGACAGTGCAGATGGTGCTGGATATGCGGGAATAGGCCCTGATCGTCTACCGAGAAGAGATCGGTCCGACAGTCAGGATACCTGAAAAAGAGGGGGCGCGCCGTATGGTGCGTCTCCCCCTTCTGTATGATATGGTCAAAAAACAAGGCCCCCTTCTGTATCACGACTTACCATAACAATGGAATTAAAAATATATGAAAATACAATTTGGAGAAAAAAATACCGGAGTTCGCGTTGTCTTTAATGAACACGCAGGTGTTCGCTTTGAAAAAAACGAGAATGTATCTCGGATTTCATTAGGCATCAGAAAACTGACACCACTCGGTAATCGCGAGTACACTGTGCTGATTCGCCGAGTAGTGCGCGAAGCTCGTAGTCATCGTATTGCTGCGTTACTAATTTCAGTAAATGACCTCCGCAAGCTTTCCCCTGCACTGTCTGACGAGCAAATTGTCGAACACGCAGTGCAGAATTGGATTCTTGCAGATTTTGAATTTAACCAGCACAAAACACCCCCGAAAGAGGGGTGGCCAACCATTGAGTCAATCTCATTTTCGGACTGTGCGCCAAACTCCTCCATGAAAAGCGCCGTGTCGCGTGGTGAAATTGTTGCGCAGGAAGTAAATCAGTGCCGAATTCTCGCCAATATGTCAGCAGGAGAAATTACACCACGCACACTTGCACAATGGGCTAAAAATGCAGTCAAGGGAGTCTCTCGCACTACGGTAACTATTCACGACAAAAAAGCTTTGATTCGCATGAAAGCCGGCGCAATCCTCGGGGTTGCAAAGGGATCTGCTGAAGAGCCTCGGCTCATTGTTTTGGAGTACAAAGGTGGTGGAAAGGAGGCACCAATTGCTTTTGTAGGAAAAGGAGTCACCTTTGACTCTGGTGGGATAAATATAAAACCTTCCGCGGGAGGAAGCCTGGAAGAAATGCATCTTGACATGTCAGGTGGAGCAGCTGCAATCCATGCATTTGTCGCGCTCGCTCGGCTAAAAGTCAAAAAGAATATTGTGGCAATAATCCCTTCAGTTGAAAATATGGTTGACGGTGCGTCGTATCGTCCCGGAGACATTCTCACCTCGATGTCAGGCAAGACGATTGAAGTCATCAATACTGACGCAGAAGGTAGATTGATTCTCGCGGACGCGCTTACCTATGTCCAAAAAGAATTTTCACCCAGGCTTATTGTGGACATCGCTACCCTTACTGGTGCGGCTCTTGTCGCGCTTGGTCAAGGTGCATCGGCGATTATGACGAAAAATCCCGAGCTGCAAGCACTGTTCGTAAAATTAGGCGAAGAATCTGGTGATTTTGTTTGGCCACTCCCCCTATGGGATGTGTACAAAGAAAATCTTGAAAGTCGGCGCGCGGATCTTGCAAACATACCCATATCACAGAGTCGCTATGGTGGTGCCATCAACGGCGGTATGTTTCTTTCAGCTTTTGTCGACCCAAAACAACTGTGGGTCCATATCGATATGGCTCCACGCATGACGAGTATTCCCAGTGATCAACTTGCGCATGGTGCAACCGGCGAACCCGTGCGCCTTTTGATAGCACTCGCCCAGAATTACTAAGGACTACACCTACAGGTTATCTCGCGCAAGCTGGACCAATCGTTCGACATCTTGAAACCTTCCTTCGTGTGTTGAGCCAAGCACAACAACAAAGATTGGCCGCCCAATACTTGCGTCGAACACAACTGCCAGGTTCCCTCCTGCCAAATCGGTAAAACCTGTTTTCCCCGCCAAAAGGCCAGGGATTTCAGGAATTGACACATTGGTGTTGTGTGTCACATGCTCAATACCACTGAGCGACATCAAGAGGGTGCCATCTCTTGCGGTCCCTTGGAGTGCTTCGGGGCGTTCTCTAATGGCGTAGTGAAGAAGAGCCGCTATATCACGGGCTGATCCATACGCACCCGCTGTAGTAAGACTTTCGTCGAGTCCTGTGGGATTAAGAAAGTATGTTTGTGCTAATCCAAGGGCGCGCGCTTTTCGATTCATTGCTTCAACGGTCTTTTTTACAGGGTCTTCATCTCCAGGCAAGCGATTCCCTGTCTCGTAGGCCAATGCTAAAGCACCATCGTTCGATGAGGGAACCAGCGTCGCATCAATAAGGTCTTGTAGTTGCCATTCTTCTCCGGCATGTAGGCCGGTGTCGCCTTCGGATCCAAGCGCAGTCGCACGAATATGCACAACTGCATCCAGAGGGATTGTCTCGTGCGCGACAAGCGCTAACATAACTTTGGTGATAGAGGCAAGCGGCAATTGTGCGTTAGCATTCTTTTCAAACAAAACGCGTCCAGTAGAGGCGTCATAGACATACGCTGCATGCGCGGTGACAGGAAAATCGGCAGTACTAGGGAGGGAAGTAGCTTGTGATACAGCGGCGGGTAATGCATTTTTCTGAAACGACATTGTCGCGGAAAATACCAGTACAAACAGCGCAGAAACGGCGCATGATGTGAGGAATGCTGTCCCCACATGCTTTCTAAAAGGGTTCATAGAGAGGTGGGGGTGACGGATTCTTGACGGTTGCTAAAAGCCGCAAGCTTGTCGCGTAGTACAGTGAAATCGGGAAGCTGTTCCGGTTCTTGAGTTCCCAAATGGTACATGAGTTCGATGGTGGGACGATACACCATTTCCCGCCCACCCGATTCTGGTACGCGTTCAATGAGTCCTCGCAACAAAAGTGTTTTAATCGACGATGTTGAATTAACTCCCCGAATATAATCAATGGTAGACCGGCTGGTAGGTCCTTGGTAAAGAAGAATGGCAAGGACTTCTAGCCCTGCCTGACCAACTTCCCTGTCCTCAGGATCACCCAACAGCTTTGCCACTGTCTCCGCTGTGTCTGGGGGTGTTGCCAACGACACTTGTGTTCCATTGTGGACCAGAATAATACCCTGGTTTAGGTGGCTAGAAAGTAGCGAAAGTGATGCTTGCACCTCTTCGATGCGTACCGACAAAATTTCTGCGAGTCGCGCAAGTTGCACAGGCTCCCCTGTTGCAAACAAGAGAGCTTCAATATGTTTTGATAGTTCGCTTTGATTCATTAGCTCTGTCATACGCCATAGCGGGGGGTTGACACCCCCTCTGTTTCAAAGAGTATATCATCAAACGGCATCTGTTGCTCGGCAACAACAAATCCTCCCTTCACCAACTCCAAAAGCGCTAAAAATTGGACGATAACCTCAATACGCTCAGAACTCTTAATTTCAGAGAAGCGTAGCCGCACTGAAGACAGTACGCGGTGTTTGAGGCGATCTATCATCTCCTCAAGCGACACTAAGGGTGTTACTGTCGCAGTCTCTCGGAAAGATTCCGTCGGCAACAGGGTCACCAAGGCTCTCAAGGAGTCGACCAGTGCTTGCAGTTGGATTCCGTATGGGGTAAATACCGGAATACGAACGATGCGTGCTCGTGCAGGAAGCCGTAAGGGCTTTGTCCCCCACTGCCTTTCAAGTAGTCGAGCGCCTTGCTTTACTAATTGATACCGGCGCAAACGGTCTTCGAGTTCTTTGATAGCACCGGCTTCTTCCGGCGATATTTCAAGGGTTGGAAGAAGCGAGCGCGATTTAATAAGTAACAGCGTAGCGGCAACAAGCACAAATTGTGCTGTTTCCCCCAAGGGGACGACTTGTTCTTGTGAGGATATGTGTGTGAGGTAGGAGTCGGTTACGGAGCCAAGTGATATCTCGTTGATGTACAGCTTTCTCTCTTCAATCAAAGACAGTAACAAATCGAGAGGGCCATCAAATGTCCCTACACGCACCATGAACTCGGGCATACGAAGAGTATAGCAAGAAAGGTTGTCCCGAAAAGAGAAAGTTCTCTCTGTACTCTACTCTTCCTTGGTTAGGCGGTTATCAATACGGGTCATGTCTCGCGGGAACGATGAAGCTTCTTTTACATTTGCGAGATTGAGCATGCGCGCGGTGATTCGTTCGAGCCCGGTAGAACACCCTCCATGTGGAGGCATCCCGTATTTGAATGCTTGCAGGTAGAACGAAAACTTTTCTGGGTCCATGCCGCGTTCGGTCATTACCGCAACTAGTTCGTCGTAATCGTGGATGCGTTGTGCGCCGCTGTTTATTTCCAGTCCCTTAAAAAGCAAATCGAAACTTCGCGAAAACCCAGGCATCGCTGGATCAGGGTGTGTGTAGAACGCTCGCTTGCGCGTTGGGAAATGTGTAATGAATACAAAATCTGAGCCATGCTCTTTCCGTGCCCATTCGCAAATCTGTCGTTCGTGCTCGGGTTCAAGATCAAGTTCACCCACTGCTTTTTCACCAAATTCGCGTTCGATAATTTCCTGTGCTTCAGTCAGTGTAAAGGCCGGGAATTTAACAGCTGGCAAAAGAGGAGCGGCGACACCCAGGCGAACAAGGGCGCCTGAATGCTTCTCGATAACCCTCGTTGCAATGTGTCGCATTACATCTTCGAGGACCGACATAACCTCTCGATGATCATGCACAAATCCCATTTCAAACTCCATCTGCGTAATTTCACTCAAATGGCGTGTAGTTGCGCTCTTCTCTCCGCGAAAAGTTTTGGCGATAGTCATCACCCGCTCAAAAGGCCCGACCATAATTTGCTTGTATAGCTGACCGCTCGTTGCAAGGAACGCGGTCTTCCCGTAATAGTCGTCAATTTTAAAAGCTGCTGCGCCCCCTTCTGCATCGCCGCCAACAAGCACGGGCGCCTGAAACTCTACAAAATCCCAAGAAACAAGTGAGTCACGAAACGCTTGAAGAATGGTTGCTTGCACGCGAAAGATATCGCGAGTGCGCTCGCGTCGCAAAGTAAGTGGCAGGTAATCAAAGTGTGTATCGATGTTGAGATCAGCATCCTTCTCGAAAGGAAGTTCTTTCGCCTTGGAAAGAACAGAGATTGATTCAACGCCAAGCTCGATAGATCCATTAAACTCATCTTTTCGCATTTTCTCTGGTCGCTCTTTTACCTCACCAACTACCTCCACGCACCATTCGGTCCGCAAATCAGGTGCAACTTGGAAAACACCTTCGTCTTTTCCGTTTGCGACAGCTTGCACAGTGCCACTTCCATCACGAAGTACCAAAAAGATAAGCTTTCCGTGATTACGGCGCACATCGACCCATCCAGACACAGAGACTTTCTGGCCAATTTTTCCTGTGAGGTCTTTAATGTGTGTACGATCCATAAAATTATAATGTACCAACGATTACAGTACTACGCCAATTCGTTCACGCACGGTGGCCATTTTGATAGAAGCAACGGCGCGCGCCTTGTCGCTCCCCTCTCTCAGAATCGCACGCACCTCGTCATCTGTTATTTCCGAACGGCGCTCGCGCATGGGCGCAACCACCGATTCGATGTCTTGAATCAAAGCCTCTTTCAATGCCTTGTAGTTGTTTTGATTGGCATCATACAGCATCTCAAGAGAGGCACTGTCTTTGAAATGCGAGTGAATGGCGTATACATGTTCAGGACGCCCCCCAGCAGAATCAGTTACAATCGACATAACCGCCTTGGCGATCTCGTCCTTGGTTCCAAAAAGCGGAATTGTGTTCCCGTAACTTTTGCTCATCTTTTTGCCATCCGTCCCAGGTAAAATCGCTGTCGCTTCTTGGATAAATTCCTTAGGTTCTTTGAAAGTGTCTCCGTACGCTTTGTTAAATTTTGCCGCCGCCTCGCGCGCATATTCGATATGCTGGCGCTGGTCGGCGCCCACAGGCACGACATCCGTATCGTAAAGCAAGATATCTGCCGCCATAAGCATGGGGTAGTTAAAAAGACCGGCGTTTGCCTCGAGTCCTTTCGCAATTTTATCTTTGTAGGCGTGCGAGAGCTCTAAAAACGGCACAGTGACCAGGCATTCAAAAATCCAGGCCAACTCGGTATGTTCTTGCACTTGTGATTGCTGAAAAATAACTGCCTTCTGTGGATCAATGCCCGCAGCAACATAATCTCGCACAACACTTGCAATATTCTGAGAAAGCAACTTTGAGTCTTTGAGCGAAGTGAGTGCGTGGTAGTCGACGACCATGAGAAAACTCTCGTACTGGCTATACATGTCAGCAAAGGGCTTCAGGGCACCCAGATAGTTCCCAATATGAAGGTTGCCTGATGGCTGAAGACCCGTGAGTAATCTCTTCATCTCGTCATGGTAGCAGAAAACTCTTTAATTTCCAGCGCGAGTTTCCGGAGAAGACGCCTGGTCAAAGTCTATAAGGTAGAGTCTGGGCACTCGTGTGAAATCTGGCTCTCCATTTTCTTTTCGAAAAAACCGAAGGACAAAATTATGACGGTGGGCGTGACCGTGATTTATGGTCTGCGATCTCAGGACTTTCAATATTTTATCCTCCTGTTCGTAAAGGTCAGCTCGAAAAGTTCCGTTCATGTCGAGCCATTGCTGGAGGTTTATATCCAGAACCCCCGCATACACATCCACCAAACCTTTGCGATTGAGGCGGTATGACTGGATTGGCTCGATTGGAACATAGTCAAAGCCCGCCGCACGCCATAAAATATGTCCTTCAAAAAGTTTTTTCCATGCCAAGAACGCGTCCGCCGGAATGTGTCGCACAATCAAGTGATTTTTGAGTGGGCCTCCGACAAGAGTTGTTTCAGAGCCAGTTTTTGCAAACGGTCTCCGAGCAATCTGTTTTGAATTTAGTGTTGTGTCTTTGTCGTACAGTGGTGGTTCTACCAGCTCGGTGGCACAGTGTTTCATCGCTAAGGCTAACAATGCATTCTTGGAATTTTCAGGGGCATGCGCAATGAGGCGAAGGGCCGCGCGCCGCTCTAACTCATTGGTACCCATAATAGAGGCTTCTATTCGCTTGGCCGCGATTGGTGAAAGTGTCTCGCGCTCTTTAGTCGATCCCAAGCTGAGTAGTGCCAAAAGTACTGGTCGCATTACTTCGGGCGATACACGTTCGAGAGCCACCCGAATGAGATCTAGCACTTCTGAAGCGCGGGCGTACTTAATGAGGTCGACCGCCACTTTCTGCTGTCCTCTATCATTACTCAATAACCGCGTTTTGATACCCTGCTCAAAAAGTGCTTGTATTTTTCTATTGTTTGCATGATCAGGAATCAGTCTGCCGACAATTGCAAAAGTGCCTGGAGTAGGAAGTGCCAAAGCTATGCGAAGCAGAGTTGGCGCCACTTTCGAAGAGGTGAATCTGATTAGTTTGGTTGCGTCCTCTTGTCTTGCATTGTCCGAGACATCACTTAGATTTTCCTGAATTTTTTGAGTTAATAGTTTCTCCAGCCGTACCAGCTTATCACCTATAAAAAAATTCATATTCTTAGCCGCTAGCAGTCTTTGTTCAGGAGTCCCTGTCGTAATCCACTGTTCCAGGCGGTCAGCTAGCGGTGTGTATAGATTCTTTAAATGAGGACCTTGCACCAACATTGTCAGAATACTTAGCGCGGCAGTAATAACCGTATGATCGGTGTCGTTGAGCCCAATTTCCAGGAACACTGCTACTTCACTTTCCGGAACTCGGGTGAGCATTTTCACAGCCCGTACTCGTACTGTTGGGTCGGGACTTGCAAGCATTTCCCGCACGAGCCGCGTGACGGTCTCGCCATCCATGGTGGACAAGGAGCGCTCGATAATTTCGTGCGGGCTGAGGAGAGGCACTCCACCCGCGTTTTGGCGCATGGCGAGCTCCCGAATGGCCTGGTCTTGGGTTCGGTCGCGTTCGTACCGTGCTATGTCACTGGCAGTAATTTTCGCATGACCCGAAATTTCATACATGGAAAGTGGCGCATTCCCCAAACCTTCAGCAGGTCTCCTGTTTGTCTGGGACGGCTGATTTTCAGGCATGGCACAGTATAGCCCTAAATAGTTGGCAGAGAAATCACGAATGTTGAGCCCTTCCCTTCTCCGTCTGAAAATACACTAATTACTCCACGATGAGCCTGGATCATTTCTTTGGCGACATACAAACCCAGGCCGC
Source organism: Patescibacteria group bacterium (assembly GCA_038064835.1). GTDB lineage: Bacteria > Patescibacteriota > Minisyncoccia > Phycocordibacterales > UBA2100 > JACQKA01. Next base: position 65,747 of record JBBTSD010000006.1, read on the forward strand.
TACCGGTAACATTTATATCTTTCGCATTGCGGGCTCGCACAAACTTATCAAAAAGCTTATTGAGCGATTCTTTTGGTATGCCAATGCCAGTGTCCTTGATTTGTATGCTCGCAGTTTTTCGTTTTACATCACAGGAAAGACCGACGGTAATCGATCCTTGTGCAGTGTATTTTATTGAATTGTCGACTAAATTACTGATAACATGCTGTAATTTACCAGCGTCTGCTTGCACCATACATTGCGCTGTCATTTGTGGGACATACGAGAGATCGAGGCCTTTGTTTCTGGCGCTCATCGTGAGCTCGGTAATAGAAGCTTGCACCAATTTCTGCAGGTCGGTTGGCGTCAGTCGGTACTCCAGCCGACCCTGCTCTATTTTCGAGACATTCAAGAAATCTTCAACAATCTGGGCCATACGCGAGCTCGAAGTGAAAATATTTTCGACTACTTCTTTTGGTTCAGGATTTAAGATCCCGTACGACCCTTCAATGAGAAGTGAAGCGTATCCACGAATTGCGGCCAGTGGCGTACGCAACTGATGGGAGGCAATGGATAAAAACTCTGATTTCTGGCGATCCAGTTCGCGCAGTCGCCCGTTCGCCTTGGTGAGCTGTGTGGCAAGTGCCTGGACCTGCTCGCGCAAACGCACTTCACGAATGACGCTTTGAATCAATAGAAAGCCAAATCCTAGTACCGACACAAAAACAGCTGTGCGGAAAATCATTTCAGAAAGATCCGATGCCGCGACCAACTCGACGAGCGCGATACCTGCAAGCACACTGGCAAATATTTCTGTAGAAAGAATGCGAACATTCAACAGGTGGTGCTTGATAATCGCATAGGTCGTCAGCACTATGTATGGAAATGTAAAGAGACCGGCGTACGGAGCATAGGTTGCATTGCCTAGAATGGCAGGCCCGACAAAATTAAACAGGATGATAAGGAGATAAGTAATACTCGCACCAAGAAGAACTAGCCAAAATTGTGGACGCTTCTGGCGGTCCTGCTTCAGTGCGTGTAAGAATAGAAATAGTAATCCTGCCCCATGGAATCCAACCGTTGCTAGGCCAAAGAGCGGTATTGCCGGACCGTTCGTTACATTTGCAACACCCGCTGTAAATCCTGAAACACTTTCGAATATTAGTGGCGTTAGTGTTAGGAACGAAACAATGCCAGCAAATGGCAAAACACCAGCATAAAACCATAAGGGGAGCCTCACCTTTTCTTGAGGAAAAACGAAAAAGAGCAAGAATGAAAAAAAAGCGTGCCAGACTGCCAAAAACACAGCCCCGCGCAGGGTCCATAATGCGACTTCCGTATTCTCCAATCGAAACACTGCCAGGTTAAAGACACCCCAACCGATGACCGAAAAGGCCGCGGCAAGAAATGCCTGGTTAGTGATACTCCGTGTATCGCTAAAGTAAGCCACTATACCAAGTGTGCCGATTCCGATTGCCATAAGGCCAATCAAAAGAATGTCGATGTTGCCTCCCGATGTAATCGAGCTAAGTATATTCATGATAAGGTGCCACGCTTTGCATATTCGACAATTGGGGATTTTTTGGACGACCGGGCACTCGGTGCATCGGCGTAGCCACAGCGGAACAGCAAACCGGGGCGCATGCCGTCGGGAATTTTAAATAAGGCCCCAAGTGAGTCATCTGCAACAATGAAGCTCTGGGCGATCTTTTGTGAAAAAAGAGACGGGACTTCCTCGCGTGCTCTCGCAGCAAGGAAAATAACACCGCCGATTGGTTGTAGTGCAAGACCATGTTCAGTGGCAGTTATCCATACCCGTAAAAGAGAACGACCAAGTTCGAAGAGTGTTCTCTCGGTCATATCTGAGATGGCAATAAGACCGCACGCACCCGCCGATGCGTAGCGCATTGCGTTTTCTGCCGCTATACGCGAGCCCATACCTAAAAAACCAGCAAGTGTGGCCACGAACGGCATGTGCGTGAACGCTTTAAAGGCGGCAAACGCAGGCGGTGTCAATTCAAGAGTTTTGACAAACATACCTTCTCGAACACGCGCCTCCTCTGCATCGTCCCATACCACATGGGTAAACATAGCTTCTCGCAACGCAGGCACCTTTAGCATGAAAGTTTCCATTTGCGTACTGGCCCGCGCGACAAGTTTCATCTGCACAGGACTGTCAATAAAGACCAGTTCAGTATGCCCTGCAAAAAGTGCAGCCTGTTGCAAATGATCTTTTATATCTTCAGCTACTTCTTTTTTTGCGTACTGCTTTCTATTGGTAGTACGCGCGAAGAGAGCATCCACGCGCGCGGAATTTTTTTCAGGCGTAGTTGGTGAGAATGTGATTTCGGCAATAGTAGGTCCTCGACGGGGATCATACACATAGCGCACCGATGATTTGAATCCAATTGTGGGCGCAAAGATACCAATCGACTCGACAACTCCTCCAACCGCAAGAACCGTTCCTCGTTCAAGGTAGTTAAAAACACTGCGGTCCTTGCCATATACAGCGCGCACAAACAGTGTCATTCCATCCCATCCAAAATCCCACGGCTGTGCATTGTGCCCTGACGGTGCTTGCACCGCCGCGTGTAGAATTTGAGCGAGCTCTTCATTGCTCAGCATCAGTACAGTATAACAGGATGAAATTAGGCAAAAACAATTCGAGGTTTTTTCCCGTGAATACAGAGCAATGCCCGGTCTTTCCCCTTTTGGGGCAACTCACCGTATGGAAATAGTTCTATCGCCGGCTCAGATATAGTGCCAAGGTCGCCGTGCAGTTTTCGGTACTCGCTGTTGTGTAGTAATAAGCGAGCGACGACAGCTTCTCGGATTCCTTCCGTATCGTACGTGCTGGGAGTCGCTCCTTGTTTTAATTCAACAGCGAATACCAGGCGTTCGGATACAGGCCCTGGTTCTGTCCGAGTAAAAGCAAGATACGAGCCCGTGAAGTGCTCGGGGAGTGTTATCGCAAGATGCTCGGGGTACATATTCAGCGCATAAAGCGTCAGTGCCACATCAGTACGGCCGCTTACGGCAACTAGCGGAAGTTGTTCCCAGGAAAATCGACCCTTTTTTCGTTTAAAGTCTTCCCCAACATGCAAAACGCCGCGATCGTGAGTATTGTAGCGAACAAGGGGAACGGGCATTACTTTAGTAATCAGCAACTCCTCTCCGGCACACTCAAAGTAAACTTGCTTCGGGAGGTAGTTAAAAAGGCCACCGAGCCCACCCTGACCGGCAAAGATCTGCTCGCGCACCGATGCATCGCGCAATGCTTTTCGACGTAAGGAAATTGTTTTCGGCGTCTCAAATGCCATGGGGCCCGCTTCCGCAGATCCGTACAGGTTAATTACACGGTTATCTGCGCCAGGTCGCCCAATAAGCGTTTGCATCTCGGCACGCCACTCTTCTGAATGTTTGTCTCCTGCGGTAAGTATAAAAAGCGAGGGGTGCGTAATCACATCGTCCGTGTCCATAGTAAACCGACGCACAATGTCCAACAGAAAAGGCGGGTAACCTGCTATGACTATGTGCCTGTATGCTGGCCCTAGTGTACGCAAAACAGAGCGAATATCTTTTTCTTCAATACCGGGCGTTGCAACACTCACCACAAAACCTACTCGGCGAAGTGCACGGCATACATCGGCAGTAAAAGATCCTGCAATCCAAAGACCCATACCGAAAGTGACAATGACCAACGTTGGTTCTCCTCGCTTAATACCAAAAACCTGTTCAAACAAAAATCGGTGAAGGTCTGCACCATCTTGAACAGTTTTTTCGTCGCGAAACCAGAAGGTAGAGCTTCCTGATGATCCTGAGCTCGCGTATACCACCTCAGGATTACTGAAAGCGACAATTTTTTTAAGAGAAAGGGGTTTTATATAGCTTTCCTTACTTGTGACGGGTAGCGACTCAAACCACGCCTGCGAGGGCGCGCGCGGAACCTTGATTTTGGCGCGGGCAAGTAATTGCGCGTACGGGCTAAAGCTTTTTGCGACACTATGCGCATATTTCAAAATGAAACGGGGTACCTGTTTCTTCATAGTGATGGCGGGTTGCGAAGCGCCTTTAAGAACTGTTGAGAGGATGCCAATCGTTCCTTTTCGTGTTCAGGAGAACGGTATGAGGCGTCAAACATTTCCTCGAGTGTGAAGTGATAGCGACCGGACGGCATAGGTACTTTTGTCAAAATATGCCGGACGGCATAGGTGACGGCTGCTCCCGCAAACGCCGCTGAGGCACCCAGTTGAGGCACTGAAGGTATTGTTTTGCCAATGCGTAGTAGTGAATTGCGCATGCGTTCACCAAGGTATTCTGGGCCAACAACACGCGTCGCTAGCTCGAGCCACTCGCGATAAGAAATTTTTTCAAGGTCTCCAGGACGGATGTCGTCAATTAGCCCATGGAATAACGGACGATTACGATCTTCGTCAAATCGCTCAATGTCGAGGATAATGCCATTCCCGTTGTCGGTGGCCATTACCACCGGAATTCTTTCCCGCCGGGCAACCTCGCGAAGACGAATTTTAAATGGGATGGACTCTATTTCGTCAACACATACTGACAAGCGAGGCTTGCATAGAAAAGTTTCTATGTTGGCCATAGTAATTCCCTCAGGGAAAATTTCAATGTGCGCAAATGGGTCTATCTCCCAAGTAGCACGTGCTGCAACTTCAACTTTCTCCGAACCGACATCCAGCACTGTCGCTCGCAGACGATTGAGATTCGTGATTTCAACCACATCGAGGTCTGCGATTTTTAACTCTTTCGGTCCGCCACTCATGACGAGTGTCTGGAGCACTGCAGAGCCGACTGATAACCCCGCAATGCCCACTCTTCCCTTTCTAAATTCCTGCTGCTCAGTGGCAAGGATAACTTCTCGATTTCGTGCCGTACGAAGTGTAAAGTAATCTTGTTCATTCAGGGTGTGCACTACTGTGTTGCGCCACGGGAAGTAGATATAGACACCCCGGTCAGCATAAGTGCCCATGAACTTTTCTTCTTGCTGAGCCCTTTCCGGGCCTTGCTTAGGTAGTGTCGGATTTACCACGGCGCACAATTCGAGTACTGCCGATGTGTATGCGTCAACAATACACACTTGTGCTGGTAGTGCATCTCTATCGATAATGCGAGGGCGCTCCATAGTACTTAAAGAGGTCGCAAAGAATCAGCGAGGTTGTTGAGTTCGGTAGTCAGCGTGCGGTCGGCAATCACAGCTTTTATTTGTGCTCGCGTATCACGATAGAGCTCTCGACCACTGGTTGACAACATTTTTTCTATACCAAGCAAATCAACCGCCTGCGCAAGCGTTACCATTTCTATTGCAAGTACGGTATAGGCGTTTTCAGTGACCTTGGCCGTAATGAGCGCGGCGTCAGTGCCCATGCTCACTACATCTTGATTGTCCCCATTAGTAGGAATGGAGTGGAGAGAATGCGGATATCCGAGTGACTGATTCAGTGCGGTTGTTGAAGTCGCAACAAACTGAAGACCTTGCAAGCCCATAGAAAGGCCGGGTGTCTGCATATTTAAAAATGGCGCAAATGAATGATTCACATTTTTGTTAAGGAAGTAGTTCACGCGTCTTTCGGACAACATTGTTATCTTGGCCAGACCAACTTTCATGTGATCAACTGCGGTGGCAACATAATCGCCATGGAAATTTCCTCCATGCAAAAATCGTGTCGTTTTTTTGTCGAGAATCGGGTTATCGGTCACTGAGTTCATTTCAATCTCAACAACTCGTTTTGCATTCTGTATCGTCTCATACGCAGGCCCAAGAATTTGCGGAATACAGCGCATTGAATATACCTCTTGCAACACTATGTCAGTCGCGTAGGTTTCTTTTTGAATTTGCACATACTTCTTCATGTGCTCGCGAGCCCGCATTCGTTTTGAATCTGCTGTTGCTTTGCGCATCAATTCTGCGATGTATATTTGGCCTGGATGTGGGCGAGCCTCATGTAGGGCACCGTCAAGGATGTCGGTAAAACCTTGTACGATCTCGAGTGACAGAGCTCCCACTCGTGCCGATAGAGTCACTAAGTGTTCTGCTTCGCGCACCAAAAGAGCCGCGATGGCGGTCATTACCGAAGTGCCGTTTATGAGCGACAAACCCTCTTTGGGTCCAAGAACATGTGGGGTAAGACTCACCTTTTTGAAAGCTGCTTTTGTGGGGATTATTTTGCCTTCATAAAAGACATTCCCTTCTCCTAAAAGTGTCAGCGCGATATGCGCGAGCTGTACTAAATCGCCACTGGTCCCCACAGCTCCGTGTTCAGGAATAACGGGAACAACCCGTTGATTTATGAGAGCCGTCAGTTTTTGCGCGAGTGCGGGCGACGCGCACGACATCCCTTTGACAAGAGTATTTAGGCGGATCAGCATCGCAGCAAAAGCGAAGGATTCCTTTATTGGAACACCCATCCCCACAGCATGCCCTCGCACCAAGTTGTATTGCAGCGCCGAAAGGTCATCGCTTGAAATGATGTGCCGCACCATAGGCCCAAATCCTGTGTTGACGCCATAAATAGGACGGTCTGTTGCGTGGGCTAAAAGAGTAGCTCGTGTGTCCGCCATATTCTTAAGCGCTCGCGGGGATACCGTCACTGCCACTCCTGACAAGGCATCTACAATGCCTTGTATCGAAAGATTCTCTCCGTCCACAATAACGCCCCCTTTTTCTACCATAGTGCGCGCATTATTTTTCATGAGGTGCATTGTATCCCGGCGCGCAGGAACTGTATATGCATTACCAAAAACGAGTTTGGCGGAACATGGCCAAGGCAACCAAACCACCCACTATCCACAGGAGCGTGTAGGCAGGCATGAAATACGGCGCTACGAGGCTGGGGATGGCGTATAGGTCGAGCAGTGCGGGTGTTCGTGCCCATATTGCAAGCATAATACCCATGGTGGCCAGGGCCGCGATTGCCGACACGATGGGGTTGCCATTATCGTATGCGTCATCGCTAAAAATGCGTCTGGTGAGGAGAAAGAAAATGATAGCGCACAGCACAAAAAGTGCGCCCGGAGAAAGCCACGCGCTCGGTGCGGGATTGTACAAGCCTCCGATAAGTAGCGTCCCTGGGAAGTACGAAATACTTAATGCGGAGATAAGTAGCGACGAAGAAAATGCCCCAAGCGTCGCAGTGCCTGAACTAAATGCCCACGCCGACAAAATGAGAAATGCGCCAATAAGCGCAATTACTTCAATGGGTGTACTGCCGGTCACCTGACCAAGCCATTCAAACCAGACTGACATGTGAACTATTATATACCCAAAGAAATGTTCAGGAGGATCTCTATGTATATAACCCATTCAACCCTTCGACATGAAGTAAAGTGGGTCTTTCTTCCCCACGCTTTAGAGACCCTCCTTCTTAAGATCTTCAATAAGTTTACGCGCGCTTCGAGATAACTGGGACGGAAACGCGATGTGTATGCGCACCAAGAGGTCTCCTCGCCCGCCGCTGCGTATGGGCGCTCCTTTTCCTTTGATTTTAATGGTCTCGCCATGCGAGATTCCAGAAGGAATTTTTACTGGCATATCGCCATCAGGAGTTGGCACTGTGTATTCGGCCCCCAGGAGTGCGTCCGTGATTTTTATGGCAAGTGTAGTGCTGACCATCGTTCCCTCTCGCTTAAATCGAGCGTCGTTCTTTACATGAATTTTTATATAAAGGTCGCCTGCAATGCCACCACGAATCGCCTCGCCTTTCCCTGGCATGCGGATCATTTCACCATGCTCGATCCCTGAAGGGACTGAAAGACGAATTTCTTCTTGCCCGCGCACAACGCCCGCACCTTTGCAATGGGCACAGAATTCTTTGGGGGTTGAGCCAGTGCCGCCACAGCTTGAACATTCTCGCGTAGTACTCATAGTCCCCAAGAAAGTGCTTCGGGATTCTTTTACTTGTCCTCGTCCACCACAGGTACCACAGGTCGCCAACTGGGTGCCTGTCTTTGCGCCGGTCCCCTGGCATTCATTGCAGGTGTTTGTTTTGGTAATAAGCACTTTGCGTTCAATACCAAACAAAGCTTCAGTAAAGGTGAGCTCAAGATCAATGGATACATCGCGCCCTCGCCGTTCGCGAGTGGCCCGCCCTCCACCACCAAAAAATTCTGAAAAAATATCGCCCAGGTCAATGTCTTGGAACCCTTCGAAACCTTGGAAATTCGAAAAATCAAAACCACCAGGTGGAGTACCCGAGCCACTGAATGTGCGACCGTAGGTGTCGTATTCGGCACGACGCTTTTTGTCGGCCAAAACTGCGTACGCCTCACTTGCCTCTTTAAATTTAGCTTCATCGCCACCTTTTTTATCAGGATGATATTTGTGGGCTAATTTTCGGAATGCCTTCTTTACCTCATCCTCTGAGGCGCTTTTGGAGATACCGAGCACTGCGTAATAATCCTTCATGGCGCAAGTATAGTGTTTATTTTCTAGATTGCAAAAAAGACTACCGACACTGAATGAAACTTCAGTCGGAGCTGGTCATTAATGCAAGTTCGAGCATGCTTTGTATTTTAAAATGTAGCCCCATTCCAGCCAGAGAAACTGGCCGAAATGGGGCTACAGGCTACGCGCTCAGGGACCAGGCTTCTTGAGAACTGCCGTGCGACACGGCGAACGCGAACCCGTGGACACGATCCCACCTGTGGAGAGGCTGCCCGCGGAACGCGTCGAGCCAGCGACCATCGTGGGCACGGTCCGCGCCCAGCAAGAGCGGATCGCCGTCGGAGTCGTTGATGGGTTCGTGCATGGTAACGATGTACCACAGACCCATCTGCTCGATCTCCTTGTCCGTGAACTTCTCACGGATGAGGCAGGCCAGTTCGGCGTTCGGCTTCGAGAGCTTGCGCTTGTCGGCCTCGGCGCGGATCTTCTTCGTGATCCGGTCGTTGTCCTCGAAGAGCATGCCCTTGAGAACGGCGACTTCGGTCGTCACGCCGTTGGTCGGCTTGAAGTCCGGCGAACGGAGCACCTGCTTGGCGTAGTCTCCGACGCGGAAACCGTTGCCTTCCAGACGCTTGATCCAGTCCTCGCCGGTCGTGCCGTCTGAGGTGACCGAGAAGTAGATGACGCCGTCGTGCTCGTGCCAGGAACGACCGTCAGATCCATCCAATATGCTTTGGTAGACATCGGCGACCGCCTTGGGGTCACGCTTTCCGTCGGAGACAAGCATGTTCACCTTGGTCTGCAGTCTCCACAGCCTTTCGAGTTGCCGGTCATTACTCATGACATTTCCTCTCATAACATATCTCGTTACTCACGAGATGTTCCTCTCATCCGAGGAGGAACCATGGCCTGTGTGGTCATAGCGAGAAATGGCCTCTGCTCTGTTTTTGGTAAGCCACTTTTCGCTATGACCACTCGCAAGCCCCAACAACGAAAACTTCTGATATCAGAAGACACCTAAACGCCATATTTGTCAATAGTGCGTAAAGTATCATGACCTTGTACTCACTTAGCAGTTAAAGTACTTGGTATATGGC
>JBBTSD010000007.1:0-72746 GCA_038064835.1 Patescibacteria group bacterium
GACGACCGAGAGTTTGGCGTAGGGGGAGGTGGTGCCGATGCCGACGAGGCCGGTTATTGATAGCAACCCTGTGGAAGTACGAGTTAGTGAGACATCTGCGCTGGCACCGATGTAAAGACCAGCACCAGCAGTATTGCTTTTATCCCACAAAGTCCCATCACTTTGGAACGAAAAGAGGTCAGTCCCGGCGAGTGAGAACTCAATTTGCCCACCATTATCCCAAATACCTTGTGTAGGGCGACCCGCGAATGAGTAAGCCGGTGCGGCTACGCTTCCTGAATTCGCATAAAACTTTGTCGAACTCGCAGTGCCGAGTATGTCCAGCACTGTTTGTGGATTTGCTGTCCCAACCCCCACATTCCCCGCAAAGTACGCATTCCCCGTCGTCGTCGCACCACCAGAGATAGTAAGGCCGGTAGTTTGTGCGCCTGCACCAATCGTTGTCGATGCGTAGAGACCAAGGCCGGTCGTCGTCGCATTTGAGGGGAAGAGGTATGCGAAGTTTGAGTAGTCAGTGCCTGCAGTTGCAGCAACGACGGAGCCGTTTGCGTCTGTCTTGAGAAGCGTGGAGGTGAGTCCTGCCAGGTTCAGTACACCTGCTGTTGAGAATGATGATGTGGCGGTTGCGCCGAAATATGCCTGATTGGCGCTAAAAAGTGTCGAGGAGGCGGACCCGAAGAAGCGTTGGATGCCTGTCCAGGTGTTTGCATTGGTGAGATTGAGTGCGGCGGTGACAGCGGCGTTCTCTGAACCGGAGTTGGCTATGGTGAGGGTGCCAGTGCCAGAATCGGCAAGGGTGGCAACATAGTTTCCAGTGGTGTCCGTGGAGAGAGCGATTGCATCCGCATCGATTGCGGCACTGCCTCCTGTGTAAGTGAAGTCGCCATGGTCGCCGTTTGCAACCTCTGCCGCTGATATGGAAGTACCAAGGTCTGCGGTGACATTACCATTGAGGTATGTGAGCCCGGTAGAGAAGGTGGTGGTGGCTGTCCATGTTGGAACGCCGGCTACCAGTGCGAGCACCTGTCCATTGGTGCCTGCGGTGGTGGTGGCAAGTGCTCCTGTGCCGTTTCCGATGACGAGACTGTTGGCCTGGATATTGCCCCAGCCGGTGCCGCCGTTTGCGGTGGGGAGAATACCGGTGACATCAGTGGTGAGGTTGACGAGTGCAGTGGCAACCGAGCCTGCAGTTGCCTTGAGGAACCCTGAGAGCGTGCCGATGGTGAAAGAGTTTGAGGCCACCAACTGTGAGGTGGACGCAAGATTGGACACGGTGAGATTGGTGGTGGTGGCAGTTCCAAAGACAGTCAAACCGCCCGATGCAGTGCCATTACCGATAGTTGAAGAAGCATAGGCGGTGAGTCCCCCATTAAACGATAGGAGTGTTGTCGTTGCATTGGCTGGAAATAGGTAGCTGAATATGTTTGAGCTGGTGAGATAGTCGGTACCGGCGACAGCAGGAATGATTCCCCCTGTTGCATTCGTTTTAAGGAGAGAGCTAGCGACATTGGATATCGCAAAGTTGGTGGTGGTTCCTGCAATTGCATCAAAAGTGGCAAAGTGCGAGGTGGAAGATGCGTTAATACCTGCTTGTGCCCAGAGTGGTGATGATGTAGCGGCGTTTGTCACTCCGTAGTTCGTCGTGAAAGTGAATGAATCCGCAGCACCGGTCGCTGTGGCATCAGTGCCACAGATGATGTTGCCACTGGCGTCTGTTTCGAGCGTCTCGCTACAGTTTGCAATAGTAGATATCTGAAGACCATTACCAGTGATACGCAAACCGTTGAATGTCGAGGATGCGCTAGTGGCGTCTAGGCGAGTGGTGGAGATGCCGCCTGCGAATGTCGATGTCCCTGTCCCCTGTACAACCAAGTTTCCTGTCGTTGTGGCACCCCCTGATACGGTAAGCCCTGTTGCCTGCGCGCCACCTCCGATGGTAGTGGAGGCAAGAGAGAGAAGACCTCCGTCAAACGAAGAAGCAATGGAGGATGTAGCAGTGAAGTATGCGGCCACAGCTTGCCCCACAATAGCAAGAGTTGCATATGGTGAAGAGGTGCCGACACCCAGACGATTGTTGGCGTCATCAAAATAGACATTTGATGCACCGCCAAATGATCCGCTATTGTTGTATTGCAGCTGGCCATCGGATCCGCTGGGTAAACCTGACCCGCCTGAAATACCCAAGGACGATGTAGCGACGAGGTCGTATCCTCCTGAAGAATTACCCACGAGGACATTGCCGTACGAGGGAGCCGTTGATGTGGCGATACCTCCATTTGCAATCGGGAGCACGCCAGAGAAGCCCGTGGCGACTACAGTACCACCAGTAATGTTTGCGTTAGTGATTGTACCGCCAGTGATTGCAACACCATTCAGTTGATCGATTCTGTTTGTTTGCGCGATGGTTTGGTAGATAGGAGCAAGAGAAGGTGCATTGCTAGATGGTGAATACCCACGAGATAGATTCGAAATTTGTGATGCAAACTTAGTGTCAAGCTCTGCTAACTTTTGCAAAACAAATGATTCAGATATTCCTGCTGTCACACTGCTTGGAAATGTATTCACTACTGTCACTGGTGTTCGCTCGACCACTCGCTCAACCACATAACTCACTAAAGAATTCCGAGGCTGAGTGGTTGGCTTGTTCTCGACAGCGACATGAGCTGGTAAATCTGCAGAAACGCGAACCGGGGAAACCTGCACGGTGACCAGACCCCGCACACTGTCGTCTTGAGCTGGCTGCCCAAAATGCACTATGCTCGCAAACAGTTGGCTAATTTTCGCATAGACACTGCGAGCTGAAGCATCCATAAAGCCGCCTTCAACAGAAACTGCGCTAGCGCCAACAGAAAGCAGTTTTGCATCCTCAAAATATCCTGTAGCAAGACGGTCTTTCAGTACTGCAACTTTTCCAGGTACTTTCAGTGCTGCAAAGTAGGTGTCGGACATAGACCCTACAGCAAATTCCCTAAACTCACCATTCGCAATTGCAAAAGAGCCAAATACAATGATGAAAGCACCTATCAAAGCAAGCGCCTGGTGTAGCACCGTCGATGCGGCGTGGACTACTCCAGGCGAGCCATGAGTAAGCGCAGGGAGCGTCAATGGTGTCCTTGACCCTTTTCCAAAAAGATCGATTGCATGGGCAACATGGCTTGCAAAAAGTGGCGATGAAAAAACACTCTGTGCATTTGTTACTAAAGATTTTCCTGGAACTGGAGCAAGCACTTGCCCTTCATTTTCTAGAATAGAAACGCTCCTTTTTATTAGAGATTCTTGAGATGATACCGCTGCAGTTTTATGAAAATCTGAATCGGATTTTTTAGGTATATACGCATCACCCTTTAGATCTTGAGTTCGTAATTTACTTTCCAGATATTCCCCTCGCCTCTCTCTTTGAAGCTGTTGACGGCGTGCAGTTGCCTTTAATTTTTTTTGCTCTAAAAAGTGCTCGAGTGACTTCTCTTCAACAACCCAAAGACCGTCGAGTTGCAGTCCGAAAAGCTCGCGTGAGCGACAGAGTTTCCCAACATAGTCGCGTGTAATACCAGCATGTGCTGCCGCAGTACTTGCGGACACAAATTTCTTTCCCCCCAGAATAGTTGCACCTTTCATGAAATATTCAGTCGCCCGAATATCTATAGTTTACTAGTATTTCTGGAGTTTCTAATTTGAGAGAAAAATATATGTGGATAAAGCAAGAAAGAAATTTGAACAGCGCATCAAATTTGTTTTTCTCTTCAACCCATCTACTGAAACCAATCTGTCTATTGAAAATTTATTTGAGAGTCTAAATTAAAAAGGACCAGAGTAACCTGAAGTCCAGATTCTGATTATTGGACGCGTCGCAAGCATACACACGCCATAGTTCACTACTGATCGGATTGAAGATGATCCGCAAACACCGCATCCAGAAAGGTACTAACTGTCGCTGTAAAATTTTCTGCAAATGGAAAACTGACCGAGCGGTTCATAACTGGGAGACTCACCCCGAGATTTGTAGAAGCGAGATTCGCTTTTGTTGCACTTTCCGGTATATCAGCGATAAGGAAAAAAGCTAACACCAAGGCCCCGGTGCCGGCAAGAGCCGCGCCCAGACCAATCCTCCTTGTGGAGAGTTTTCCTCGGCTGGATGTGCCCGAGACCCGCATCACGAAAGGGGCATCATGATGGACCGAAGCGGCAGACTGCCCGAGATCATCCTCCTCGAGCGATATGAGACCTTCGGGAGCCTCAGTAGTGCTAGTGGGTATGACGGTTCGGAGGGGGCTTGGTAGCAAGTCGGGAGGGAGACTCTCCTGGACCGGCCTAAAAAATGGAATGAGGTCGCCAGTAGCTTGCTCCAGGTCACTTGCTGCAACATCGACAGGCCTGCGAACGCCCGTGGAACCAACCTGGACGGCAGCAAGGAGCTCGTCCTTCTCTTTTTTGTGCCTTAAGAGAGCCTCTCGCTCAACATACCAGCGATTTCCTTCCATCTGAGCAGGTAGCATTCCCTGACGAGCAAGTTGTCCGACATAGTCCTGTGCATAACCGGTGACAGCCGCTGCCAAATGCGACGATATATACTCCTTGCCTGAGAGTGACACGAATGACTCTTTTGCAGGGGCAGGGGTCTTTCTGGTAACAATTCCTGCAACAAGGCGTCCTTTGGCTTCTTTCTTATGCCTTTCAACTGAAGCAACTGAAACATACCAGCTTGTACCAACTCGCCTGCAATCAATCTGGCCGAGACGGCACAGTTGACCTATATAATCTTGTTTATATTTGGTAATCTCGGCTGCCCGTCGAGACGAGATAAGCTCTTGTCCGTCGAACATGAGGCTGGAATCCATAGGCATTACTATACCAGCTCTTAGCAATGCGCCTTGTAAGACAGTGTGGATACGAGCTTGTTGTTCCGGTAAAAATCACTGCTCTCGGTAAATTTCTCTCGCAAAGAGATCTCCTAAAGCTTTCGGGTCCCCTGAACCCTTTGTAGCTTTCATGGCCTGTCCTACAAGAAATTGTAGTGAGGACGCCTTCCCATCTTTGTATTGCTGAACCACTGCCAGGTTGCTTTTGATAACTTCCTGAACAACTGGAAGTAAGCTCGCCTCATCTCTCTTTTGACGCAATCCGCTCGAGTCAGCGATTGTTTCTGGATCCCCACCGCTAGTTACCATAATACTGAGTATGTCTTTGGCTCCTCGTGAGGAGACGGAATTGTTCTGTAACATTTGAACAAGTTTGGAAAAGTTTTTCGGAGTAAAATTTACCGGAATATCTTTTATTTCTGAATCTCGCCCCGCGGTTTCTCGAAGTATGCCGACAAGGTCAGTTGCAAGGTAGTTGACGGACAGACGAACGGCAGACGCAGACGCGTCGAAACAGCCACAGACACGATCAAAGAAATCCCCTAAGACCTTGTTACACACAAACAGATCAGCCTCAACGGGCGTCAGCCCCATGCCCAGGTATCGAGCGCGGCGTGCCCACGGGAGCTCAGGCAACACCAAGGCTTGAACATCAGGTATCTGGACACACTGAATCTTCGGTAAGTCGGGGTCAGGAAAGTAGCGGTAATCTGCAGAACCCTCCTTGGTTCTTTGTCGAAAGGTCTCTTGCCTCGCCTCGTCCCAGCCTCGTGTCTCTTGAAGTACCGCCCTTCCAGATCTTATCTCTGCCGCCTGACGCTTCATTTCGAACTGAACCGCCCTCTCGACTGATTTAAATGAGTTCAAATTTTTAACTTCGACTTTTACACCCAGAGATCCTTTTGGCGCCATAGATATATTTGCCTCAATGCGCATCTCTCCAGCTTCCATGTTTGCAGTGCTGACACCTAAGTAGCGTAGGAGCAATTGGAGCTCCTGCGCGAAGGTCGCCACCTGCTCAGGAGTGTGCATTACTGGCTCAGTGACCAACTCCATCAACGGCACACCCGACCGGTTGTAGTCCACTAAAGTCTTCCCAGACGAATCGTGTATCGATCGCGCCGTGTCTTCCTCGAGGTGTATGCGTGTTAATGCCACTCCAGATAGAGCGCCGCCGGATACCAAAGGAAACTCGTATTGGCTTATCTGATAACCCTTTGGCTGATCAGGATAAAAATAATTCTTTCGGTCGAACTCAGTGTAATCTGCGAGCCTCCCTCCCACTGCTTTGCCAACTTTGAGAACATGGAGAACCGCGTCTTTGTTTATTGTCGGGAGAGTCCCAGGGTGAGCAAGGCAAATTGGGCAGATGTTGGTATTAGGCCCTGTCAAAACAGTGCTATTTGCAGAGTCGCAGAACATCTTAGTCTTTGTGCGGAGCTCTGCATGTACTTCCAAACCAACAGTAAGTAACAATTCGCCTCCTCGCCCATTTTGCTCTGTTTCCATGAGGCAACTGTACCAAAGCGCGCCAGCATCGCAACACTGGGGACATACGAAAAAACTTCATACGAAGTATGAGTGCATTAGGTGACTTGGAAATTAGTCTGCCGAAACCCTGCGAGCAGGTATACATGTACGAGAGCTGTACATCTATCCCTGTCCGCACGGCAGATTGTCCAGATGGAGCGTTGTCGAGCAACGCTCCAAAAAGACCCGCAAATCTAAGCCGAGATTCGCAATTTTTGCCGAGATTCCATTTAAATCAACGCTCGTCTGGCCGAGATACAGAGAGGCCTGTCCAAGGAAGGATCCTAAGTCTACTTCACAATCGTCCACTTCCCAGTAGCAAGTAGGGACTCTGCCTTTTTGTACTTCATCTCGCGCCTCTCGTTTCCATCAGTGATAGTGACTTTGTCATTACGCCCAGGAGTATCTGTAGTGTTCGTCGACGCTTCCCTTCCGACAATAGCCTGGACACCTTCCCTTACTGCAACCAGCTGAGGCGCCTCTCTCTTTGTAAATTCTCCGCCGGAGAGACGCGGTAGCATTTCTGCGACATGTGAGCGGTAGAACTCTTCCATATGCTTGAATTGAGAAAGACCCTCCTTTTTGTATTCAACGAGTGGGTCACGCTGGCCATATGCCCGTAGATTCACACTACTTCGCATATAGTCCATGGTCTCGAGATGATCTACCCAAAGGAGGTCGATTGTCTGGAAAAGAAGTTTTTGCACACCACTGTAAAATTGCTCTACACCAAGCTCTGTTTTCTTCTTCTCAAATTCCTCGGTAAGCGTCGCGTTGTTCTCAAATAAGCGCATGAGCTCAGCATCAACAGCTTCCGGCCCTCCGACCAGGAGTGCGCGCCGACGCGCGTACACACTTTTTCTTTGCACATTCATGACATCGTCATATGCGAGCACATGCTTTCTTGCGTCAAAATTCAATTCCTCAATGCGCGTTTGCGCTCGTTCGAGTGAACGAGTAATCATCGGCGTGTAGATGGGTTCATCCTCTGGTATACCAAATGTTCCCATCACTTTTTTCACCATGTCGGATGCAAAGACACGCATAAGAGAGTCTTCGAGTGAAACAAAGAATTGAGTTTCTCCGGGATCCCCCTGTCTCCCTGCCCGTCCACGAAGCTGATTGTCGATTCGTCGTGCCTCATGCCGCTCGGTGCCAAGTACGAATAGACCACCACTCTTTTTAACTTCCTCAAGATCTTCGGGTGTGGCTGGATTGCCCCCCAATTTTATGTCAACACCACGGCCTGCCATGTTGGTGGCAATCGTGACCGCCCCCTTCCGACCGGCCTGTGCAATTATTTCTGCTTCGCGTTCGTGATTCTTGGCGTTCAAAATTTCGTGTGGCACCCCCTCTTGTTTGAAGTGAGCTGAGAGCAATTCATTCTTTTCGACCGATGCGGTTCCCACCAAAACTGGCTGGCCTTTCTCTTGGAGTGCTTTGACTTGTCGTGCTATGGCCTTGAACTTCCCACGCTCTGTTTGAAAAATTTGATCTTCGTGATCAACTCGACGCGATGTCTGATTGGTAGGGATAGCGACCGTGTTTAGACCGTAGACTTTGTAAAATTCTTCTGCCGAAGTGGCAGCTGTCCCCGTCATACCAGACAGCCTTTCGTACAAACGAAAGTAGTTTTGGTAGGTGATAGACGCAAAAGTACGCGATTCACGCTGTATCGAGACTTTTTCTTTTGCTTCGATCGCTTGATGTAGCCCATCACTCCAGCGTCGTCCAGGTTGCAAACGACCTGTGAATTCATCGACAATCACGACTTCACCATCACGGACTACATAGTCTTTATCCTTCTGAAAGAGCGCATTGGCTCGAACCGCTGTCTCTAGGTGGTGGACATATTTGATTCCCGCGTCTGTATAGATATTTTCTATACCGAGCGCTTTTTCGGCCTTTTCGATTCCTGAATCAGAGAGTGCGATTTGTTTATGTTTCTCGTCAATTACAAAATCTTCTTCTGTGACGAGTGAGTGGGCAATGATATCAAACCGAGCATAGAGGTTTTCTGCATCAGTTGTGGGTGACGAGATTATGAGGGGTGTGCGCGCCTCATCGATTAGAATCGAATCTATCTCGTCAACAATGGCGTAGTGGTAACCTCGTTGGCGAAGTCTTGCTGCATCTTGCTCGAGGTTGTCATGGAGGTAGTCGAAGCCAAACTCCTGATTTGTGCCGTAAGTTATATCTGCAGCATATGCCTCCCCTCGCGTACAGGGACGCAAAAATTCGGGCACTACCCGGAAAGACCCAGTCTCGCCCTGACTCTGTTCGGTAGCTTTGCTTGTACCGTCATATATGTATGAGGCCTGATGGTTCAATACTCCAGTACTGAGACCAAGGAAGGCATACACTGCCCCCATCCATGCAGCGTCGCGCCGTGAGAGGTAGTCGTTTACGGTGATGACATGCACTCCTTTCCCGCTAAGCGCATTGAGATATGCAGGCAAAGTAGCGACCAGCGTCTTCCCTTCTCCGGTGCGCATTTCGGCAATCCCTCCCTGGTGGAGGACGAATCCTCCGACTATTTGCACATCGAAATGTCTCTGGCCCAATGTTCGTCTCGCACCTTCACGCACGACTGCAAAAGCCTCTGGTGCGATTGAATCAATCGTAGCCCCCTCAGCAAGTCTCTTTCGAAACTCAGCAGTTTTTTCTGAAAGCGCCGCATCACTCAAGCCTCTTATAGTTTCTTCGAGTGAGGTTACCCCGCCCACCAGAGCCTCGGCTCGCTTTAAGGCGGCGAGATTTTCATCCCCCGTGAGTCGTTTTAGCCAGGACAACATGGGGTCAGCATACTTGAAAAGATGCTTATTCTCAAGCGTAATGATTCAAAGCAACTTGCTGCACGGTACTTTCATTTATCAGAACCTGACAAAAGAAAATCACCGCTTTCGCGGTGATTTTCTTTTAGCTAGCGCTTCTTTCCGCGCTTTGCCTTCTTTGCCTTCTTCTTTGCTGCCTTCTTTTTCTTTGCCATATGTAAGTAGTGCGCTACTTTGTATTAACTTTTGTCGACCACTCTCAATGAGAGTTGCTTTGCATATTATCTATCACGCTGAATATATAGCGATGGAATAAAAAATAATTGTGTGGATAACTTTGTATTCGTGAGAATTATAGAGAAAATAATTTTTTAAAAAACTTCCGCACAGAATGTGCGGAAGTTTTTCTTGCATTTATTTTCGATACACGGTGGAGGACGGGTGCGAGCTCCAAAATGAAAGTTTAATGTGAGTGCAGCCGCCCTCCACCCTATATCCAAAACCTACCCACACCATATCACACAGAAGACTATCTGATGGTTGCGTAGGTGGAAAACGAAACACGTACAGACCTTCATTATAAGTATGGAAACGCAAAATCCCGCCGAGACGGGATTTAGCGTAAACTTTCTTGTGTGCTCAACAACTTGTTGCACTCACCCGATTATTCTAGCAATTTGTGTGTTTTCGTCAATAGTCATCTGGTATTCGCAGGGGATACACCGGTAGGAGCTAGTTTGAGAGATTCACCTTCCCTTCGCGCACCTGCTTGATAAGGACACTTAAGTCAGCGGATGCTTGTGGGATATCTCGTGCGGCCTGTTCGAGAACCTCTATCGATTTCGCCTTCTTTCCATCGGCATAGTATGCGGCGGCTCTTGCGACACGCGCCTGCAAATCAGTCGGTTCTGCCTTCATGCGCGCCTCCCACAAGTCACCGATCTTTGAAAACTGTCTCTGAGCTACGAAGGCATTGATGACGCGCGGATTTGGCGTTGCACCTACGAGTGGCACGAGGAGCTCGTCTGCGAGCGTGTTGTCTCCTGCAAGTATTGCAAGTGTGGCGTACATGACACGCGCCTCGTCGAAAGCTGGTGCCGCTTCGAAAGTTTCTTTGGCGAGCGCCAAAGCACCCGCTAAATCGCCGCGGGTAACCCTATTCGCCACAAGCTGAAAGCTAATTCCTTGCTTTGCAGGCGAAAGTGTATGCGCCTTTTCTAAGTGCGGAGCTGCTTGCTCGTGTTGCCCCGCAGCTCCGAAAATAATCCCGGCAATTAGTGGGAATCGAGCGTCTTGGGGAGCGGCCGCAATCTGCACTTCCATCTCGCGCACCGCAACAGCAAATATCGTCTTTTTTATCTCCTCGGGGACCTGTGGTGCCACCAGTATATTGGTAGCATTTTGCGCAAGATGTTCGCGAATTTCTTGTGATCCGAAAGTGTGATATGACAACGCTCGCTCGACAAGTACAACCCCCTCTTGAATCTTGCCTGTTGAAAGCTGACGGAGTGACTCGAGAAGGACCTTGTTTGCTACCAGAGCTTTTCCATTGACCGTCCACACCACTAGTCCCAATACAATGAGTACTCCAGCAGTAATCGCCGCAAGCGCACCCCGAGAAACCTGGAGACTTTCCATGAGATACGGCCGTGACCCTGCTTCGTTCATCCGTACCACCATATACGCAAGCAGTGCGAAGAAAACCATGTAGCTTGTAATGTTGTCGAATACGAATAGGTTGTGGAACAAGTAGCCAGCAAAAAGTCCTGTCAGGATACTTCGCTCAGCGATACTGAATACGCCACTCCGCCATAGTCCCCAGAGTGCTAGGAAAAATATGCTCGCGTACGCGACAAAACCAATCACTCCGGCGGCAACAAGCCAGTCAAAAACCACATTGTGTACGCGATCAAACCAAGGCTCTTGTGCATACATTTGCGGGTCGAAGTATTTATTGAATACCAAGTTGTAATTCTCTTGACCCCAGCCCAACAAAGGTCGTTCGCGGACTCCTTGGATCGCCATTTGATAATTAAGAAAGCGAGATTTGACCGTGGTTTCAGTAAGCGAAATGGATGCGAGTCTACTGAGTGGCTCGACAGAGCGCACAAAGGCCGTGTCCTTGATAGCGAGGAACCCCCCGACGAGCAGTAATACGCCCAGCACCACAGCAATGCTTGCACGCCACGCATTCTTTGACTGATGTGCAAGAAGCACCAAGAGAATTGCTGAAAGCATGATGCCGCCAAGAGCGCCGATGATTGCTCCGCGTGTTGCAGTGAAGAACAGAGCCGTGGCTTGCAACAACATGGCCATCCCAAGCATCACATGTGCCGACCAGCGCGAGCTGGTACGCGCCCACGCAAAAAGCCACAATGCGATCGAAAGTATGAGAAGTACAGTCCATTCCTTTCGTGCCGGGCTCACTTGAAAAAGAGGGTGCGGAAGAGCAAGTGAAATAACAAAGAGCTGACCGACTGCCGCCGCCCCATACACATGCCACTTGGTATACCATTGATTAAGGCGTACCCCGCCGTCCTTCCACTCTTCTGAAAACAGGAGCGCTGCAACAAACATGTGAAAGAACATGTAAATACCCATGTAGGTTGCATTACCAAATGTGGCGTCAAGACGAATACCACCTTGGTTGATGACCAGGAATCCTGAAAGCTGGAGCATGCCGTATACCGCAGCGAGAAACGAAACCCCTACTGAGGTATGCCAAAAACGACGCCACAGATCTGCTGTATTGAGCATACCTATAAGTACAGCGGTGTAGACAAGCAGATGAGCCAGTGTGACCCACCCCTCCATACGCTCATAGTTACTCCAGATACTTTTTGCAGGATTTGCACCAAACAAATCGGCTATACCAACAACAAACACAAATATGGCAATGCTCGCCAAAAGCCATGAACGACGAGGTCGGTATATAGGATTTACGAGAGCCAGAGCGAGCCAGAGAGCGCCTAGTACCTCAACTACGATACGAAAGGTAAAGTTTTTCCCTGTAATAAACGGAAAGAAGAGAGAGTTGCTGACGATAAGGGGTATAAACGGGATAAAGAACACTCCGGCGAGGACGGTGCCTCGTAGCATTTTTTCTAATGTCATGGCGACACTGTAACAAACCAATAGAAAGCGCGCTATATAGCCACACCTTCCTTGACACGCTTTTCCACATTGGCTGTGAGCCAAGACGACGATTGCACCTTGCCACCCTTCCCAATACCAAACACCATTTTTATTCCGTACTTCTTGCAGACCGCGCCTTCAGGAATATCGTTTATATTCTTTCGATCACCTCCGTTTGCAAACACGTGCGGTTTGACGCGAGCGAGATCACGGCAGACAGAACGGTCTGGGTCATTTGGATTATGCCTCGTAATTACGACTTTATCGACAGCCCGAAGGGCCGAGATTACTTCTTTTCGTTCTTTCTCGGGCATGAAAGCAAATCCTTTTTTGGCCATGAGCCAATTATCATTGTTCAGAATCACCACAAGCTTGTCCCCTAGTTTTTTTGCCCGCTCAAACATACGCGTGTGTCCAATATGCACGGGATCAAATCCACCCGAGACAGCCACCCACACCTCTTTTTTCTTTTTTTTCATAGGCCCCATAGTGTGTCATCTTTCGCTCGCATGCAACACGGGCCACCGTGCTCTATGTTGATTCTACTGGCGTACTTGCGCTTAACGCGTTAGCATGGGCTGATGATTCGATGCGCCAAAGAGCAGATTGTCAAAACACTCCGCTGGAGCGAACGGTACACCAAGACTGATATGGTGTATCTTGCCAGCAGTGGTTTTTGGCTTACCTCCGGACGTCTTTTTTCTGTCGCAAGCGGCACTCTTCTCACCATCGCTTTTGCCAACTTATTCTCCCCGACTTCGTTTGGTACCTATAAGTATGTACTCTCGATTGCTGGTGTTGTGGGGGCATTTTCGTTAGGTGGCTTGGGGGGCGCAGTAACACGCGCAATAGCTCAGGGAAATATTCATATCGTCCGTGCAGTTTTTCGAGTGAGCGTGTTGTGGAGCATACCTGCAAGCGCAGTAGCACTTGCGGGATCCGCATACTACTTCTGGAACGGCAATGTGCACCTTGGCACCGGCCTTCTTCTGATTGCAATAACAAACCCATTTCTCAACGGCTTCACTCTCTGGAAAAGCACCCTTCTTGGTGCGCAAGACTTCCGCGGACTCACCATGTACGGAATGCCACGAGCCCTTATCCCTGTCGCACTCCTGCTTGGAACACTCTTAATGACGCAAGAAGTGCCTATTATTTTAGCTGTGTACTTCTTCTCTAATCTACTTGTTGGATGGGTGATATACGAGATGACCTTACGCAAACATCATATCGGTGATGGGGGGACCGGTGTGGGTGAAATTGTTACCTATGGAAAACATATGAGTGTCATGGGCGCACTATCCCAAGCGGTGGGAAACCTTGATCAGTTACTCCTATGGCATTTTGCCGGACCGGTGCAACTCGCTATATATGCCTTCGCGCTAGCTCCAATTCGTGAACTTCGCAGTTTCCCAGAAAACATATACCCGATTATTTTTCCAAAAATGGCAACAAAAACCGTAGAAGAAATGAAGCGCACTGTGCCACTGCGTATGAAGCAGTTGTTGCTTGTTTCGTGCCTCATTGCAGGTATATACATTTTTCTTGCACCACTCCTGTATACAATTGTCTTTCCTCAGTATGTAACAGCAATCTTTGCAAGCCAGCTTTTAGCACTCACGCTCGTCCTCCAACCCCGAGGGGTCGTTGAGACCATGCTGTATGTCGAAGGTAATACGAAAATTCGCTATGTAACTATTTTTGTGACACAGGGAGCCAAAGTGATATTGTGGGTTATTCTGATCCCCTTGTATGGAATTATGGGTGCAGTTATAGGGACAGTGGTTACCGATATCGTTTCCTCTCTTGCTTTGTGGTGGGCGTACAAAAAGTTAGTGTAGTACGCGCTTCTCACTGTGGAGTGGCGTCTCGAGACGATAAGTATCTTTCTCAAAGTCATCCCCTCCGCGCACTCCGTCGACAAAAGTGATCCACACCGAATCTTCCAATGCAATAAACTCATGCGCCTCACCTGCGTCCCAACTTACCAACTCGTGTGGTTTCCAAAGTGTCTTAGTGACTTTTTTCTCACCCTTTTTTCTGCTATACACTTGGAACTTTCCACTCACAAGAAAATCATACTGTCTTGAAAGTGCGTGGTAGTGATTCCCGCGAACGCCGCCTTTCTTGGTAAAAATAAGGGTGCAGTGCTCGTGTGCCTCCCCGACGAAGATGTCAGTTATCGTCCCTCGCGCATCTTTAAAACTAGTCTTTTTCTGTATCTTCTTCATGGTGTCACTCTACCATGTGTGGCACAATAAATGAAAGATGCGGATGTTGCCTTGAAAGCTTCCGTGTAAGGAAATCAGCAATGTTCCACGGCAACACAAGCGCATGTGTCACTTGATCTGAAATGACCTCATCACCCTTAATTGCAATAGCTGACCCTGGTGTATATTTCCCAATTTTTAGTGGAGAAACATCAGTCACGCAGTCGAGAATGGTGTCATCTATGCCACAATAGTTTAGAAGTGTATTGCCTTTTGTGGCCGCGCCAATACCCATAATGAGGCCGCCTGTGGCCTTTGCGGTATGAAGCTCGTCAAGAAGATTTTCGCGAAATCGTCTGACCCGTGCACGAAATCGTTCATAGATTTGTTCTTCGCCGAGGCCAAAAGTCTGCTCATGTTTGGATAGCTTTGCGACTTCTGCACCCTCTACCCCACGACCGATTACAAATCTGATCGAACCTCCCATGTACTCATCAATCTGCACATCCATAATTCGAAGGTCGCGCGCCGCAAGAAAATGTCGGAGAGGCTGGACCGAAAAGTAAGATACATGCTCTAGGTACATTGTATCGAATGCGTCTCGTTCAATAAGGGTAAGCAAGTACGGTACTTCCGCGACGAATACACCCTCAGGCTCAAGTGCATTCATAATGTCGTCAAAAAATATATCCAGATTATCTATGTGATTGAGAAGATTGGTAGCAGTTATTATTTTTGCGCCACCTTCCTTGGCTACGCGCATGGCTATCTCATGATCCCAGAAACGCTCAGCTGTCTCTATGCCGTTCTCTACAGAAATCATAGCTATGTTGTGCGACGGTTCTACATTTAAGGTGCCTGCCCTAAACTGATCACGGAAGGCCCTGAGGAGGGTACCGATATTTCCCCCAATATCGACCACAAGATCCTGCGGACCCAGTTTTGCGAACCTACCCACATCGCGTGCGAATTCAAAAAAGTGTGCAACTGCCACATCCGAGTTAGCTGAGTCGTAGCTATATTCTGTTTCTTGATAACGCTGTTCGGGTGGAACGCGATAGCCATTCATCGCGTGCCCGCACGAAAGACAGCGGAGTACTGTGAGCGGGTATCTCGGCAGCGATCCTGCGCCTGCCTTAGACTTCATAAAAGTGTCAGCAAGTGGATGTAAGCCAAGATCAATGATAAGTGCCAAATCTTGGGAAGCGCACAGGGCGCACTGCTTTACCGGCATAATGCCCGTACTGTACCATAGGGGCAATGGCGAATATATTGGTAACGGGTGCAGATGGTGGAATTGGCTCCGCTATATGCACACTCTTGCGCGATGCAGGTCACCATGTCGTCAAGGTCACCCGAACCGACGCTGACCTCGCGTCCGCACATGCAATAAAAACACTTAAGGAACATATCGCCACCACACAGGAGTTTGACTGGGTTATCTGTGCTCAAGGTTTCATTGATACAGAAACAGTGCTGGAGAAGCAAACCCCGGATACTATCGCTGCAACATTCAACATCAACACTCTGGCGACCATCTATCTTGCCCAACAATTTGTACCTCACCTCGCACGCGGGGGTGGGATGATTGCCATTTCTTCTGCCGCAGGAATTCAGGCAAATGGTCGCTTTAGTGTGTACTCCGCTTCAAAAGCCGCGGTCAACAGCTTCATGCAAGCCATGGCGCGTAACCGGCCTGAGCAAAACTTTTTTGCGGTATGCCCTGGGCCGACAAATACGACCATGCGAGAGCGTATCGCACACGATGCAAAGGAGATGCAGAGTCCGAAAGTGATTGCAGAGGTAGTAGCCACCCTCATCAACCATGCCTCTAGCTACAAAAGTGGCGATCTGATACTGGTAAAAGACGGGTCTGCTACACTCGCTGGACGCCTATAGCTTGGGGTGAGAGAGATACCATTCGATTGTCTGTTGCAATCCTTTTTTGAGCGGTGTTCTTGCCCTCCACCCTGCATCTTTTTTTATTTTTGAGACATCCGCAAGACGCCTTTTGACACTTCCTGCAGGAGATTTTTTTACTATGAGTTTTTTGGGGCGCCATTTCATTACACTAAAAATCTCTTCCACCAAGTCTTTGATGACAGTCTCTTCTTGTGTACCAATATGGTATGTTTCGCCATCGGTTTTTTTTGATTCCATCACCATCTGAATCGCTTCGACAGCATCGTCGATATAACAAAATGATCGCGTGTCGTCTGCGCCGAATATGGTGAATGGCTCCACTTCTCGACTTGCACGACCGACGATTTCTGGAATCACATGCTCGTACCCCGCTCGTGGACCATAAAAATTGTGCGGACGCACGATGGACATTCGAAAATCGTACGCTTTTGCATAGTGTATAAAAAAGAGTTCGCCAATGAGTTTTTGCCCCCCATAGGACCAGCGCGGATTGTAGGTATCGGCTATGACCAGTGGCACATCTTCTGGTGTGGGTAGAGGAAGCTTGCCGAACGCTTCGAGAGCACTCCCGTAAGCCTCGTTCGACGAGGTGTACAAAATTTTCGCATCTCGTTTTTTGTTGTGCGTGCGAAACCAATCAAGCACATTCATTGTTGTCGAGACACCGATACGCAACACTTCGTGTGGGATTTCGTAGAAAAGCTTGGTGCCGTTAATACCAACCAGGTGGTATACATGGTCGTATCCGCCACCGATTTTCTTCCACGCGCGTGGATCTGTCAGATCCGCTTTAAAAAAGGTGACATTGGGACGAGCGATAAGAGCTTTGAAGTCGTCGTCATGTTTGCCTCGAAAAAAGTTGTCGGCAATAGTAACACGATACCCTTTCTGGTCTGCAAGTCGTTTCCCGAGACGGTAACCGACAAATCCTGCCCCGCCGGTAATTAAAACTTTTGTCATGGCAGATTTAAAGCACCGTTGTCTTATATCGCTGATTGATCTCAACTATTCCTTGGAAGAGAGATAGTCCCCATTCTTGTCCAAGCACCTTATTTGCATACTGCGCAAAGGCGCTCGAGTCTTTTGGAAGACACGACCCGCCGAAGCCACGGAAATTCTCATTGCAGTCAAGGTAGGCATCTTGGATTGAACGGTGCTTTGTGATGGCATTTTTTACCTTCTTGTAATCCGCGCCCGAAGCTTTGCACACATCGTAGAATTGATTGGCGAATACTATGCGCAACGCATTAAAGACATTCAAGAAATATTTAGCAAATTCTGCTTCCTTGGGCGAAACAAAAGCATACTGCTTGGGGAGAGGTTCGTGCACGGAGCGTAGCAGTTCTGCATCCTCTTTTGTATAGGTACCAATGATACAGACATCATGGTTCTCGACAAAATCGACATACATCGCTCGCTCACGCAAGAATTCCGGAACAAATGCCAACCGCAACTGCGGGTGTTCCATTGAGAGGCGGTCTGTAGTGCCAGGCTCTACAGTGGATTTGATTGTCACCAATCCTCGATACTGTGCTTGTGCAAGATCTCCGACGACCTTCTCTACTATTGATAGATTGCATGAACCATCTGCCGACTGTGGTGTAGGAACACTAATAAAAACCGTTTCCGTACCAAGTACATCTTTAAGAGAGGTTTCGGGCATTTTCGTATCGAACACAGCAACATCGTGCCCAATGCGTGTAAAACCATGCCGTATTGCACTTCCGACAAAACCAACACCAATGATACCTACTTTCATGCGGGCATCTTAGCATCAGAATTTATCAAAAAACCATTGACACAAAAGATACCTTGTGTGGAGGACTATCAATGGCGCGAGTATATACAACAAAATCACCTATTGTGGCAATTTCGCGGAGCCACGAAATTGCATCAAAGCCCGCTCTATCAGCAACGCGTATCGCCACCAGCGTAATGCCAAGTGTGCCAAAGGCTTCCTCCCATGTTTTCTTGTAGAACACCGTGTAATCGGCTGTAAGGCGCGAGAATTCTTCCTCAGGAATCGCAGATGAGTCACCTGTGAGCTCACGAAGCCACAAACCCCACAAACGATCGCCAACATGGTGCGCCTCTTCCCGAATCACTCCCTCAAAATCCTCTGGCACGATGCCGCGAAGCCGATATTCGAGAAACAACCGATTATCAAAAAATACTTGTGGTATCGGATACGATCCCAGATTGACTGTATTTGGTACATTGTGGGCAGTGTATATAGGAATGAAATCGGCAGTTTCTCCATCAGTCCAAATAGTTTGTGGCGTTTTTAAGGTTTGAAGGTACTCAACGAGTGGCCCGTATGCTTGCGTGGCAAGCGCAACCTTACGAGTCTCGGCATACCACGGAGCAACAAAACCCATACTATTGAATATGAGTACACTGAGTATGAGCGCAACGACACCACGCCTGAAAGGTGCTTGTACAAAGCGTTCTATGATACCCCCAACGAGTAGCCCAGCGATAATGCCCGCAAGCGGTTTTGTAACATACCAATGATAGTGTCCTCCTTGCAGATAAACACCTGTTATAAGTTGCAGATTGATTACAAAGAAAATGGCACCGCATGCAAGAAACAAGAATGTCCTCCCTGTTCGCGGAAATGTGCGTGGCCACACAAAAGCAATGAGCGCTACCATGAGTGGGAGTAGCGCCCCGAGCACAAATTCACGCCGAGGAACAACGCCGAGATACCGTGCAACAGTTTCGTATTCGGGAAGCGCGTGCAGTGCCCCATAGTTCAGAGCAAATGGAATCGCACATGCAATCGCGATGCAACCGGCAAAAAAAGCAGCGCGGGCATTTACACCCCCCTGCCGCACAAAAAGCCATACCCACACCAGGAAAAGCAACACACTGAGGAATGAGAAAACAAAAGGTGATACATACAATGAAGTGCCGACAACTACACCAAGGGTACCCACCCACTGCCACTTTATCTTCTCATCACTGGAGTCGAGAAGTCTGCGGTACATAAGAGCAAGCGCTCCGAAAAGGAATATGCCAGATATCGAGGGATTCACGAGCCGTGAAAAAAGCAGGAACGGCCCACCTGTGGGGGCACCTTTTGCAAGATCTATAAAGGGTGCTGGCGAGAAGACAATGAGGTTATACCCGAGGACAGTGAAGGCTGATGCAATGAGCGCGGCTATACGAGATCTCGAAAGCGCGAACGAAAACGCATACACAAGCAGTGTGATAGCAACCACAGAAAAAAATCTGGAGATAGTTGCGGCGCGAGCAGCATCGAGTCTGAAAATCTTGCCAAACACTGCAATAATGATTTCGCCAAATGGAGGGGTTGTATAAGGTCCGTCCTTATTCGAGAGAAATGTATTACTCACTCTAGGATGCCCTTCATACACCTCGTGGATACGCGCCTGGTAGTGATTTTCAGCATCAAGCATCATCATTTCGATACCGCGATATCCTGGCTCGCTCCAAAGCAGGATGTAGGGCACCATAGTTATGATTCCCGCGACAAGCGCAAGCAGAAGCGCACCGGCATGTATGCTCATTTCCGCCTTCGCAATCACTAGCATTCGGGACAACGACTTTTGCATAAGGGACACCTTACCGCATCCACGCGTTATGCCAAAGATGCAGTGTCAGCAGTGACCATAGTTTTTTGCGATGGTTGTGACTCCCTGAAAGATGCTCTAATACAAATCGCTCAACAACTCGTGGGTCGCAAAGCCCTGCATCAGCCACCCTCTCGCAAGAAAGAGTGTCGGTAAGTAACGGCTTCCACTCATGCGTGAGCCACGCGCCAACTGGCAAGCCGAAACCATGCTTACGCCTCCATGCTATACCGTGTGGTAGTTTTTGCTCGGCGAGTTTCCGTAAAATATACTTTCCTTTTCCGTGTCTGAGCTTACGGTTCGCTGGGAGCGCAAGAGCAAACTCTGCGAGCGCACGATCCAAGAGTGGTGCTCGTGTTTCAAGAGATGCAAACATACTCGCCCGATCTGCCTTGGTGAGGTAGAGATCAAGCACTGTGCGTGCGTACCACCACGACGAGCGCGAGAGAGGGGTCATGTTCGGCATATTCTCCAAGAGCCTGTCTGTGCGTATACAAGGATCTTCAATCGCGTCATGGAAACCTTCCGCAAGAACTTCGCGGACTTCGTCAGACGAAAATCCTGAAAGCCACCCTTGGTGGGCGTAAAGCGGTTCTTTCTCCGCACCGCGTAGAAATTGCTTAATCAAAAAATCCGCACTCATATACCGATGCGAGGCAGGTAAAAACGAAGCCAATGGTTCGAGGGCTCGTCGCGCGGATTGGGGAACATGCTGATACATTCTCAGTAGCTGTTCTGCAAAAAAGGTTGGGTAACCGAGGAAAAGCTCGTCGCCACCGTCACCCGTCAGCGCCACCGTCACCCGTTCACGCGCAAAGCGTGAAAGCAAATGTGTGGGCAAAATTGCCGGATCTGCTATAGGTTCGTCCATGTATGGCACGAGTGTCACGAGGGTGTCTCGCACCTCTTGGGCACACAAGATTCGTTCGTGATGCTGTGTACCAAGATGGTTCGCGACCCTACGGGCATGTGCTGATTCGTCATAACTCTTCTCTTCGAAGCCGATAGAAAATGTGTGTATGTCCCCTGCAATTTCATGTGCGTATGCAGCGATAAGTGATGAATCAACCCCGCCCGAAAGAAAGACCCCCAGCGGCACATCACTAGCAAGCTGTCTCTCAACACTAGATCGGATAAGTGTTCCTACTTGTTCGAGATCATCATTCAAGGAAGTGTCATTTTTTGAAAAGGTCGGATGCCAATAGCGTCTTTCACTTAAAACACCTCTTTTGAATTTTAGGCACGTTGCAACAGGCACTTTTTTTACATCACGCCACATACTGGCAGGGGTAACAGGAGTGTCGTACAGCAGGAACGATGAGAGTCCTTCAGGGCTGATTTCGCGTGACACAAGCGGATGAACAAAAAGCGCCTTTGGCTCTGAGGCAAATATCAACGACTCCCCTTTTACTGCATAGTAGAGTGGCTTCTCGCCAAAGCGATCGCGGACAAGGTATATGTCTTCTGTATGTTCATCATACAAAGCAAATGCAAACATACCCTCAAGCAACTCAAAAGCTTTTTCCCCTTCGCGTTCAAAAAGCGCAAGAATAACCTCTGTATCACTCTGTGACACAAAGGACACACCGCTTCGCACAAGATTCTCGCGAAGTTGTTGATAGTTATAAATCTCGCCATTGAAGGTAATGACAACCGACCCACGACGCATGGGCTGTGCCGCGGCTGGTGACAAGTCGATGATGGCGAGCCGTCGATGCGCGAAGCCGACTCTTCCTGCAATCCACACACCTTCTCCATCAGGTCCACGATGTGCAAGTCTGCTGTTCATTGACTGAAGAACCTCTCTGGTACCTTCTCCGCAGTAACCCCCAATACCACACATAAGACATTGCTCGACTACCTTGTAGAATCTGCAATCGAGTACGGCTTTTTCTGTTGCGACTCATAGTAGGTACGCATCAAAATTTCTGCCAAGACACCGAACAGAACGAATTGCACACCAACAATAACAAAGAGCGCCGCAAGAGTTGGTAGTGGTGTTTCGATAAGAGTAGGCCCGCCGGAAAACTTCAAGATAAGTGCGGTGGCAAGTGTCAGAAATCCACCTGCGATGCTGGCAATCCCCCACCCACCAAAAAAATGCATGGGGCGATTAAAATAACGATGCATGAAAACAACAAAAACCAAATCGAGGAGTACGCGAAATGTTCTGGAGATACCGTACTTGCTTACCCCAAATCGACGCGGAGTATGTGTCACGGGAAGCTCTATAATCCGCCCGCCACGCCAGGCGGCATATGCCGCAACAAAACGATGCATCTCACCGTAGAGTTGCACTTCCTTGAGAACCGATGCCTTGTATGCTTTGAGTGTACATCCGTAATCATGTAGATGTACTCCCGTAAGACGCGAGATGAGACGATTGGCGACAAGTGAGGGAAATTTTCGCGTAACGCGTTGGCTCGCCCAGCGCCCTTGTCTCCACCCAGACACCACATCGTATCCCTTACGAAGCTGTGCAACGAGCCTTGGGATATCGTTTGGGTCGTTCTCCAAATCAGTATCTATAGTGACGATAATGTCGCCTTTTGCACGCTCTATACCTGCCGCAAGCGCAGCCGTTTGACCAAAATTACGCGTGAGCCGTATCACCTGCACAGGAAGCGAACCCTGAGTGCGCGAAATCGTTTCTGCCGTTCCGTCGCGCGAGCCATCATCTACCATAATGAGCTCGAATACGCCGAGTGCCGGTGCGACTGCGCGCATCTGATCCAGAAAATGCGGGACGCTCTCCGACTCATTGTAGAGAGGCGCGATAATGGAGAGTTCCAGCTTCTCACTACGCATCATCGCATGCTACCATCCGATTATGATTATTGCTAAGCTTCAAGGTGGCCTTGGAAATCAGATGTTTCAGTATGCTTTTGGCCGCGCGCTTGCCATAAGGCAGGGAACGAAGCTCAAGCTCGATGTCACCATGTTCCCCGCCTACAAGTATCACAACCGAATGATTGATCATCTTAATATAACCGCCCCTTTTGCAACTGATTTAGAAGTAATTCGTTTCAGCATCTACAGACGCAGACCTGAGTGGCCGCTAAAAATTCTCAACCCCCTCCTGCGCAATCCAAAAAAATATGTGAATGAGTCCTCGTTTTATTTCACCCCAACCCTTTTAGAAACGAAAAGCCCATGCCTAGTAGACGGATATTGGCTCTGTGAAAAATACTTTTTGGATATTGAAGACACTATTCGACATGAATTCACTATCCGCTCACCTCTTAACGAGTTTTCGAAAAAAATGGCTAGCAAGATTCGACTGGCTACACATCCAATCATGCTTCATGTCCGGCGAGCCGACTATGCTACCGATTATGTAAAAGTACATGGGACACTTTCTCCTGCCTATTACGAACGCGCATTCTCACTTATGCGCGAGCGTGTCCCCGACGCATCGTACTTCATTTTCTCTGACGACCCCGAATGGGCCCGTACGCACATCCATCCCGACGCACCCACCGAGTACATTGGCCAGGGAGCAGATTTCAACTACCTGGATTTGTACCTTATGAGCTTGTGTGAGCACTTTATCCTTGCAAACAGCACTTTTAGCTGGTGGGGTGCATGGCTGTCAAAAAGCTATCGGAACAATCTCACAATCATGCCGAAATATATGACGACAAAAATGGGCACTCGTGACCTGGCGCATCCTAGCTGGACCATAGTAGATGACGCCGAATGGAGCGCGCACACTCACCTCCGGAGCAGTTCGTAAAAGGTGCCGCGGAGCAGAGCTCCGCGGCATTAGTGGTGCGGTCTCACAAATGTAAGTAACGGCACTATAATCATCTCATGGGAGAAAAATTCGAGCGAGGCAGTTTATCAAGCGTACCTGAGGAGAGCGCGATGCTCGAGCAGATTATGACGATTGAAGATTTGCTTGCGCACGGGAAATATAACGCCACAATTGCGACATTTTACCTAGCTCACTGAACCGAAATGAGACATTGTTGCGATATTTACCCTGATAATCGTCCTGAAAACTTGGTTGTTCTGGCCTTTTCATAAACAAAATACTGTTTTCAGTGTCAATAACAACATCCGTTTTACCGTCCGTCATGTCTTTATCAGGTCCGATTAGTATTTGCGGATCAATATCTTGGTGAAGATGTTCTTTCCAAACGCGTTGCACTATAGTTGCGGTGAAAGTCACGATTCGTTCATAGTCTGCGGCGAAAGATTTGTCAGATTCATCCGACAACTTGCTAGCGTGTGGCACTTTCCGTTAAAATGCATTTCCGCCAAACACGCCAAACACGACTGTATCAGAGGAAATATGGGTATGCTATAATTTTGACATTACAAAAGTAACATACATTTATTATGATATCTGAAGGCGCCTTTAAAAAATTCGAGGATAGTGCGAGAGCCAGCACATCTCCTACTATGGAATCCCCCCGCCAGGCAGAGGCGCAGAGAAACTTGAATATACTCCAGGACCTTATTGCCCGAACTCGAACGATAGCAGAATCTTTACCTCCAACCGAGAGACGGGAAATGGCGCAAAAAATTTATACTGCATTTCGCCCAGTTAAAACATTGGATACCTCTCATGCGTTAGGAGAAGTTGCTGTGAACTCAGAAGATATCAATCAAGTTCTGGATGTCATATATAATGTAAGCAAACGAAATTTCGAGGAATCGGGAACCGTAGATAGTAAATTACCTAATTACGCTTTTCTTTTAAGAGAGTCGGTGCCAGAACTTACACGAGCGCCGGTAAAAGTCTCCGAGGCGGCTCGTGCGGCAACAGAGAATGCCGAAACCGGTCCGATGACATAACGCGCCTTGAATCTCTCGCCAGAAATAGAGATAGTGCCGTGTTAAATCCCTCTCTACACAGGAGTGCTACGCTTCTATACGCCTATCTCTTTCGAATTCCTTACGGCTTCGACAACATGTAATACCTTGTTGCGACAGCATTCAAGCCCGTGCTATGATTGCCGCACTATGAAAAAAGTAGCGCGAACTCGCTCGGTCCGTATCAGCCCCGCTCTTCGTTCCCTCATCAAGAAAACAGTCGCTGAATCCGATTGGCTGCACCACCCCCCTCCAGGCCGCATCAATAATGGCTGGCCAGTATTTGACGAAAAGGAGGTCCTCCAAGCGCTCGACGCACTCCTCAATGTTCGCATTTCTCAAGGACCAAAAGTGAAACAATTCGAGGAAATGGCGGCGCGTTATGTAGGCACCCGTTTTGCTATCGCGTGCAATTCAGGATCTTCGGCAAATCTCCTTGCGCTCACGGCACTCGTAGCATCTGGGAAAGTAGCACCAGGCAGTGAAGTAATCCTCCCCGCGACAACATTCGCTACAGTTGCCTCACCAATTCTCCAGGCCGGTCTTGTGCCTGTCTATGTAGACATCGATGAAAATTCATGGAACATCGACCCTGCAGAGATCGAAAAAGCAATCGGCCCTAAAACACGCGTCATCATGCCTGTGCATACTTTTGGCAATCCTGCCGACATGCCAACTATCATGCGTATCGCAAAGAAGCACGGGCTCATCGTGCTTGAAGATTGTTGCGAAGCGCACGGCGCCATGATTGGTAAAAAGAAAGTCGGTTCCATCGGAGAC
The DNA here is from genome assembly GCA_038064835.1 of Patescibacteria group bacterium. Lineage (GTDB taxonomy): Bacteria > Patescibacteriota > Minisyncoccia > Phycocordibacterales > UBA2100 > JACQKA01. The sequence goes on from JBBTSD010000007.1 coordinate 25,626, forward strand.
ATTTCAACCCTGTCTTTCTTTGTTGCGCACAACATCACCACGGGTGAAGGTGGTATGGTTTTCACAAACGACCCCGCCATCGACGCCCTGCTTCGGTCACTCCGTGAATTCGGACGACTCCCTGAAGAAACCATGCGTGCACAGCGCTTCAACTATCCTGACGATGTTTTAAAAGGCTTTGACGCGCGCTACATTTTCACCCGGCTCGGATACAACCTCCGCATGACTGATATAACCGCGTCAATTGGTATCGAACAAATAAAGAAACTCGATAGGCTTAACAAAAAGCGCCTCACCAATGTACGCGCCTATCTGAAAGCCCTCGCCCCTTTCGAAAAATACCTGGTGCTCCCCACTGTTGAGAAAAGCCATCTGCACAGCTTTTATGGTTTTCCATTCGTAATCCGCAAGGACGCACCATTCTCCAGAATGGATATGGTGAACTTCCTTGAGGAGCGTGGCATAGAGACACGACCTTTCTTTGGCGGATGCCTTCCTGATCAACCAGCTTTCCGCAACGAACCCAAACGGATCGTAGGCAATCTCTCGATCGCACGATGGACTCGTGACTATAGTATTTTCATCGGATGCCACGCCGCACTAACACCCGACCATGTGCGTCATGTCACCAATGCACTCAAGGATTTCCTTTCAAGATATTAAACGGGAGCTATGAAAAAAGGCGCACGCATACTCGTCACCGGTGCCAGTGGCTTCCTGGGAAAACATGTGGTGTCTCTCCTGCTTGGGGAGGGTTATCATGTCAGCACTCTTGGACGCACCCCCTCGGCGCAAGGACTCCCCCATTTCCAAGCAGATCTCGGTCATGACACACCTGTAGACGCAGTCAGTACAATGGACGCCATAGTACATCTTGCCTGCGATGTGAGCATTGCTCGCTCCATCGAAAATCCAGACTCGCACATTGCAAACAATCTTGCGATGACACTCGCCATTTTACAGGCATGCCGATCCTCTGTGCACAAACCGCTCGTGATTTTTCTCTCTACCGACCGCGTCTATGGCAAAGCGAGCGGACGCGTTACCGAACAATCGCCCACTTTCCCTATCGAACCATACACCGCATCCAAGATCATGGGCGAGGTCGCGCTTGCGACCTATGCAAATCAGTTTGGAATACCCTACATCGCGATTCGCGCAAGTGCCTTTTTTGGCCCACACCAACCGCGTAGAAGTTTTATTTCTGATGTCATTCAAAAAATGATTACTGAAGCCGTAGTTGTTGTCGGTCCTTTAAAGTCGGTGAAGAATTTTACCTATGTGGAGAATGTGGCGTACGCCGTCCTCGCCGCTCTTAAAGCACCTCGTTCAGCACACAATCGTACATACAATGTTGGTGGAAAGCCGGTCGCTCTCTCGCGGGTTCTCGCGCTCAGCAAGACGATTCTCGAAAAGCGCCTCGGCAAGAAAATTCGTATGCGCACAGATCGATCAATTCGTTTACCACAACAGAACGAGATTGGCCCCTTTACACTTTCTACCGCATCGGCCCACAAAACACTTCGGTGGAAAGAGAGAACTCCCCTCAAGGCAGGTCTTGAGAAAACAATTGACTACTTCTTAGAAATCTTCTTAACACCTGAAAACCAGTAGTGAAAAATGCCCCAGATATACCAGTAGAGGTATGCACCAATCCATCCAAAGAACGCGAACCGCGAAGTACCTTCCGTTCGTTCGGTCCACATAACAGGGACCTCAGAAATGTGCTCCCCTTTGAGATGTGCTTTGAGTGTGAGCTCGAGCACGCATGTAAAACCGCGCGTTGATTCTATTGGTGTAACTTGCAAAAATGAAGTGCGAAAAAGCTTTGTTGCATAGGTCGCATCATGCGCTGGTAACCCAACCAAAAAGTGGAGTGAGAGCCCGGCCATGCGCGACAAAAAACCTTTGAGAAAGTTGCCTCCATGATGGGATCCGCCGCGCATATAGCGTGATGCCGCAACCACAGCGGCGTCGGTCTCGTTCATGCACTCGACCATAGCATCTATTTTCTCTACCACTTCAACCGGATCATCTACCATCAGCAGGAGCGTTTTTGGTGCTTCCGCTACCCGAAAACCTGTCTTAATCGCAGGGAGCACGCCTCGGCCATCATTCTGGACCAAACAAATTCTTTTGTCCTTTTCAGCGAGCGGCCTTGCGGCTGCAAGCGTCGTGTCTTCGGGCAGGTCATAGACGAGTATCAGGCGCCACTCGGTATGCACAAGTCGAGAGAGGTGCCCATAGAGCACCTCAAAGTTCTCACGCTCGTTATATACAGGAACAACAATATCAAGGTCGCTCGTCATCGAGCGCATGGTAGCACGCGATGAATGAATGCAATATACTCACCCCCATGCATATTTCGATTGAGCGTGTCTTTGCGGTTTTGTTTGTAGCCGCCTCTCTGCTTGCGCAGGTAGCCGCACGGGCGACGACACATCTCGGTGTTCCAGAATCTCCACTCCAGGCGTTTTACCTGCAAGGATTTGCCGGCACACTCGCAGAAGCGAGTGTATTTTTGTTTGTTGTTGGTGCGTGTTTTGGAGCCTATGCGTTTTCAGAAAGCTTCCGCACCACAATACAAAGAACCTCCGCACAGGTTGATGGATATCTCCGCACATGCTCGTTGTCGCATTACGCTCTCATTTCGTTTTGCGCTACCGCCACAGTCCTCTTTCTGTTAAATGCGCCAGGTATTCTCTATGGCACATTTATGATTGACGACTACAAAATGTACGCTATCGCGACAGAGTCGAGCGCTTGGGATCTTGTGTGGACTCCAATCAACGACCATGTCATCCCCCTCTTCTGGCTTGAGCTGAAAGCACTTTTCGCCATCATTGGTGCACATCCACCGTTCTTAAACTTTCCTCTTTTCCTCCCTGCTGTGCTCGCAATTGGTGGAATCGCCGTGCTCTTGCGACAACTCAAATTCGGTCCAGATACTCTTTTCATTTTTCTTGGCCTCTTTGCAACAACGACCATCGTGAGCCACCAACTGTATGGCTTCTACGCGGTCGCACCCTATTTCCAAGTACTCGCCACCTTTGTCCTGTCACTCATATTTTTCGTGAAGGCGCAGGAGGGACTGCGTTTTACACACATATACCAAACACTTTCGTTTGTTCTGGTGGGGATGTCACTGCTCATTGAAAGTGGGGGTGTGTGGACACCTGTAGCTTACACACTTTTTATATATGCCTTTCACATCCTTCAAACGAACAAGTGGGGTATCCGAGGACTGCTCAGAGCGTATGCGTGGCAACTGTTCGCGACAAGTATCATCACATTCTCCTATCTTGCCTACCTTGTGGTGCTCCCCCGCTACACCACAGAGTCTTTCTTTGGATTTAGTCGCCTACCCATATCGTTTGACACTATCGTCCAGTTTTATCATGTCCTCACTGCAGGCACTCTGCTTTCTCTCTTTGCCCCGCGACTCGGCCTTGTGGTAAGCCAACCACGACTTTTAAGCCTTATCGTACCGTGGCATGTTGCCATGTTCGTCCTTTTTTGTGCATTCACTGCACTTGTTATATACACCTTGCGCAAAGGCACTACACAAGCTCGAGTGCTGGTACCATACTTCACACTCGTTATGTGTGGCACCGCACTGCTTGTCGCCATTGCGCGTCCAAGCTCAAACCCTGCAGCTTTTTTTCGTGACCAAAATCTGCTCTTCCCGCTTTTTTTTCTCGCGATTGCCCTCACTACACATGCGCACGAATGGGTACGCAGTGCGCCAACCGAGAGGATTCGACACGCCCGCACCGCCACAACAATCGCATTTCTCGCTATTGTATTCGTTGCACAGCATGTATTTTCATTCTACAAACAGCAGTATGTGGACGACCTTACCTTCAACCAATCTCTTACTAGTCGTTTGCAGGAGACACTTGTGCCAGCCCTTAATGAACTCTCGGCATCATCCTCGCCGCTTGTCATCCCATCATTGGGCCCGCTCTTTCTTAACGGAGGTTTCCATCAACTTCCACCACTTGCCGACTTTTCCTCTTTCATAGGAATCAACAATGTGCAGTGGTTACCAATGCATCAAGGGCCATATATCGCTTCGACTTCTCCCTTGTTTATCGAAGCCCTTACAAGCGACGATCGCCTCCGCGCATGGTATCTCGCAAATGGCGAGATACCGGAACTATGCACTTCGAAGATATCTGACAACAACTCACTCTCTGCAACTGCTGACAAACCTGTTCGCATCGCCACAACGATTGATCCTGAAAGAGCCCATATATTGCATTTCGACCTCGAGGCGCGTGATGCTTCCGAAAAGATTTTTGTCGAGCTTTCGTTCAAAAACGACTTCTCTGCAACGGGAACCCGCGCCTACATTCGACTTGATCAGTACACCAAGCGTATTGATACCCCAGAAAGGAGGTACGCGTGCACTGTCGACCTAAACGAGATACCCGCCTTTGCTCTCTCTAAAAAGGTTCGTAACATTACTTTCACAGTGACAAGTCCTGGTGAATATCATCTCAACAGCACCAGTATCAGCCCGCGCTAGCGTCGTCGGAAAACAATAATCCGGTACGCGAAAAAATTCGTGCCTGCAATCACAACGCCTGCAAGGATCGCCGCGATAAGGTAAGGGATTCGAAGGAACTCGACTGAAAACCACATGATGGCGAGATTCATAAAAAAATTAACACCCACAACGCACAGGTACAGTGCAAATTGGACATGTGTCTGAGAAATGTCTCGTTCGCGGAAAGTGAAAAACTTGTGAAGCAAGAAACTCACCATGAGTGCTGCCCCGAGTGATATGGCAGAGGCGTGCAAGTAGTAAAATCCTCCAAACTCCACCAATGTGTATAAAGTTACTAGATTTGTCGCTGCGGCAGTTAAACCGGATATGATGTAACGCACTAGCTGTGCTATGGGCATATAGAAAACGCTCTTCAAGAGATTCTTGCCGAGATGCAAAATGCTCGGCGGCAAGACGCCGAGGAATGGAACCACAAGTCGCCAGCGCTCGGAATAGTAGGTGAATAGAAACGGGTGTATTAAAGCAAGTGCCTTGTCGTGTCCTGAACGAATTTCTTCTAGAAGTTTGGGGTACTGTGGGAGACTATCTCGATGTATGTACAATAAAATATTTTGCTGGTAGAAAAATGAAATGAGTGAGTTACCCCACAAGTGGCGACGCAATGCATCGACAGGTACATAACCATGGGCTGCGAACTTTTTCTCCCAGTACTCCGGCCACTGCTCATTTACATGGCGAGACCCCCCCTGCAAAGGAATAGCGGCAGAAAAAAGCACAATCCGAGCAGCGGTCGTCAGGGTTTCGATAAGCATATCAGCAACAGATGCGGGCAAATGTTCGGCAACTTCCAAACAAACCGCCAAATCGAATGATCGATCGAATGCTATTGGCTTCTCCAAGTCAGTTGCACGGAAGCGTGCTTGTGGAAAAACAAGCTTCTCGCGTTCTACATAGTCGCCATCGTAGCCCACCACATCCTCAATACCATGCTCTATAAACGCTTTGAGCCAAAGCCCTCTCCCGCAACCAATATCGACTACACTTTTAGGCTGTACCAAATCAAGAACGAGCGGCACTACCGCCCGCGCAGAGACAAGATTTGACTTGTCCATTTCGTCAAAGAAAACTTGGTCGTATGAGCCCGTCATGGGTGCCAGTATACCCCCACACTGCCCTTGTCCAAAACAAACAGTTGCCGACAACAATTGTATTTATCTGCGCTCACCCGCTATACTTCGAGTATGTGTGGCATCATCGGAATAGTTGGGCATGAGCGAGATTCTCGTGAAAAAGCTATAGCGGGAGCGCTCCCCACTCTTGGCAAAAGAGGTCCCGACGACAGCGCTGTGGCCACATTTCAAAATGCGACATTCGGTCACACCCGTCTTTCAATTATCGACCTTACAAGCGGAGCCCAGCCTATGAAGGACAACGCTCGCGACCTCACCATCACCTTTAACGGCGAGATATTTAATTACAAGGAACTACGAAATACACTTGAAAAATCTGGCCACCGATTTTCTACCACCTCAGATACCGAAGTAATACTCAAGGCATATTCAGAGTACGGCGACGCGTGCCCCAGATATCTTGATGGTCAGTTTGCCTTTGCCATCTGGGATAATCCGAAATCGCGACTGTTTCTCGCACGCGACCGATTTGGTGAAAAACCACTGTTTTACAGCCACGCCCACGATGCTTTTTTATTCTCCTCGGAAATAAAAGCACTCCTCGCGACAGGGTTGGTCGAAAAAACTCTTGACAGGGTCTCTTTCGATAATTACCTAGCCCTCTACTTCATCCCGCCCTGGCGCAGTGCGTACAAAAACATCACTCCACTCCTCCCTGCGCACACCGCCGTATTTGAAAATGGGCGCCTCACGACCACTCGCTACTGGAAGCTCACTCGCAAAGAAAATACTAGTTCCTACAATGATGCCGCAGACTACATACGCGACATGCTCACAAAGTCCGCACAGAGCCGTATGGTCGCCGATGTTGAGGTGGGTGTATTTCTATCCGGCGGTATCGACTCGAGTATCGTAACAGCACTCGCCCAAAAGACTGCCGGCCGAAAACTTAAATCATTCTCCGCGGGCTTTGATGAACATATAAACGAACTTCCCTATGCGCGGGAAGTTGCGCTCCATGTCGGTTCAGATCATTACGAACGCAACATTCAGGTTTCGCTCGAAGATATTCGGGAAACGACACGGTACTACGACGAACCTCTTGGTGACTCATCAAATATCCCTACCGCTCTCATATCCAAACTTGCGCGAGAGAAAGTGAAGGTGGTGCTTTCCGGAGATGGCGGCGATGAGCTTTTTTTTGGGTACGGACACTACCGGGCACATTGGCATCTGCCAAAAGTAAAAAAAATAGTGAGCCTCCTTCTGCGCTACACCCCAGACACTCTCTACAAACGCAGTCATCTCAGTATGTTTTCTCTGCGCGAGCGAACAAAACTTGCACTCGACTCCAGTCATATCGAGAACGACCTTACTGCACACCTGGATCTTTCTGAGGCAGAAACCCCTCTTCAGAAAATATGCTTGCTTGATATGTATCTCAAGCTCCCCGGTGACATGCTTACCAAAGTGGACCGATCTTCAATGATGCACTCTTTGGAAGTACGGAGTCCATTTCTCAACCATAAACTTGCGGAGTTTGCCTTTAACCTTCCTGATGACTACAAGACAACACGAACGCAAGGGAAAATAATTTTAGAGACCGCTTGTGGCGATTTTCTGCCTAAAAGCGTATTCACTCGAAAGAAGCAGGGGTTTGGAGCGCCGGTCAAACACTGGCTTAAAGAAAAGCCTGTGCAGGCACTTGTTACCGAACTATTTAAAGACCCTCGTACGGCATTCTTGTTTAATGCCGATGTACTACGCGGTCATATAGATGCGTTCTATTCTGGCAACGACTCTTTGAGCTACAAAACCTGGATGCTCTTTGCACTTGAGCTTTGGATGCGCGAGCATGGTGATGGATACAATCTTTAATTTACCACTTGCCTCATTATGCAGATACTCCACTGGATGTGGAGTATTGTTTTGAATAGACACAGAGCCGTCGTCTTATCCCACCACGAGGTGGTACCCACCAACAAGGAGCATATATCCGAGTATTACAAATGTCAGAAATACCCATATTTTGTAGGAATCATCCTTGCTCTTCTCGCTCATTACTCACATCTCCATGTTTACAACACCATCTATTCCTGTAAGACCGTAACCTGAAATATGACAAGAAACAACTTCGCAGGGCCGAACTCCTTCACGCTTTGCTCACTTATCGAAAACCGATATAATACTGGTCATACTCTTATGCGTATCATTATCACGGGAGCGCGTGGATTTGCAGGTGCCCATCTGGGAAACGCGCTCACCGCGCGAAATCACACAGTGCTGGGCATTGACGACTTGAGTGCTCCTAGCGGCAACCCAGTCCGATTCCCCATAAAGATTGGAAAGGCGCGATCTCTCAAGGGAGATCTGTTAAAAGATACCGATGTCTTGATCCATCTTGCCGCGCGCATAAATGTAGACGAATCGATTCTTGAGCCCTCGCTCTACTTTACTGAAAATGTAGGCGACACCTTGGAACTACTCGAAACAGTGCGCCGACATGCCCCTCGCATCAAATTCATTTACGCATCCACCTCAGAAGTGTATGGATCCGGTGATAACTCGCCCATGTCTGAAGTTCATCCACTTCGACCTGCGTCACCTTATGCAGTGTCTAAACTCGCAGCAGAGCAACTCTGTGCTAATTATCGCGACATACACGGTCTTGATATGACGATTGCACGAAATTTCAACACATTTGGTGAGTACCAACGAGATGGCATGTATGGTGGTGTTATACCTAAATTCGTAAGTCAAGGGCTGGCGAAAAAGCCAATTACCGTTTTTGGCGACGGTACGCAATCCCGCGACTACATGCATGTCTCTCAAGCCATTAATGGTTACATTATGGCCACAGAGGGTCGCATGCCCGCTCTTTTTAATTGCGGTTCGGGACAGTCACATCGCATCATCGACATAGCGAAGGCCATAGCAAAGAAATTTCATGTCCCCATCACTCACCACGAGCCACGGCCCAACGAGGTGCAGTACCTTTGTGTCGATTGCCGTCTTGCCCAGAAGCATGGGTACCCAGTCACAACCGATTTCTGGGCAATGCTTGACAGCTACTGCGACTGGCGAAAAGAGCCGCAGTCATCCCCACATGAATTTGCACATTTGGCTTAAAAAGGTCGCATTTAAGCTGCGTGGTGGTGTATTGACTCTACGCCCACAGGGCCATCGCGTGCGAGGAAATGTCTTACTATCTCACGATACGGTCGCATTTTTCAGAGACGACTATGATCCACTTAATGGGCACCCAAATTATTGGACTGCCAAACAGTTCGCTCAGATATTTCTAGATTTAGGATATGTCGTAGATGTAATCAGGGCCACCAACCGCTCATTTATGCCGAAAAAAAAATATGCCTACATGCTCGATGTTGACGAGAACCTTGGGCGTCTGGCCCCGTTACTCAACAAAGAGTGTGTGAAAATTTTCCACATTGCCGCTGCGCATTGGCTTTTCCAGAACACAGCCGAGTACCAACGTTGCCTGGCACTGCAACAGCGCCGTGGAATTACCGTATTCCCACGAAGGACTGTGCAGCCGTCGCGATCCATTGAAAACGCGGATATCGGCGCTTACTATGGCAACGAATTTACACGAGGGACATTCGAGTTTGCCGGGAAAGAACTCTTCCCTATCCCTGTCCCACTAACACACTCCTATCCTTCACCTAAGGATAAAAATTTTGATGCTGCACGGAAAAATTTCTTATGGTTCGCAGGAGCTGGAGCCGTGCATAAGGGACTGGATCTCACCCTGGAAGCATTCGCGGCGCTACCTGACCACCACCTTACTATTTGCGGCAAGGTCGGAGACGCAGATTTTTTAGAGGCATACAAATACGAGCTGGGATTGCCGAACATTATTCGGCACGGGTGGGTTGATATTGACAGCCCTGCGTTTGAAAAAATAAGGAGCCAGTCTATCGGTCTCGTCTTTCCGTCATGCTCGGAAGGAGCTGGACAAGGCGGCCTAGTCGCAACGCATGCGGGGCTCATCCCCATCGTTAGCTACGAAACAGGTATAAGCGTGCATGACTTCGGTATAGTTCTAAGGGAAAATACTGTAAATGCCATCAAGGAGTCTGTGCTGTATGTATCCAGTATGCCTACAGACGAGCTCCGGAGGCGGGCTGTAGCCGGATGGGACCACATGCGCATACATCACTCGCGCGACACATTTACAAACGCTTTTCGAGCAATGATGGACATGCTTGAGAAAAGGCGCGAATGACCTATGAACAACCCTCTCATAACTGTCGTCATACCTGTTTGGAACGACGAGGCGTGTATAGCGCGCGCCATCAACTCGATGCGCAATCAAACATACAAGAACCTTGAAATTATCGTAGTCGACGATGGGTCGACAGATGGAACAAAAGCCGTGGTTCAAGCCATTGCGAAAGAGGACTCGCGTGTTCAGTATCATTATCACCGTGACCCGAGAGAAAAGCGCACCAACTGGCGAGGGTATGATATTAATGCCGGGTATGCCGCACGCAACTATGGATTTAAACTAGCAAAAGGCGAATGGATCACCACACAGGATTCTGATGATGCTTCTCTACTCAACCGCGTAGAAATTCAATATCATCTCGCTGAGAAATATAAGGCGGCACTTGTGACAATCCAATGGTATCAGCTCACTGAAGCGAACTTATCGAAGGGTCTCGATGTCGAGCGTGTTATTCGCGAAAAAGGTGAGGCTAGCGTTGTCATAAAACCCGAGACAATTTCGGCGCTTGCAGAAGCAAATCGAGGTATCCTCATGCACGAACCGTTTCATCGATTTATCCCCTTCCCTGTCAAATGGTTTCCTTACACACGGAAGCTTTTCTATCGACGCACCGATGCCTATCCGGGAGCCGACAACAGCATGATGTTCCACAGGCGCGTACGCGATGAGGGCTTCTACTTCCGCCATCGCAACGAGCGCACTTGGGGCGTACCCAGTGGACGCGGGAGTGGACGCGACTTTGCATTTCGCGTGGCAGTCCATTTTAAGAACAGTTGGTCCTTCCGGCTCCCCCTTTACTTGTGGGATGTGAGGACACAGAATGCAGAGTACGCAGACTACGATAAATATCTTGTATGAAGTTCTCTATTGTGACCCCTTCTTACAACATGGAGACTTGGATCTCCAGAACGATTGAATCCATCGTAACACAGGAGGGTGACTTCGAGCTTGAATACATCTTAGCCGATGGAAATTCAACCGACCGGACAGTTGCGTTGTTCGAGGAGTATCGAGCGCGCATAGAGCGTAAGGAACTCCCTGTGCGTTGCAGACAAATAACCATGAAAAGTTTTTCAGAAAAAGATAGCGGAACATTCGATGCAATTAATAAAGGATTCGCCTGCGCAACCGGAGATGTCTATACTTGGGCAGATGCCGACAATACATATACTCCAGGAGCATTGGAAGCCGTAAGAAAAACATTTGATACTTTTCCTGATATAGCGTGGGTGCATGGAGTTTCAGGTGCAATGAACAACCGCTGGGAGGAAACAGCTAGTGGCACATGCCGTCTGTATCGAGAAAAATGGCTTCGTGAGGGTGTGTACGGAATGGAATCCTATCCAGTAGCGCAGAATGGATGTTTTTGGAGAGCCGCCCTTTGGAAAAAGGTTGGCCCTATCCCCACTGAACTTCGAGTGGCGGGTGATTACTGGCTTTGGCAGAGGATGGCAAGACATGCGTCGATGTGGTCGCTCGATGTAAACCTTGGAACCTTCATGCGCCGACCGGGACAACTCCATACGCAAGGAGGCTACCGCGCGGAGCAATGGAGCGTACGCCCCAAGCGCTCACTTGCAGCTTGGCAGGCTCGTATTTTTTTCACCCCTCAATCACGCGCACCAAAATTTTTGCAGCCATTCTTTCTATGGCTGTATTCTGTTCTCTATATACACGGCGAGAAACCAGAGTATATTGCATTCGAAAATGGTGTCCCTAAAGTAGTAAGAGCCAGATCATTCATATGCTAGTATATTTCAATTGCACAGGGTACATTTTATATCAAATGCTACAATACTGGCATGAAATATCTTATTCTCGGATCGTCAGGGCAGATTGGCTCTGCGCTACTATCTTATCTGCAAGAACAAGGCAACACAGTTTCTTCTTTTGATATAGTAGCCTCGCCACAACAGGATCTTCGAATCCCCAACAACCCCTTCCTTAAGGAAGCGTTGCTTGCTACCGACTTTGTCTTCTTCCTTGCGTTTGATGTTGGTGGTTCTCGATACCTTGCCCAGTACCAACAAACGCCAGATTTCATCGACAATAACATGGCACTCATGTTGCACACATTCCGCGCACTGAAGCAGTATGCTAAACCTTTTATATTTGCATCGAGTCAAATGGCTACAATGGACCACTCCTCCTATGGGCGGGCGAAAGCGCTCGGGGAGAGCTATGCATCAACACTCAATGGAATCATCGTTAAATTTTGGAATGTGTATGGTGTAGAGCATGACGAGCGAAAAGCTCATGTCATTACTGATTTCATCAGAAAGGCCCGGGATACGCAGCGCATTGACATGCTCACTGACGGAACCGAAGAACGTCAATTTTTGCATGCATTGGATTGTTCGCGAGCGCTCGAAGCATTGGCACGAGTCCACGCGGACATCCCGCGCACCAAAGAGCTTCATATTACGAGTTTTGAATGGACTCGCATTATTGACATTGCAAACCTGGTTGCAGAACACTTTCCCGGAACGATTGTCGCGCCCGCCAATAATACAGATGGAGTACAGAAAGGTATCCGCAACGAGCCGGATCACTTCATACTCAACTACTGGAAACCAGAAATCGGCATTCGCGATGGTGTTGCTAAGATTGTGAGCGCCTTGTGATATGCCTCTAAAAAGATTTTTGCGGCGATTTGGCTACGATATCCGCCGGTACCATTCTTTGTCTGATACGGTACTCCGGCACCACGATATAAAAACGGTCTTGGATATAGGGGCAAACGACGGGCATTGGTCTGCTGAAATGCGCTTACTTCTGCCTCGAGCCCAGATCTACGCTTTTGAACCTCTCGCCGATTGCTTTAAACGCACCGACACTACGCTCCATGGCAATTCTCGTGCCAAAGCCTTTCACATGGCATTAGGAGCAGAGGATGGATCTACAGAAATTGAACGGAGTTCCTTTCATCCCAGTTCGTCCCTCCGCAGGATGACGCAGTTACATAAAGACCTGTACCCGAAAAGTGCCGAGTCAACACGAGAAAAAATTACGATTAGAAAGCTGGATTCAATCATGAAGGATTTAGAACTGACACCAAACATTCTTATAAAAATGGATGTGCAAGGCTACGAAGATAAAGTGATTGAGGGCGGCAAAGAGACATTTAGGAAAGCAAAGGTAGTGATAACTGAAGCGGCGTTCGACCCGCTTTATGTGGACCAACCTCTATTTGGGACAATACACGACATGCTTTCGGTACTGGGATTTTCATACCACGGAAACTGTGCGGAACATTTTTCACCAAAGACCGGCAAACGACTCTATGAAGACTCAGTGTTCATTCGCGACTAACTCCTTAAAATACTTCGCTAGATTTTCCGTACATTTATCTGCATCGAGGTGACGCTCTGCGTATGTGCGCGCCTCTCGTCCAAGCGAGTCGCGAAGTTGCTTATCACTAAGCACCTTTTCTAGGGTACCTCGCATTACGCTCACATCTTTTTCGGAAACCAGGAACCCAGTTTTTCCGTCTTCAATGTATGAAGCCATGGTATCGGTATGCGACGCAATAATTGCCTTCCCCATGGCCAATGCTTCTTGGACAACGGAGACCCCCATTGCATCGTTAAGACCACTTGAAGTATCAAGCGGAATTACCACAACTGCAGATTGTGCATACTCATGTCGCAACTCTTCAATCGACAGGCGTTTGTGAACAACATTTTCAGGCAGGGCACCCATCCCCTGCACACGATGCTCGTATGTCGTGAATCGAACCGTGACTGGCAAACCCTTACATGCGGCAAAAAGAGTCTTGTAATCGCGATCCGGATCTGTGCCAGGCACAAATATTTGCATTATCTCCGGAACATCCTGAGGCTTAAAAAAATCAATATCAAGGCCGTAAGGAATGAAAGCAATCTTTTCAGCAAGATGAGGGAACCGAGATTTAAGTTTTTCTGCTTCTCCCAGACTGAGCGTGACAATTCCCCCACAACGAGAAACCAAAAAGCGGAAAAGTTTTTGCCTAAAGGATTGCTCTTTCCCAAGAAGCCCCATGATACTAAAGTCAAACATGACCCATAACGGCTTTCTGATACCAAGCGTCGCGTGGATAAGCTGACTGCCAAACGCCCCGGCTGTGTATACGATGTCGTAAGAAAAAAACCTCAAAAAGAAAGGGATGTGTGCAAAGTAGGATCCGAGGAACCACCGTCGTAAGAACTTGCACAGCCACCCCGGGAGATACTGTTCGAGTTCTACAAATTCCGCCTCGACACCAAACTTTGGCAAACGCAACATACCCCAGAAACCGTTGCCCAGATCCTCGCCTCGCCTCACTGCTTCGAGCGTATGCGTCCGCGTACCAGTAAAAAGATAGAGAACGCGCATAGGAGTATTCTGACTTCTATACACCCCTTTTGCAATGCTACAAAGTACGGCACTATACAGGCATGCACTACCCGAAAATATCCGTAGTCACCCAATGTTTCAACCGCGAGAAGTACATTGCCGAGACAATTGAGTCAGTACTTTCCCAGGGCTATCCTAATCTTGAGTACATTGTCATTGATGATGGTTCCACAGACAAAAGCTGGGAAATAATCCAGAAGTATAAAGACAAACTCGCTCACTGTGAACGACTGTCTGGTAAACGCACTTCACCTATACAGGCCTACAATTACGGTCTTTCCAAAACAACCGGAGAAATTATGGCGACTCTAAATGACAAAAATAAATACATGCCCAAGAGCCTTTTTGCCATTGCAAAAGTATTCTCTACCTACTCTGACATTGAGTGGCTTACCGGTATTGGCCTTTTACTCAACGAAGAAGGCCTTGTGACAAATGTTCTTCCTGTACGCCGAGACTTTTACGAGCATATGATCAACCTTCCTTGGAACATGCAGCACGAATCTACTTTCTGGCGCAGGTCACTTTGGGAAAAAGCTGGCAGTAAATTTGACGATGAATTTCCTTGGGCATTTGATTTGGGCTTGTGGCGAAAATTCTTTTTTGAGGCGAAGCTGTATCATCTAAACACTATCGTTGGTGCGTATCGGAAACTTCCTACCGCACAAAGCTCTGCGCGCAAAGAAGAATTTTTTGAATATTGCAACAAAGCACGCGCCGAGATGCGGGCTCGCGCAACAAAAACAGACATTCTTTATACCGAATTGTACCGTTCGCTGCGTCCTTTAAAGCCGATCCTTCGCAACATCCCTGATTCTATGTGGGCGCGACTCCCCATACTAAAGAAGCTCTCCCATGAAGCCGTGGCATTTCAAAACCTAAATGACAGCACTCTACCGGCGCTCAAACGCTACAAAAGAAATCCCTTCCGCACTATATTCCCTTGGTGAAATATTATAGAACAAAAATGGTCTTTTTCAAGGATGCTACAAACATCATTTTCCCGTAGTATGGCGAAACCTATGAAAAAGGCCTTAGTACTCGGTGGTGGTGGCTTTATCGGAAGCCACATAGTAAAGCGACTTCGTAAAGAAGCCTATTTCGTCCGAGCTGTTGATCTCAAGCACCCAGAATTTTCCCCGAGCCTCGCAAACGAGATGATTATCGGCGATCTCAGAGACCCTGTTGTTTGCGCCGAAGTCCTAAACGAGCCTTTTGATCGGGTGTACCAACTCGCGGCAGATATGGGTGGCGCAGGATTCGTTTTCACTGGCGATAACGACGCTGAGATTTTGCACAATTCCGCAGCAATCAACTTGAATATCGCACGCCAAGCCTCCCAAGTGGGCGTTGGGACCTTGTTCTATTCTTCTTCTGCCTGTATCTACCCCGAACGCAACCAAATGGACCCTGAGAACCCAAATTGTGAGGAGTCGTCTGCATACCCAGCAGCGCCGGACAGCGAGTATGGTTGGGAAAAGATATTCAGTGAGCGTATGTATGCCGCATTCGCTCGAAACAAAAATTTGAATGTGCGTATTGCCCGATTCCATAACATCTTCGGTCCTGAAGGAACATGGCGAGGTGGCCGCGAAAAATCCCCTGCGGCAATTTGTCGCAAAGTAGCCGAAGCTCAAGACAGTGGCACGATTGAAATGTGGGGGGACGGCACGCAAACCCGATCGTTCTTGTATATCGACGAATGTGTCGAAGGTGTCGAGCGACTTATTCAGTCTGATTTTATGGGGCCGGTCAACATTGGTTCCGACGAGATGGTCACATTAAACGATCTGGCGCGGATGGTGTGCGCTATTAGCGGGAAGTATGTACATATCAAGCATATTCCAGGACCCCTTGGTGTTCGCGGCCGCAACTCTCACAACAAACTAATTAAGGAGAAGCTTGGATGGGCGCCCACAAAACCTCTCAAGGACGGCATGGAGAAAACCTATGTATGGATCGAGCAACAAATTCAAAAGGCAACAGCCTAACCGTATCGGTGATAGGCTTGGGCAAGCTTGGTAGTTGCTATGCCGCTTTCTGTGCTGGTCGGAGCTTGAATGTCATAGGCACTGACTCTGACTCAAGAAAAGTTGAAGCACTCAACGGAGGAACAGCCCCTGTGGAAGAGACTGATTTGCAAACATATATAAAGAAAAACCGCGACCGCTTGCGTGCAGTGCACGGAACACAAGAGGCAATCCGAAACTCCTCCGCAACCTTTATCATTGTACCCACACCGAGCCAAAAGAATGGTTCCTTTTCTCTTGCGCCGGCAACTGCAGTGTGCACCGATATTGGAAATGCGCTCAAAGAAAAGAAGGGGTACCATCTCGTCACCTTGGTCTCCACTGTTCTCCCGGAAGATTGTCGTTCCCACCTCATCCCGGCTATCGAAAATGCTTCAGGAAAGCGCTGTGGAGTAGATTTTGGTTTTTGTTATAGCCCCAGCCTTATCGCCATTGGTGATGTCTTAAAGAACCTAGAAAATCCTGACTTTCTTTTTCTTGGTGCGTTTGATAAGAAGTCCGAGGATACGCTTGCGCATATTTACAGCCAACTCTACCCTTCGGTTGCGCCTGAACGAATGTCTATCGAGAGCGCCGAGCTGGCAAAGATTGCGCTCAATTCGTTTGTAACAACGAAGATTACATTTGCCAATACACTCGGCATGCTCTGCGAAAAAATTCCGCATGCGAATGTCGATCAGATCACGACCGCGCTCGGCAAAGACAAGCGAATCGGTTCGCACTATATAAAAAGTGGCCTTGGTTTTGGTGGGCCATGTTTCCCACGAGACAACGCTGCTTTCGCTCAAATGGCAAGTCGTCGTGGCGTAACCACACCACTCGCGCTTGCGACACATGAATTTAACAAAAGTCTCCCAAAACACATTGCTGGAATCATCGATACCTTCGCAAAACAACATGAAGCAAGGCGTGTCGGTTTCCTTGGGGTGAGCTACAAACCACGCACAACACTGACTGAAGACTCCCAGGCGCTTTTTATTGCTGAAGAAATAGTGCGCCTAGGCTACAAGATCGCAATATTTGAACCACTCGGCTCGAATGAGGCATCCATGCAGTTTGGCAAGAAAGCTTTATACCCAGAATCTCTTGAAGACTTGGTAGTGTGGGTTGATGTAATCTTTATCTCAAACAGAGACGAGCGTTTCCGTGAAATCCCCTCTTTATTGAAACGAAGCGGCGCAAAAAAAGTGATTATCGACCCATGGGGTATGTTCCAGAACAAGGACTTCAACCCGGGTGTTATCTACCACGCACTCGGTCGCTCAAATCCATCGCGCTAATGCATTACTGACTGATAAAGGTTGCAATTTTCTCAGCGCGGGTGGACCAGCTGAAGGCGGATACTTTTTCTTGTGCCTTGGCACACAACTCCTGTGCAAGTTGGGTATCTTTAAAAATTCGTTCGACACCCTCTGCAAGCGCTTTCGGATTATCCGGTGGAACAAAAAGCGCTGCACCATCGGCAACCCAGCGGGTACTTGGTAGGTCGGAAACAACGATTGGGCGATTGGATGCGAGGTGTGCAATAAGTTTTAAGGGTGATGTGAAGCGGACCGATATCTCACTCTTTCCAGTATTTGGTACCACCAATGCATCCGCGGCGGCCTGATTATTGGCAAGCTCAGAATACGGTTTAAACCCCAGAAAAGTAACTTGAGGGTACTTTTTTGAAAGTTTAATAACCTGCTCTCTCTCGCCACCAATCACTACGATTCTGACTGCGCTTGGCAAAATTTTCGATGCCTCAAGGAGAGTATCTGTGCCTTTCCAGCCATCAAGACGGCCTATGTAGAGAACTATTTTTTCGTGTAGCGGTAGACCGAGTCTTGTGCGTGCCGTTTCTTTTGATTCAGGGCAAGCAAAGTCTTCAAGGTCAATACCGTTTGAAATGGCCAAGAGACGCTCTGCTGGAACACCCTGCTCTTTGTAAAAGTCGGCTGCACCTTCGGTAACCACAATCATTTTTTTTGCACGGCGCGCAGTGTAGCGCGCCCATATATTCCAGGATCCGTCGTGGGACTCCCAGACTATTTCTTTTCGGGTAAGCAGTCCAAGAACCGTCAGAACAATTTCGTCACGGCCGTAGATAATGTCAGACACACGATTCCTTGTATACCACACCGCCGCAAGACCAAACGCAAGGGATTGAAAAATGTATCCGATTCTTCCCCACCCAACTGTGTCAATCGTAAAAAGCCGTACCAGCGGAAAGGTTATCTTAATGTTGTAGTAAGAAAACGCGTCAGTAGTAATCGGGCTTCGTCGGTTTGGTGCCACTAGTTCCACACCGTTCCCTACGCGCACAAAGGCTTCACATGCTTTCATTACCTGCACTCCGTGCGCTTTTTCAGTCGGAATCCGTATGTTTGCCAAATAAGTAATCTTCATGGTTATGTGCGATGAGTAAGCACGAAAAAGTGATGATACTGGTTGTCGAAAGGTACGAACTCTTTTTGTACAACAAAGTGCTGTTCAAGAACCTTCCGAAATCTGCGAGCTGGGTACCCTCTCTTTCCCAGCTCCCAGTAGTGCTGTCCGGTAAAGGTATGTTTGAGCGGAACGGGAACCTTACAGGCAAAGCGAATGTCAGGTAGGAAAGGAATTTTGCATGAAAACCTGATGGACGGACCAAAATGCGGGACGCTTACTAGCACACCTTTCCGGGCCACACGGGCCAGTTCCGCAACCGCCTGAGGAACCTGCTCGAATGGTATATGCTCAAGTACTTCAAACGCACACACCACATCGTATGATTTATCAGCACACGGAAGCGCGGTAATCGAGCCATTGATGTCGGCACCCACATCATCAGCTATGTCGACACTGGTGTAGCGAACATCTGTATTATTTTTAAGATAACTGGCGATCACCCCATCACCTACCCCGACCTCGAGCACTTCTTTTGGTTCCATACGCAAAATCTCCGAGAGCTGGTGATGATAGCTTACCCAACGGTCTAAGCCACAGTAGCGCCAGAAGTTGTATGCCGAACGATCTACTTGCTTTTTGAAAGTATCCATAGCAATTGTTGCATGAGGTTTAAAAGTGAATGTTGTTCGCGCACTACACGAATTGCTCGTTCTCGAATCTCCACTTCTTCTCGAGGGTTCGCATGTGAAAACCAAGCGATAGCTTCGGCAAACAACTCCGGGCGAAGCTCGTCGACAACGAGGTGGCGCTCTATCCTCTGCATAATAGGACGGACTGCCTCGCTCGCAGAGATTACCACACATCCTGCCGCCATGGCCTCAAGCACGGCTTTGTCGAGACTTCCTGTAGCGCTCGCGTGCAGAAAGGCATCTGCCTTTGCGAGCACCCCCGGCATTTTTTTAGGGTCGATAGACCCGTGAAATTCTATAAACCTTTCCGCATTGAGTTCGTGCACTCGGTTTTTAAGACCTTGTAGATATTCTTTATCACCTTCTGCTGTGGGACCTCCCACAATCGAAAAATGATACGGTATGCCGTACCGAGGGAGAAAGGCCATAGCTTCGATAAGCACATCAATGTTCTTCGTCGGTGTGATACGACCCGCGGTAATAAACCGGTAGACATCACCACGCGCAGGCCGCTCAGATAGAAACAAACTCGCATCAATACCATGTCCTGTCACAACTTTCTTTGGTGTCTTAATACGGAAGCTCTCGGGTGATGCTGTGCACACTGTGTGTGCAAAAAAAGTTGCCAGACGAAGCGTCAGCGTAACGCTCTTGTGGGTATACCACAAGACGATACGCTTTTTCATCAATCGCCATATGAGACCACCGAGGACGATGTACTCGGGATTCATGTGCACGAAAACAGCATTGTATGGTCGTGCGTCTGCAAGTATGAAACGGTAAAAGCGTTGTATCCGCACAAGACGAGATGTGCCCACTTCTTTGCCCAGCGACAGTACATGCACATTGGACGGGAAATCATGCTCCCCTTCCTCTAGGCAAATGACAGTCACCGACTCGCACTCTCGCGCAAGCATCTCAATCCAGGTATGAAAGAAGCCCAGTATTGGATGTGTTCTATCAACAACTTGCGTCGTGACGAGGATACGAATCTTGTTCCCAGAATCCAACGCCATGTCAGTATAGTGCTCCAAGCTGAGCCACCTGTCTATTGCGCCCTGTATTAAATCTTCGTGCCGTACACACCTTTGAGTAGCTCGATGTCTTTCTTGGTTGCTTTCAAGAGAGAGATGTTTTTGTCTTCAAGAGCACGCAAAAGAGCAAGGGTTTTCTTGTCTGCTTTTTTTTGCTTTTTGTAGTCACTACGGAGTGCTGCAAAGTCTTTGATAAAGCAATGCCCGCCTGCGCCTCTCCCTGGTTTTGCCCCTGGGTGTCGACTGACATCTACCACCTTGAAATGCGATTGTCCAATTCGGGGATCTGCGCCTACTGCCTCGCGAAAATTATTCCAATCACACCCATACGCTTTTGCAATATCATAAAACGCGTTGGCGAACACCACTTTTGTGTACAAAAAGCAGTTGGCTGCATATTTCACCAGCTCAGATTCACGCGAAGAAATTATTTGTGTGAACGGGGCGTTCGGGAGAACGCTCATTACTTTTTCTGCGGCCTCGCGTTGTGCGGGGGTGTCGCGTGAAATACCGATAATGTTCCGTGTCGGGTGGGCGGCATCGTGCGCGGCAGTAGATTCAACCAGAAATTCAGGTGAGTGGAAAACAATTTTCTTTGGATACTTCTTTTGAAGTCTTTCCGTACTCCCCGGAAGCATGGTGCATTTAATGACGGCGATTTTCCCATCCCCCACCAAAGAGAGCACCTGGCCAACAGTACTATCATCAAATCCTTTCGGTGTTGTTGGCGCCGGGACGGCTATAAAAACTACATCACAGCCTTTGATATGGTCCTTATTCTGCGCATAGGGAGCGCTTCTCGTATACCGGACCACATCAAATCCCCTCTTCTCAAAGTCATCGGCGTAGCTCTTGCCAATGAAGCCCTGCCCTATGAAACCTATACGCATCGGCACATGCTATAGATTCGAGGCGCTAAGTCAAGATTTACTGCGGCTAGCGAGGAGCGAAATGATAGGAGCGAAACGAACTCTCATTTCCTCTGAGTGACGACGCAGAAAGGTCCATCCCAGGGACCTTTTCCCGATGGCGAAAAACTGGTATAACGCGCGTAGGCATGGGAGTACACGATGGATTATCCATTCCACATATTCGGCTTGGGCAGTAACGATCCTTTCGCGGCCCTTATCGCTGAAAGCCTGAAAGTTCCTTTGGGAAAAATGGAACGAAAGCCGTTTAGTGACGGTGAGATCTTTCTACGGTTCCATGAGAACCTCCGAAGAAAGCATGTGTTTTTGGTGCAGTCCACAAACCAGCCTGATAGCAATTTGATGGCTCTTGAAATCGCCATAGACGCTGCCCGGCGTGCCTCGGCAGGAGAAATAACTGCGGTCATACCATACTTTGGCTATGCGCGTCAGGACCGAAAAAACGGCCCGCGCCAGCCAATTACCGCATCGATGATTGCGCTTAAATTGGAAGCGTTGGGCATCGATCGTGTTATCACCATGGATTTGCACGCGAACCAGATTGAAGGATTCTTTCGTCACACACCAGTGGACAATCTCTACGCACGGAAAGTGTTCACTCCGTATCTCAAAGCAAGATTTGCGGATCCTATTGCGCGCAACAATCTTACCGTAATTGCTCCGGATGTAGGAGCGGTCGGCCGAGCACAGTCATACGCCGTACGAATGATGGATAAGGCTCGATTGGCAATTTTCCACAAAGGACGCTTGAAGCCAAACGAAGTCGACGAGATGATACTTGTCGGCGATGTGACCGGCCAAGAATGTTTGATTGTTGACGACATGGCTGACACCTGTACCACACTCGCGCGATCTGCGGAGATCCTGATTGAACGAGGTGCGACAGAAGTGTATGCGGCGGTCGCGCATGGAGTACTGTCGGGAAAAGCACTCGAACGACTTGAGGCATCACCCATAAAGAGACTTTTTATCACAGATACCATTGCTCAAGTACGGAGTAGTCCGAAGCTAGAAGTCGTATCTGTTGCGGGGTTGTTTGCTGAGACTATTGCCCGCGTTGAACGAGGAGAGTCTGTGAGTGTTTTGTTCGAAGACACCCACTAGGTAAAGCCGGTCGCTACGCGACCGGCTTTTTGGTTGTCGCAATATCTTCGCAGTAGCGGTTCACATATTCGTCAAAGTCGGCATACGGGTAGTTCTTGAGAGTCGCTTGCCGACTACCACTTTCAATCCAGCGTAGAGCAGCGTCAGCAAACTCTTCTTCATGTGCAATCATCGCTCCTGCCTCCTGCCCTACACCCACGGGGGTAGACAGTACCGGGATACCGGCCGCCAGAGCTTCGATGGTCACCATGCCGTACCCTTCGTATCGCGACGAGACAAGCACCAAATCAGCCTGAGCAAGAAAATATTTTATGTTTGGTTGCTCGCCCACCAATAATACAAATCGTTCGAGACCAGCATCTTTTGCTTCGCGGACAAGTCGTTCTTTGAGAGATCCTGTGCCGATAATGGTAAGACCTGCATCATGATGTGCATTACGAATTGTCTTAAGTGCACGAATACACAGAGAAAACTGTTTCTCACTCTCAAGGCGTCCGATAGCGAGCAGTGAAATTTTGAATTGAGGGTGTTTAAGACGGGGAATCTTTTCAAATGAATGAACATCTACAAATATAGGGAGTACGGTGCTTGGTGTTTTTATACCCTGCCTCTGGAGCGCTTCGCGAATACCTTCCGACACCACCCGAATGTGTGAGGCGCGTCGCAAAACAAAAGCTGCCACGAGACGCCGAATCCGATTTAGAAAATGATGCGCCTTGTATCCCGGCCCAAATACATCGGTGTGGACCTGTACATGAAGTGCCTTTTTGAATATGAACGAGCAAACCCATGCAACGAACCCTGTTTCGAATGGATCTTGCGTCGAAATGATGTCTGCAAGTCGAGCTTCACGAATTACCGTGCGCATACTGGCGGGGTATGCGTGCGCACTCTCACCAAGACTAATCGCAGTAAGTCCGTGCCTGCGTCGTGAAAAAACCAAGACCACATACGATTCGAAGTACTCTGCATACGCCTGCTGTCTTTTATACACCGCGGTACCCGGCTTGAGAATATTTCTATCAGTTGAAAAAATAACTACGCGCATACTTTTTTAAGTAATTCCGACAAACCGGCAACAGTGGCCGCAACTGTGAACTTTTCAGCACGCCGTTTTGCAGTAGCAACGCGTAGCGCAATTTCTGGAGAGAATTCGAGTGTCTGCTGTATCGCTTCGGTTAGCATCTTATCATTATGCATGGGAACAATCGCCGCTTGCGAGCTGTCTTCTGCAACCTCCCTATTTCCTGGTATATCCGAGACCACTACAGGAACACCAAGCATCATCACCTCGATAAGGGTGTGTGGCAGTCCTTCGTACGATGAATTAAGCACAAAAACATTGGCTTCTTTACAAAAGCCCAACATTTCTTCCCTGGGTAAAGATCCAGTGAGTTTCACCCTCTGTTGCAAACCAAGTTCTTGGATAAGAGCTTCAATCTCCTGGCGAGATGGACCTTCTCCAATTAGTACCAGGTGCCAATTACCCTGTGCAGTTGCGCGAATGATTCCTGTGAATTCTTTCCATGGAGTCAAGCGTCCCACAGCAACTACGAGAGGGTGTGGCATGTTAACAGTTTTTCGAGTGTGCTCTGGGAGACTTATCCCGTTATACACGACTGCCACTCGTGATTCGGTGACCCCCCAGCCCAGTACAATCTTTTTCAGATAGTTACTAGGGACAATGACTTGTGTTGCATTCCGAGCTACAAGGAACTGCAATGCGCGTAAAAACAACAAGTAGGGATGTCGCGGCCACCGCGGAAACTCATCCAGACCCACTGTCACACCAAACCGTTGTCTGCCCTGCTCCCACACATGGTCCCCGACAATTTTTACTACAAACGCGCGCCGCAACAGGTATGCGGCAAGAAACGAAGGCCACCCGACACTCAAGGCGTCCTGTGCATATACAATATCCGTTCGTCGGGCGTGCGAAAAAATTGAAAAGAAGTAACTGATGTGAGAGGCGACTTTTGGCAAATGCCGAAAGCGCCCAAACGGTAGAACATCTACCACAAACCCCAACGCAGGGAGGTGTTCTTCCAGAAGTGGCACATAGGTAGCCGGCCCCCCGATATCGGGTGGATATATCCCTGTAGGAACCAGAAGTCGAATGGGTGTATCTTTGTCCATCACGCTACTCTAGCGCACCCACGCACGCCAAGCGAGTGCCCCAATTTGCTAGAGCCAGGGAAAACCTCTGCCGAAATGTCCCCATTGTGCTGTTTCTTCATAGCGAGGTTTGTTGAGTGAAAGGAATATGCGAATACCACGAGGCGTGAGGTCGTACCCACGAATTGGTTCGGAATTCCCATCAAGCGTCGCGACTGCCATGAGGGCACTGGGGTGGCCAATTGCGTAGGCAAGCTTTACGAAGACGGTGCGAGCACCTCTTTTTTTCAAGAGATCTACCGCAATCCGACGCGCCATATATGCCCCGGATCGGTCAACTTTACTAGGATCCTTTCCTGAAAAAGCTCCTCCTCCCACGGCAATTTCAGGGCCATAGTTATCCACCACGATTTTTCTCCCGGTGAGCCCTGTGTCCGCATCAAACCCTCCAACACTCCAATCGCCCGCGGGGTTAAGGTGGTATTCATCCGCAGGGACAATTTTCTTTGCAATTTTTTTCAACTCGCGTTGTGACACATTTTGAAAACTTGCGACTACGGAACGCACTGAGCCGTCATCTGCGATCGTAACCTGTGTCTTCCCATCGTATGGGTGCAGCGCATAAATCGCTTGGCATAATGTTCGTGCAAGCTCATACTCGCGTGGCATGTAGGTAGCAGTTTCCGCCGTTGCATAACCTGTCATGATCCCCTGATCGCCCGCACCACCCGTATCGACTCCGCGAGATATTTCTGGACTTTGTTCAACAATATGTATCCGCACATCAAACCCTGGACCTGCGATTGTGCGCACAATTCGATGTACATCAGGCATCTCGGCATCGGCACTTACCTCTCCTGCCACCGTGATAGTGCCATGAGCGCCCAGGGTCTCTACGGCAACACGCGCCTGCGGATCTTTGGTCAGATATGCGTCTAGTATCGCGTCCGAAATACGGTCGCACAACTTGTCCGGATGTCGTGGAGACACCGATTCACTCGTTTTCATCATAGAAAAACGATTAGCTAATAGCGTAGCAACTAAAAACGCGCTATGCGCGCGTATCGAGGAGGTTGCATCTTCCCTGGTTTCCCAGGATGGAATTCGCACCTTGCAAAGAATTATCCAAGCAGGTTGCGGATGGGGGTCTTTTTCGGGCCATAGCCCTCCCCCACACTCTCGATACATATTCAGTTGTAGAAACAGTATACAGCGCACCAATATGCAGACAAGCGGCGCTGGGTTAGCGCCGCACTTCAGGATATTTGAGCGAGACCATGGCCAGTGCAAAAGGGTTCACAAGAAGAGTACACATCAAAAAACCATTACACATCATTCCCGCTACGAATAGCGGACCAAACGGATACATGGGCATGTGGCTACTCCTTACACCATCGACAAGTAAGGTCTGAACAAAAGTCGTAGAAAATTATGGATATGTCGAAGAAGAAAAAAGTGAAATATATCCGCAGATACATTGAGCTTTTTTCTTCGAGTCAGAGCCATAATTTTCAAGACTTGGTGTTCAGAGATTAGTTGGAGATGGTGTTGCCTTTCACAGAATGCTCTATCTTGAACAGATGGTCAAACACCTTTTTTTTCATATCTCTCGCAATGATATCCCAGTCATATTTTGCGAGCACCATGTCTTTGGCATTTTTCACAACCTCCCGGACCTTTTCAGGACGCGCCGTGATATCGCGTACAGCATCCGCAATTTGCTTCGGCGAATCTTTGTCTACTGCCCACCCGGTCGTTGGCTTGTCGGGGTTCCGTCTCTCATCAAAAAGAAAATCTGAAATGCCACCCTCATGTGTGGCAATGACCGGCATTTCTGCTGCCATGGCTTCCATAAATGATGCGCCAAATCCTTCAGAGCGTGATGGTCGAATGAATATGTCGCACGCCTTGAGAAGTAGCGGCATCTCTGTGTGACCAATCTGCCCTTCAAAATGTATGCGGTGCTCAACCTTTTTTTCTTTTGCAAGTGTTCTCAACATGTCCTCATCTGGCCCTGTTCCGTAAATAACAAAATGGACACGCTCTGGAAGAAGTGCTATGGCTTGTATAACATCGTCGACTGCATTTTTTGTAACAAGTCGTGAAGTGGTCACTAGAAACACATCGTTTTCGGTTTTACCGAGCTTTGCCCGTGCTCCACTTAATTCTTCAGCAGAGTACGCCTGCATAAAATGTTGAGCTGCAACGGCATTTGGAATTATTTCGATAGGTCCAGAAAAATTTCGAGCACGAGCCCATTTCGCAAGAAAAGTCGATAACGGCTGAATGATATCGGCCATGGTAAAAGCTCGCGTAAACAAAGGCCAGACCGGGCGCATTTTTGCTTCGATATAATCAACCGGGTCACCTTCTTGCAGGTTGAGTACATATCCCACTTCTGGATGCACCATCTTAAAGATGGCGGCCGGTACTCCCGTCGAGTGCGCCATCATCGCCCACATGGCATCAAAGTGGTATTTTCGATGTAGCCGGATTGCCTTCCACGCCGCAAGAAATTGATATAAAGGTTTATTGAAATTGAGGGGCCACTTTTTGAGATCGGCCATTGATGGATTGTGAGTAACAATACCAATACGATGCACAATGATATTCCCGATTTTCTCCTCCTTGGGAAGCGTGGCATCGAACCGATTTGTCACCATATGAAACTCAATGTCTGGCATCCGTTCAGTTATTTCCTTAATAGCGACCTCTGCGCCCCCTACATGTTTCGGGAAGTACGCAAGCGAAAATATAAGAACCTTTTTCATAGGAGCATGTTATCACGCGCCACTCAGAGTATCTTTGCCCGTGCGTTTCCGCACCATGTCACGATAGGTAAAGCGGAGCTGGTTTGCAAAAGCGTCACCATCACCAATCGAGACCCGAGTGCGTGTCGCGACACGCGTCACCATGTCTTCCTGTTCTACTGAAGTTGCAAATATCTGATCAGCACTTCGTAGTATTTTTTGCAATACCATCCACGCAAACACCGGCCTTGGCGAGTGAAACTCCTGGTCGGCAAGCGTAACAATCATGGGAACTTTCTTTCTTTTTTTCAGAAGGAGTGCGGCGAGCGATGCATAACTTGCCATCAAAGACCACACAAAAAGATACTGATTTTTTTGCACCAAATCTCGAGCCTTAAGGTATCCAAAAATAGGGAGCAAGAATTTATCAAGCCGATACCCAAGGCCTACATAATGAACAGTTGCATTCGCGACCGGACAGAAATCTTTTCCTTCCAGGCGCGCATACCGTGCAGTAACAATATCAAAATGGATTGATGGCATAGCCCTCATCAGATCGCACAGCGCTTCTTCCGCAGGGCCCGCAACAGGATAGAAAGTAGTACTGATCACCAACACCCGTTTCTCCGATGGCCGTTCGCTTCTACGCCCCTGTACATACTCATGAAGCTCGTCCTCTAGCGTTGTTTTTGCTCGCCACCCAAGTGTCCTACTTTTGTCCACGGTAAGTGCGGATGTCATCCGGTTTCCCTGTCGTTCAGGAAGCATTACAATGTCGGTCCCGAAAAGACGCGCCACTTCAAGCACTGAAAAAGATTTTTCGTTACCCAAACCATATTCGTCTCCTTCTCCCTTCTCGCCCACAACAATAAGCCCATCGACAATATCATCTACATGGGTGAAATTCCTTAGTTGCGTTCCCGGTGCGACCACAGTGAGCGGCTGCCCGCTTGCATACTGTTGCCGAAATATTTCAATGACAGTCCCGTATGCTCCAGCACGTTCGCCCGGACCAAACACATTATAGAAATAGGTGATTGCATAGGGAAGGTTGTACCAGGACGCATAGTTTTTTACCAACTCAGTATTTGACGCCTTACTCCACGCGTAAGGAGATGCGTCGCGCGCAAGACCACCGTCGCCAAATTTTGTGCTCGACCCGGCATAGACCAACTTGCACCTTCGGTTGCGCCAGAATTCAAGAACGCCACTGGTGCCATGTGTATTCAAATCAAAAACCACTTCTGGTTCTTCAACACTCTTCTCTACGCGCGAATACTCGCCCAAGTGATATATCAGATCGACATTTCGTTCAGGTATCACTGTACCAATATCTTTTGTATGCCCTTCTCGATATGCAACACCTTCTATATGATTGCTTTTTGATCCAGTGAAATAATTGTCGAGCGAGATTACCTGGTGGCCACTTGCCACCAGTCGGCGGCAAAGATGTGTGCCGATAAATCCGGCACCTCCGGTGACAATCACTACTTTTTTTATCTGCTTGTCCATAGTGCCACCCTACTACAGAAGGACATTGTTTTCAACAATAATCAAGTGCCTTTCAACGCTGCTTCCAAGGGCTCTTTGGGGCTAGGCCTTTAATTTGCTCCAGGAAGACCATGAGACGCCTCTACAGCCTCTTGTTGTGTAAACCAAGCTCCAGTTGCTCCGACAGCCAAAAGCACTCCTAGCGCGAGGAACCAGCCAAAATCGCTACGACTAGTCTTCCCTGCAGGAAGTGCCGCGGTCACCGCAGCAACCTGATCCTCCAACTCTTCGTCACCCACTTCTTCTACATGGCTATCGTATGCAGGTACAATCATTTCTTTTACAGCAGGAATCACACTACTTACTTTTTGTATGGGCATTATCCGCATCGGATCCGCCGACATTGCCTGTGTCTGTGTAATGCCCGGAACCTCAGTTGCAACTATCCCATTAGGATATAGAAGGAGCACTGTCGGCGTGGCAGTAAAAAGCATGGTACGAGGAGAAATGGTCATAACACCATGTGCAAAAAGTATGGTGTTTTTTGGGAACGAAAAATGTCGAGACCCTTCACGGACATGCCAGTACGACAGATCAATCTCTCGTATAGTGCCGTTGTGAATCGTCACACTGCCATCAGCAAGAGTCCCCAAGGTAAGGCGTGCTGGTTCAGCTGTGATAGTAATGCGATGCGCGGCTGCATCGATTCCTTCAGATACATCCAAAACAACCGCATACTTTCCAGGGTGAGCGAAGCCATGCGAAGCAGTGCGACCCTCTGCGGTACTTCCGTCTCCAAAATTCCATAAGAAACGCGCTCGCGGCGCATCGATAGGTTCGCCACTTGCAGAAAATACTCGACCTTCAAAGAGCATATCCGCACCTACAACTGCAACCCTGTCCTTTCCTGCATACGCCGCTATTCGTGGCTCGACATGATAGCCAAGCACCGATGGTGTCGTGGCGCTCTCGGCAGGTACATGCGTCTCGTCATCTTCCATATCTATTGCCGATGCCAAGGCGGCAGATGCGATTAGCAATCCAGATCCAGGTGTCGGCGAAAGTGCCTGCACAGATGTAGAACCCGCGCTCTGCCGGTGAAGTGACTTTCCGTCTCCTGCCCCGCCGTCGTCACTACCATACCTAAGAGTATCTTTGTCTACCAAATCAATATTCCTCAACACCAGCGTCTCTCCGGAATTGGTAAGGCTGAATGTACTATCGAGAAGCATTCCTGCATACTCTGGCCAATCAATAATGAACTTCGTTGCATTATCAGCGATGATTGCATAGCCACCACTTGGGATATTGACGCCACCCTGCACTTCGGTCAGCTTATGATTTGTCTCCGCTTCAAAAAGCTTCCAATCACTGAGGGTTACAGCGCTTGCCCCTGCATTAAAAACCTCGACCCATTCCCGACCAGTATCTCCCCCTTCAGCAAGGTCATACATGATCTCGCTGATAACTACCTGTGCATCGGCCACACATGGCAGGGAAATGAAGCTAAGTACGCACAGTGTAAGGGCCTTCATTTTCATCGCCGTAGAGTAGCTTACGGAGTTCATTCGGGTCAACAGAATCATCCCTTGACTCGTCCTTTTTCTGTTGCTGTACGGGCGCTGATGGATTCGGCGTGGGATCCACGACCGAAGGTTGAGGTGTCTTTGGTGGTGGGGGTACAGCATAATCTGCAGCCGGTTTCGTTGGTGCTTGCTGTTGCGGTTGCTGAGGTGGTCGCACTGGCTGAGAAGTGCCCGAAGCAGGATTAGCGCGTGCCGACGCAATTGCGGCCTTCAGCGCGTCACGAGCACTGTTTGGTCCGCTTTCATGTTGTGGTCGAGACCTCTGCTGTGGTTGTACAGGTGTTGGCCGGCTGCTTCGCAGGACTTCGGCAGGACTTCTTTGTGGGGGAGGTGTTGGGCGTTGTTGTGGCACAGATATCCGACGATCTTCCGTTGGTTTTTCAGCGCGGCGAGGCAACTCCCCATTCAATACTTTTACTGGAGCAGGAGTTTCCGGAACAGCTTCTTTTTTAATTAAAGGTACAACGACCTGTGCAACCATAGGAGGTGTCGGAGCAATTACCTGTGGTTGCACAGGAGCTTCCGTGCGAGGCCTGCTCCCATATGCGCTTGGTGTTGATACGGCACCTCCGCTTTTTTGACCTTTCGCACTGTCGTTTTTATGCTTATCTTTCGCGGCGCTCTGCCATTTTTCCCCTGCCTCAGTCACTGTCTTTTCGACCTCTGCACGCGCCTTACCATAATGTGTGCGTGTATGTGCGATAATTTCTTCAGCAAATGAACGACTAGGCTCTTCGACTGGTGGTAGAGTTTGAGCAGAAAAAGGCGCGGTTCCTACCCCGTCTATCATTAAGGTGAGATATATCTCTCCTCGCCCGAGACCCACCATATCTTCAGGTAGAAATGTAGGCCCGAATACCGGTTCCAAAAACTGCGCGTCCATGGGGCCCACGCGAAATATAATAGTGGTGCCCACATTGCCAAATACCGCATTACGCACCTCTTCTGGCATCTGTTCGATGTATTGGTTGGCAATCGTTAGACACAACTTGTATTTACGAGACTCTGAAAGAATGTTTTCAAATGCTCGGCTAACGACATTTTGAAACTCGTCGACATACAGTTTGCACGGTGGAAGTTTCGCGAGGACAGGCGCAGGCTCTTCTGCACGAGTGAGCGCGGCAAGATACACTTTGATGACTAGCATACTCCCCAAGAGCGCGGCATTCGATTCACCCATGCGCCCTTTCGAGAGATTGATGATCACAACTTTTCGCTCGTCCATCATTTTACGAATATCGAAAGTGGATTTTGGTTGTCCTAGAATATTTCTAATCAATGGATTTGAAACAAATTGTCCGATTTTGTTTTGGATAGCAGGTGTCGCGTCTTGTGTGTATTTGTCTGAATATCCGGCAAACTCTTCTTTCCAAAACATGCCTACCACAGGGTCGGTAATGTGTTTGATTACATCTTCACGGAACGCCTTGTTCACCAGCATACGATTCACATCAATAATTGTCGCATCGGGATATTCAAGAAGTGCAAAAAGAGTGTTTTGCAAAATATACTGCATGCGGGCGCTCCACGCATCAGCCCAAATGCGCTCGAACACACCCATGAGTCCGGCGACAACCTTGTGGCGATTGTCGTATCCGACATCCTCAAGAATATTAAATCCGACGGGAAATTCCGTATCAAATGGAGCTAGGTACAGTACATCTTTGACTCGGTCTTGGGGCACAAAGTTAAGAAGTTTTTCAGCAGTTGAGCCGTGGGGGTCAATAAATATCATTCCTTCTCCGTTTTGGATGTCCTGGATTGCCATATTTTCAAGCAATGTGGACTTTCCCATACCACTCTTCCCGATCACATACATGTGTTTGTCGCGGTCTTTCTCACGAATACCAAAGGCCACATTTTTACCGCGTGTATGAGTCGCCCCGAGAAAGGTTATACGATTACCGTCTGAGTTCCACGGCGCCATAGCACCAGTATATCGTAAAACGATGAAGGTTATTAGGGTCTATTCAGGGAGAAGCGCGTCTTTGGTGTATCGATTTGATGGATCCCACAACATCCACGAGGTAAGCCCGATATCATAGGTGGCTTGTATCTGATCCCGCACTTCCTTGGGCCCATAATTTCCTCCGTAGTCGAAATCTTGAAGCCACGGACGCATGATGTAGCGAGAATATGGCTTCTTTGCATACACTGCCGGTGTGGTTGTGCCAATTCGTTCCGTTTTAAACCCTGCGACGGGCGTAGTGGTTGCCTCGGCTCGCTCCACCGCCCGACGCATCGAGTGCTCGATAACACCGTACACATGCTGATTGGGGTTGTCCCAGCCATTAAATTTTCGCGGATAGTGCGATGGATAGACCATGGGCGCAATGTAATCAAAATACGGCATCGTGCGCTCAAGCACCTGACCGATATTTAGGTCGTCAGTATTTGTTGTTGTCATGCCAAATAAATCAGCCGAAATGATGGGCCTATGTCCATCAACCTCAATTTTCATGGCCGCATTAAGGTGAGAGAAAAAACGCTCAAGATTATCAGCGTGAGAACCTTTGGTGTGAGTGAAATTGATATTATCCATCGGTCCGTCTGATGGATAGCGAATGTAGTCGAAATTTATTTCATCAACACCCAACCCATGGGCTTCGCGTGCTATAGCTTCGATGTATTCCCAAAAGGGCGCTGCACCGACATCAACAAACGCAAGACCTTTGTTGTCACGCCAGGTAGTGCCGTCGGTTGCCTTTTTTACTGCCCGGTCTGGGTACACTGATGTGTACAGAGGGTCTTGGAAAACGGTCAGGCGTCCAATTACATATATGTCGTGTTCGTGCATGCGTTTGACTACTTCACGAAAGTCGGGGACGGTACATCCTTTCCCACCGGAAAGTGCCACTTTCGAAGGAAACGATGTGGTTCCCGTGTAATCTTTTATGTCGACAATGACTGCATTTATCTCAGTCGTGTCGGCTAAGCCAATAATTGACGCACGAAATGACTCGGAGGAAGCGGCACATTGTGACATGTAAATGGCCTTTACTGCATGGGGAGTTTCGCGATGTTCGACAGGTGGTGGGAGTGCTTCGACGGTGCTAGACGCAATTTCGTGCGAATACGAAACCGTCGGGGTGGAAAGTGCGGTTGGCCCCAAGGCAAACGATGTGATTCCTAATGCACCTAACAGCGCAACTCCGAGACTAATACCACGAATCATGCGTGTTGCTCGGTACTTCCTGAAGATTCTGAACGCCGAAACACAGGAAAGGACGCACGAGGCCGATTACCTCGTCGCACCGCAATACCCAGTGCGATGGTGAGTACCCCAGCAACCAGCAAGATTATTGTATCCCAGGTACTGGGGAAACCCATAAAAGGCACAAGCATAGTGAAAGCGCCGAGGAACATAATCAAAACATCCTTTTTCATGCGTGCAGTATATACCGTTTTTTATACGAGTAAAAAACTCACATGGGATAGGTGGCAAAAAAAGCCGCCCGGAGGGCGGCTGATCACTTGGTGAATCGCCCATGGAGGGCAACCCCTCCTAAAAGAGCAACTCCTAGCACGATAATACTTGCCGGGTGCAAACTTGCTAAGCGGTCTACCAATGAACCTGGAAAAGCACCTAGAAAAACAAGTGCGGTCATAATCAAGCCCAAAAGTGCACTGCCCCACACTACAGACAAAAGCCAGTCGCGGAGACTCATGGGATTTCCTTCCCGAAACAGAACTCTCCCGACTATACAGCGAAAAAACTACTCTGCCAGTATCACGACAAATTCCCCTTTCATTTTTGCAGGTTGGGCCTCAAAGATTGCCAAAATATCTTGCGGGGTACCACTCATAACCGCTTCGTGAATTTTGGTTAGTTCCTTCGCCACAGTGACTTTGCGCCCCGGGGCATACACTACAAGCTCATTCATCAATTTCTTTATGCGATGAGTTGATTCAAAAAGGACGCACACACCAGCTTCTGCAATATGTTTAAGGGCTGTCTGTCGGCCCTTTTTATGTGGTAAGAACCCGAGAAATTCAAAAGAATCTGCAGAAATACCCGCAACAGAAAGCGCTGCCGTGAGCGACGATGGTCCTGGTATCGCCTCCACTGATACCCCCACGCTCTGCGCCCGAGCAACAAGACGACTCCCGGGATCGGAAATACCTGGCGTACCAGCATCGCTTACTAACGCATACCGCTTTCCTTCCGCAATCTGGGCTATGATATCATCCGCTCGCTCTGCCTCGCGATGCGCGTCAAGCCTCTCGACCGGCGTGGTAATTTCATAATGCTGTAAGAGTTTTTTAGTCACCCGCGTATCTTCCGCAAGAATTACATCAACTTCTTTAAGAATACGTAGGGCACGCAGGGTTATATCCTCCAAATTTCCAATAGGAGTGGCTACCACAAAGAGAGCTCCTTGTTGCATAGAAACAACATTTTGCTACACTTTTCTTAGTTGTGCAAATGGAGCAATCCGATGATACTGGCATGGATCTATTGGTTTCTTTTTTTACTGTGTGGCATCGCACTTGCAAGTGTCGGAGTATTCTTTCTTTGGACAGCTTTTACAACCGAGCTGTCGAATTTGTGCATACCTTTTGGCATCCCTATTCTTGGTGTCATTCTCTTTTTACCGGGATTCTTGCTTGCGTTGCTTTGTTTGATAGGTCTCTATCGCAGATAATCCCCCAAGCATTCTAGAGAGCATAAGCGGTCATTGACCGCTTTCTTTTATTCATACGCTTCGATATGCGCTCCCAGCTTCTTTAGTCGTTCGTGTAGTCGTTCGTACCCACGATTTATAGGATACACATTCCTCAGTGTCGATTCGCCTTCGGCGCCGAGCATGCCAATCAAAAGAGTCGTTGCAGGGCGAAGCGCAGGGGGCGCCTCTATGTCTGCAGAGCGAAACGATGTGGGACCATTTACAAAAACACGGTGTGGATCCGCAAGTACAATATCTGCACCAAGCTTGTTCATCTCGACATAATAAATCGCGCGGTTTTCGTACACCCAATCATGTATCAAGGTCCGCCCTGCCGCTTGTGTCGCAATAGGAACAAAGAAGGGCAAGTTATCAATGTTGAGTCCTGGATACGGCAATGGTGCAATTTTCTCGGGAATCGCAGTGAGCTTTGACGGTTTGATAGTCAGATCAACCAGTCGTGTCCATCCGTTTCCACCTATATACGACTTGCTCCGCGTGTACCGCAATCCCATTTTTGAAAGATAAAGTAGCTCGATTTCGAGGAAATCAATGGGGACACTTTTGATTGTAAGCGGGGCCTTCAATGTTGCCGCAAGCGCCAGGAAAAACATGGCTTCGATAGGATCCTCACTGGGCTGACCCACATGCTCTCCGTCTATCTTCTCAACCCCGTGAACCACCAGAGTTGTGGTACCAATTCCATCAATACGCACTCCGAGGCTTTCGAGAAAAACGCACATGTCTTGCACCATGTAATTTGCCGATGCAAAACGAATCGTGGTAATGCCTGGAATCAATGCCGCCGCCATTACCGCCTGCTCGGTACCTGTATCACTCGCTTCCCACATAACAATTTCGGCAACTCTCTTCTTTTCCGAACATACCCGCCACCCCTTGGCTGTTCCTTCTAAATTTATTCCTAAAGTATCGAGCGCATCAATATGCGCAGTAAGTGATCGGCTCCCTAGGTCACAGCCTCCAGGAACAGGGAGGAGAAAGTCGTCTGACCAATGCGAAAGAACTCCTGCCAACATGATAATCGATCTGGTGCGACCTGCGGCAACCTCGTCCATCTCTTTCAATCTTAACTTCTTTGGTGGCGTCAGTATCACATCGCTATCTCGCCACGCGACTTCAACTCCAATACTCACCAATACTTCGATAATCCGATTCACCTCTTCAATGCGAGGCATGCGCACCAAAGTTGTTTGTCCGCGGTTCAAAAGCGCGGCGCACAAGAGAGCTGTAGCAGCATTTTTTGATGTATTGGTGTCTATACTCCCCGCGAGTGGAGCCCCTCCTTTGATTGCATAATTCACTTGCCTACCTTACCGCGAAGCCCGACGACTTCCAAATCCGATTTTAT
Source organism: Patescibacteria group bacterium (assembly GCA_038064835.1). Taxonomy (GTDB): domain Bacteria; phylum Patescibacteriota; class Minisyncoccia; order Phycocordibacterales; family UBA2100; genus JACQKA01. The sequence goes on from JBBTSD010000007.1 coordinate 62,026, forward strand.
CAGCTACTGCAGGTAGGAGCGGTTGTCCAATAGCCATAGTTACCACTCGGGCAGAAATGGCACTGGGCTTGACCGGGGACACAGTTGCCCGGATAGGTGGTAGGCGATGGTATGTTCACCGATGACCGTTCCCACGCTTTGTTGCGACATTCCCACTGAGGAAGAACCTGGTCTTGGACTGAGCATAAGTTCACATAGGCGCCGAGACATAGGTGATCAATATCACGCCCTTCAGTATGTGTCCCTTCTGGGTACAAGCCAGCCGCATATTCACATCCGCGCGCAAGAATCTGATCTCCTCCTGCTGGGATGGTTGGGATGTATGGCTGGTATGTCGACTGTCCGGTTGTTGTACTAGTAAATCCTCCGTAAGTCACCACGACATCAGCGTAATTTTGCGGAGCAGTAAGAGATTCGGCGTTGTAGTTTGCTTTCCAGCTACCACCGTCGTACCACAGTCGCGCACCAAGGAATGGACAGAAGGTGCTGCAGTACCACACGCCGCTCGAGCATCTAAACCACGGCAAAACGCTCCTTCCAAAGTATTTTTTCCCTGTTATGTATTGCTCGGAAAGGAGCGTTCCTGCCGCACGGTCACCAGCACCGGTGCGACACGCATTTCCGCTCGCCATAAGCAAAACTTCGCTCAGATCCTTGGCACCAAGAACGGAACCTTCAACAGAGCCCACACTACACAGACCATACACAAATCGTTCATGTCCCGAAAGAGTGCCGTTATCGCATGTTCGCTGTGCTGAAACACGCTCGCAGGAGTCACCTGGGGGAACACGATCTGTTGCATAGAGTGTTGCTGTCTGCTGATGTTTGACGGTCATGGACCCAACCTTACATGAAAACGGCCCTTCATTTGAACATTCCGCGAACCGGAATTCGATCGGCCCAGCTAGAGTACCTGTATTGCAAGTGCGTACTTGCGCGCGATCCTTGCATGAATCTTCTCCCCCACTCTTTTGCAATGCATAGAAAACCCGCGACTCTCCATCAGCCAACACAACACCTCCTACAGCACAAGTGGTAGCAGATTTTAAACACTGTTCTCGCATCGCGGCACGGGTCTTAGGACCAAGCACTCCATACCCCGTCGTGTCGGGTGTTCCTGAGGAAACTATTTTGTATACAAACTGCCATTTTTTGAGAGCCGCTTCTGTTCCTCTACCAAAATAGCCAGTCATGTAATCAGGGCTTTCAGGGCTACCTGCCGCCGCAAGCAAAAATCGTTGCAGCTCTCTCACATCGTCGCCGCGCATACCAAACCGAAGTCTCCGTGTTCCCTCGAGACACATCGGTTTCTTCTTCGGTCCAGTGATTGATCCATACCCTTCGGTACTCGTCGCATTACCCGTCGTTTCGGTGGCGGTGGCCTGTGACTGCAGCGTCGTCAGCTGGGACTGTAAGGTTGCAATTTGCTGTTGAATCTCTTCGGCAGTTACTGCATACGAAAAAGAACCTGGTGTAACAAACGCTATGGCGAGTACAAACACTACGATAGTTTGGTGCATGCGGTTAGTATATCAATTCTGCACGGCTCTATGCGCCACTTCCCCAATGTCCCCCGCACCCATAACTACAACGACTGAATCTGATTTGTACGAAGAAATCTTTTGGGCGAGCAGGTCACGACTTTCCACATATGACACATTCGGATTGCGAGCATGTATACCAGTCACCACCATCTGACTTGTGATTGTTCCCGGATCTTTTTCACGGGCCGCATAAATAGGTGCTACCACCACCTCATCTGCCCGAGACAGGGCGTCTACAAATCCTGCAAACAATTGCTCGGTGCGAGAAAATAAATGTGGCTGAAATACTGCGACTATCCGCTTGTTGGGAAACCGTTCCTGCGCACCGGCAAGTGTTGCGCGAATCTCGCTTGGGTGGTGTGCATAGTCGTCAAAAACCACAGCGCCATTTTTAGTTTCCCCTTTGTATTCAAATCGACGAGCGGTCCCTTGGAACGATTCAAGCGCTCTCTGCGCGCGCTCACCGGAAATACCGAGTATATGGGCGGTTGCAAGCGCTACCGCAGCATTTTTTCTATTATGTTCTCCAGGAATTTTAAGGAGCGGAACCTGGGAAAGAAACTCTTTGTAATCAACGATACGCGCAGACAACCCCGCAACAACGCGTGCAACTGACGGAATTGTCATATCAGCAACAATCGCACCGTCGCGAGGCACCTTTTCTGCCACCTCACGAAACGCACTTTCAATGTCGGCAAGGTCCTTGTAGTAATCAAGGTGATCTTCTTCGATATTCGTTATCGCAAGTACAAACGGCGTCAAGTGCGTAAACGATCGTTGATACTCACATGCCTCAACAACAAAAATAGCACTCGATCCATGTAGATAATTACTCTCCCATTCAGGTACAATCGAGCCAACAATCGCTCGCGGGCTCAAGCCACATGCGGAAAGGACCGTGGCTGTCATTGCGGTAGTCGTGGTTTTTCCATGCGTCCCTGAAATAGCGATTGTCTGATATGCCTCGGACACATCTCCCAACCCTTCAAAATAGGTAAAAATCGGGACACCTCGGTTGCGAGCTTCTGCCATAAGCGTGGGAGCATTTTTCTCCCATGCAAGACTATATACAAAAGCGTCGGCATCTACAGGCAGTAGAAGCGGATCGGTGCCAAGGCCAATCACCACACCTTGCCCACGCAACGCGTTAAGGGTCTGGGCACTCTCAGAATCGTTTGTGCCGCTGATATGCTTGCCTTCGCGAAGTAATAGACGCGCGAGGGCTGATATACCAATCCCCCCAATTCCAATCAAGTGGACATGTTTTGCACTCATCAGTACACTCCTCATAGACATATTGTGCATCAAGGGAGGCATCGTGGCGAACAATTCGATACTTGAGAGTTCTGAATATGCGCGAGCGCGCCGACAGTTCAGAAAGTACGGCTCTCTACCCTCGGACATACCACTCGACCATTACCAAGAAATCCGCGACGCTTGCGTAGCGGATGCGAAGCAGGGCGATACCCTGGCCCAACAGATGCTCAAATTTCTGTAACACCGCCCCCCCGAGATTATCTCGGGGTTTTTTCCAATGATTGGGCAGCGTCGCGAAATTGGTCGCCACGATCATACTCATTTTTAAAAATACCGAACGAAGAAAATCCTGGGCTAAGGACAACAACCGAATCCTCGCGCGTGAGCAAAAGCGCTTCTTTGAGAGCGTCGGTTACGGAATTACACATCGGGGCATTAAAAAAAATTTCTTTGCATTTTTGCGTACCTGTTGCCGATTCATCAAGCAAGACAATGCTAGCGCCTCGCATTTGGATCTCTGCAACCAAAGCGTCGATAGGTATCTTTTTATCAGTACCGCCCATAATCATAACTACATGCTTTTCTGGGAATGATCGGAGGGCCGCGAGGGCCGCATCCGGGGTTGTCGCATTTCCGTCGTTGTATATAGGGACATCATTGACAGTGGCGACCAGCTCGAGCCTCCCGGGCACACCAGGGAATCGCTCGATACTCTCACGAGCAACATCTTGAGAAACCGACAACGCTTCAAGAACACCAAGTGCAAGCGAGGCATTTTCACGATTATGCTCTCCCAACATGTGTAAGTGCCACGACGCCGGGATTGAATCTGGAACATATGGAGGAATCGTGGGGTGCACAGATTCAATCCTTGCAAAAATAGATTCTCCCACAACGAGAGTGTCGCCATCTTTTTGATGCAGGAAAATGTGCGCTTTGTCGGAAAAGTATTCCTCTATAGTCGCGTAATAATTGAGATGATCCTGCATCAGATTGGTAAAAACAGCGACATTCGGGGATATACCCAGATACCCGAATCCCTGCAGTTGCCATGAGTCAAGTTCTAAAACGGCCATGTCACCTTTTTTTGTTTCAGGGAGCATAGGGAGGGTAGCAACCCCACGAACATTCCCGCCCAAATGAGCCCGCCGCCCTGCATGGATTAACCCTTCGTATATCAACTGGGTCACTGTCGACTTGCCTCGTGTTCCTGTCACCCCCACAACAGTCGCAGGTGTATATTTTGCAAAAAGTGCTGTACTCATGTGAATTGGCACTCCTGCATCCTGTGCGGTTTTTATAAAAGGAGAATTCAACGGGACTCCTGCCGCCTTAATTACCATATCGCAATCTGTAAAATCAGATTCTCGGTGTTCACCTAAACGGAATGCTATATTTTTATATCCTCTCAGTTTGTCCACTGATTCAGCGAGTTCATTTGATGTTTTCTTGTCGGTTACCAAGACATGGGCACCACATTCGGACAGAAAGGCGGCGTCTCCCGCGCCCCGTCCAAGCAAACCAAGACCCATAAGGGTAATGCGTTTGCCGTGTATCAATGCCTTAAACTCATCCATACCTGCATTGTATTAGAAAAACCCTGCGCACGCAGGGTTTATTTCATTCGGTCACTACTACTTCCACACGCGGTGGCTCGCGCAGAATTCGCGCAAACCGATACCCATACTCGCCACAATATGCGACAAGAATGTTTTTTGCGACCCACTGCGGATCCAGCATCGTAGCTGTGTCTTTGGGGTCCTTCCAAAAAGGGGTGTTCATGCCCGCGGGCGCGACCACCATTACTTTCTTGATTCGTTCATCTTCGGCAAGCGAATGCGAAAGCTGGGCCAATGCCGCCTTGGTCGCCGTGTAGACGGGTTCTCGTTTCCGGGGCACCCACTGTGATGTGGATGATACAGCGATAAAACCATTGAGCACACCCTGCTTCCGCACTATTCTTTGTACCAGAAGCGCTGGAGCCACAGATCCCACGGAAAACATGTCGAGGACATCTTCGTCCTTTAACTCGTCAATCAGTCCCTCTTGGTAAAACCCTGCTGCATAAACCAACAAATCCACCTGTGGAAGACCGCCACAAAATGCATCGAGCCTACTTGCAAGTTCAGAAAGCGGCGTCAACGGCAAGGAACGAAATCGCACCCGCGATTTCTTTGGATCGGTCCGCCCTGTCACAATGACTTGATATTTTTTGGCGAGCGCCTGTCCAATTGCAAGCCCCAGTCCGGAACTGCCACCGATAACAAGCGCATGGGGTTTCGCTTTTACTTTCACGCACATCTCCTCACACCCTCTTCTCTTCCGAGGCTACCTGCATAAGCAGAGGGTGTCAAACTTACCTTTCGCAGACCCAGTGTCGCTTCGCTCGTCTGTGGGCACGGGGAGACTCGGGTGTTTGTGGTGTAATTCTTGCCTCTTTAGAAATTCCATCTGAGCGAACAGGCCGGTGATGCTTTCTCAAATACTTTCTATTTGCTGGTATCTATAACCTCTTTTTTGGTGCCGCGGGGGAGACTTGAACTCCCAATCCCTTGCGGGAACTACGACCTGAACGTAGCGTGTCTGCCAATTTCACCACCGCGGCATGATTTGATTATATAGACTATCTCTCGATAATGAAAAGGGAGGCCGTGAGGCCTCCTTGGTAGCGAGCCCTCAGGCCGCCACTTTCTCCTTAATTTCTTTTCGGTCGATGACTTCGACCTCCACGGCAGCAAGCTGTGCAGGGTTTGCTCGGCGCTTGCCGTAGCGCACCTTGATGCGGCCACCATTCTTGGGCCAAATCACCCGCTCCCCGTCCTTGGGGAGATTGGTGATGTGAACGAATATATCCTTGTCGAGCCCGAACACCGTGGCGAACCCGTAGGACGAGCCTACGCGCCGATAGGTGGCTGGGACCATTTGTTCCGTGATCGAAATCTCATCGACTTCGTTCTGATTGAGATTCATTCCTTAGTCTCCTTGTCGCCAGACAACTGCGTCTGGGCAAATATGACTATATCACACTAATATGAAAGTACAATAGAGCCGAACCCCCCGTCGCTAGAGAAGTTGGCTGGTGACTGCAAGACCTTGTCCGTCGTTTGCACCAATGGTCACTTGCTCTACCGAGTCGTCATGATAAGTGAATGAAAAAACCAATTCGTTTCCATCAAGACGCCCTGAGGCGGCGACCCGCCACGCTTCATCTTCTGAAAAAGGCCCGCGAGTAAAAATCCCAACAGGAGTCATCACCGTGAGTTGCCCCGTACTCGGATCGAACGACATGAGCCCTTGCTCTTGCCAACGCGCAAAGACCTCGAATGCTTTTGGTGCGATCCACACACGGTCGGTTATTTGGTCAGCTTCGTCATCGAAAGTTTCGTAAGCATACACAGCACCATCCACCTCACTCATTGGATAAGTAACAGAGCTTGCGGATGGGTCTACCAAATAGCCCTGCTCATCAATAAAAAAAGGGTCTCCCTGGACAGAAAATGCTGAGCTTGAGCTATCAGTATAGTAATCGTTCTGCCCTGCCATACCCGGAATAATCAAACCCCCCATCAAAAGCAGTGCAACGAGTGCCCATGATATTTCGCGCGTCATCCACGGATGGTCCGCTTTGTCGTCGGCGCATGATTTACAATCAATATATTTTGAAGCGGCAATCACCGCCCATCCTGCAAACATGGCAATACCCACCGTGAGAAGCGCCGGCCACCACAAATCTTCCGGAAGAATCCCCCATCCTGAAAGTGCCGCAACAGCACTCATAAGGGCGACAGTCCCGATAATAATACCTACAGCGATGTTGTGGATGTGTTTGATAATTTCCATACACCCAGTGTACCAGCAGTACCAGTGCACAGAATATTTGTTGTGTATAACAAAAACCGCTCTCTATCAGAGCGGCTACTGCAGTGGAGTACATTTATAAAATGCAGGCAGTGTAAGCGAACTGGCGTTGTGCCCATCCCATGCAATTTCTTTATGAATCACCATGTGAGTGAGCTTCGGTTGCCACTGATGCTCGGCAGTGTTCACGACTTTTCCGATTTCATCAGCGCTCATCCCCGCACGAATCAGGACGCGAACCTCGGCAAACGCTGGGCCCTTATCATATTCATCGGTCACAAAGTGCATCGTGAATCCGGATTCGGTCACTTCGTTATTGTCGAGCGCTTTTTTGAGCGCTTCATGTACATGGTGTCCATACATGCCGGGGCCACCAAATCTGCCACCAAGCTGTGAGAGTAAGGCGGGATGTATATTGATGGTGCGTTTTGGATCAAGCCCTTTGACAAGCTTCAACCAGCCAGAGAGCGCCGTCCACTCGGCCCCTGTTTCGCGCAAAAGGCGCTGGTACGCGGCAGCCTGTGCGAGCGGACCATCGCCACTTGGTTTGAAATGCAGAAAACGGACACCGAGCTTGTCCGCTCGTTTGCGCACTCCACCCTGCTCGTGATTTGAAACAACGGCAACAATATCGGCTACGAGATCAGGATTTTCTCCACGGGAGCGAAGAACGAGGTTTTCGAACCCCGAACCACCCCCTTCCTTGGTACCCGATGCGAATATGATGAGTTTTGGTTTTGGCATAGACATATCCTTTGCTGTGAGCAAGCTACACTGCTCTGTACAAATCCGCAATGAACTGGTGCGCGTGCGGGCTCGAACCTTGGCTTCATCACTCTAAACCTTGGTGATGGGTAAGATAAGAGTCGATACTACTCTATGTGCGCGTGATAGGACTCGAACCTATGGCCTCGTCATTATCAGTGACGTGCTCTAACCAGCTGAGCTACACGCGCATTGAAGCGCATGGTAGCAGAAAATGCCATGAATTCCAAGTCGCTCTTACAAAGGTATTCTATGCCTGTGTGGATAAAATCAGCTGCTTAAGCCTTGGGTCCATATCGTCTGTCGGCTGTAACTTTTTTACAAAAATACCATCGTCGTCCATGTTGTCACTTCCTTGTGGCAACACAAACACTTCAAAACTATTCCCAACACCAAGCGCAATTTTCATGCCCTCCGCCTCTAATCTTTTTATAAGCTCATCGATATGAGTGGGTGCATAAGGATTGCCCGCATCAGCATCTGACTCGATTTTTGCCTTGGTATACGCAGCGCTCGTGAGCCCGGGAAACGGGAAACCTCCCGGAACAGCACTCAACTCTCGACCCAACCTGAGACACCGATCCTCTGCGACTGCCCGCCTTGCCTCTGCAATCTGTCCTTCAATTTCAGGATTTTCTCCCGCAACTGCTGGCCTGATTGGTTTACCCGCATAACTATTTGGTGGTGCATTGAAATTCATCATGTATCTAGTGTAGCACAAAGAACCCGGGATTCGGGTTTTACACTATTTAGGTAGAAAACACACTCTTTTGTTCCGTCCACGACTTACTCGTCTTTCCGAGCGGTCAAGCAAAACCTGATAAAGTGTATTGCTATTACTTTTCTGTGCTCAATTGAGGCACAGAAATCGACCGGTTAACTTCAAGACGCAGTGCGTTTGAAGCGTTTCCGATTGGAATGATTCCACGACCAGCTTCCGCTAGCCGTGCCTTGTTACGACTTACTCCCTGTCATTGAGCTTGCCTTGGTCCATCGTAAAGATGGGCTTCGGGCACTCCCAACTTCCTTGAGTTGACGGGCGGATTGCTACCACTGAAGGCTCAGTGTGCATCCCCACGCAGCATACGGATTTCCCGTACTACGCGAGCCCAAATATTTCATTTGGTTTTGTCCTTCGCTGCCCTTGCGAGCAACTACTACGACTCTGCTGACTTCTCATGACTAACTCCCTTTCAGGTGCCTTAAATCATGAGATCTCCTTTGGTCATGTTGTTTTCTGTTCCAAACATCCATCCGAGCCATCTTTAGAAAAGATGAAATGCATACTTCCCCATTACTCACCGACTGGGTCGTATGCGCTCTTGTCTGCGTTGCCGCAGGGAGGCTATTTTTTGCTAGTAGGGCTCTCCGCCAGACACCTCGCGGTATCTGGCTGCCCGTTCACTACCGATGTACGTTCAGGACATCGGATTCGATTTGAACGAATTAGAAAACAAAACTACAAAGCACTTTTCTATGTTGAGTACAAGGCTCGAGAACGTATTCACCGCAGCGTGGCTGATCTGCGATTACTAGCGATTCCGGCTTCATGAGGTCGAGTTGCAGACCTCAATCCGAACTGGCGCCGCTTTTGGAGATTTGCTCCACCTTACGGTATTGCGCCTCTTTGTAGCGGCGATTGTAGCGCGTGTGCAGCCCAGGACGTCAGAGGGACATGCGGACTTGGCGTCATCCCCACCTTCCTCCCCCGTGAGGGGGCAGTCTCGCCTGACACTTGTAACAGGCAACGAGGGTTGCGTTCGTTACCCCACTGAAGGGAACAGTGCAAACCACGAACTGACGACAGCCATGCATCACCTGTCTCACACCCTCGAAGGCTTCCTCGCTTTCACGAGGCTTGCAGTGAGATTTCTAGTCCTGGTAAGGTTCTTCGCTTACCGACGAATTAAGCCACACGCTCCACCGCTTGTGCGAGCCCCCGTCTATTCCTTTGAGTTTTAGTCTTGCGACCGTACTACCCAGGCGGATAACTTAACGCGTTAGCTTCGACTCGGAGAGGGTCGATACTCCCCAAATCCAGTTATCATCGTTTAGGGCGTGGACTACCGGGGTTGAACTTGTTACGAGTTATTCGATTTGAATAACTGATGAGGGCATTTCTGCCTCATTCTCTGTGTTACCACAGAGTCCGGACTATATCTTTATCTGTATGCGTTCCATCGAGCTTTTTTCTTCTCGCACTCTGCCATGACGGCTTCGCGCGGAATCTTACTCAATCGAACCACTTCAGATATCCAGCGTTGTTGAAATTGAGGATCTTTGTAGAGGAGCAGTGTCTTTTGAATCATACAAAGAGGTACATGCGGCAGGATAATCCGAAGGAATTTTTGCAACTCCTCCGAGGATCGAATCCAAATCCGCCAATAGTGCTCTTTGGTGCCGTCTCGCTTTGCCCCAACGGGCGCCACGATTGCGCGTATGTTCCACACCACCCCAAGATAGCGAGCGAGGATTTTTACCGATGCTTCGTCGAAGCCGTCGGTGCAAAACACCCCTTTTCTGCCACCATAACTAATAAGTGAACCGTCATCGCACCACCATACGGCGAGCGAGAGCGGGGTCATTTGATTCAGCCATGTGCGCCGTATGCGCAGTTTATTGTGCTTGTATGTCAGGTGGTACAATTCAGTGAGCGACGGAAGTCTTTTTGAGACAAAGCGCCATTTCCTGTTCTTGCTGTATCCATCTGCCCCTTGCACAGTGACACTCCTATCTGTTGCTATCTCTTTGAGCATTTCTGCTTTCCAAAGAAGATAGTCTTTTTGTTTCTCCGAATGGCGGATTTGTAAACCCGCATTCGAATACTTCGTTTGGATTTTGAGCGAGCCATCTCCGAGGATTGCTCCCAGGATTACTTGTCTCGCCTTATCCGACAAAGGCACATATTTAGTATCTGTTTGTTGCATATTTTTTAGATTTGCATGACAACAGAAATGCACCTACTATCTTTACTCAATTTCATAGTCTCTACGGGGCTAGCCTTCGCTAGCTTCCCTCGGGATTGTCCAAACGAGACCGGTAATCTCATACTGTTTGGAGTTTCCCCGATACAGCTGAATGCTCATCGTTTCGTCACCGAAACGAGGGACACCCTTCGCAACTATTTTTGTACGAGTCGCTTACGCGACCCGCCGCGGTTGCAGGATTTATCTAATCCCGTTCGCTACCCACGCTTTCGTGTTTCAGCGTCAGGAGTGCGCCAGTGAATTGCCTTCGCTTTTGGTGTTCCCCATGATATCAACGGATTTCACCCCTACACCATGAGTTCCATTCACC
>JBBTSD010000008.1:0-16158 GCA_038064835.1 Patescibacteria group bacterium
CGGTACCTTGCGGCACTCCTGTTTTCAAGACAGGTGCACTAAACCACTATGCGACCCCTCCTCTTCCCCACAGGTATATACTACAGCACACCTGTTGCGTGCTACCATAGCATACATGAATTACAAAGTCGCAGGAATTACAAGCATAGGCCTCTATATCGCATCCTTTATTGTAGGCATGCTTATATCATCGTTTTTAAACATCAATATAGTTCCGGGCACACCTCTTCCTACCACCTTTTTGCTGGTACAGGTCGCACTCGCCATGCTCATGGGCGCGGCTGGCACAACAGTCTACTTTATGAAAAGCGGCGTCCCCGCCTCTGCAAAATCAGGACTTTTTTTTGGCGCAATCTCTGTGGTGGTTGGTTTCGTTCTTGATTTTATCCTCTTTATCCCCGGAATGATGTACGGCTATTCATTGCAACAGCTTGCTAGCTTCTATGCAGAGCCTTGGTTTTGGATCACACTCATCTCGATGCTTATGGCGTCTTCACTCACCGGATTTGTCTTTTTGCGCTGGAAGCAGTAGCGTTACTGACTATGACAACAAAACATATCGCTGTGGGCGGGGTGCTAGTAACTGGCATCATTCTTTTTGGGTTTGGCTATGCATCCTGGGCAACACCAGCAAGCAGTTTACCTGAAGCCACTGTGGCCATCCCTACCGAAACCGTTACCATAGACATTACCCGTACCGAGCTTGCCGCACACAATACCCAAGAGAATTGCTGGGTGAGTTACAAGGGCGAAGTGCGAGACATTACCACCTGGCTCCCCCGTCATCCCGGATCAGCCGCGGCTATCGCTCCCTACTGCGGCAAGGCTGAGGAGTTTGAAGCTGCATTTTCAGGACAACACGGCAGTGGTAAAGATTCTCGGCTTGAGCGCGAGGGCGTACTGAAAGGCACGCTAGTTGATTAGTATGTCCCACAACATCCCGTGGGGACTCCTCGTAATTCGCTTTGGACTTGCTGGAGTGCTTTTATGGTTTGGCGCTCAACAAATTCTCTCTCCAGAAGATTGGGTTGGTTATATCCCCGAAATGGTTACCAACCTTGTCGATATCCCCACCGCGATTTTTGTACTTCTCAACGGAACAGTCGAGGTGGTGTCGGGTCTCCTTCTGCTTCTTGGTGTTTTTGTACGCACCGTGTCTGTGCTTATGGGACTACACCTTGCCTTGATTGCACTTTCACTAGGACATAACGCAATCGCAGTGCGTGATTGGGGTCTTGCGTTTGCGTTCTTTGGACTCGTCCTTACAGGAGGTGGTGCCCTTACACTTGAACGCTCATCGTTGAAGCAACAATAGGTTCGAGCACTGCGGCCGCAAGCTTGATGGGATCATGCCGAATTAGTGATCGCCCTTTATTCAGAGTGTCTTGTGGGTGAAATATCGGGCTCTCGAATGAAACCAGGTCGCGCGCAATTACTTTGTAGGGATGACTGCTGGTTGAGTTTTCTTCACAAGACACGATCATGTCGGGACCCTCTTGCTCTTGATACCGCTCAGCCAAGTGTGGCGGAGGTGGAGTGATGTTACAAATCAATGTGTCGATACGGTGCGACTCAAGATATTCGTGAATAACATGTGCGTAGTGGTGTGATGTAAATCCGTCCGTCTGCCCGCGTTTATTGGTGAGATTCGAAACATAGACAACTGAGGCTTTTGTTTCTTTGACAGCGCGAGCGATTGCGGGAATAAGGAGTGGCGGAAGTACACTTCCAAAGAGGTCGCCTGGGCCGAGCACTACCATATCGGCATTCATGATTTTCTCTACAGCTCGCGGATGTGCTTCTACTGGGTTTTGCAAAACTACTTTTTTTACACCAACAGTGCGCACATGTTCATCGCCATCTAAAAATTTCTCACCGGATACATGTGTCCCGTCTTTGAGTTCGATAATGAGACGCATGTTCCCTTCTGTAACGGGTATCACCTCCCCGTGTACAGAAAGAATGCGTCCTGCCTCCGCAACAGCCGTTGCAAAGCTACCGGTAATTTTTTCGAGTGCAGATATAAATAGATTACCAAACGCATGCCCTTTCATCGGACCTCCAGCAAAACGATATGAAAAAAGCGCACGGAGTGTGGGCGTCTCACGCGAGAGCGCCGCAAGACATTGGCGCACATCTCCTGGGGGGAGAACTCCCAGCTCGTCTCGCAGGACTCCTGACGATCCCCCATCGTCAGCCATTGAAACAATCGCAACAATGTCGACAGGATGCTCTTTAAGGCCAGTGAGAAGTGCGAAATGTCCTGTGCCACCACCAATGGTAACAATCTGTGGCTTTCTACTGAGCGACTGTGAGCTTAGTTGTTCCAACATATTCGAGACTGTGCGTTGTGCACATATGGTCATCATACTACAATACTTGCATGAGAACACGCGGGTTTAGCATTATCGAACTCTTGGTTGTGGTTGCGATTATCGCTCTACTCGCCTCGCTCGGTTTTGCCAGTTTCAACATCGCACGCACCAAAGCCCGCGATGCGCGTCGTGTGCAAGATATGAAAGAGCTCCAGAAAGCCTTGGCGCAGTACATTGTAAATACCGGTGTCTTCCCTATCGCTGTTTCGAGTACCACACTCACCGGAACCGACTCGGTGTCGACAGCACTCATTGCCGCCGAAACAATCCCTGTCATTTCCAAAGATCCGCTGTACCCAAATCCATCGCAGTCATACTACACCTACCGCAGTGATGCGAACGGCGGTATTTACTGGATTAGTTTCTGTATGGAAACAAATTCACTCCCTCCTTATACTATTGGGTGTGGCAACACCATCGCTCCCTAACCATGGAAGGTGCATCATCGTTACAGTGGGAGGGTTACGAGCACCACCATGTCGAGCGTGGACGCGATTGGTATTGGGCACTGGGCATCATCAGTGTTTCGTGCGCACTCACTTCACTTCTGTTTGGGAACATACTCTTTGGGCTCCTTATTCTTGTTGCCGCAGTGACACTCGGCCTTACTGCTCTCCATCCACCACCACTCGTCCAATTCGAGCTTGGTGAGCACGATCTGCGTATCGCAGACACTGTCTATCCTTACAAAGAAATGATTGCGTTCTGGGTAAAAGACGGTCCAGAGCCGTCGCTCTTGATCGACACCCTACGATTTATGGCACCTGATCTCATTCTACCTATTGCCGATATTGACCCAGACTCACTCCGTGAATTTTTAAAAGAAAAGGTTGCGGAAAAGCAACTTGAAGAACCGTTTGCACACCGCTTCCTTGAATTTTTTGGGTTTTGAGGCGGTTTCTAATATTTGCCGTTAGTGAGACACCAGATAAACCGCGACATACCAACTGCCGGATCACATAAATACACCGAGTTGCCCTGGGTATCGGTTCCCGCAAATGTACCCGGAGGAGGTGTTCCTGTGGGTGCCACGCCGGCGAGGGCTCCGGCGCCAACTGGTGCGCCAGCCGCACTGCCCACAGCAGAGGATGTGTACACAAACGACGGTGCTGGTCCTTCCATAAGACCACGCGGGAGCACAGTATCAATTGGCGGTTGGGTATCCCCTTTTACAGCAACGGTTATCTCTTGATAAATCGGTTTGCCCGCTTCGGTCCCACACGCCATACGAAAGCGTGTTGATCGCGTAAGTGGTTTTGTCATCGCTGAACCCACACGCGTGGCACTGCCGCCCAATTCGATTGGTCCTGGGCCCACCAGCGCACACACAGTGACATCTGCCCCTGCCCAACTAATGCGTGACTGTTCTCCCGGTTCAACCTCGCTGAGCGATACAACTATGGACACCCGAGGATGAAGCACGCGAACGACGCACGAGCGCACGGCGGCACCACCGCACGATATGCCAAACCGTTTGCTACTTTCGGTAGTAGTGATCACTTGCGAAACTGATCCGCTCCCTGCCCCTTTTGTTTCGAACTCAGTACCCACACTTAATCCACCGCCCGAGCAGGCCCACTCAATAGTAGTTGGCGCGCCATCAATAACCGCTGATGGTTTACAAGAGAAGCTAAGAAGCGCTGGGGTTGCCGACACAAGTGGTGGTAGTGGCGCGAGCATTGGTGCTTGGAACGGAAGTCCACCAAACAACCCTGCAGTCCCCATTGTAGGGGCCGCACCAAAAGCAGACGGTGTTGGCCGCAAGAAATTAGTCAGCGCACGGGTGACGCCACTGACTGTGTCTGCAGTTGTGTCGCGAACGCGAGCTAGCCCGCGTGCAATCGGACCAGGTGCAGGTGGTAGCGCAACGGGCGCGACCGGCGGTTCATACCGGATTTCAAATGGTTGAGCAACCTCTCCGCCAATATTAACAACCGGGCGTAGCGAAACGATACGGAAGTCTCCTGCTTCTATCCGTGGAGGGCGAAGGGATACTGGTTGGCCACTTGCACTTACGAGCGGTTGACCAGTTTCCGCATTATATGCAACAAATGTACTTTGGCTGCCGAGAGGTATGCCGTAGTGCGCCTCAAATCCTCCTGCCCTGGTAACCGTTGAAATCTCATAGGCCTCTCCCTCGTCCTTTGATGCAATTTCTGGATGTGCGTACATCCGTGTAGTGATTCCAGGATAAAGAGCCTCGAGCTCAGGCAATGTCTCTTGTGAGAAGGTGCGAAGTTGAGCCTCGGTGAGGGGCTCGTCACTTACTCGCACGAAGGCCACATGGACTGAGTTAAATGAACGAACCGATTGCCCAAAGTGCTCGCCATCAACTCTGATAACCCCAGCACCTCCACCTGATCCATCTGTAAAAGGCACAAGTCGGTATCGTGTGCCATCCTTGTCGATAACTTCGTTGTAACTAAAGCCCCGGTCGCGTAGGGTCGCAATCGCACCAGCGGCAGTGCTCCCTTCGGTGTCATGTGCAATAAGAAAGGGTTGATTTGTTCTCACTGCCCCAAGAGATGTAAAATCTTCAACATCGACTATCGGAGCCCCGCCCGCTGGGCCGTGAAGCGTACTTGCCTCATCTCTATAGATCAGCACCGGTTCCTCCTGCCCCTCTCTTCCAACCTTGTACTGGGCCTGCCCTGTTGCTGTATCTTGAATACGCAATACATAATCTCCAGGACGCGCCTGCCCACCAGCTATAGCAAGATCTAGGACTCCTCGCTCGGTTGCCGCATCGCGCACACTTGCCTTAAGCGACAACGCCACACGATCTGCATATTCCGCTGGGGTGCCCGCATCACGATATTCAATCTCACCGCCTGAGGCGTAGCCGGCGGGAACATACACACGAGCATCGCCCCAATCAGTAGCAGTTCCGTCCGCCGTCCGAGCGGTGATTTCTTCTGCCGTCAGTGGGACACCCCCAGGATGGACCAGTAGGTATGCAGGAGTCACGATACTTGTGTTTAACTCCTTGGTCACCACTCTCCCATCAACCTTCACTTCAGTACTACCCACATTGACCACTGCTGAAGGCATGTTCCACGGCGAATCTTCACCTGTTGGCAGCAGACGATCTTGCAGCTTTGGATTAGTGACAGCAACCGCAACAGCAGGTTGAGCATCCGGGTCATCATTTACAAGCCGTTGGGTAAACGGTTTGTCTGTGGTTACAACTGCAGGCGGCGGTTCTCCCCCAGCGCCACGCGCATAGTCGAGAAAAGAAAGTGGCCCACGACGCGGTGTGGCAGGTGGTGGCGGAACCCCCGCTTCTGCCGCCACATCTGGGCGAGCGGGCTCCGCGGCAACGGGTGGAAAAAACCAATCGTGCACACGCGTAGCAAAACTTCGTTCATCCGGTGGTGCTTCACCGAATGTCGTTGCTGTAAATGTAGTGCCTCCTCGCGGTTCTACTGGGGCAAGGGGTTCTACTGGAGGGAGAATTCGAACCACATTCGGATTACGCACTGCTTCGGCGAGAGTTGCCCTATTTTCTCGCAAGACAACCATTGTGTCCTCGGGTAGACCATTTGTCTCGACAGTCACACCGGCCACAGGCGTTGGCAGTGCGGCAGCAATAGAAATGTCTTGCAAAAACACACCGTATGCCTGCTGTTGCAGTGGTGAGAGTCTTTCAGGCGTGGGGTCAGCGAACGAAAGATTAAATATTTCGTCGGTCCCACGATAAGTTCCTTCCGGTGTTTGAATATCTTGGAGTAACAATGGGACCACCTGCCCATCCTTAATAAGAATCAGTGTCCCTTGTTCTGCGGCGGCTTTGAGATGTTTTACATCACATGCCCTTGCAACCTTATCGCAGGTAAAAGTTCCACCGTCTGGCGTGCGCCCCACCACCATACCGCGGCGCGCTTCGCATATTCGTCGCTGTTCTTCGGTTGCGACCGCAAGCTCACTCACCGTACACCCCCGTGAAGTAATTTGTTGTCCACCTGGGCTAATTGTATCCACGCTTGCCCCTGTACTGTCGGTGCCGGTTACTGATTTTTTTGTACCTCCAGAAGGCTTGGGACCGCCACCGACTGGAGCATCGCCTGGTGCTTCAACAACATCAGTCGGCGCCGGCGGCTCAACAGCGGCATATGCCGAAAAGCCAACTTGAACCAAGAGAACCGCCACAACGATAAAGACCCAGAGTGACCTCATATCTCTAGAGAGTTACTACAGGTCGGAAGAAATTGATGAAACCATTCCATGCGCTACTAGCAAATCCTGTTGTTGCCTGCCATGTATTCGAAATGGTAGCTGTCATGCGCGAGAAAAATCCTGATGCGGATTGTTGTTGTGTATTAAAAAATGGTGCAGTGACAACTTGTGCCCGGGGCACTGTAGGAATACCCACCACGCGATCAGGTGAAGTAATGTCTGCCAAACGAGCGAGCCACACAGGTTGTTCTGTTGTGGCTCCAGTATCTATTCCCGCCACAGGAATCCGTGGAAACATCACCGGACTGTCTGATGGAACAATCACCCCTGGAAGACCGAAAGCTTCGCCAAACTCCCGGTCGCGCGGTCCTTCCTGGAGACCCAAGAGGTACACTGCACGCCATGTGGCAAGAGGGTTGCCTTCTTGGATATCTCGATAGTAGTTACTCACAATAGCTTCTGTGGGTGGACCGAGTGTCCACTCGGCAAAACTAGGGGTATTTCTTTCTGTAACAAAACCAGTAAACGCTCCTGTCTGAAGTCCTTCGGGTGTGAGTCCTGTGACGGTAATACCAGGCGTTGGGTTAAACGAAAACTCTTGACCATCCGACACTAAAAGAGTTAGGTCGTCTCCGGCAGTGCGCCCGAACACAAAGGGCACATTTCGTATTGGTTCAGCCACACCTTCAGATAAAACTGGCGCAAAAAATGGGAGCACTTTTTTTATATCGCTTTCGGGAGGAAAGAGAAATGGACCTCCGTTGCCACTTCGCCCATTGATTATATCCTCGAGTCGAGGTGGGTCAGCGAGAACAATCCCTGCGAGCCCCATGGGTTGAGTACCAAGCCCATTCAGCGCGGGCGAGGCGCCTTGGAACGCTGGGGCAAATCCGCGTGCATCCCCTGCAACCAGTGGGCCACTAGAGACAACCCCCGACAACCCTGCCCCAGGTTGATAACCACCATAACCAGTGAGTCCCGCCGCCACACGCGCTTCCTGATAAAATCCACCTGGAAACGCACTGGTGCCCGGATCATACCCGCCGGGTCCAAACAGATTCCCTACATCAAAAGAAAACACGAGGTTGTCGCGTAAAAAATCAAAAAACCTTTCCTGGTCCCCGGGGGTCAGGCGATCAAATTCAGCATAGTCGCCAAAGCTCCCCGTAGTTACTATGGGCCGCGGATCTCTCAGTGCCTCTTCTTCAAACCTTTGTGAGAATATCGCCTCTCTGTCTGAGGTGCCGTATGCCTCTCTCAATCTTCGATCAACCTCAGCGGCAAATTCCGGATCTTTCATCGCCTCTTCGAAATATGCCTGCGCATCGCGTTCGGCCTGCACTTGATTTGGAGTAAGAAATGCGTCGGCGATAGTTGCGTCACCACTATTGAGTCGTCGGGTAAGGTCGGGCGGCACATTGACCGAAGTACCGTCTCCAGGATGATAGACACTCCCCACCACATCACGCAATTCTCTTAAGTCGGTGGTACTACAATCGGACGCACCGGAAGCTGTGCAAATGTCGCCCGGTCCTGGCGGTTTTGCACAGCGCCTTGTACTACCGTCGGCCATGGCAAATTCGACATAACCACATGGTAGCGACTTGCACGCGGGCCTTTTGTCGGCGGTATCTCCTGCATTTTGTTTGCAATCCGGAGGAGGCATCGTTTTAGTTTTTGGATCCCCTGTCTGCGCATTAACACTTACTTGGTTTCTTTCGTACAGTTCAAGTTTTTTCATGCTTTCGATTTCAGACTGTCGAAACGACTGCGCGTTACTTGATTGACCCACAAGGAGAAGAACCCCACACAGCGCCCCCAGCCACACAAAAAAAGAAGTGTCGCGCGAAGTACAGGACATGTGGTTATTGTATCGCGTTGTTCGTTTAAAAAATTATGTGCGTGTGCACAACAAACAATGTGGCCCCGCAGTGATGAGATTCCATCATTGCGGGGCCACTCTCGTCATTTCCTCAACTGCGCTTCCCTCTCGGGATTCTTGGTGTACACGCGAACTGTTTCACCTCCACCTTCGACCAGACACACGCGCGCGCCTTCTTCAAAGTTTTGAGGTGCAAGCACACCATGCGTCCCTACCCAGCACTCATGGGTGCGACAGAACTTGGCTGTCAAGCGATTGAAGGTGGGGACGCCCACGAGCGGTTCGCATTTTGGAGCGACATAAGCACGGATGTCTATTGCTTGCTCTTGCCATGCACGGGCCACTGTGGGCAACACAAACAACATGAAAAATGCTGTGCCTATCGCCAAGCCCCACAAAACCCAGTCCGTGGAGGCAACCATTCTGCATAGCCAGGCTCTCACTCTCTTCATCTTTTCCTCCTCTACCTACTTGCATTATATCACAATTGTATTACTTGGGGAAGTGCCTCCTTTACCTGCACTTTGATTTCTTTGGTCATTTCATTCCCACCAAGCGTTGTACAGGTGATGGTGAATGTGGTGCCCTCATTGATTGCTGGTGAGCGCAGCGCAGTCATGCGCCCTTTATGTGAAAATTCAGGGTGGGTATCGCTTCGTATTTCACAGGCATCATCACTACGCTTCATTCCCTTCCCTAGCCAGCCAATAATAACCGGTCTTCCCCGCTCAACTTCTGTTGGTGAAACTGTTGAGATGATTTGCGGACGATTGATTCCCACCACACATTCCGCAGTGGCACCTTGTGCGCCTTTGCTGCACGCAAGTCGAAGTCGCAGCAGCTGTGTACCCTCCGGTGCTTTTGCCGGCACTTCGGTAGCACCTGAAGGTTCATTTGCCGTACTGAACCCTTCCCCCCGACTAGTGTCTGCGTTTTGACAGGCCCACGAAACGGCAACTGGGTTCTCGCCCTCATCTATGATTTGTGGCGCACAAGTAAGTTCAGCGCGCACTAGAGCCACAGGCTGAGCAGGAGTTGGTGTTGTGCATTGTTGTCCTGTCCAATTTTGTCCCTGAGGACAGGCGCACTGATTATTCACCAACTGTGTCCCTGGATATTTTGCACACGGCTGTACCGTTGTGCATGACCCGTTTGCAAACTGCTGTCCTTGAGGGCAGTTGCAGGTACCATTTATAAACTGTGCACCTGGATATGAATAGTTACACGCTGCATTTTGTGCAGGTGTCCCTGTTTGTGCGGCGCCACCAAAAAGTTTTTGAATATTTTGGAATAACTGTTCGAATTGGTTTGTAGGTGCAGTGGAACCACTGCACTGCTGCGCAAAAAGTTGACAAGTACTGTCGCGTCGCAAAAGACATGCCTGCTCGAGTGCCCGGCACTGTTCGGTGCGCCCACTAGTGTCGTAGGTGGGTGTAATGCGCGCCCGCGCAAGAGCATCTTCGAGAGAGCGTCTATCTGCATCCAGACGCCGCCGTTCGTCTTCGAGCGCCCGGCGTGTTGCGCCACCTGGATCTGGTGCTGGAGCTGGTCGCGCTGCAGCGGCGACGCGTCGCCTTTCTGCTTCCGCTGCAATTCGCGCGGCCTCAGCACGACGAGCAGCTTCTTCTGGATCGGCAGCAGGAGCAGGCGCCACAGCAACAGGTGCAGGAGGTCTCTTTTTCGCCGCTTCCGCAGCAGCCCTGCGCGCAGCTTCTTCTCGAGCAAGTCGATCCGCCTCAGTGTCTCCAGGAATGGGCATGGGAGCTATCCTGGCCACATCACCAGAGAATCGCGCAAGGTCGGCAGCTATCCGCCCACGCGCTTCTGTCACATATTCTGAAACTGGAACACTTTGAACGGTGTCAATACGCTCGTTGGTAGCAAGATTTTGCAACGCAAGAAGGCGACTTTGTGCGTCCGTAAGAGCAGTTCGTGCAGCAGTTCGGTCTGTCGGTAAGTCAGTGTTGAAGGCTGTGTACACATCCGAAAGGCCCTCACTTACCACCGCAGAAGCGGCTGCTCGAATTGTGGCCGGGTTCCTTGTAGCATAAGCAGCGGCGAGCGCGTCGAGTCTTTCGTTCACCCCAGGCCCACCAGTCCGACGGAGAGTTTGTGCAGTGCCATTAGTAAATGCGTTTTTTCCTAACTCGTTCCCTAGGTTTGCCCCTGCGGCGCAGGATGTAGTTACTGAACCACCGGTGAGGTTAATGGGAAATTCTAGCTGTGCCATCCCAGCCACACCTCCAGGGTTGGTTACATAAATAATTATTCTTGTTGGTGTATTTCCATATGCGTCCCGCGCAGGAGGTGATGGACACCTGTATCGTGCCCCAGCAGGAGTCTGACTGGGGTTAATCATGACCTTGTAGTGGTGCCCTGATGTGCAGGTGATTGTGGCGGCCTGAGCAAGTGAGTTATTTGAAAGTGAAATCGATCGATTGGTCCCACCTGTGGGCTCGGGCGTAGGTAGTGGCCCGTTGCCATTATTGATCGTTGCCTGCGCAGTCACGCCTGGGGCAAGAATTATTTCGACAGTGCCAATGTCGGAAGCACCACACGCATCGACGAAAGTTGGGTTCAGTGCAAGAAAGAGCGCGCTCAGTGCAAGAAACATGGTGCATAAAAAACTGACAAGAGAAACCCTTAACCGCAACATGTATTCCATACTATAACAAAAAATACACCTGTATTTGTTTATATACAAATGTTGCGTTTTTGAAAAAACAGAGGTGTGTGGTACAGTCCGCGGTATTGCCCTCGTCGTTCAATGGATAGGACGCAAGCTTGCGGAGCTTGTAATGTCAGTTCGATTCTGGCCGAGGGCACCAAGTCAAACTAGAGCCATTTTTGCATAATTGGTTTATGAAACTAACCCTTGAAGAGGTTGTCTCGATCAGAGAAAGGTATAAAGCCGCACTCAAGTTACCACTCCGAAGGAAAGGCGCCTCTCACCAAATTTTTCTCTGTTCTGTTGGTTTAGTCGGTGCAGGTAAAAGCACTGTAATGAAGCCGTTGTCGGAGAAGTTGTCTCTCGTACGAATTTCGAGTGACGAGGTGAGACACATCCTTAAAGAGTGTGGTAGGGACTACAATCAGTTAATGGAAATAGTCAAACCTCTTTCGGAGGAGCTCGCGACACAAGGACACAGTCTTGCGTTTGATGCAGATTGTGGAAATCCAAAAACAAAAGACATGATTGTTGCACTTGCTGAAAAAGTAGGTGCGAAAGTATTTTGGATCCATATTAACCCACCAGAAAGTTTTATATTGAACAAATTACGAAACTATAAGCACACATGGCTATTCAGGGATGGTGAGGAGGCAGTAGAAAACTATTTCCGACAAAAAGAAAGGAGGGGGGCAGAAAATACAGACTTTGATTTTCTGGCTACTGTTGACACTTCGAAAGCGGACTTGTCGTTACAAATCGAAAAGGTATTCGAACTGATTAAGAATGTTCGGTGATTCGCTGGGGCGCGTTTGGGTCTACCGGTCTTCAATACCCGTAAAAGAAAACCACCCCTGAGCGGGGCGGTTTTCTTTTAGCGAGATTTGGTAAGCCGAGACTTTAGGCGTGACGCGGTGTTTTTCTTAATGACTCCCCGCTTGACTGCTTTGTCGAGCGCCATAAAGAGGGTTGGGACCATTTTTACCGCCTCGGCAGTACTCCCTTTAACAAGAAGGGCACGGTATTCCTTGAGAGCCGATTTGTAGGCGCGCTCGCGACGGGCGTTATACACCCCACGGCGAATTGCCTGTCGGTTTGCTTTCTTTGCTGATTCTATGATTGCCATGGCGCGCATCCTACATTAAAAGCCCCCATACGACAAGCCCCTGTCCCAAGAAGCTGAGGTGCTATCATAAGTGCATGATTTCTCAGCTCTCCGGCGTGGTCGTATCTGTTTCTGGAAATGTACTAGTACTCGATGTGCATGGTGTTGGGTACAAAGTATCCGCAACGCCCGCCACCCTCACATCACTTCACGAAGGAACGAAGACATCCCTTCTCACTCATCTTGTTGTGCGCGAAGATGCACTTGATTTGTATGGCTTCACTTCTGAAATTGAGCGTACCGTATTCCATCTCCTTCTGTCTGTTTCTGGTATTGGCCCAAAGTCAGCACTTTCAATTCTCTCGCTTGCAGGAGTCAAAACAATAGTGACCGCAGTAAACGACAGCAAGGCTTCGTATCTCACTGCGCTTTCAGGTATCGGTAAAAAAACCGCAGAGAAAATTGTTATCGAACTGAAGGATAAGATGGATAGTTTGGGTATCCTGACACACGCCCCCGAGGGAGACGCGGGCGCACTTGAAGCGCTCACGACACTCGGCTACTCGATACCGGAAGGGCGCGAGGCGCTTAAGTGTGTCCCTGAAACCGTGACTGGTGAAAACAGCCGCTTGCGCGAGGCGCTCCGCGTGCTTGGTGGAAGAAAATAATATGTTGTACGAACTGAAACAAAACATCAGAGCTTTCACCCCGCTATTTGTTATACATTTTTATCACTGGTTCCTTGCGTTCGTATCCGCTCTCTTTCTCCTCTTCCCTTCCAAGCGCTTGATTGTTATCGGTGTTACAGGCACCAAGGGAAAAACAAGCACTACAGAATTTATCAACGCAATTTTTGAAGCAGCTGGCTACACAACAGCGTTATCAAATACGATTCGTATGAAGGTGGGGCCGGACTCAAAACAAAACACACGCCGCATGAGCATGCCCGGGCGCTTTACCTTGCAAATGTTTATTGCGAAGGCTGCAGACGCAGGATGTCAGGTGCTTGTTATGGAAATGACATCCGAGGGCGCACGACAACATCGCCATCGCTTTATTGATATCGATGCTCTTGTATTCACCAACCTCTCGCCCGAGCACATTGAGTCACATGGATCTTTTGAGGCATATGCGAACGCCAAGATGGATATTGGGCGAGCACTCGTCCGATCACCAAAACGCCCACGCATAATGGTAGCGAATGCTGAAGACGCTTTTGGCGCCCAATTTCTTTCCCTTCCTGTGGACATGCCAGCCCCTTTTTCACTTGCCCAGGTAACGCCTTATCACGCCGATTCAAATGGAGGGACATTTACATTTAACAACAAGAAGATCTTAGTACACCTTCCGGGTGACTTTTCATTACGCAATGCAGTCGCGGCAGCAGTTGTTGCCCATGCGTTTGGGATACAGGCCGATGTTATCGCTCGAGGAATTGACCAGGTAACCGAAATACCTGGTCGTGCACAAGAGATCAAGGCCGGCCAAGATTTCAGCGCGGTAGTTGATTACGCACATACGCCAGATTCCCTCTCTGCTCTGTACGATGCCTATGCACCAAAACGACTTATTTGCGTTTTGGGAAACACTGGTGGTGGACGCGATATTTGGAAACGGCCAAAAATGGGGGAGGTTGCTGATACTCGATGCGCGGAAGTGATTCTTACAAACGAAGATCCGTACGACGAAGACCCTGCGTCCATCCTCCAATCTATGGCGTCTGGCATGAAGCGCACCCCCACCGTCATTCTTGATAGGCGCGCGGCTATCCGCGAAGCGCTACATCGGGCAAACCCAGGCGACGCCGTTCTCATTACAGGCAAAGGAACCGACCCTTCAATACGAGGGGCTGGCGGAACTTCAATCCCTTGGAGCGACGCCGTGGTTGTTGCCGAGGAATTACGAGCTGTTGTCGACGGAAAACGATTTATGACCACTCCGTAGTGGCATATACTAGATACATGCTCCAGAAATTACTGATTGTTTTCATTCTTATATTTCTCATTGCAGCACTCGGGTTTCGCCTGAGTGGCTCGGGTGCGGAAATCGCAAGACGCACAGAGTTCTTCAACAACCCCTTCACCCCGCTGTTTGCCACAAGCACACCTAACAAATCGACCACGACCACAACCGGGCTTCCTTTCCCTTTTCCCGCGACACCTGACCTTCCTGACGAAGTGAGCAACTACACCTGGAGCGACACCGAAGAAGCAAGTAGTGAAAATCTTGATGTTGCCGAAGAACTACTTTCCCTAGAGCGTTCGTACGACGAGATGCGCACAAAGCTTTCTGAGGCGCGTGTGTTAGGTGAGTTATCTCCCCACCGAGAACATGTTCATATTTTAGATGCGCAAACATCTGCTCTCCAAGCAGGTCAAGAATATGTGGTTATTGGTGTCGACTACGAAGCTACTGCTCCTATTGATGTAACCGGCTGGTCGCTTCAAAGAACGACTGATGGTGCCCGTGTGCGCCTGCCTGTAGGTACTCGTATTTTTGAGATGGGTACCATCCCCACATTCGGAGACATAACTCTCGAACGGGGGGCCGAAGCGGTTATCACCACCGGCGTCTCGCCAGTGGGTACCTCGTTCCGCGAAAACACATGCACCGGACACCTCTCGCAATTTCAGACATTCATCCCTTCGATTGAAGAGCGATGTCCGAATCCACTCGCAGAGTTGGGCACTGAGTATTTTGCAGATGAGTCGTGCCGGGCATTTGTGGAAACAATACCTCGTTGTAGTTTCTTTATCGGCGTCCCTCCTTCTCCTGTCTCATCTGCATGTTACTCGTTTGTGCGGAACGAACTTACCTACAACGGATGTGTGGCGCGCAACCGTTGGCGCCCTTCGTTTTTAAGCCCGCGCTGGCGCATTTACCTTGGTCAACCAGCACTTCTTTGGGAAGGTTCGGGTACTATTCGCCTCCTTGACCGCGAGGGACGCACCGTTGATGTCTGGCGGTACTAGCTAATTACCACCAAATATTCCGTACAACACCACACCGCCAGCCACCGACACATTCAGAGACTCTTTTTTTCCTCGCATCGGAATTTCAACAAGGTCGTCACACGAATCGCGAACCTGTTTTGAAAGACCACGAACTTCATTACCTAAAATGATGGCGTATTTTTCTTTAGTGGGTTTATATTTTTTGAAATCAACAGCACGAGAGTCTTGCTCTACCCCAACCACCCACCAGTCTTCTTTTTTTAATACCTTCAGAAGCTTTGTTATGTTCCCGCGAGACAGTTCCCATGCAACCGTTTGTTCAGCACCAAGTGCTGTTTTTGCAATATCTTTTTGCGTGCGTTTAAATTCATCAAGAGGAGCGGGTGTGTACCCACTAATAACAATTTTAGAAACGCCAGCAGCGTCGGCAGTACGAAAAAGCGATCCTACATTGTGAGCGCTTCGTATATTGTGAAGCACGAGCGCAATTTCTTTTCTGGATACCACGAATGCACCCTATCACGCATGGTACAGTGTGCCCATGCCATTCACCCTATTCCCGGAATTGCTTTATCTCGCGCCGGTTGGAGCTTTTTTGATTCGCGTCAGCGTTGCTGTGGTGTTTGCACTTGCGGCTTATGAGCATGTACATATAAAAACTGGCTCTCGTTTATATTTCTTATCTTCTGTCGAAACTCTCACAGCACTTTCTTTGGCAGCAGGATTCTACCTGCAAGCCGGTGCTTTTTTGGGAATATTTTTGAGTATTATATGGCTTGCTCGCCCTGCAATACGCCCCTACGCGTCGAGCACGGCGTGGCTTGTACTCGCCATGTGCACATCCCTCCTGGTAACTGGCGCCGGGGCATTCGCATTTGACATGCCGCTGTAAAAGTAAAAACATGTGGTACAGTGCGGGAAATCCGCCCATAGCTCAGTTGGTAGAGCAGCTCCCTTTTAAGGAGTGGGTCCCAGGTTCGAGTCCTGGTGGGCGGACA
>JBBTSD010000008.1:16258-54126 GCA_038064835.1 Patescibacteria group bacterium
AGAGCAGCTCCCTTTTAAGGAGTGGGTCCCAGGTTCGAGTCCTGGTGGGCGGACATGACATTCACCTCAGTACCAGAGCAGCTCCCTTTTAAGGAGTGGGTCCCAGGTTCGAGTCCTGGTGGGCGGACACGAGTGAAGCGAGTGTCCGCCCAAGCGATGTGCCTGCGCACATCGCGGGTAGGACTCGAAAGGCGCAGGTATATTTTTGTTCCGAGTGAAACGAGGAGGCAAAAATACCGAGCCGGGGTAGCGAAAATTTCCTGTCAGGGAAATTATTCGTGACCGAGTCCTACTGGGCGGACATGACAGAAAAACAGTACCTGCGCACTGTTTTTCGGTACATGTCCGAGCCGGAGTGATGTTTTTGTTTCGAGTATAACGAGAAGGCAAAAACCGCGAGGCGGGGTCGCGAGATTTTTCCGTCAGGAAAAATACTTGTGACGACATGACAGATGTGTGGATCTTCAGTTAATTTCATACCTTAGCCAACCCAAATGGCGCCACGACTGAAAAGGATCGATGTTGTACAATACACTGAATATGAACGATCAAATCTGGCTTTTACTTGCAACCGGCGCTTCGATGTTTTGGGGTATTACTTATGTCTTTAACGGACAGATTTTAAAGTATATATCCGTCCCAACCACTATTGCGATTCATGCTTTTGCCATCTCCATCATTATAGGGCTCATCGCTTTTTTTACCGGCTCTCTCAAAGCTGATGTCCAAACCATTATCGCCTCCCGGCATCTGATGTGGCTCTTGGTGGCCGGAACCATTACTTTTGCTATCGCTGAGTTATTTATCGGTTTTTCGATCGCAGGGAAGAACGCAACACTCGCGGGGCTTATTGAGATTTCCTATCCCCTCTTTACCGCTTTGTTTGCATATATTCTTTTCCGAGAAATGCAGTTAACTATAGGTGTGGCACTTGGCGGTGTTCTTGTTTTTCTAGGAGTCGCGGTTATTTATTGGTTTGGTAGGTAGTAATCAGGCGTTTTGTCGACAACTCTACAACGACAACTCTACGGTGGTTTGCGCTTTCTCGGGTGTCCCGTCTATCGCGGTACATTCGATAGTAAATGTACTTGGGTCATTGATTGCGACAGTTGACGCCCCACCATACAGCCCAGTCTCAGAGAAACTTGGCCCTGTAACTTTACACGATCCTTCTTTTACATCTTCGGTATTCCAATACACAATCGCGCGGGCGCCCAAACCTACTTCTTTTGGCTCAGACCATATAGCCACTCGTGGACGGATGACTTCAATTTCACAAGTGTCAGTAAATCCGTCAGAACATTTTATTCCGTAGACTCCTGTATTTTCGGGAACGATTTGCAGTTTTTTCACTTGTTTATTAGTACGAAAACCACTGGTCTGCGCAAGCTCTGCGGGCGCGCAAGACCACTCAAGAACGGCTTCTACTCCAGCTCGAGCCACAGCGGGCGCGCAAGTAATACCTCGCTCTTTTTTCGGCGTTTCTGTGTCGCGACTCGCCACAGCGCGTTCGAGAACAGTGCGTTCGGTTTTTGTAAGGTCGATTGGCTTTTGTGGTGGTGGTGGTGCCTGCTGACCCACCTGATACCCCCATCGTGCACAAAGATTATCAAAGAAGGATGCCGCTATCAGTCGGGAAATAATTCCTGTTGCCCATGGACGGTTTACACACATACGACTCACCAATGAGGTGGGTGTTGTGCCACTTCGAGCACTCGACCTTGTCACACCATAGAAACCCCCAATCTCTGTGTTTTTGTTTCTTTCCTCAATAACTGTTTCGAGCGTCACACCGTCGAGTACCTTTCGAAGCTCACTCCGTGCACGCGCCGCCGGATCAGTGGTGATTGGGATAACACCCACATCTGAGTTTCCCACCCCAGCAGTCACCTCTGACACATCTTTATTGAGCTCACCAAGTTGACTCGCAACCGCATTAAGAAAGTCGGAGTTGTCCTCTGGTTCATTTCCAAGAATTTCGGTAATTCTGTCGGCAGGGATTGAATCTGCAGCGTCATAAATTGTAGGAGTACTTGACCCTGTTGGTATTGGGTTCGCTGGAGCAAATGGTTGTAAATTGGCACCTGAATCTGAAGTGAGGCCACCCGCAGTAAGTGGTGGAGCACCAGGTGGTGTTGGTGGTTTTGCAAAGAGATTCTTGAGGTTATTTGCGAGTCCCAAAATACCATTCAGAAGCCCGAGCGCATCAGTAAGACCTTTCATTGCCCCGCCAGCATCTCTGGCACTCTGCCCTTGGCATACTCCGCGGATACATTTCGCTTTTATATCCCTTCGAAACGCAGAGCCCCCTTCTTGGTCGTAGCATTCCATTCCTTCATTGGATCTATTAGAGCATTGCGACCCCGGAATTGGTGCGGCCAGAACCACACCAACAGACCCCACATACATCGCCATCACAAGCGCGCTGGTGATAATGATTTTCATATACCCACATCAACAATCACTGAATCGGTGACTGTCTTCCCCCCACCAGCGTCGCAGGTCGCGGTGAATTTTGCAGCATCGAGAATCGCGGCAGTGGTTGCAGCTCCTCGAGGACCTCGTTCTTTTAGGTTTGGCCCCGTGATTGTGCACTCCACCACACCTTCGCTAGTCCAGTATATCTTTGCTCGTGCACCAAGCTGTACACGGGCTGGGTGGGCAACAACCTGAACACTTGGCTTGCCCACCACAACGGTACAACTTGCCCGCGCACCGTTGGCACACCGAAGCGCGTAGGTTGTTGTATCGGTAGGCTGCAGTGTCACGCTCCCTGCTGCGCGACCCTTTGTGTCAAATCCCGTCGCGGAGCTCTGTGACCCCTGCGGACACTTCCATGAAATTGTCGCACTATCTCCGATTGATACACGCTCGGTGCAAGTAAGCTCAGCAACTCCAACTTGTTTTGTGGCAGGAGGAGTCGCTTGCGTTGGTATAGCTGCAGTTCTTGTTGTGTAACCACGGCGTTCACAAAGTGAGTCAAAAAAGCTGGTTGAAAAGATACGAGCCACGAAACTTGCCTGCCACGGTCGCGCGATACAAATACGCCCGAAGAATGCGTTGTTTTGGTTTTGTGCCTGTTGTACCCGTTCACCCCCCGTAAAGAACCGCCCGAAAAAACCCGCGACTCCTGTATTGGTTGTAGCATCGGTCCCCCGTGTGCGCACAGTTATACCACTCGCTGTTTCCACAACATCTCCATCCAAGTCAAAAGAAGAGGGGTTTCCTGTAGAGGATGCGCGGTCACCAGGCACACCTGCTGGTTGCGGGTCTGCAGCGGGTGTAGCGACCCCAAAGAACGAAATAATGTCGCTTGCTATATCGGCAACAGGATTTGTCGCGGGTTGATTCGCGTCGTCATTTCTGTCCGAAGATGTGTCGAAAAAGTCACCCAGTGGACTTGCGGGCGCAAACCTGTCGCTAGATGAAGCATTGTTAGGGTTCATATCCATCGGCATCATCATCATTGAGGGCATCTTCATTGGCGGCATAATCATGGGGAGCATCGGGGGCATTCCCCCCGCCATATCCATGGTCCCGTCGCCCTGACTACAGCCAATTCCTTTACATTGTTGGGGACCGCCTGGTCCTGGTAAACAGATTCCTTTGCATTTGAGGTCGAAACATGGCGGACACTTTTGTGGACATTTCTTTGGTATTTCACAGCAGGGACACATCCCCACCGCACTTGTTGTTGTGGGAAGCATGGCAGAAACCATGACCACAAGGAGGCCAGTCCCCATTAGTAAAAAAATAATTTTCTTGCTTTTGTTCAATAACACAGGAAGACTCATGCCCCTATCGTACGCTGTTAGAGATGAGTGGCAATCACTTGTTCACAGTTGAGTGTTTTAGAAGGTGGCGAGAAGGAATTTTTCTAGCGCTACGGAAAGATCTGTGCCCTGGCGCCGTGTCACATAGGGAAGTATCGCCAGGTCCTTTACTGTCTGAACAGATCGAGTGGTCGAGTGTTTTAAAGTGGTGTCTTTCGCCTTCCAAAAAAGAAGGCCGTGCAGTTGTTCGGCCGACGCACCACCACTATAGGCTTTCATGAAATGGACCCACGCGCCCAAACCGTCACCCCGAGCAAAGGAATCTGTCATTTTGAAATCTGGCTTCCCCTCTCCTTTTGCTACCAGCGCGTTGTGTGACTCGGTTTTGTCGGCGTGTTTTTTTGCCTTTTCTTGCAACGAAGACATTTTTCCTGTCGCACACAAAACAAATACATGCGGTGCATGATGCATTACTTCCAAATACTTAGTGATAGCTTCTGAAAAAATGTCACTATCGCCATCGTCTTCTATATAAACAACCTGTTTCGCAAAAAAAAGACCTTGTGCTGAAAGAGTGGATGGAAGAAGTGATGGATCACTTTCGTATGAGAGCGCTGTATATGATGCATATGGTTCTCGAGCCAGTAATTTTTTTACAAGCAAGTGAGCTTTTGCTCGCACGACCGATATATCGTTCCCTTCGAATAAATACAACATATTAGCGTTTGATATCCTCCATATCTCCCCACCGACCACCTTGCGCACCATCCACAACAATCGGCACGCCCGACAAATCTTTAGGCGGCACAACCGCCTCCATAATCGACATGACCCCCTCCGCAACACGCACCATGTCTTTTTCGCGCACTTCATAGACGAGTTCGTCGTGTACTTGCATAAGTAGTCGCGCGCCATCAATCAACTTCTCTGCAGTCAGCCACGCATGACTCGCACTCATTGCTTTTTTTATGATGTCTGCCGCCGTCCCTTGAACAGGCGCATTCAAAGCCATCCGTTCTGCCTGCGCACGGATATGAGGCAGTGACGACTGGAATCCAGAAAACGCACGACGACGACCAAACAAAGTTTCGGTATACCCTTTCCGCGCCGCATCCTGTTTTGTTTTTTCAAGAAACGCAGCGAGCCCTGAAAAGCGATCGAAGTAGTTTGTGAGAAACCCTGACGCTTCTTCGCGGGAAACAGTTTCTCCCAAATTCACTCGAAGAGCATTAACCCCCATTCCGTAAATTATTCCGAAGTTGATTATTTTTGCACGGCGTCGCATCTCGGGGTCCACATCTTGTGGTGCCACTCGAAACACCTCTGCGGCGACCGCACGATGCACATCGCCACCGTCTTGGAAAATCTTTACCAACTTTGCGTCTCCGGAAAGCCCTGCCGCGATACGCAATTCGATTTGCGAATAATCCATCGCGAGCAGTGTCCACCCCTTCTCTGCAACAAAGGCGC
Source organism: Patescibacteria group bacterium (assembly GCA_038064835.1). Classification (GTDB taxonomy): domain Bacteria; phylum Patescibacteriota; class Minisyncoccia; order Phycocordibacterales; family UBA2100; genus JACQKA01. The sequence continues at coordinate 21,502 of JBBTSD010000008.1, forward strand.
TTCTGATGCGACTACCATACTCGCTCCGGATAGGGATATTTTGTAAGTTCGGATTTTGCGATGCCATGCGCCCAGTAGTAGTACCCGCCTGCAAGAAGCGTGCGTGCAACCTCCCGTCGTCACCCACCTGTGTGGGTAAGCTGTCTATGTATGTCGAGAGTAATTTTTGCAATTCTCGATACGCAAGAATATCTTCGATTATTGGATGTGCTCCTTTTAGTTTTTCGAGCTCTGCTTCACGAGTTGATGGTCGACCTGACGCTGTTTTTTTATGCCGAGGAATACTCAGTTTCATATCAACAAAAAGCACCTCGGCGAGTTGTGCGGGTGAATTTATGTTGAACTCCTTACCAACTTGTGCAGTGATTTTTTTCTCGAGTGTCGAGAGTTTTTTATGGTACTCGTCGGAGAGTTTTTTCAGATATGCCGTATCTAGTTTCACTCCGTCTGTGTGCATTTTTTCTATAATAGGTACTAACGGCAATTCGATATATTCGAAAACCTCCCGCAGTCGCCCCGTTTCACCAAGTTGTGCTATGAGTTTGGTATGTGCCTCATCGATAGTAGCAGCTCTTGTAACGCGCAGAACATCGTCTTCGTCAGGGTTTGTGGTGTCGGAATAGAGGAGCCATAACGCGATTGTGGCCTCCTGCACTTTTTGCGGATCGGCTGGTGTGGTGGGCACTTCTTCTTTCACCTCTTCCCCACCACCATGAAACAAGGATTTCGCTCGCGCACCAAGTGTCCGAAACTCCAGTTCGTCAAACAACACCAACAAGACATTGAGATCTACTTCTTCCCGCCACTCTTTTTTGGGGAGCGTAAAATTGATGGGGGCATCCCGCCGAATAGTGGCAAGCATCGTAGAAAAAACAGCGTCGTCTTCCCCCCCAGTCACCAATGTTGCTACACGCGGTTTGATTCCTTTCTTTTGGAAAATGTCGGGGTTCTTTTTTATTGCGTCATACATCTGTGCGACACTACCAAACGCAAGAATGAGTTCGGTTGCCGCTTTTTCGCCAATACCTTTGATGCCGGGGATATTGTCCGAAGGGTCGCCACGCAGACCTTTGTAATCAGGAATTTTTTCTGGCCCGAATCCAAACCGTTCTAGTACTTTTTTTTCATCATAAGTTACTGTGTCTGAAAGACCTTTGCGTAAGGTAAACACCACCACTCGCTCTCCGTCGATAAGTTGGAGGGTATCCATGTCGCCTGATGCAATCACAATCTGCAGATTTTTTTGTTGTTTGAATTGTTCGGTGATGGTACCCAACACATCATCAGCCTCAAATCCTGGTGCTTCGTAAATAGGAATCGAAAACGCGGCGAACACATCTCGCGCACGATTGATTTGGAGCACTAAGTTTTCATCTATTTTTGTGCGCGTCCCTTTATACCCCTCATACACATCATGGCGATGCGTGGGCCCAGGGAGGTCGAAGCAGGCGGCAATGTAATCGGGCTTCAGCTCGTCGATAAGTTTCATCAACATCGCTGAGAGACCGTACAACCCCCCTGTAGGTTCCCCTTTACTTGAACTGAAATCGGGAAGAGCGTGGTATGCACGGTGAATAATGGCATGCGCATCAAGAAGCACTAGTCGTTTTTGTCCTTCCTTTTTTCCCATAGAGACACTGTACCACAGTGTCTTTTTTGTTTTTGTACAAAGAAAGCCGGCATGCGCCGGCTTGTTATACCATCGACAACTAAAGCGTTCCGTTAAGTGGTGAAAATTGGCGGCGAAGCGATGGGGAAAAAAGTGAAATATATCAGCAGATACATTGAACTTTTTTCTCCGAGCTGTAGCCCCTATTTTCACCACTTGGGCGGAAGGGGTTAGTTGGAGATGGTATTAGTCACTATGTTTTTATGTACTCATCTAGAGACCCATCTTCACCAGGCAGTTTTGGTATTTCAGAAACCCAGTCGTGTGGTATGCCACCAGCACCCACCCACGCGCCGATAAGCGCTCCTGTTGTAGCCATACAGGCAAGACCTCCACTCTCGGCAGGTGACGACTCGAAAAGACAATCATTGAATCCTTGTGGATGTGCGTGTCTCATAAAGAGACCTACAGGAAGCAGTGCGCCCGCCACCCGCCGCAACAGCGCCACATCATGGTAATGCTCGGGTATAGCTGCAAGTTGCTCGGATACAGTATTCACACGAACACGCTCCGCAACCTCAACAAGTGCTGTGCGTGTAATCACCACGCTCAACATCCCCAACAAGACATCTGGTGGGGCCGGCTCGTTTTCGGTGAGTGCCCACTGCAAAACACAGGCGAGCGAGAAGTGTGCGATAGCGGTGTGTATAGTAACGCTATCTGTTTTTTGTAAAGCGCGACAGTCGTTCCACAAGGCCGCATAGTTCGTCCCGCCATCCTGAATCAGTCGGATGATCGCAACAGGAACCATCAATGGTGGTTTGTGAGCTCCGACAAGCAAACCTCCCATTCGCATACCCCGCACACACCCGGTGATACGGGAGTTCAACTCTTGTCTCATGCGGTATCTCCATTCTTTCTCCTCGCAACACCTTATAGTGTTGCTTCTTTTTTTCAAGCACCATCATCAACAATGCGAGTCTCTTCATTTACAAGCAAAAAAGAAAGGTGTTTGATGTCGGGTGGTAGAACATCCCCCACTCGCTCAGGCCACTCGACAAAAATAAGTGTGTTAGGGCTCGTCACTGTCTCTTGAAAACGCAGTGCAGAGAGTTCTTCCTTGTTGGTAATTCGATACGCATCTATATGAATTAGTTTCTTGAATTGTTTTTGTGGTGTGTATGTTTTTTGTATAACAAATGTGGGGCTTGTCACATACTCAGTGACACCTAATGCACGCGCGACACCTTGTACAAAAGTAGTCTTGCCTGAACCAAGGTCTCCGGAGAGACCCACAACAACAGCTTGTGACCCAGGACCAATCTTCGTAAGAAACTCATTGACAAACACACCCATTTCCTCGACCGATGTTATTGTTTTTTTCATAGGAATACCCCACACACTAACAAAAAGATGGGGCCACGAACACTGGTGTGTTCGTGGCCCCAGTCGACGGTCACTCGTCCTCACCGCGCCTAAAGAGCATTCTCGTGAACGAGATTACTCCCCGGGCGGCAACAATGAAGACAAGTGTGGTGAGTGGTCCTTCGGCCAGGAGCCGTGCCCACAATCGCCAATTGTGTGGCAACTGAAGCGTTTTTGGGATGTCTTTGGCCCACTCGATTACTGCGTTCAGGGTCGCAGGGTGCCACACCGCAACCAGAACAAGGATCGTGTACCCAAGCACAACCGCGGCAATGTATGTGGTTGTTGCCGAGACTGCGGACACAACCCTGTTCCCGCCCGCATGCCCTCCCAAAAGCAGTGCCAGGGTAAACCTGGACGCCGCCGTGGCCAGTAGCACCAATATGGTCATCGACCCCAGGAAGAGGTTGACGAAGACCATGTAGGTGGGTGGCACGCCAGCGCCCCTAAGAGTACCGGGAACGAAGTCAAGCGCTTCGAGCGCCCTGTTTACGGTTCCGGCATCCTGCCAGATTGCCGCAATCAGCACCCCATAGGCAAGAGCGGTCGAGATAACAAGAAGCAACCAAGCCCGGATTGAGGCCATGCCTCACCTACCTTTCTTTCGTTCGTTTCCTTGTATTCAGGGGATTTTCACCCCTCTGTTGGAATTATACCACCTTTTGCATATTTTGCAAGCATCTCCTCTTTCCGGGCTTTGAGAAACCCCATGCTAGAATAACGACCAATGACCACGCAGTTTCATGACCAAAAAAGTGATGAGCGCCTTGAGGTGCTACACAGACGCGAGGAGGAGGAACTGGCGAAAGTACTGTCAGGAAAATATGGTGTTGAGTATGCTGATCTCACCAGTAAATCTATTGATACTGATTCTTTGAAACTTATTGCAGAGCCTGATGCCCGCTCAGCGGAGATTGCCCCGTTTAGAAAAATTGGGAAGCGTCTATTCGTGGCTGTCCGTGCACCAGGTCGAGCTGACACAGTGGTTCAGGTAAAAAACCTAGAGAAACTCGGGTACCAAGTCCGAGTGTTTATGGTTTCTCGCGCATCCCTCGAACATGCATGGGACAGATACCACGACCTCTCATACGCGACCGAAACAGAGGCGGGAGTCCTGACACTCTCAAACGACTCTATACAAAAAATGCTTGCGGAACTTAAGACTGTCCAGGATGTTTCCGGGCATGTGACCGAGGCAATAAAAAGCAAGGACACACATCGTGTGTCCCGAGTCTTGGAAATCATCATGTCAGGAGCACTTTCACTGAACGCATCTGATGTGCACCTTGAGCCTGAAGATGGTGGTGTGCGCATGCGCTACCGTCTGGACGGTGTTCTTATGGAAATCCTGACCTTCGACCACCTGACATACGGCATGGTGGCATCTCGTCTTAAGCTCCTCTCTGGGTTAAAGCTCAATATCAAGAACATGGCGCAAGACGGTCGTTTCAGTATCGTGGTCAACCAGAAAGAAATCGAAATTCGTACCTCAATCCTACCAGGGAACTACGCCGAAACGATCGTGATGCGTGTTCTTGACCCTACCACTATCGCTCTCCCACTGGACGTGCTTGGTTTCGACAACTATCTGATGGCTATGTTTATGCATCAAATCAACCGACCTAACGGAATGATTTTGAATACTGGTCCAACAGGTTCAGGAAAAACCACGACATTGTATGCTTTTTTACGCGCGGTTCACAAACCCGAAATTAAAATTGTGACAATTGAAGACCCTATCGAATATCACCTCGCAGGTGTTGTGCAAACACAAGTATCAAAAAATTACACCTTCGCGCAGGGTTTGCGTAGTACTTTGCGCCAAGACCCTGATGTAATCATGGTGGGTGAAATCCGTGATGGTGAGGTGGCGACCACCGCCGTCCAAGCCGCCCTTACCGGTCACTTGGTTTTCTCGACACTCCACACAAACAACGCTGCGGGCACATTCCCTCGCCTTATAGATATGGGTATCCAGGCTGAAATCCTCGGCTCGTCAGTTATTGTGGCGATGGCCCAACGCTTGGTGCGTCGGTTATGCAAAGAGTGTCGTGAGCCACACCCAATTGACGGCAAAGAGCGAGAAACTATGGATAAGCTTCTTTTTGAAATTCCCCACCCTGAGGATATGCCTGAGAACAAAGACACCATGTGGCTCCCGAAAGGATGTGAGAAGTGTCGTGGGGTTGGTTATAAGGGGCGAATTTCTATTGTTGAAGCGATTTTGATGGATGCGCAGATGGAAAACACCGTGCGCTCTACTTCGAGCGAACGGGAGATATGGAAAGATGCGCGTCGTCAGAAAATCAGACGCATGGCACAGGATGGCGCCGTGAAAGTACTGAAAGGTGTAACCTCTCTTGACGAAGTGGGTCGTACAGTAGACCTTGAAGAAGATTTGAACCCAAAAAGTTAGGGCTCGTCCTTGGTTTGCGCACATCTCTCTTGTGTTGCCTGTCACTCTGTCAAGAGTTTTCTTTTGGTCTGTGGGTGTTATCTTCGCGAAAGGAGTAGAGAAATCTTGTACAAAACCTTCCCCCACCCTGTGTGTTGTATTTTTTTGCTGAAAAGCCTCTATGCAACAGGGTGAGTACCACAAGACCTTGCTTGGGGAGCACAGATCTCTCAACAATGCCTCCAATGGGTATTGAAAGACGGGTTCGCACCTGGGGATGGGAGCCGTGATATCCGCACGGGGCGGATATACCGCCACCGTCCCTGGGAAAACCCTCCATTGTTGAGAGATCTGTGAGCCTCGTCCAAAAGACACTGTTTAGAATGCTTTGGTTTTTCTATTTTTACTGCTCTGTCGTTATTCTTAGTGTGCTACTATTACCTAGGAGAGTATATCATGTATAACATATAATGTCAATACCTTCCTTTGTATGGTCGCTAAAAAGACACTTTCATCCACTACCCACAACCGCTCTCTCGACCAAACACTGCGGCCTTCTGCGTGGGACGACTATGTCGGCCAAACGACAATAAAACAGAATTTGCGCGTACTTATTGGTGCCGCCAAAGAACGCGGCGATCAACCTGAACATGTTCTTTTGTATGGTCCACCAGGGCTTGGTAAAACCACACTTGCCCACCTTATGGCACATGAGATTGGGTCAGCCTTAAAACAAACATCAGGACCTGCCATAGAGCGCGTTGGTGATTTAGCGGCTATTTTGACCAACCTATCCCCCGGGGACATATTTTTTATTGACGAAATCCACAGACTCAACAAGACCATTGAAGAAGTGTTGTACCCTGCTATGGAATCTGGTGTTTTGGACATCGTTATAGGTAAAGGGCCTTCGGCGCGAACAGTCCAGTTGGAACTCCCTCCTTTTACCCTTGTTGCAGCAACTACACGCATATCACTCTTGTCTGCGCCGCTACGATCTCGTTTTTCTGGAGGAACCTTTCGTCTTTCTTTTTATTCCACAGATGAAATTGCGCAGATTTTGAAACGCTCTTCTGATGTCCTTGGTATACAAGCGCCCATCGAGTCTCTTTTTGAAATTGCGCAAAGAAGCCGGGCAACTCCACGCACAGCGAATTACCTTTTAAAACGCTGTCGCGACTATGCACAAATGCAACAATCCGAAATGACGACAAATACCACACGGTCGGCACTCGAACTTTTAAAGATAGACCACCTTGGTCTCACCCAGCACGACCGTGACATCCTTTTGGTAATTATAGAGAAATACGCAGGTGGGCCAGTTGGTCTTTCTACTATCGCCGCTGCGCTCTCTGAAGAAGAAGGTACTGTAGAGGAGGTGCACGAACCTTTTCTTATGCAATTAGGTCTTATAGAACGAACACCTCGCGGGCGCATGGTGACAAACAAGGCGCACGAACACCTTGGTGTTCGTAAAAAGAAACCTTCACTTTTGTAATGATATGGCCGGTCACTCGAAGTGGGCGCAAATCAAAAGAAAGAAAGCGGTTACCGATGCTGCTCGTAGTAAGGTTTTTGGAAAATATGCACGACTGATTCTTGTTGAGTCCCGGGCTTGCGGTGGCGATACTTCTTCCCCCGGTCTTCGTACTATTATCGAGCGGGCAAAATCTGAGAATATGCCAAAAGACAGTATCGAGAGAGCTGTTGTTAAAGGAAAGTCAGGAGGTTCCACTGCGTATAACCCGGTTACTTACGAAGTGTACGGACCGGGAAGTGTCGCGGTGATTGTAACAGCTCTCACCGACAACAAGAATCGCACCGCACAAGATGTCCGCATCATACTTTCCAAACACAGCTGTTCACTTGCCACCCAAGGATCTGCATTGTGGGCTTTTAGCAAAGCTGTTGATGGAAGCTACACCCCTACAACCACCACCACTATCCAGGATACTGAAAGTGAGGCACTCCAAAAACTTATCGATGACCTGGAAGATAATGACGATGTCCAACATGTCTACACCAACGCACTATAAAAAAGTCCGTACCCTGGCAATCGACCCCGGGTTTGATCGGTGTGGTGTAGCGATTCTTGAACGAAGAGGTGGGGTTGTAAGCTTGATTTATTCAAACTGCATCGAAACAAGTAGGAAGGATTCATATGTCAGTCGCCTTGTATCTGTTGGTGATATGGTCGCAGCTACTATACAAAAACATAAACCTGATCATTTTGTTTTGGAAAAAATTTATTTAACCAATAACCAAAAAACAGCAATGCAGGTTGCAGAGGTCCGGGGTATGCTTTTGTACATCGCCACATCGGCCCACCTCCCTATCACTGAGTACACTCCTCCTGAAATAAAACTAGCGGTCACCGGATGGGGCCGTTCTGATAAAAAACAAATTATCTCCATGGTTCCTAAGTTAATAAAAATTTCAAGTCCTATTCTTTTAGACGACGAGTATGACGCTATAGCAATTGGCATTACTCATCTAGCCTCTTTGCGGGAGTATTGAAAAATGTGAGGTGTGTGGTATTGTCACATTATTGATGTATGTCTTTGTTGCCTCGGCAAACCGTGCGTGAGGTTGCTCACGCAATTAAACACCCGCGCGAAACATGGGATTTTCTGCGCACCACACTATCCCTCTTTCGTATTTTTTTCTTGACAGGGTTGTTTTCACTACTACTTGGTGGTGGTGTTATTTTTTTATGGCTCATCACTTTAGATATCCCTAGTGTTGATGGGTTCCACACACGACGGGTTCCTGAATCGACAAAAATATATGATCGTACAGGAAAAATACTTTTGTATGATGTTCATGGAACAATCCGTAGAACCCGTGTTTCTCTCGAGAATATATCCCGCAATACCCGGAATGCTTCAATTGCGATTGAGGACACCGAGTTCTATCACCACATGGGTATAAAACCGACTGCTATTTTACGCGCTCTCTTTACGAATATACAAGACCGCCGGTTTAGCCAAGGGGGCTCTACCATCACCCAACAGGTGGTTAAAAATACCCTTTTAAGTTCGGAAAAAACTATTACCCGAAAAATTAAAGAGTGGATTCTTTCTCTTAAAATTGAACAGATTCTCACCAAAGACCAGATTCTTGAAATTTATCTCAACGAAACACCTTATGGAGGGACTGTGTATGGTGTTGAGGAAGCGTCGAAATTCTTCTTTGGTAAAACAGCTTTCGAAGTCTCGCTTGCAGAGTCGGCTTATATAGCTGCTCTGCCCCAGGCACCCACCTATTACTCCCCTTTGGGAAATCATCGCGACGAACTTGAAAAACGCAAGGATCTTGTTTTGTCTCGCATGTATGAGACTGGTTTTATTACTGCTGATGAGTATGAGGGTGCTAAAAAAGAAGTTGTTGAGTTTGTTGCCCATGACGACAACAGTATAAAAGCCCCGCATTTTGTATTTTATGTGCGTGAATATCTTGAGGAAAAATATGGTGTTGAAATGGTGAACGAGGGTGGTCTTTCAGTCATAACAACTCTTGATAATGATTTACAACAGAGGGCGGAAGAGGTGGTGTCTCGCCACGCACTAGAAAACGAAAAAAAGTTTAACGCAGAAAACGCCGCTGTAGTAGCTATCGACCCACACACTGGTCAAATACTTGCTTTGGTGGGGTCACGAGGTTACTTTGACGATGCTATTGATGGGAAGTTTAATGTGGCTCTTGCAAAACGACAACCTGGTTCTGCTTTTAAACCCTTTGTGTACGCCGCAGCGTTTGAAAAAGGATACACACCTGAAACTGTTGTGTGGGATGTAAAAACACAGTTTTCTTTAAACTGTCCTGAGGATGTGCTCGAGACCAACACTGATTGTTATGCTCCTGAAAACTACGATGGTGTTTTTCGAGGACCTACCACCCTCCGTGATGCTCTCGCACAATCAATCAATATTCCCGCTGTAAAAACAATGTACTTAGTTGGTGTAGGTCCCTCACTTGAAGCGGCACAACGAATGGGAATTACCACACTTACTGAGCGTTCATCTTACTACGGCCTCCCTCTTGTTCTTGGTGGTGGTGAAGTCACTCTCCTTGAAATGGTAAGTGCGTACGGGGTTTTTGCAAATGAAGGAAAAATGAGCCCTAAAACCCCTATTATTAAGATTGAAAATAAAGAGGGGGATGTACTTGAGGAGTTTATTGATCCTGTACCCACTGATATTCTCCCCACCAACACCGCTCTAACTGTTTCTGATATTCTGTCCGATAACGAAGCACGCACTCGCGCATTCGGCTCTAACTCATCCCTATACTTCCCAGGATTTGATGTTGCGGTCAAAACAGGCACAACAAACGATTATCGAGACGCATGGATTATCGGATACACCCCTGATTTAGTACTCGGAGCTTGGGCTGGCAACAACGACAACACCCCTATGGAAAAAAAGGTTGCTGGTTTTATCATCGCTCCTTTATGGAACGAGATTATGCGTTTTAGTCTTGAGCGCGCATCTCAAAAGAACTTCCCTCCCCCGGAAAACGAGGATACATCCCTTCTGCCACCAGTACTGCGTGGTGATTGGACATCTGTAGGTCCACACTCAATCCTTTATTCTATAAACAAGGAAAATCCTCGTCTTCTTGCAGTAAACCCACAGGTAGACCAGCAGTTTAGTCGGTGGGAGTTTGGTGTTAGGAATTGGATACTAGGTAGTCCTCTGAGTGGGGCATTCTTGGGGTCTACAACCCCCACCACTACACCTGCTATACAATACCGAACAACCCCCCCTACCAAGTTAATATCTTTCCCAGTGGCAAATATGGTGATTGAGCGTGGGACCCCTACTACATTCAAGATAGAGAATTCGTTTGGTGATCAGATGAGAAAAGTTTCCTTCTTTCTGGGTGGTGTGTATTTAGGGGCTTCAGAAGGTGAGCCTTTCAGTCTTTCAGTTGTACCAACAACAAGTGGTCCTACTACCTTGCGTGTTGTTGCAGAAGGGTTGTTTGGGGTTATTTCAGAAACCGTATCTTTCTCAATACAATAAAGGCCTTTATCTTAGAATGAGGGGTTGTGCCTATTCCAACATTCCACTCCTTATCGCTGTAATACCACTAACAAATATCTATAACGGAGACCCCTCTCATCTCTTCATTTATTTTTTTTAATAGCTTTTCTTTTTGAATGAAGATTGCGTGTTTTATTGTTGGCGGCGCTTTTAGAAAAACGATGTTGTTTTTGTATTCTACATCAATTGGTATGTTTTTTAGTGAGAGCTCCTTTGTAATCACTTGAATAGCGGTTTTTTTTACAGTTATCTCTATTGGTACAAAAAGAAGAAATCGGGAGAGGAGGCTTTTAACATCCTTCATATTAACGATTGAGAGGCATAACAAGGTAAGTAAACCCTGTGTTGGGTGCTCCTTGCATAACCAACGGCTTACCTTGCCCGAAAAAATTCATTTTTACACTATCAGTACCAAATGATTGTAGTGCGTCATGTATGTACGATATATTGAATTTGATATCAACATCCTCCCCTGAGGCCGCCACTTCCATCTGCTCATCCATCTCTCCAATTGAGTCACTCTGTGCTGTTGCTGTGTATATCTTTTTTTGTGGATAAATATGAACTTGAATATATTGTTCTTGCCCAGCGAATGCTCTAGCTTTTTGTAACAAAACAGATAGATCCTCCTTAAGGATAAGTGCTTCGGTGGTTGGTTTTTTTGGGATTATCGACTCGTAGTCTGGAAATTGTGCATCTATAACACGAGACATAAACGATGTATCTTTGGTTTCAATGTGAATCTGAGACTCGGTAATCGAGCAGGTGATACTGTCTTCGTGTATAGTTTCAAGAAGATAGGTAATGTCTGAGGCGTTTTTTGCAGGGATTAGTGTGTCGGGGATTCCGCCAGGGTCTTGGTGCTTTATTTTTTTCTCCGCTAACCGAAATGAATCTGTTGAGACAAAAGTGAGGAAGTCGTCCTTTTGAGTGATGAAAACACTTGAAAATTCAGGTCGGATCGTAGAAACTGATGCCGCATATGAAACTGATCGTATTCCTTCAATTAAAGCTGTTCTTGGAAGCGTGAAGGGTGTCCCTTCTTTTGGTGGTGTCAGGTAAGGAAATTCTTCGTGAGGTATTGTTTTTATCCTTGCTGAACCATTGTTGGTCTTTATTAAAAGTACCCCTCCATCAACAGAGAGTTTCACTTGTTCTCCTTGGGCGTTTTTAAAAAGTTGAAGAATTGTCACTGCAGGCACAGCAACAGTACCCTCTGCCTCGATTTTTGCAGGAACAAAGTATGAAATACCTGATTCTAAATTTGTGGCCTGCAGCGTCACTCCTCCTTTTCCAGTTTTGAATAGAATGCAAGAGAGCACCGGGAGGGATTCTTTTTTTCCCACCACACGACTCACTATTGTGAGTGCATGTGTTAGCTTTTTTGTTTGCAGTAAGACATCCATACTATATCCACAGAGTGTGTATTATTTTTTTAAAAAACAGATAATTACTATGAGTGGTGTGGATAGGTAGATAAGTCTTCAGAACTCCTGAATCCTCGCACAAACCAAAGGGTATATCAATCTTAGTTATTCTATAAAAAGTGGTAGAAATACACACACTTCCATAATTAGTTCATAAAAAAGCTGTAGCCGCCTATATCCACAACACTATACCCACTTCCCGCACTACTTATCCACAAGATTTACACAGCTATAACCTCCTTTAAATGGTCTATTTCCTGAGTTAGTACAGGACTTGTTCTCATTTCTCCCTTTATTTTCTCACATGAGTGGATAACTGTTGTGTGGTCCCTACCGCCTAACTTCTCACCAATACTTGGGTAGGATATATTGTACTCCTCTCGTAGGATGTACATGATCACCTGTCGAGGCTTCACCACCTCTTTTTTTCTTGTTTTTTCGTAAATACTCTGTTCATCTATACCATAATATTGGGCTATTTTCCTTACTATATCAGCTACAGAAACCCCCTTCTGAGACCGGTTTGAGTTTTTTATAAAAGAAGAAACTTCCACAAGAGATATATACCCCCCTTTAAGTTGGGCTTTACATACAACAGAATTAAGTATTCCTTCAAGTTCACGAATGTTGCCCGAAACCTGCTCTGCAACATGACTTACCACATCATCCTCAAGAGAAAAGTGATACTGCTCTAGTTTTGACCTAAGAATAGCGACTCGAGACTCGAGATCCGGCTCGGGTATCTCAGCTGTCATCCCCGCAGCAAAACGGCCGCGCAAACGATCTCCAAAACCATTCATAAGAGAAGGGTGTTGATCAGATGAGAACACAATCTGCTTGTTGTTGTCATGGAAAGCATTAAAAAGATGAAACAATTCCTCTTGTGTTTTATCGGTCTGAGCTATGAACTGTACATCATCCATTATAAGTACATCATACTGGTGATACTGTTCTTTAAGGCCAGCGGCTCTTCCCGCCCGGATAGCGGTCACAAAATCATTTATAAAACGGTCTGCCGTGATGTAAAAAACCTTCTTACCCAGATGTGCTTTTTTAAAAGCATTACCAACAGCCTGTATAAGATGCGTTTTCCCATGACCTGTCCTTCCATAGATAAAAAGAGGGTTATAAGTAAGTCCAGGGCGCTGGAGGACTGCTTGGGCTGCAGCGTGGGCAAGTTGGTTAAAAGGACCCACCACAAAGCTTTCAAAAGTATATTTAGGGTTAAGGTTATCGCGCTTATCTATATACACATCCGGGATTGGGAGGGTGTTGTTCCCATATAGATTTGTTCCCGAAGCACCACCATTTCTTTGTTGTGGTCGAGGGTTCTTGTGAACGACATACTCGACTGTTCTAATACTCGGATCTAGGTCACGCAGAGTTTTAAGGACGAGTTTGTGGTGTTTATCACGAAGCCACTCTTTTATAATCTTACTTGGTACAGCAATGAATACGACACCAACCTCTCTACGGAGTATATCGGTTCCCTTAAACCAGGTTTTAAAACTCGCTTCAGAGGTAGCAAGCTCTATCTGCACTAAAGCGTTTTGCCACAATTCTCTATCAGTCATCATAGGTGTATTTCTTGTGGATAAGTATACCTGACTTCCTATTAAAAAATGGGTAACAAGAAACAAAAAGTGAAATACACAAGTATGAGAGTGCTTGTTGCAAAAAAGAGTTCCTAAGGTAGAATCGGTATATGAAAAGAAACTACCAGCCTAAAAAAAGAAAGAGGGCAAAAACACATGGGTTCCGTTCTCGCCTAAAAAAGGCTTCCGGACGGAATACTCTAAAACGAAGACGAAGGAAGCAACGGACTAAGTTGAGCGCATAAACACTCCTGGCTACAGTATATGGTCTGGGAATTTTTTAGTTTTCTTGTCTATACCCCCCTCTACAACACCTTGGTCTTTCTTATCGACACTGTCCCTAGTGGGAATGTGGGTGTTGCCATAGTTTTGCTTACAGTTTTAGTAAAAACTCTACTCTTTCCCCTTGCAAAAAAAGCCATCCATACACAAGTGGCAATGAAAAAAGTTGCTCCCGAAGTAGAAAGAATCAAAAAAGAGTTTAAGGATGACCAGCAAAAACAAGTGCAGAACATGATGGATGTGTATAAAAAATACAATGTAAACCCACTTGCGGGGTTCGCTACTATCCTTGTACAAATCCCGGTGGTTATTGGACTCTATTTAATTTTCTTTAAAGGAGGTCTTCCTAGTATCGATACAACACTCCTGTATACATTCATATCCTCTCCAACACAAGTATCCATGTCTTTTTTTGGGATTGATCTAAGTGGTAAAAGTATTCTCCTTGCCCTTTGTGCAGGTTTTATGCAATATCTCATAGGAAGATTTAGCTTTGAAGCACCAGAACTAAAAACACAACCAGGTGAATCACTCAAGGATGATGTTATGAGAACACTACATCTTCAAACAAAATACATGCTTCCTGTTCTTATTACCGTTTTTGCATACACATTATCTGCAGCAATAGCTCTTCACTGGACGGTTGGTAATATTTTCACGGTAATACAAGACTATTTTGTAAAAAAGCGATTGTATGCTAAAGATAGCAGGTATGGAACAGGAGATAAAAGATAAAATTTTAGAACTTTTAAAAAAAATAGGTCTTGAAAATACCGGGGTGTCAACAGCAACTATTGCCAACCAGCTTATATTCTCAATTGAAACAACCCACCCGAGTCATATTATTGGTTTGCGGGGCGACACTATCTACGCAATTGACTACCTAATCAAAAAACTTGTCGAGAAAGGAAAAAAAGAAACACCACACTTCGTGGTTGATGTTGATGGGTACCGCTCAAAAAATATTAAGGAAATCCAGCAGCGAGCCTTGGTTATGGCCGAACGAGCACGATCATTTCAATATAATGTCGAACTTACTCCAATGAACGCATACGAAAGGTTAGTGGTTCATGAGGTGCTTTCCAACTCACCAAATGTAACCACTGAGTCAGTGGGAGAGGGAAAAGAACGGAGGGTTGTCATAAAATACAACCCAGCATAAAAAGACACCACTCCTTCACACCAACTTCTAAACAACCGGCAAAAATGACAGCTAGGGGCCTAGGACCCTACCCATAAAGGTGTTTGTGCTGGTATCAGCCCCAGGAGCAGTGCTCCCAGGAAGAAAGGTGTTTATTTTCAGAATTTGAGGGTTGATTCGCGAGAGTATAAGCACGATTCCCAACAAAAGAATCAACCCAAGGACAGCATCACGAATTATGGTCTTTGCTTGGGATTTTTGTGTGAACACATCAGTTGTCATGTACAGGAATCCTGCGTACCCAATGCGCATTACCGCAAGAATTGCACCAGCTGAGATTGTGATAATAAAAGCCGCGTTCAAAAACTGACCCAAATCAGCTGATTGAATCGCTTTACCAAGCGCAGGCACATCATTCAAAAGATTTGGAGTAATGGGTTTGAACTGCCCTAATTCTGCCACAGCGCCAGCAAACAATACTGGTGCGCAGATATTGTCTTTTCTTCTAAAAAAACGCCACATACGCACATTATATAGTAAGGACCCATCCTGTCCCCTGCACTGCATCTGTGAAGATAATGTATTGGCCGGTCGGATCCATTTTTGGTCGAACCACATCGATAGATGTGCCAAAATCAGACTCGGGGCTTACTATTTCCGAAACACTCCCATCTCTCCCATTTATCGAGAACCATCGATCGTTTGTATGAACTTCGCCTCGGTACCACGCGTCGGGAAGCGATGTTTCTGGTAGTGCATCCGGAACTGCGCAGTAAGCGGTGTCCCCATTCCCCCACACACACTTGTCGGCGAAGGTAGTTATATCAAGAACATGATCACTGGTAGTGTTTTTAAGATACAACTGAACTTTTCCATTAATTGCGGTGCTGTACAGAAAGGAATCACCGCTTTGGCTCGCGGAAACCGAAAGACCATCTTTGTTCCCGATAAGTGAAGACAAAACTTTTTCAGGAAGGGAAAGAGAATACGAGCTCCCCGAAATACCTTCCGCGGACTTTTGTCTAAAAACAACCTGCTTTTCAGAGACCCAGGAAAGAACCCATCCTGACAAGGAAGATGCCCAGACTCTCTGAGGGTTTTTAAGTTTTATATCAGAAGTTACCCCTATGGAAGATCCAGATTTTTCGCGCACCAGGTATAAAAGCTGCGGAGATTTTTTTGCAGGGTTTGTTGCTACTGAAATCGTCTCTTTTGGAAGATAGGATCCTTGGAGTGTTGCTACGGAACTTGAGGATGCGGATCCTGGTGTGGTGGTTGGGTATGAAATAACGGCCGCAAAGTATAAGAGACCAAGCCCACTTTCATCAGGATGGCGCAAGACTAGTGTTTTCTCATCAAACCATTCAACATCTTGGACATAGGGGATAAGGGTATTTGTAACACGGACAGGCTCTTTTCCAGGGGAAGTTCGAAATATGTTTCCAGTTGCCCTATCCACAAAAAAAGCAGTCGCGGTTTTCTTTTGAGCTACCACATATACTCCAGCTGTCGGCACCTTGCTAACCCTCCATAGTTTTGGTGGAGGTAGGCTCTCTGTTGTCGATGTTGCTATATCTTTCGTAACCAACTCCCCCTCCGTGAATGTTTCCTCCATGTTTCCCCGCAAACTCCCCCCTATCCCATCAAACGATGGGATACTCGCCCCCAAGCCCCGAAAAGTAGACTCGTTTGTAACTTCACTTTGCTTTTTACTGATATAAAAATACCAACCACCGAAAGCGGCTGCTATAAGCACCAAAACCATCAAACCAACAACAAAAAATATTTTTGTGTTCATAAACTATCAACCGACCTAAAGAAAGGGTTACTATCTGAGCTGCCAGTGTCTTGGAACGACAAGTCCCACGATTGAGAGACTTCTTCTAGGAAAGAAACAGTATTGCGGAAAACTAAATCAAGTTTGGTTGTCAGCTCACCACCTGGTGGAACAACTAATGTTAAGAATGACGGGTGTGATTTGTCTAAATCAACTAGTTCGCCACCAACACGCCATTCGTATGAAAGTGTGGTGTTTGTAGGATCTACAGTGGTGGTAAAGAAGGGTGTGGCAACAACAGTCACATCAGAGAGACCGATTACCCCTCTTGATGGTATGGGATGCTGGTACTGTATTCCTAAAAGCGGGTCAGCGCGGTATAAGACAACTAAAGGCTCGGTAGAGGGAATGCGCACCTGCCTTTCCGCACGGAACTTCTCATCCAAGGATACGGCCTCAACTGAAAGAATATCTTCACCAAAAAGAAGTGGCGCAGGAAAGGTTGCGGAAGACCTGCCTCTCCCTGAAACTGAAGAGACACCTTTCCCATTAACTAACCAGGTGTACACAATGTCCTTTTCCGCAACAGGAATGCCGTTTGGTCGAACAAAACGAACGCGCGCCTCTGCGACCACTTGGCTACCAGGCGCAGGGAGCGCGCGACCCATGTAGAGTGGTGGAGTATAGCTCCGGGCCTCCCAAAGTAAGTCTAACTCGACTGGACGAATTGCCACATCTGCGGTTGCCTCAACTCCAGAGGGGTCTTGAATTATGACACTCACCACAGACTCTGATCCTATTACCCCGGTATGAAACTGAAGAGATCGCAGGTTCCGGTTTTTAAACACTGACTTACCATCGATAAACCAATTGATTTGAGATTTATTTAGATCCAACAAAAAACTATCGATACTAACAGTTACATCAGATTCTGGTTCGACTATAGCAGGTTTAACTGAAAGTATAATTGGCTCGCCTAAATTGGGGAGTGCCAGCGCATGGGCATAGGAAGATGTGGTTACAAAAAACAGCGTCAGTAAAAGTAAAAAACGCATACTGCACAGTATACCCTAGACTTCTATAACGAAGCCCCCTGTCCCCCACATCTCATGAAGCGATTTCTTGCGAAGATTGTAGGTCTGCTTTTGCCTTGCGTATCGCAAGTATTTGGGAGGGGTCAGAGGTAATGATCTGGTCTTCTGTGTATGAGGCAATTACCTTGATTGCCACATGTTTAAGTCCTGCAAAAAAGATTCCCTCACCCACATCTGACTCGAGGAGAAGATACTTCTCCTCGTCGGTGAGTTTGAATGTTTCCTGGATAAGGTCAATTGATGTAGGTGATTGTCGGAGTAGTAACTGGATAGATGAGTTGGTAATCATGGCGCGACCATATGCAGAGTTAAGGAAGTCGGCAACATCCTGAGTGATGGTCGAAAGGCCAAGGTAGTATTTTCGGCCGCGCTTCGCGATACTAAACAAAAAAGAAGCGGTGTCCTCGGACTTCATCATCCACCATGCCTCATCGATAACAAGAAGCCGTTTTTTGAGCTCTTTGCGCACCATATTCCAGATGTGGTGCGTCACAGTGTACATAGCGACCGGCTTCAAATCGTCTTCCATGTCGCGAACAGAAAACACAATCAGCTTTTTGTTCATATCTACATTTGTTGGGCGGTTCATAAAACCAGCCCAGGTTCCTTTGGTGTATTTTGAAAGGCGTTGCACAAGCGACTCAGAACCTTCCATACCACTCAAAACTAGTTCAAAGTCGGAAAGGAGTGGAGGATTTGCGGTAGAGAAGTTTGCATCAGCAGAAATGTCTTTCAGTGCATAGGTTTCAGTAATTGCTTTGTCGATAATTGCATCCTCTTCTGGGGTGAGGCCCTTAAGCATTATGCGGAACAATCCCACCAACGAGATGATTTGGTTTCGCAGAATGTCGGACGGGTTTTCATCCTCTCGTGGAACAGGAAGGTCAAATGGATTGATGTGGTGTTCGGACGATAGAGAGATATTAAAGTAGCGTCCCCCCACTGTTTCAGCGAGGTACTCATACTCTCGTTCAGGGTCGATTACAATCACTTCGGTTTCAAACATGAGTGAACGAAGGATTTCGAGTTTGGTTGTATATGATTTTCCTGCACCAGATTTCGCAAAAGTCACCGAGTTATAGTTTTCGAGCGAAAACCGGTCGAAAAGTATAAGGGAGGAGTTGTGGCGGTTGATGCCATGGAGGATTCCCTTGTCAGAGGTGAGGTCGAAAGAGATAAAAGGAAAAATACTCGAGAGGGGTGCAGAATTCATCTTACTGTGTACACCCAACTCGTCGTTTGCAAGAGGGATAATACTCCGAAATCCCTGCTCCTGCTGGAAAAGTGCGGGGCGGATATAAACCAGTCGCGACTCCAGTACGGAACGAATTTCTGCCTCGGCCTTATCCAATGACTCTCGAGTATCGCCGTAAATGGTGAGGTAGAGTCCTACTTCAAACATACGCTCTTGCGCTTGTTGCAGCTGGTCACGAAGTTGTTCCAGGTCGGCATAGGCGGTGTCGAGGATAGGGTCACGCACCATCCCTCGTTCTTCCCTGAGGGATATCTGGCTCTGCACCTCAGCAACCTTTCGTTGGAACTTACGAAGAACTTCGTTGGTGTCAAGTGGATGGATAAATATAGAGATGTCTATCACCTTATCCATGTTAATAATGGGAGAAAACCACCCTGTGGTAAGGAATCGTGGGTAGGAGATCACAAAAAATGTTCTTGCAATTTTTTCACCCAAATTAAGCTCCCGGGACTCTATGCGTAACGCATGTGGCGCAATGACATCCTGTAGGTCGAGTACACCTTGTTGATAGATTTCTTCGGGGAGAACAGGGAGGACGGGGGCATGCTCGGCTGAGTCAGCCCCCCTTTTGATTTTAAGGAGTTCAAGAATTCCCATACCAATAGTATACCGCGACAATTTTAAAGGAAAGACCGTGAGTGTAAAAAATGGTTGATGAAAGCATTACTTTTTCCTTGATTCTTCAAGAATAGCCAGAGGTTTACTACGCTCGCCTGGGTTAAAAAGTTTATAGAAAAGCTCAATAATCTCCTCACTTCCCAACTGAACGGTGCGCACACCACAACGCACAAGGCCTTGTTGTGCAATGGAGACGCGTTGTTCCAGTTGTGAAAGGTTTTCTTCGAAGGTTCTGTTTGCCGCGAGAGGATCAACCTTCTTTTTTCCCCAAGGAAGCGCCCCTGAAAGTATACCCTGCCCCACCACGAGTGTTGGTGGTGAGTATGGGACTACCACAAAGAAACTTTTGGTCATAATGTTTGCTGCTTCGGTGAAGTTTTTTATGAACTCTATGTATTCATGTATCTGCACACGCATAAGGTCGTCCAGTTGGGCTTTGTAAGCAACCTCAAGGGAGGCAATGTAAGGGCGAATATCAAGCATGCGAGACTGGACGAATATCTGCGTAGTAAAGTCGAGCGAGTTAAGAAAGTTTTGGAACTGGATGATGAAAGCGGTCTGTTCGTCCTCGGATTTAAGGGCAAAATTTAATGAAGATGTCATCAAGACGGCGCGCATCCCACCATCCTTGAGGATGGCAACACCGTCACGAACTTCAGCGATGGGAACAAAGTCCTGAGATGCTTTGTGGGACGCCATTTGTGGAGGTGTGGATGCCATAGTGACTATGCTAGTGCGTCACGCGGAGTAAGAAGGCCAGGGATGGATTCATTACGAGCCACAAGAGCCTCTGCACCCCTTGAGAGATCACGAACACCCCCTCGTTCTATCTTCTCTTTAATATCGAGTGACCAAGCGAGGTCGTGGAGCTTGCTATCTGAAAGGTGTGGTACATACACTTCGGCGCGTAGCTCGTTTTTCTTCGCCGCTTCAATTGCTTTTTGTTGCTTGCGTTCATGACTCCACACATATAGTTTAGTTCCAATCAGATAATAGAATGATGCTTCGAGCGATAGAATGAGCGGGCGGTTGTTCCATTCAAACAAAGCAAGCGCTGCCCCTGCTGCGCCCACAAAAACAATTGCTGGGCCGGAAAGGAAAATAGGCAGAGCGCGCCACAGAATAAACGCCGCGCCACATGCCCCGGCGATATAAATAAACTGCTTGAAAGTGAGAGGGCCAAATATTTTGTCCTCAACTTCAATAAACTGAGGAATCTGGAACTGCATGGGTATATTATACCATCTCCAACTAATCTCTGAACACCAAGTCTTGAAAATTATGGCTATAGCTCGAAGAAAAAAGCTCAATGTATCTGCGGATATATTTCACTTTTTTCTTCCTCGCTCTACCCACAATTTTCTGCGACTTTTGTTCAGACCTTACTTGTCGATGGTATTATATACTTAAAAAATTACGAATTAAGAACTGTTTCCGCAACTCAAGATACTGACATCGACCCAGGAGCTGTCAAAGGCTCAACAGACTCTCTGTAAGGATCTGCTTTTGTGTCTTTGCGGTCAGCACTCACCTCTCCTGGGGTGTACCCCGCGGGTTTTTCCTGCTCAACAATAGGTGTTGCGGTGACTGGTGGAACGCTAGGGTCAGTGACTACCGCTGTTGAGGCAGCCGCGTCTTTCAAGATTGACTCCGTCATGTCCTCTATCGGATCTCCTAGTTTTGGTTGTGCCTTGGGGTGCGCAAGTCCTCGCTCAAGCTCTTCACGAATTGGCTGGAACACAATGAGAGAAATGTCGCGTGCAAGCTTGTCACCTGTTTTTTCGTCCACTCCTACCTGGGTGACGAGGCTATTGCGCAGGTCCTCCATAGGTGAGAGGCCTAATAAAGTCATGATCACCTCGTTCTCGAGCACTTGCCATTGGTCGTAGTGGAGTTTGTGGGTATCTGCAAGACGACGGAGGTGAGCCTGTACATCAGCGCTTGTGATGGCGTCCTGTACGGACTTGGGGAGAGTGTCGAACCGTTCTTTTATCTGCTCGGTCAGTATCTTTTGGTCAATCATAAGCTAGGTGGTTTGCGCCGGTGGTTGTTGAGGAGGAAGTGGGCGAGCGGCTAGTTGCTGGGCGGTAGGTGCGGCGACCACAGGTGTTGGTTGGCTGGTTTGGTGGTCCTTCAGCATACCGCCAAGACTATTCAAAATTCTGCTCCCCTCTTTGTCTTTTTCAGTCATGAGTTTTCTGATTTCTTGCTTCAGGTCTGGTGCCCATGTGTTTCCAAGCGCCCTCTCTACCGCACCTCGTTGCACAATCGCTTTTTGGATGTCACTGGTCTTTTCGTGTATTGCAGAGTCAACATAAGCTGAGTTAACACCTGAACTGCGCGCGTCAACCTGCTTCTTAATCTCGGCATCCATCACTTCCTGGTGTTTTTTAATTTGAGTATCGGCGCGTACAATGTTTTCTTCGGCGGTTCTCATTTGTGTCACTTGGGTGTCCATTGTTTTCTTCATGTCAGTTGCCTGTTGGCCGGTCATGTCTTTTATCGCGGTCATATTCTCTTGGTGGGCGGTCTTCAGAACATCAACTTGTTGTTTTAGGATCTGTTTTTGTTGCTCGAACGCTTCTTTTTGCATGTTTGCGGCTTGGTAGTTTGTTGTTCCTGCAGCCGCGCTTGTTGCTTCCGCACGCACGGCCTTTAGCTGGTCCTCGCTCAACGACAGTTTCTCCTCCTTATCTTTGGCGCCCTTTGCTTTTGCTGCTAATATCGCTTCTATACCGCCGGTCTGAGAACCACCGGTTGCCATCTTGCCCTTGAGGCCTGCCACCCCAGCAATTTCTTTTCCAAGACCGGTGCGCATCGCATTAAAGTCTTTCTTTGCAATCGATTGCATACGCCGTGCGAAGAAGTCGGTGGCGTTCGAGCGCCCGGTGTTTCCCGCCTCGCGCTGTCTGGCGGCAAGGTTTCTAAAGCCTTGGGCAGTCATTGAGGCGCCTCTCCCAACAGTGTTGCGCCCAAGCCATGCACCTGCCATTGCACCGCCCACCATCGCAGCCCCGGGGATTTTTGAAGCAAGGTTCATACCCACAATTGAGCCAGAAAACATACTCGAAGCTTTGATAGACAAATACAACATACCGGCAGTAAAGACGAAAAGGAGTAAAGCGACCCAGTTTTTTTCATCAGCAGGATTTTGAAAGAAAGCACCAAGGGTTCCATTTGAATTTGCTGGGCTGGATTGGGCAAGAATATGTAGTGACGCCCACAAGAAAAGCATGAGTAGTGGTCCAAGCAGCGCGCCTCGGATTAGGGCGTCAAGCCACCCTTTCCATCCAAATTTATGTTCTTTAAATTTTGGTATGAGGTATGCACCAAGTGCAAGTGATGATGTGACCAGGAGAAAAACAAGGAGTATCGCACGAGAGGCAAGTAAAAAACTCCCGTAAAGGAATGACACAGAAAGAGCGAGCATGAAGGTTGCGATTGAAACGGCATATACCAACATTCCGGTGATCCCCCCAGCATTCTGCGCTCCAATATCTGACAGTTGACGGTAAGTATCAAATCCTCCGGTCAGCCCCGAGCGATACAAGAAGGCCCCCGCAACATCAGGCTTTGTGTTTGTGGCGGTAACACCAGCTGGTATCGATGCTTGTTGGGCGGGTACTGCAGTAATCAATCCTGCATAAAATTGTCGCGCGGCAATGTTCGAAACATCGATGGTGAGTTTGGTAAAAAGGAGGCTAAAGTTTATCAATACTGCAACGACTAGAATATGGGCGACAAATTTCTTTTGGCCGTAGGCCTGGAGTCCAAGAATGATTGAGATGCTGACAAATACGAACATTCCAATAATGGTGATATTTGCAAGGTCTCGAAAGGCACTCCAGACAAGGTCAATACCTTTGTCTATCCCAAATGTGGCAAGTGTCCCCCCGAAATCGACCACAGTAAACTGTATGAGAAGATTGAAAAGCGAAGCGGAGTAGAACAAAAGATATCCGATAAGTGCTATCAAAACCTCTGCAAGCTTGGCCATGACAGGGTTGATAATCCAGTCAAGGCCAGCGCTTCCCGCAGAACTAATCCATCCTGCAATGGTTTCACCGATTCCCGCCGCCGATACTGGGATAGGAGTTAAAAAAACTACAGCAGCCATCCAGAGGAATGGTGGTGTTTTTTGTAAGTTTCTAAAAAATGACATAGTTATCTATCAGTCCTCCAGCGGTCGAGCCACATCTGCACAACATTTGGGTTGTTGACATTGCACCACCCTCCCCCCTCGGTCCACTCCTTGACCGTGTCTTCGACCAAGGCCTGCACAGTACTCTCGATATCCTCTCGTTGGCGTTCGGCAGTCTTGAGGTCGTATGCGGTGTGGATGGCTCGTTCGGCAATCATTGTATCAAGTCGTTCGAGTGCAATGCGCTGGGCGGTGAGTGATGCGGTGTTGCGAAGGTCATTTGCGAGCTGTATCAACAAAGCGAGGGCATTGTCGGATACGGTCAAATCCTTACTTGCCTGTTCATGCACTGAGGTGATTTTTTCCGTAATGACACGATCGGCGAACTGACGGGCAATATCCACAAGAAGAGAGACGGCTCCTTGGGCGATTGGAGACACGGCTGTGAGTGGGAAGCGTACATCCCCTATAGGGAGTCTTTGTCCTGGGCGAAGTTTGAACGAGAGTGTTCCTGCGGCGAATGGTGTTTTTGCAGTTGTTTGTATCCCCGCCGTTCCCCCCGTTGCAGGTGGGGCGGTTGGTCGTACCGGAAGGCCCACATCAAGGAAGGTGCCGCCGGTGGTGGTTGCTTGGGCAACAGCCACGATAAATGAGCCGCTCTCAATCACTGTTGACTGGGAGACACCCAAGGTGATGGATTGTCCGTTTGTGAGTGTTGATCCTGCAGAAACACGAAGCGCAATCGTGCCTCCAGTAATAAGTTCGGTCGAGGTTGCGATACGGAGTGGAATGGGAGTTGGTGTACAAGGGCCTGTTGGGGGTGTTGGGCAGTTCCCCTGCGCCGCGAGGGCCTTTACTGCGGCTTCAACCTTGACCCAACACTGCTCTTCAGCAGATCTGAGTTGGGCCATTGCTCTTTCGAGGATGGCTTTAATCTCTCGTTTCTTTCCGTTGTACTCCTGTTCAACAGCGATTGATGCATTAAGGACACTCACACCTGCGTTTGTTGCACTGTCGCGCAGGCGAGCAGAAGCCTCAGCTGATAGTTGTTCAAGATATGGTGGGCGCCCCACCTTGCTTTCAGAGAGGCCGCGTAAGCCTCGGATATCTGTCATGATTTGGTTGGTAATACCTGAAAAGAGCGAATTCACAATTTGGTCAATCTCGTTTGCACTTTCAAGTTGTCGATAGCCAGAGCCCACAGCTTGCTCGAGAACACTACTGACCAGGAAGCCAGGTGTGAGCGTGCGGCGCTCAAGACGGGTTTCTCCGGTGGCTGTCGGTAATTCAACAACCTCATCACGGGAATATACTCCACGACCCCAGTCCCACTGGGCGCCAAGAGAGGCTGACTCTATCGCGATGCGCCTCCGTGCTTCCATTTGCGCTGTGTTGTAGCTAAAAAGAGGGTTGGAAGCGGGTGAATTTGATACCAGTTGTCGGAAGCTGTCCCACCCACGAAACTCACCTCGGTACAAAGAATTTATTTCATTGGGCGCAAGACCAAGTGAGCAACGATACGCGTCTTCGGGGCTACGAGTTTGTTGCATGTATTGTCGTGCAACCGCTACACGAACCTGTTGTTTAAACGGGGCGCAGATGTTTTTAAGGTTATATTCCTTAAGAAACTCTAGAATAGTTTCATCGGCCCTATCGCGGATTTCATCAGGTATGCGCACGGGGAATTCAGGGGCACCGCCTCTTCCCCTATTTGCCGCGTTCAAAATACTTTTCACAATGGCGCCCGTTGCCGCTTCGCGCATGGCCACTACTACACCGTCAAGAATACACTCCTTGTACACCAAGTAGCCGGTGTTGAGGGTAACTGCCGCGTCGTTGACAGGAACATAGACACCCCCGATTGCTTGTAGTGTGCCTACAGCCATACCGTATTGTCCCGCTTGGCATCCAAAAACACCTTCGCGAAGGAAACCACGATTTTCTTGGGGGATACTAAAGACACCACGAGCCGCCGCCGATGCACCGATACTATTTCCTGCCGCGATATAGAATTCTTCCCCACCACGCACATCACGCGTATCAAAAAGACAGGTAAAGTTTCCACTTGTATCCGCGGTAGTCTGGCACTGTTTGCCACTCACTGTAAGGCCCACAATACTCGCGCCTGGTTCCGCTGTACCAATTACCTTGCCACCCTCGCTCGGCGTGCGCACGGCTGGTGCGTTTGGGGGTTGTGTCGGGGGAGGTCCTACTGGGTCATCAAAGTCTATTTTGTAGCACTGTTTTGGTCCGGGTGGGTCTGAGGGAGTTATGCACACCTCCTGCTGAGCGGCCTCTACACCACCCCACCATGCACCAAAGGCAATGGTGATCATCAAAGCGACAAAAACTTCCTTGAACGCGGTATGAGTTGTTGTCATAGTGTGCGGCCCGAGCCGGTAGCACCTCTCTGAGTATATTCACCACCCCCCAAAAAAGGTGCGGGCATATAATTGCGGCGCTCGAAGAAGGTGAAAGGTTCCCCCCCACTCTCTTCTCGCTTGCGATTATAGAATGTATTTAGGCCCGCGAAGGTGGCATGCACATAGTGCTCGGCCTCTGTATATGTTTTAAGGAGAGCAATCGAGGCGATAGGGTCCTCGGCCTTCAAAACCATTACCTCGAGGACGGTACCAAAAAAAGCAAGGGAGTTTGCGACTTCCAAATGAACAGAAGCCATTTCTTGTGGTACTGGGACGGCCATCACCGCTGACGCAACGCGTTGATAGATACCGGCCCGCTTTGCCAACTCCTCTAATGCAGTTGTGTTCTTGTCTTCTATATAACGGCCATACAGCACAAATTCAGGCTCACCTAAATCTAAAAAGGACTCAAGGGCAACCTGCATACGCTTTCGGTGTTTTTCGATTGCATCGGCTGACGAATTTTTTGTAATAGTAAGGGCGTCTGCGGTGTAAGGGGTGAACTCTGTGCGTGTACGGAAGTAACGACTCAGGTCGGTCGCAATGCGGTCTCCTTGAGAGTTGGTATAAATACCATCATGTTTTAAGTACACATACTGCTCGATAAGGCGACGACCAATGGTGTCGGTAAGCGTCTCAGGCTCATCCTCAGTACTACTTGCGTTTTTGTCGAATAGTGAATAATCGACAGGGGTTGCACTAGTATAAGAGTCGTTTGTACCGTCCCCATCAGAGTCTGCCTTTTTTGGGTCAGTTCCTATAAGAGATTCTTGCCAGTCGGGAAGACCATCTTTGTCTGTGTCGGCTTCCTTTATGTATGAGCGCTCGTTGAGAAGTAACGGACGGGTTGTGGTGGTGATTGGCGCACGCGCTGCCTGGCCAAGTTGTACCCCGACCGCTCCAAGCAGTATCGCAAAAGAAAGAGCGGCGAGTATGTGTGTACCAGAGCTCAGCTGGAAAGCTGCCATGCTATTTAGTATAGCAGAGCAAAAAGACCCAATTTTTTCTGGAAAGTTTTTTGTGCGCAAGTATCCCCCGCTACACATCACTCAAGAGAAGAAAAAGAAGACGGAGTGAATACAAAGACACGACCAGGCTCATCGCTACTGAATGTTACTTCGTTCAGTGAGAAAACGGTGGCAACCGCGAGGTAGGCACGCGCAAATTCGTCTGCACTTGTATTGTAGTCTTCGATTGCAGAAAGAAGTTCGGTGTCAGTGCGTGCCTCGGACACTATTTTTAGCTTACGCGCTATTATTTTATAGTATGCCGCGAGTTTCTTGTGTTCGTCCGCGATATTTTCTGGGATTTGCCCCATTCGCTTCATGGAGTCGCTGACCTCATACAGTCCACCAACGACACTTTCAACGCCAGCAATTTTTTCAGGATTACTTCTGTCTTCTATAAAATTACGAAGAATTTGCGCTTGTCCGTTGCCGTAAAAGTTGAAATAGCTCTCGATGGCACCACCGGCCTCGTTGCCATAGTCATGCAAGAGGGACTGTTCTCGAGTCATTTTTTTCTTGAGCGGAGTGGTCGTTCCTATGATTCCCGCGGGAAGAAAGCCATACACATCTCCAAGATCAAGGGGGTCTTCAGGGTTATCGTAGGGAGCTACCTGGGACGATGGCTCGATAGATTTTAGCAGGTCTTCTACAGACTGGTCGTTGAATTCGTATGGGAGGTGCAGTGAGGATGTGGCAACGGGCTGAACCGGTCTTTGGGGGATGGCTGGGCCACTGGGGACAAGAGATGCGAGGTATCGGTCAGGGTTATTTTCGAGGGAGTTATAAAGGTCTTGCACGGTAAATCGCTCGCCAATAGCAATACCTTCTCGTGGTGACCCAGCAAACGAATCACCAGGGACAAATCCTCCAGCGTCTCCATAAGCACCCCATGAATCAAGTGATCCGCGGCTGGTGGTGGCAAATTTGTCAGAGACTACGACCGCACCCGCAATGATGACAAGCGCAACCATGATTCCATAAATCAACGATGTGTGTGAGCGAATCCACTCCATTTATCCACTATAGCATGGGGCTAGAAGTAAAAATGCTATACTCACACTATGAAGTCGGTATTGAAGCGAGGTGTGTTGCTCAGAAATATTTTATGGGCAGTCGCACTTTTTCTTTTCTTGGCAGTCTGGACAATTCCGCAATTCACCGAAGCATTTCCTTTTGGTGGACAGGCAGGTATTGTGCGCCCTTGCTACAACCAAGTCATCTATGCAAGCTTGGGCCCGCCCGTGGGTGGCCCTTATATCTGGTCAAAGGGTACGCGCACCTATTCGTTTGGCCCTCCTCGACACGCGGGACAGTGGTTGCTTGGCCTCGCTGGGGCTCCCTATTTTTGTATTGTGATTTTGCGACCACTGACTGTCTGGCCTGGCACGCACATCATGATGATGGGCTCGAGCCAATAAATTCTTAAAACGCGCGCATTACTTTGTCGCGCTACAGAAAGCGAAGCTCATCGTACTAAAAGTACGGCTCACTCCGCTTTCCTTGCGCTCCTCGTACTGCATCGCGTTTTAAGAATTTATTGGCTCTCGGGCTATGCCCTATCGGGTCGCGGAAATTTTGTGTCAGCAAAGGTATCTGTGACCGCCTCATAATTGAGCGTACTGCTATTTCAATATGCGAGTGAGCATCCCCCACTGCTCGAGTGAAACATCTTCAGCTCGGATTTTTGCAGGGATACCACAAGTGGCCAGTGCCGTTTCTACCTGCTCACGAGATGTCAATTTACTGAGGTTCCCCGCGAGAAGCTTGCGCTTGCTTGAAAAGCCAGTTTTCACCAAGGTAAAAAACCTTTCTTCAGAAACATCTTTAAAAAAGTCGCGTGAAATGGTGTCGATAAGCAGAATCGCGGAATCAACCTGTGGTGGAGGTGAAAAACATTCAGCTGAAACCTTCTTCACAAAAGTTGGAGTGCCATACGCTTTTACCGAGAGGGAGAGGATGCTCTCTTTCTCACTTCGCGCCACCCTGTTCGCCACTTCTTTTTGCACTAAGAGTGCCATGCGTACTGGTTGATTTTTTGAGGTAAGAAACGAACGCATGATCTCTCCGGTGATGTAGTACGGAATGTTCGCGGCCACGGTGTATGTTTGATGCGCCAACCCTAGTGACTCGGGTGAAACACTACGGATATCATTCTCGACAACGGTAAGTGCGCCACTCGCGATTTCTTGCGGAAACCGCTCATGCAATTTTGCAACCAAAGCTGAATCTTTTTCGACAGCAATTACTTTTGCTCCCAAGAAAAGGAGTTCCTCGGTAAGATTTCCTGTGCCAGGACCTATTTCCAGCACGGTGGTCTCCTTTCCTACTTGCGCCGCTTGGGCAAGCGCTTTTGCCGCCCAGCGCGCTTTCAAAAAATGTTGACCCAAATGGGCGCCTTTCTGCTTCATACCACACAACCTACGGCAAATATCGTAAGACACAAGTTTGTGCCCCCACACACTCTCGGTGAAATCCTGCAGAAATAAACCTTTTGGAGTGTAGGACTGGCCTAGCGGCCTTGGAGCGCACTCCAAAAGGTTTATTTCTGCAGGGTTTCCGCAAAAGAAGTCACGGTCTACCGAATAGTCCGTTCAAACACACTCCCGCCATCTAAAAGACCTGGCTTTTGTTGCTCGACAAGGTCGGGCGAGATATCAGAAAGGAATTGTGACGGTACTGACAGGGTGCGCGAGCCATAAATGGTGCGCATACCCGCGTGGGTGAGAAATACCTTTTTGCGTGCCCGCGTTAGTGCCACATAGAAAAGTCGTCGCTCCTCCTCGTCATCCGATCCTTCGTCATGTCGCTCGTGGGGGAAAAGCCCCTCTTCCATTCCCACAACAAACACTACATCAAACTCAAGCCCTTTGGACGCATGGACGGTCATCAAGGACACCGCATCTACCTTTTCGTCCATGTTATCTTGCTCACCCATAAGCGCAGCATCTTCAATAAGTTTTTCGATACCGCGCGGCTGGTCAGGGCCGGGCTCTTCGTCGTATTTTGTCGCGAGTGACACAAGTTCCCTAAGGTTTTCCAGTCGCTCCTGGCCCTCTTCTCCCCCACCTTTCAGGCTCGCCTCTAATCCACTCCGAGTGATTGTGTACTTAACTACCTCAGATACTTTCTTGGTCTCAATAGTCGCTTGGATATCTGACAAGATGCGGAAAAATTCCGTGGTTTTTCCCTGCGCCGCACCAGAAAGTTCGTCCCGCTTCCCTTCAAGGATTTTGGTAAGAGTCGCCTTGCCGATACCTCGTGCGGGTGTACCAATGATTCGCGCAATATCGACACGGCTCTCAGGATTCGTTGATGCTCGTATATACGAAAGGATATCTTTCACTTCCTTGCGGTCAAAGAATTTTGTACCCAGCACACGATAGGGGGTGCCGACATTCAAAAAAGCCTCCTCCAAGGTCCGGGACTGAAAGTTTGCGCGGTACAAAACGGCGATTTCTTGCGGGCGCGTGCCCGCGGATATAAGTTCGGCGGCGCGCGACGCCACAAAATAGGCCTCGTCGGATTCATTCATTGCGTAATAGACAGACAAGTTCTCCCCCTCACCGTTTTCGGTAAAAAGCTTTTTTTCAATGCGTCGTTTATTTTTCCCAATGACATCCTGTGCCGCCGAGAGGATGGTCTGTGTTGACCGATAGTTTTGTTCGAGCAGGACCACCTTACTTCCGGGGAAAGTGCGTTCAAATGAAAGGAGATGCTCGATGTCAGCTCCGCGCCAGCTGTAGATGTTTTGATCAATGTCTCCCACGACGCAAATATTGTTCCGTGGGGTAGCAATCAAGCGTGCGATTTCAAACTGCACACGATTGGTGTCTTGGTATTCGTCGACCGTGAGGTGAGTGTAACGCGACCGGATTCGTTCAAGAATTGCTGGGTTTTCTCGGAAAAGGACCAGTGTTTTCAAAAGGAGGTCGTCAAAATCAAGCGCATGGTCTCTCGCCATCTCTTCCTCATAGTAGCGCCACGCTTCGGAAACGGTGCGTTCGTAGGGGTTGCGCACCTTGCTCGAGAATTCTGTCTGCGTCAGAGCCTCTCCTTTTTCACGAGAGATGCGCCCCAAAATAGTTTTGGGTTCGAATTCCCGCTCCATACCCATCTGCTCGAGCGCTCGTTTTACTGCGCGAGACGAGTCACTCCTGTCCCAAATGGTGAATGAGCGAGGGAGGTTGAGTGCGTGGGCATGTTCGCGCAAAAGGCGCACGCAGAGCGAGTGAAAGGTGGCAACGAGAGGCAATCGCCTGTCGGCACTCATGGAAAGTGGCGCGTTTCCTGTAGGGAGTGTATGCATCATTTTCTCAACTCGCTCGCGCATTTCGCCAGCGGCCTTGTTGGTGAAAGTAACTGCGAGAATTGCATCTGATGGTGTGCCGGTGGCAACCAAGTGTGCAATACGATGTGTAATGGTTTTTGTTTTTCCTGCCCCTGCCCCTGCCACAATCAAGAGCGGCCCGTTTGAATGGAGGACAGCCTCTTTCTGTGCCGGATTGAGGCCATCGAGATAACTCATCCGCGAAACTATAGCATGGACATAGAAAAGAAAGACCTACGCACATGGATGTAGTTCGAGGCGCACAAGGAGTATGGGCCGAAGCGCACAAAGAAATACGCCATGAACGCAGGTCTTTAAGGATATAAAAAAGCGGCGCACAATGTGCGCCGCCTGCTTGTAGTGCGTGTGCGGCTTAGCTCTTGCCGCGCTCGGTCTGCATGGGGTTCTTGTTCCACGCAGACACCGTGTAGGAAATGCTGCCGATTAGGCCTCCCGCAATGGCGACGAGGGCGGAAATGTACTCGTAGTACTGCAGGTCACCCTTGCCGTACTCGATCCCTGCGAAGATGCCGAAACCGACTCCCCACAAGACGGCGGTGAAGGCGTCGAGCACCATGTGTGAGGCCTTGGTCGCGAGCTGGGCGATCAAGATCTCGACGACGATGAACGCCGTCCCGATTCCGCCAATCAGCATTGCCCCTCCCTTAACCGAGTCGGGGAATGCGAGGAGGCCAACGACCTTACCACTCAAGGACGGCATTGCTGCGCCGATCCCATAGAGCACGAAGGGGTAGACGATCAGCAAGAGCAACCATGCCCAGCCGATCCCTGCCAAAGCAGCCTTGAAACCCACCCTGTAGGCGACATAGAGCATGCCCAAGATGGCAAGCCCTCCCATGCCGACGGCGATGTGCCAGAGATATGGCGTGATGTAGGCCATAGTTTTTCCTTCCTTTTCCGCTTTCAGACAGCAGGCCCCCCTCGATACAAAATGAAAAGGGCAAGCTCTTTTGAACCTAGTACAAATATTGCAAAAGTCAAGTAAACGTAAAGTATCATGACCTTGTACTCACTTAGCAGTTAAAGTACTTGGTATATGG
>JBBTSD010000009.1:0-52441 GCA_038064835.1 Patescibacteria group bacterium
CCATACATGAACCACCTTAACCCGAGGGTGGTTCCAAGCTATTGAACCATTGCGGATTCTTGCATCCCACAAAAAATCTTGCATAATACTCTTCTATGGCAACTCTCTACACACATCAATCAAGTAATATCGCGAAAACATGGGCGTTGATGACCGTGTTTTTCCTCATCATTATTGCTCTGGGGTGGTTTCTTTCTGTATACATGGGTAATCCGATGATTCTTTGGATTGCTGGGGGCGTGAGTATTGTGATGAATATTTCAGCCTATTGGTTCTCGGACAAGGTGGCGATTGCATCTGCGGCCGCACACCCTGCAGAAGGACCAGAGTGGCTTGAGCTCAATCGCATTGTCGAAAATCTCGCAATAACTGCAGGACTACCAAAACCACGCGTGTATTTCATTAACGACCCCGCACCGAACGCATTTGCCACTGGTCGCAATCCAAAGAATGCGGCAGTTGCAGTGACGACCGGACTTATCGAAAAATTAAACAGAAGCGAGCTTGAAGGTGTTATTGCACACGAACTTTCACACATCGGAAACCGTGACATTTTGGTCATGACCGTTGCGGTGGTGTTGGTGGGTATGGTGTCGATGGTTGCCGATTTCTTTTTGCGTATGAGTTTTCACGGAGGAGGTGATCGTGACAACAAGGCCGGAGCGCTACTTATGGTTGCCGGAGTTATCGGTGTCATTGTTGCCCCGATTGCGGCACAGCTTCTTCAGCTTGCAGTATCTCGCAAGCGCGAATTTCTTGCCGATGCCTCGGGTGCGCTCCTCACACGGTACCCCGAAGGGCTTGCTGGAGCGCTTGAAAAGATTTCTGCATACGGAGAACCCATGCATCGAGCTAGTCATGCCACCGCGCATATGTTTATTGCAAATCCCTTTGGAAGCGCGGAAGCCGGCCGTTTTATCAGCAAATTGTTCGCTACGCACCCTCCGGTAGGCGAGCGACTGGCCGCTCTGCGAGGTGTTGACACTAACGCATAATAGGTGGTATAATGAAGATTGGTTGCACTAGAAGTTGGCTCAGATAAAGGACAAAAAGGATGGCCCACCTCGCACGAGTCGAGCAAGCCGCGTTCCACATGGCGCATATCCCTGGGACGCCGGTCTACAACGGTGCCGGCGAAATCGAGGATTGGAAGTACGAAGACGACCTCGCGAACGGTGTTCCACTCAGGGATGTGCTCGAATCCGATGGGATGACCGCGGAGCAGCGGCGCTGGCACGCACTCTACGAGCAGTACGAGTCGGAGAACGGATACTGGCGACAGGCTGACCGCGAGGATAATACCCGGCGTTTCGTGGACATCGCCCTCCACTATCACGACCTGTACGAACTTCAAACCCAGATCTTCGACGACAGGGTTCCGGCCGAGATGCTTCTTTTCTGTGAGCAGGCCACGAGCAGAAACGAAAGACGTCACGACCGTCGGAGGAATCGCACTTGGAAATCTCAACGAGTGCAGAAATGGCGCCGTGACGGTGGCCTGCGATTCAACACTGGCCACCGCGTCGCGCCATGGGAAGTTCCCCTGGTCACTCGCAAGGGTTCGACCTGGGGCAAGGCCCACCAGCGCTACGACAAGCGCGAATACGCCCTGGCCCTCCTCGGCTACTAGGGTTGGCCCACCAAAGACTCCGCGGCCCCGTTTCGACGGGGCCGCTTTTGCATTTGACACTTGGCTATATTACTGCTATAAGATAGATAGGTACAACAAGGGAAGGAACCCCCACGAGTGCAGACTTTTAAGAGTCTCTTTGGAGGCAAGCGGTACTGGTGGAATGCCCCCGTCGAGTGGGTGATCGACAAAAAGACGGAAAAGTTGCGTCCACCGACGCTCGCTGAAGCGTCACAACAACGACACGAGAAACGGCGCGCCGAGTTGCGGGCTCAGGAAGAGAAAAAACACAAGCTCGCTCGCGAGGCAAAGCTCAAGAACGCCAAGAAGCGCTCGGCTGTCTCCTGTGGGCCCGTCTCTCCGCCGCCACCGCTTCCGTATGAACACTTGGATCCGTGCGAGCCCGCTTTCATGGGAACGCACCGGTCGGTGTTCGCGCATTGTCGCGATGCATTCGAGTATCATAGTCGTCGCGACGCGAAGTGCTGGAAGCGCACCCGCCGCATCAAGTGGCGGCACCTGGCGACTGTGTAGTTCTTTCTCGGTTCAGCGGCCCCATTTTCACGGGGTCGCTTTTATAACCCCTGTGAGAACTTACCCGCTTTTTCATTGCCTTCAGCTTGTGCTTATTGTATGGTGAAAGTTCCCGTGATTCAGAAGTATACAAATATTGAGAAATTACCCCCCGGATTCCTTCCGGCCCTTGCCGCTTTTCTCGGCAACCTCCTTGTTGCATTCCTTAAGTGGGTGGCATTTTTTGGGAGTGGCTCAAGTGCTATGTTTTCCGAGGCCATTCACAGTGTTGCCGATGTGGCGAATCAAGCGCTCCTTCTCTTAGGTGTGCAACGCACCAAACGCAAGCCGAACAAAGAGTTTGCTTATGGCTTTGGACGCGAGAGATTTTTCTGGGCACTCATATCTGCATGCGGTGTCTTTTTTTTGGGCGCGGGCATTACTGTGTATCGTGGTATCTCGGGTTTCTTACACCCACAACAGGTGCAACATGATCCGTTTGCGTTTGTGGTTTTAGGTATTGCCTTTTTTGTGGAGCTGGGAACTCTATGGCTCGCCCATCGCGAGCTCAAACGCCGACATCCGGACTACACATTACGCGAGGCCCTCGAGGAGGGGGATCCGGTGACAGTCGCGGTGTTCTATGAAGACACTGTCGCCGTCATTGGTGTTGCTGTCGCCGCCACTGCCATCGCATTGTCTTCGATAACGGGTTCGCCCTATTGGGACGCAGGAGGGGCACTTATCATTGGTTTTCTCTTGGGCGGTATCGCTCTTTTTCTTATCAACAAAAACAGGAAATATATCATTGGGCGGTCAATGCCCGAGGAGATTGCCGAGAAGGTAACGGACATGCTGATTGCGGATCCGATGATTGAAAGTGTGCATGATTTCAAATCAGCGACACTCGATGTGGGGGTGTATCGAGTAAAATGTGAAATTGAACTGAATGGCACCGCGCTTTTACGCGAGCTCAATCGCAAAGGCTTGTTGCAGTCAGAGTACGAAACCATCAAAGAAGGGAAGTATGATGACTTTTTAAGATTTTGCGCCGACTATGCCGATCGTATTCCGCGCGTTATTGGCGAGCGGATAAACAAACTTGAAGCAAAGATTCAAAAGGCACTACCTGAGGTCCGTCATATCGATATCGAGATAAATTAGTGAAAGAAAACCCCGGCATGTGCCGGGGTTCTATCAAGGTCGTTCTATCCAATCCGAGCGGAACACTTCCATAGTGATTTCGTCGTGGTAGACACCATTCTTGAATACCTGCTCGCGTTGTTTTCCTACTTCGGTAAATCCGCACGCTCGATAACAGCGCATGCCGCGCGGATTATTGGCAAGGACGCACAACTCGACCTTGCGCAGATTCAGTGAGTGGAAAGCATATAGAAGCAAAAGGTCGATTGCCCTGCGGCCATAACTCTTTCCCCACTGATCTTTCTCGCCAATCGCGATGCCCAGTGTTGCTCGTCGGTCGCGCGCGTGAATGCCGTGGAGGCCAATAGTGCCGATAGGGGTGAATGTGTTCGGGGCGTCGCCCTGAATTTCGATACACCACATCAAATCGGTCTGCTGCCGCTTGTGCAGGTTGTCGACCCATTCAATCTCCTCGACTTCCGACATCGGCAAAGTTCGCGCCAAAAATTGCGTGACCTCCGCATCATTGAACCACTTGATGAAGTTCGGAATGTCCGATCTGTCGGGTGTCCGTAGCCGGACCGCGTTACTTCCTAGCATTGGCTTCTCTTGTAGCATGTCGCTCTCCAAAGAACTGTCGCTTCTTTGCCAAATGAAAACACCTCAGCTTCCATTCAGCCGAGGTGTTTCTATGAAAATTTCAAAGAATTACCTGGGCTGACTGCAAGCACGAATAGACTCGTCCACGACTGTGGGGACGATTGGCTGTGTATTCATATTTTTGCATGCAGAACGCATAGATACATTATGGCGTGTTTACATCAGATGTCAAGGGCGCAGAAAAGTGAGTAGAAAAGTGAAAAAAGCGAGGTATACTCGGCCTCACGGAGGGTTCGCATAGTGGTCGAGTGCACACGCTTGGAAAGCGTGCGTGCCGCAAGGTACCGAGAGTTCGAATCTCTCACCCTCCGCCAGTGGTCTTTAAGCAAAGAAATGGTTTGTAAGTATACCCCAAATTGATCGAGGTTGAGATATACTAGATTGCATGTATATTTTCGTCGATCTTGATGGGACTTTGTTTGACACCCCCAGGCTCGGTGCCGACACAGCTGCCCTTTTAAAGGAAGAGCTGAACATAAGCCCTGATATTTATGAAGCTGCTCGCAAAGAACTGTTTGCGATGAACAACAAAATATACTCGGCAAAATTACATGCCAAGTGTCTTGCTGAGATAGCCAACATGGATGAAATTTCTCTAGTGAACCGCTTTGTTGATTTATCAACCACGAAGATTCCCCAAAATATGTGTATAGTGATTTGTTCGAATTTTTAAAGTCCGCTCAGTTGTTGGGCTCAGTTATAATCCTCACCTATGGCGAAGATTTTGTTCAAACACCAAGAGTAAGCAAATCTGGTTTGCGTGCAGCAGTAGCTGATGTAATCGTGACTCAAAAAAGCAAAGCAGACACACTGGAGAAGTATCTCCAAGACAAAAATATTGGTCCCGCTGAAAAAATAGCACTGGTTGACGACTCCTTAGAGCATCTTATTGGAGTGAAAGCTCGATTTCCTCAGGCAATCACCATTCATCTCGTTAGGAGCTCAGACACAACGACCCCTCCAGAATTCTATCGAACGGCTTCATTGGCCGAAGCGTTTTCTGTTTTACAGAAGAGAGCTAAAACCTGTGCTGAATAGTGTCAGGTACGATTGTTTGCACAAAATCATTGTATAGTTTTATCATGTGGTGAATTCTGCCAAAGGACCACCTCGCCTGGGTGAATGAGCAAGAGCCAACAGCAACGATTGTCTCAATACGGACCAATATCAACAAAGGCACTCCACTGGGAGCCAGTGAATGGGTTGTGCAACTCGCAAGCAGATACAATCTCACTGCTACAATGCGAGGTGTGGGGAGGCCGAGAAAAGGAGGAAATTAGACCATGTTTTTGTGCAAATAATCGTACCTGACACTGTTTACTGCTGACACCTGTTATTTCATAGGCTTTGTGTTAGACTTTTTTGTGCTCAGTTTACTGAATAAATCCCTGGCGTTTCTAGCGCTTTTTGCTCTCCCTGCCGTAGCCCTTGCCCACGGCGTTTCAACGGACGATGCGAACTTTATTCAGACCATTGAAGGCCCCGCGATTATCCAGTTTCTGTACTTAGGTGCCAAACACATGATCACCGGATATGACCATCTGCTATTTCTTGCGGGGGTTATTTTCTTCCTCTACCGCCTGAAAGATGTCGCGCTTTATGTAAGCCTCTTTACCATTGGGCACAGCATCACGCTTTTGGCCGGGGTACTTCTCGGCATTCATGCAAACGCTTATATCGTAGATGTAGTCATCGGCCTCTCGGTCGTATACAAAGCCTTCGATAATATGGAGGGCTTCAAGACTTTTTTCGGTTTCCAGCCAAATACCAAAGCAGCGGTAGTGATATTCGGTTTATTCCACGGCTTTGGCTTAGCGACCAAGCTACAGGATCTCACCCTGTCGCCGGATGGCTTGGTGATGAATATCATCAGTTTCAATGTCGGTGTCGAGATGGGCCAAGTTCTTGCGCTGACCGCTATCCTTTTGGCGTTTATATACTGGCGGCCACACAAGAGCTTCTTGCGCCATGCGCTCGTTGCCAACGCGGCCATCATGGTTGGCGGCTTCTTGTTGATGGGTTACCAGATTACGGGTTATATACTGCAATAACTATGGACACCAACCCCGCTCCAACATACCCGCGCAAACATGTCTTATGGGCTACCGGAGGCGCCCTGCTCGTGGCCGCGGCTCTGCTTGTGTTGGTAGTCTTGCCCGCGCAGTACAAAATAGACCCAACCGGTATTGGCGAAGCTTTAGGACTTACCAAGCTCGCTCCCACTATCGTGCCAGAGGCAGCACTGGGCTTTACGCCGTATGTTTGGCCGTACGAGCAGGCGGAGGAATCGATTACGATACAACCGCGCCAGGGACTGGAGTTTAAATTTTCAATCGAACGAGGAAACCCGATTCTCTACACATGGAGTTCGACTGATGTGATTTACTATGAATTCCATGCCGAACCCACGACCGACGAAGGCAAGGAATATCTACCCTTCGCGAGCTACGAAAAAGGGACAGCGGCGCTCTCGAGCGGATACCTACTGACAAAATTCACCGGTCGGCATGGGTGGTATTGGCGCAACGACAGCGCCAAGCCCATCACCGTCATCTTAAAGGCGTCCGGCTACTACGGGATGATAGGCGTTATTGATCCGAATAAAAAAGCGCAATGAAAAAACTATTCTTTTTGTCGCTCATGCTTGTCCTCCTTGTGGCCTCATCGGCACAGGCGCACTCAAGCATAACCGACGAGAAAGAGGTAGGTAACTACAGAGTGGTATTGAGCTACTTCGGCGATGCAGCATTCGTGGATGAGGCGGTAGGCTTCAACATCTATGTATATCCAAAAGTCGAGGGTGCAGTGCTCATTACGCCAGCTGACGGGGCGGTAAAAGTATTCAAAAAAGACGGAGCAGAAATCTTTTCCGGTCCGCTGGACGTGGCCGATCCCGATGCGCCCGCCTACTTCAAATACACCTTCGCAGAAACTGGCGATCACATGATTACGCTGTCTTTAAAGATGGAAACCGAGCAACTGCCGGATGTATCTTTCCCTCTGCATGTCTACGCTAGCCCTTTGGATGCATACAAAGCTGTCTCGGGAGAGGAAGAGAAACCAGCTTTAGGTTTTATTGGGTGGGGTGCCGCGACTCTCATAATCGTCGCAGCCGGGGCGTGGTTCTGCTTGCGCTCGCGATCCTCTCCAACAAACTAATGTTGGTGGCTGTGCCCGGTGCTCTCAACTGCCTTGCCGCGCTGTTTTTCGGGCATGTAGCTGAAGGCTGAATAGTGTCAGGTACGATTGTTGCGCGAAATGACTGTATAGTTTTGTCATGTAGTGAATTCTATTGAAGGGCCACCTCGCCTGCGTGAAAAGGTACCTGACCTGCTCCGAAGAAAACAGGTGATAATGGAGTGATGGTAGCCACATCCAAGTCTCCGAAGGCAGTCGCGCTCGTTGCATACACCACTGCCAAGTGTTCGCTCCAGTACAGCCACCTTAAGGGCCTTAAGAAGTTCACACAACACCAGCTCGTCGTGTGTCTGGTCCTGAAGGAGTTCTTCCGTACCGACTATCGCGGCGTCATGGAGATACTTCAGGATTCGACGGACTTGCGGCAGGTACTGGAGCTTGAGGAGGTGCCGCACTACACCAGTTCATACTTTGTTACCCGCAAAACAAAAGGCGGGGAATACCACCAAACGACGCGCTATACGACATTCCCGAAAGTCGGCATTTTCATGGATTGAACCTCGTTTCTCGTGCTTGCAGGCGCCCCCTCGTGGGGGCCATCGCCCGACATCATTCACTTCAAGAAAGTGCTCGCGGACGCTTCCAAAAAGAAGCGAATCGTTCGCATCGCTGCCGACGCTGCTATGATGCTGAACACGCCTATATGTCCGCAAGAGAGACACTCCATATCAAAAGCATTATTCCCAACAGAGTCGAGCGCCCCACCACAAAACTCCCATCAGGAAAGTACCGCCGACTCATGACGCTTCGGTTCGACACAGAAAAGTCGTTTGAAAATCCTGGGAGGAGGTTTTCAAAGCATCTGCTTTGTGGAAGTCCCAAATGGGGTGGCTTTCATCTCCTGTATTCCAAAATATCTCCAGGCTGGCATTCAAGCGTTTTGCAAATTGCTTCTAAGGTTGATAACCGGATAGCTTTCGCTCTGCCATTTTTCAATACGGAAATGTTTGCCATGGTTATGCCGACTTTCTCAGCAAGCTCGGTAACACTTACTTTTCGCCTCGCCAACATAACATCGATGTTTATAACGATTGCCATAGACTATACGGTTAAGTCATTTTCAGACTTCAGCTCTACGGCGCTTTGTAAAGTTTTTTCAAACACAGCTGCGGCAGTAGCGACTACGGCGGAAACAAAAATCAGAACAAGACCCATCATCACACCGCCTGCAATGTCCTCCTCCACTTTGCGTTGAACACTAGTGATGTAGGCTTCCGCTCCCATAAGAAACGCGATGATGGTCACGGCACAGTATTTTATAGTCCGTAAGGCTCTTACGGATGCTTGTGAAAACACTCGGTTGTGTCCTATATACCCCAAGAGTTTAAATGCTTGATAAAGCGCCACAAAAAAAGCAATTGACCCGATATATAGGTACGCCAAGAAGGGGTCATCAAAATATATCTCGTAGAGTGTAGTTGCGTGCGCATTTACGCCCTCGAGGCGAGGTTCCCAAAGCAGAAGAGCAAGAGCGCCAATACCAATGAGCACAATGACTATCTGAAGAAATACTGTGGAACCTTTTTTCATAGATGAATTCTTAATTCTTATAAACTTTACTATTCCCATCGTAGTTGATGCTTATCGTTTGTCAATATATATTTACTGTTATTCACAGCCATTGTTTACAAGCCAAGTCAATCGCCAATTGCTGATAAACTGAAGATATGGCTACAGACAAACAGAAAGAGAAACTCATACAGGAGGCCATTTCGGCCCTGAAAAATCCGTATCCCAAGGATTCGAAAAATAGTTATGCCGCAGCTGTTCTTACTGATAGTGGGAATATCTACTCTGCCAACTATTACCATTCCGACACTCGGTCGCTCACCATTCATGGAGAGCAGGCCGCTCTAGTTCACGCCGCATCTCACGGCGAAGGGAATATTGTTGCGATTGCAGTCACGAGCAACGAGGATTTGGAGCGTGGGGAATTTACTGCGCCCTGTCATATGTGCAAACAAGTGCTCTGGGAGAGTCGACTCAGATCAGGTATTCCAATGCTCGTGATTCTTGCGAACCCGCACGGCGAGACAAAGGAGGTGTTGCTAGATGAGCTTGTGCCGCTTCCGTGGCCTGCACGAAAAAAATCTTGATCGTGAGACTCGAAACAGCTCTAAAGGTATGCATTCACCTATGCAAAAAACATACATAGATAAGCTGGCTCTCATCGAAATTCGAGATCGAAAGATTTTGGAAACATGCAGTTATGGTAAAGATACATGGTATATTCCTGGCGGCAAAAGAGACGGTAATGAAAGCGATCAAGAAGCACTTGCCCGCGAAATCAAAGAAGAATTACTTGTTGATTTGATTCCTGAAACAATTAAGCATTACGGTACCTTCGAGGCACAGGCGCATGGAAAACCGGAAGGAGTGCTGGTTCGCATGACTTGCTATATGGCGAAATACGATGGAGAACTTACTCCACATGCAGAAATAGAAAAGATAGATTGGTTCAACTACTCGCAGAAGGGCGAGACATCTCTAGTTGATCAATTGATTTTCGACGACCTAAAGGCAAAGAATCTCATTG
The DNA here is from genome assembly GCA_038064835.1 of Patescibacteria group bacterium. GTDB lineage: Bacteria > Patescibacteriota > Minisyncoccia > Phycocordibacterales > UBA2100 > JACQKA01. The sequence continues at coordinate 9,681 of JBBTSD010000009.1, forward strand.
AGTAAGTGCGTGGATTCTGTACCGTCGTCAGCGCGCAATCATTTTTAACAAATCTTTAGAATTATATGGAAACATACATAGCGTTGCTCCGTGGGATAAATGTTGGCGGTAACAACAGGGTCGAGATGCCGAAACTCAAAAAGTGCTTTGAGTCACTCGGATTCAAGAGTGTTTCCACCTACATCAATACGGGGAATGTGATTTTCGAAGGCAAAAATAAAAAACAGGAAGCATTAGCGGCAGAGATTGAGAAGGCGCTCGGAAAAACCTTTGGCTTTGAAGTTCGGGTGGTAATCAGAACGGCAAAAGATATTCGAGTACTCTCTGAGAAAATGCCGTCTGCGTGGAAAAACGACACTGATCAAAAGACAGATGTACTGTTTCTGTGGGACAAGTTCGATACTAAAGCCACACTGACACAGATTGCCACTAATCCCGATGTGGACAGGCTACGATACTTCCCTGGCGCAATTATCTGGAATGTGCACCGCGCCGACTATGCAAAAAGTGGAATGAACAAATTTGTGGGCACGGTGGTGTACAAGCACATGACTGCACGAAACATAAACACTGTGAGAAAGCTTTCCCAGCTGGTGGCAGGCACCAAGGCGAGCAAAATTAAAAGATAAATGCTTCTATGAAAATAAAACTCAACAGTGTGTTTGTCGATGATCAGGACAAAGCACTCGCATTCTACACAGACATCCTCGGGTTTATTAAAAACAAAGATGTATCGTTAGGAGAGTATCGTTGGCTTACCGTCGTATCGCCTGAAGATCCGGATGGCGCCGAGCTATTGCTCGAACCAAGTGAAAATCCAGACGCTCGGATATTTAAGAAAGCGCTTTTCGAGCAGGGGATACCACTCACTCAATTTTCAGTAGGGGATACGCGTGCGGAATATGAGAGACTCAAAAAACTTGGAGTGCGCTTTACCATGGAGCTCACTCCAATGGGACCTACGGTCGGCGCTGTGTTTGATGTTACTTGCGGTAATCTCATTCAGATTGTCCAAGAATAGTAGGTGTTTTGTCGAGCACGCGATATACTCACGAACTAACAAGTAACAAATAAAATATGAAAAAATATTTGGCTATCTATTTAGGATCTGCAGAGGCAATCGCAAAATGGAAGGCTGCAGGAGGTGAGGCGCAAATGAAAGCAGGTATGGAGGCTTGGATGAAGTGGACACAAGACAACCAAAAGTCGATTGTCGATATGGGCACTCCGCTCGGGAAGACAAAGCGAATTGATGCACAAGGCGTTTCAGATACCAAGAACGAGATCGGTGCTTATACGGTTGTTGAAGCAGAATCACATGAAGCTGCCGCAGCGCTCTTTTTGAACCACCCACACTTCACCCTCTTTCCGGGGGACTCAATCGAAGTAATGGAGTGTTTGCCAATGCCAAAGATGTAGGTAGCCACCCAAGCGAGTTTGAGCTAGACTTCATCTGGTGCACAGAAGGGGTCTTCGATGAACATCAGAGAATTTGTAAAAGTACTTCTCTTAGTCGGCTTCTCTTCCAGTATGGGTGTGGCTGCAGTCGCGGTCATGCTGGGGCTCATTCATCGCCTGTGCGGTCCGCGTTGTTTGGGTGTACTGGAAAGTGTTGTCGAAAAAAGTCCCGATCCGGCAAGTGACCTATTGCTTATCTCGGTAAGCTCAATTCTATTTTGTCTAGTATGTCAGTGGTTGTGGGAGAGACTCTAAGAGGGCCAACACCCTCTTGTTTCGTGTGTGGCCAGGTTTTACAGGCCATTATTTATCCGGTAAAGGAAATACTAAAACTCCATAGTGTCCATGGTTCCGAGAAGTGCAGGACTTGAAAAGAGTGATGGTGCGGCAAACATAAGTCCGACAAGTGGTACCACAAAGGCAACAAAAGTGACAACGGTTGTAATCAGAAAGTACTTGCGTGTTTTTTCGACTGACGCATGGATGGTGTCTATCTTATGCTCAATGCGCAAAAGTTTCTCTGCAATCTCAGTGTCCATCCCCAAAGCGTAGCATAGATACAGAGCGTAAGCTGTGTGTATCTCGGTCGTCATAGATAATACAGTGTTATGCTGTATATATATGGGAAATGAAAAAGATGGCTCGCGCCACAAGCCGTGGCTTACTCTAATTTTTGCGTTACTCGCCGCGATAACTTTCGTGATGTCCAGAGGAGGGCCTGACATGCGTCCGACTATTCCGGTCATGGAGGCAATGTTTGGCAATAGGACATTTTCAATATCTGCACAAGCGGTGCCACCTATGGCGCCACGCGCTATGGAAGTCTCTTACGACAACGGCGGAAGCGGTGCTCCAGAAATGCCTGCCTTTGCAGAGGATGGTTTTATGTCGGCGCCGAGCGCTAACTCTGCACGCATGATGCGCAAAGAAGTTTTTTATCCTGATTATCCGCCGGTGTATCCACAAGGCCAGGTTTCAATTACAGATACCCGCGAATTTCTCAAGACGGATTACCGTGCCACGCTGCGCACTCGTCATGTCCAAGAAACGACTCGGCGTGCAGAAACCACCGTGCGAGGGTTTGGTGGCCGAGTAGATAACACTTCAAGCTCTCTGAAATCCGGTTTTGTCAGTTTCATTGTCCCAGCCGCTCGATTCCAGGAATTTAGGGATGAAGTTGAAAGTTTTGTCGATCCCAGATTCTTGACAGTGAATGTCACTACACAAAATCTTTTGGGACAAAAAGTGGGTATCGAAGCCGGGCAGGAGCAGGTCAAGGAAAGTATCGGTGGTCTGCAGGCGGAACGCAAACAACTCGCAAGCACACATACCAGCACTATTCGCTCACTCGCGTCCAGTGTGAGCGCCCTTGAAGACGAACGCAGTGTCCTTGCGAATGAGCGCGCAGTAGACCCTATCCGACAAGTGTATATTCGGTCACGCATTAGCGACATTGCCACTGAAATTTCCGCACTCGAGAGGAAAGTTGCACAAGAGAATAGTTCGTATCAAAACCAACTTGGTTTTATAGACGCGCGCATTAATGATATGGGTGGCGTGCTCGAATCTTTGGACGAGCAAGATCAAGACCTACTCGACAATGTCGCTACGGTCACAGGATCTATCTCGATCAACTGGATTAGTTGCTGGGAAATTGTGCAGACCTATCTCCCTGGCTACTGGATTCCTGGAGTCTTCGCCTTCCTCATGGTCATTGCTTTCTTGTGGGAGAAAAAGAAAGCCCCGACAGCATAGGCGTGCTCTATGCCCACCCTTCGCTTTCTAAAAGAGGAAAATGTAGTGAGAATACTCACAATTGCTCTTGTGTACACGGCGCTCTGTGTTCCGCTTTTTACAAGCGCAGCTTCCTTGGATATGCAAGGAGCTCAGGCACTGCCAAAAGCACAGATGTTAGTGGGGACTTCCCAGCCTCCTAGTCCTGATAATCGTTGTCCCAACTTATACCGGACTCTCTCACGAGGAAGTCGTGGGGGCGATGTCGTATCACTTCAGAAATTTCTGACGACGAATGGGTATCTGAAGGCCGAGGCGACTGGATATTTTGGAACCCAAACAGAACAGGCGATTCAGCTCTGGCAATCAAGAAATGGAGTGGTTTCTTTCGGTACACCGTTTTCGACTGGGTATGGAGTAGTTGGTTTGAAAACACGCGCGCGCATCGCGCGACTGTGCAACATGGTTGATGAAGTATATCAATGCCCAGTACGAGGACCTCTCGCGCCATGCGCTTCAGGAACAAGACCTGTGTGGGATACAGATGCAAAAGGATGCCGAGTGAATGACCGCTGTGTGGTGGCATCCGGGCCTCCATCAGTCTCATTCAATTATCCTTCTGGCGAGGAGACATTCCGTACTGGCGACACAATGACAATCCGCTGGAATGCGCAAAATATTCCGTCGGACGCAACTATGTACCTAGTGACGAGTAACGGCATTGTTATCAAAAACCAGCTTGATCCAGCTGTCGGCTCATATATCTGGAAAATCCCTGTGCCAGAAAGTGTCCTTTGCTCGGGCTTCTCGGATGCGTTGTTTTACTGCGGAACAGAAGATTTCAATCAACCAATTACCATAAAAGCGCTCATCTATACACCCAAAGATGCTTGCCTCGGATACTGCCAAGGTCCAAGCCCGGTGACTGTCGCTTCAGCGGAAACTCTCGGCTTCAGAATCGTTGTCCCCGGAGGGGATCCCGCTGTTGTAAGCTGTTCGACCGAGAGCGCCCCTCTATGTGGCTATGACGGTACTGGAAGTGGCCCGAAAACATACCCAAATGGATGTTACTTTTCGGCGGCCAAGGCAGTGAAATTGTCTGACGGCGCATGCGAGTACCCCAAGAATCCCTCAGCCTACATGCCACAGTTCGGCGTTCTTGGCTATTCGAACGGACAAATGTCCGGGACCTATGGGATGCTTCGATTTGTCGGAAATACACTCGGCGCGTTTATCGGGGATACTCTCGATGTTCAGTTGGAATATCACAATATAGAACCAGTAGGTTCGATTTCGGCTGTCATAAAAGCCGATGGTCGTACAACTGAATACGCGCTCATCAATTTTCAGCCGAATACACCGTCCGTTCAAATTAAGATTCCTGCAAATATGCCTGCCGAAACTGCCCAGACATCACCGATGTACCGTATCCTTCTCACACTGAAAGATAAGAATGGAATCGCTATTTCACAAACAAGCTCATCTCCGTTTTTGATCGTTACCCCGACCAACTAGTCCGTCAATGCAACGAGTGAACAAATCAAGGATTTGCTAGACTTGAAACATGAACATCACTCTCATTGGCATGCCGGGGGCAGGGAAATCATCGGTGGGGAGAATATTGGCAACACAGCTTGGCTACGAGGTGGTTGATTTCGACCGCGAAATGGAGAAGGTGTATAAAGCACCACTGCAATCGCTTGTTGATACTTGGGGTGATTCGTTATTCATTGAGCGCGAAGGTGCGTTCGCCATTTCGGTTACCGAAGGGCGGGACAATATAATCATTTCACCAGGCGGAAGTATTGTGTATCACTCAGGTGCAATGAATCATTTACGCGAGCACTCGTCTGTTGCATACCTACAAGCCCCACTCTCGCTTGTTGAGGCCCGCATTGGCACGATCCCTAGGGGTATCATTGGGCTAAAAGCAAAAACACTTGCCGATTTGTTTGCCGAGCGCGTACCATTGTACGAACACTATGCGCACCAGACTTTTGATGCCAATCAAGATGCTGATGCTGTTGCGAACAAGATTGCACGGGCGTTCAGTTGACAGCATCAGCATGTCAAGAAAAATCTGATATTATGTGAACATATATGGATCAATCTGCGTCAGCGAGTGGACAGCCGGTGCCTGTAACGCCGCCGCCGCTGAGCTCTCTTCCGACTCCCGAAAATCCAAAAAAAGCAGGAGGTTGGTTTGCTAATCACCCGTACCGCGTAGTGCTCGGTCCCGCACTCTTTTTTGTGGTGGCTGTGGGTGTTGCCGCTCTCTTGCAGGGGGCGGGCGAATTCGCATTTTCGATTCCACAAACCAACTATGTTCCCGTATATACATTGGTGAATGAAAAAATTTCCCAGCATGGTGCCGTGGTGATAAATCTACCTGAAGGTGTTTCTAAAGAAGATGCCGAAGAAAAAATCTCTTTCGACCCACCGCTTGGTGGCTCGTGGGTTCCTTCCCAACTCGACAAGGCGTTGGTGTACAAGCCGTCCGAAGAGCTCACTGTGGGAAAATACTACTTGGTGTCTCTCGCAACTGATGGCGGAGTTATCAAGAAAGATTTTCTTGTAGACGAAGATCCTGCCATTGTAGATATATTCCCGTCCGCTGAATCGGAAGCCGAGCTTGCCTCTGCAGTCACTATCATCTTCAACAGGCCGATGGTACCGCTCACCACGCTTTCAGAACTCGAGAATAAGGACATACCCGTCACCATCACGCCGCCGACCAAAGGAAAGTTTAAGTGGATTACTACGCGCACACTACAATTTATTCCCGAGACCACACTCATCGGATCGGCCCACTACACGCTTGCTGTGCAACCAGGCTTTGTTTCCATGGATGGTTTGGCAGTTGCGGGAAAGACACATACATTTACAACAAAACAGTTGCGTCTTGAGAGTGCAACCAACTATACAATTGGATACAACGACCCTGTCGATTTTCGTTTTAATCAGCCGATAGACATCGAAAAGACGGCGCGCGAAATCACCGTCACCGACCTCTCGACAAATTCGCGCGTCGCCTTCGAGGCGGAATATAGCGAGAAGTCCGTATACGATTCAGGGAATGGAGTCTACCAAAAAGTAGTGGACAAATCGGTACTTCGTGTGGTACCAAAAAACTCTGTGCGCGGACATTCAAATGTCTGGGAATTTGAACGGCGCTACAGTGTGGCTATTGTGTCTGCGTACGCGGGCGGCGATATAGCGCTGTCAGGACCTGGTGGCGCTCCAGCTGTACAAACCGAAGTAACGACCAGCCCCCTGCTGAGGGGAGTTTCAGTACAATCAGAGAAGACGCCACTTGCATCACCACAATTGTTCGATCCCTCAGGCAAGGCCATCTTCTCGTTCTACGAAGACATCGATATTCGTAAAAGTACGATTCGTGCAAAAGGACTGAAAGCCATTGTGTATGGTGAGAAATGCGAAGAGCGCGACCCCGACGACTATCGTAGCTCGTGCAAAAATGTCGAGGACAAATCACAATTAATTGTCACCTTTGACTCCAAGGCATACGCTCGTGGAGAGGAAATACCAGTGACCTTTGAAGGACTGCTGAATACCGATGGCTATCAGGTAAACGCGCGCGCGATTGTTGTGCCGTTGATAGTGTATCCCGAGTTGCGCATCATATCGTCAAAACCCGGTGTTGGAACAAATGGAGCTAGTGTTCAGGAATTGGTGCTGTGCACCAATGTTCCTTTGCAAACACTTGATGCAAAGGAGTTTTACCAACACGCAAAGGCCAACAAATATATGGTCTTTGGCCGATGGGATACACCCTACCTACAAGACACCAATTCATACGAAAATCCTCGCCCATGTTCGCCTGATGGGTATGTAAACAGAATTCATTACGGACTGCTGCCACAACAGACATACACCATCTCTGCATCATTTGACGATGTGTTTGGGCAGAAAAGTGCAAGTAATCTGGCATTCACGACTGGTGCTGCACCAAAGTTCTACTTACGCTTCCAAAATCTGCAAAAAATATACAGCGTGACGACACCGGACAAGACCTCGCTCGCGTATGCCACCGAGAATTTTGACTATGTCGACCTCTCCATTTGCAAAGCGACTCCTGATGCAATGGTGCAGTACCTTTCGACACAACCCAGCGAAATCTCGACGACACCCACTAGTGGCCTTGCTTGCGGAGAAACGGCAGTAAAAAGAATCCAGCTCAAGCCGGATCAGTGGGTGAATCAGTACTTCCAGATTGACATCAAAGAGTACTTTGAAGACCCGCGCGGACAGTACATCATTTCTTTCAGTCATCCGCAGTATCGCGATGAACAAGGACAACAATTATACGGACGCACCTACCTGAGCGTCACCACTCTTTCGATGGTCGAGAAGCGAGTAAACTGGACCTCCCATGACTTCTCGCCGGAAACACCCGATATCGTGTACACGATGCCTCGCGGATTAGTGTACTGGGTAAGCAAGATTGGCTCGCAAGACCCCGTCATAGGAGCTAGTGTGCGGGTATATCAGTCTGCAGAGGGAGACAGATGGGGCGACCAGAAAAAACCACCGGTCCTTGCGGGGTCGGGTGTGACCGATATGCGTGGATTTCTTGAAGCGCCCCTGACCGCGGATGTGGTGGGTGCTGTGGTCACTGCAGGTGGCGATTCAGCGGTCATTTCCAAATGGGCAGATACTCTCAGTAGTTCTTGGCAGCTCGCCCACCAAGAAGAGAAAATGTATGTGTATACCGATAGACCACTATATCGCCCAGGGCAAACTGTCTACATAAAAGGCCTGTATCGCTGGAATGTTGATGGGGCATTCGAAGTTTTGCCTGGTGTCGATGTCATGCTCGAAATAAACAACAGCAAGGGCGAATCACTACTCAAGCAGAAACTCCCCGTCACAAAATATGGTACGGTCAGCGCAAGCGTTGTCTTGCCGATGGATGCACCACTCGGCACCTATGTTATACGCGGTACGGGAGGATATGCACAGTTCGATGTCGCTGAGTATGTCGGCGCAGCATTTGAAGCCAAGGCAGAAACCAATAAAGAAGAGTACCAGGCAGGCGAAACTGCGCAGATTGCTATATCAGGTACCTACTATTTTGGTGCGCCCTTGGATGGGGGCACATTGAGTTACAGTCTGAGCTCTCAAGACTTCCATTTTGACAGGTACACTGACGAATATTTCAACTTCGGTAGCAACTGGTACTACTGCTACGACTGCGGGTACGGTGATACCTATCTAAAGAGTGGTAAGGCAGCTCTTGATCCAGAAGGTAAAGTTTCTCTAAACGAGGTACTCGATTTCGATGCATTTTTCAAAGATGACGATCGCGACAAGAGCAAGATATTTGTCTTGCACGGAACTATCAAGGACAAGCAGGGTAAATCAGTGAGCTTTCAAAAATCGTTCATCGTTCACCGTGGCGAAGTGTATCTCGGCATAAAGACCGATCCCTCTTTCAGTGCTGTGAATCAGCCAATGACATTGAAGGTAAAGACGGTTGACACACAAGGTGTGCCAGTTTCGCAGGGCAACATAACGATTGTGGTAAACAAAGTCGAATGGAAGTCGAACAAACGGCAGGAGGTCGATGGGGGTTTCTATAATCGCCCCGAAGAAATGTTGACCCCGGTACTTACGAAGAAAGTTGCGACCGACCGATCGGGTAACTATTCCGAGCAGATTTCTCTGAAAGAACCAGGGCAGTACAAAGTTGATGCGGTCACCAAAGATGGCGCTGGGAATGCGATCAAAGGAAGCAGTGATGTCTATATCTATGGCGGAGGCACGGTCGATGTGCGGCCGACTAACAATGCGACCCTCGAATTACAAGCGGAAAAGACCGATGTCAAAGTTGGCGAGCGTGCCAAATTCATCATTCAGTCTCCGTACCCTCGTGCGAAAGCGCTTATTTCCATCGAGCGCGGCCGCATTTTTACCTACGAGGTTGTCGATATCAACCAAAGCATCTTTGCCTACGAATTTCCCATTACCGAAGACTATGCGCCAAATGTGTTTGCGTCAGTTGTCCTTCTTTCACCGACTCCAGAAGTAAAATTTGGCTCATTGCAATTTACCGTCGACCGAAAAGCAAAAGAGCTTGTTATTGATGTGGCTTCGGACAAAAAAGCGTACTTGCCTGGGGAAAAAGTGTCACTCAGCATCACCACAAAAGACGCGAAAGGGAAAGCCGTCTCTGCGGAAGTATCGCTCTCGGTGGCAGACTTGAGTGTGCTTGCGCTTGCCGGAAATCCAAAGAAAGATCCACTCACATTCTTCTACAACGGCTTTCCTCTGACAGTTACCACAGAAGCAAATATAAAAAACATTCTTGAAGAGGCCGAGATTCCTACAGGAAGCAAAGGTGGCGATGGTGGCAGTCCCGAAGATCTGGCAACCAAGAAACGCGGGATATTTAAAGACACTGCGTTCTGGCAGGCGAATGTGGTGACGGATGCGCAGGGTAGGGCACAAGTGGCATTCACGCTTCCTGATAATCTCACTAGGTGGCAGATTGAATCGTTGGGTATCACTAGGGACACGCGTGTCGGCGTTCGTTACCAAGAAATTGTGGCACAGAAAGATGTCATGGCAGTTCCGATTAAGCCTCGTTTTGTCGTACCGGGCGACGAATTTATGCTCGGAGCAAAAGTGTTCAACCAAACCGCAACTACACAAAGTCTCAACATTTCAATACAGAGTGACACACTGACGATTCGAGGTGCGCCAGACACACGCGTCACTATACAGCCAGGAGAAACTGATACTGTCTATTTCTCGGTCCGGGCACCAGAGGAAAAGAGTGATGGCGCACATTCATTTACCCTCTCTGCAAAGAATGGTGACTACAACGATACTGTCGAGCAAACTATCTCCATCACTCGCAACATGACCTACGAGTCTGTCGCTACGGCTCATGCGACCGACAAAGACACTGCCGAAGAATACATCTATCTACCAGACGGTCTTCTTAAAGATCGAGGTGGTCTTACTATCAAGACAAGTGCGACACTGGCAGTGTATCTCTCGGATGCGCTGAAATATCTCTTTGAGTACCCCTATGGATGTTCAGAACAGCTCGCAAGCAAACTCTCGGCAATTGCCATTACCAAGAAGGCTTTGGCAATCCCCAATACCGGAGGGGCTGTGTTGCCCACAGTGGTTTTTGGTAAGGAAACATACACTGTCGATCAAGCTGTCGAAAAAGGTCTTGCTCAGATATACGACAATCAAACAGTCGATGGCGGGTTCTCGTATTACAAAGGGCTCGAGGCTGATCCACATCTTTCAATCCATGTACTCAATACACTTCTTGATATGCGCGGTGCCGGATATGCCGTGCGCGCTGATGTTGTTACGAACGCGGTGAGTTACTTGTACGGAAAGGTGACCTATTTCAAGACAAAAGCGTATTCTGCCGACACGCTCGTGTTGCTTGCCTATGCGCTTTCTCGAGCAGACGGGGCTTCAGCGTCGTATAGCGCGTTGCTCAAAACAGTCACCAATCTTGCCACGGCTCGTTTCCTGAGCGATCAGGCTAGTAGCAATACCCTTGGGTATCTGGCGCTTCTTGCAGTGCGCAGTTCGTCAGGCTCTCTCAAGGAACGAGTCTTTGGTGCACTCGAAAATCGGCTCGATATAGATTCTCGGGGTGCATATATCAAGCAAAACATGGCCAACATCGGATGGGCCTACTACGAAACACCCGAGAAAGACACGGCGCTGTTCCTCAAGGCACTTGTAGCAGACAAGCGGAATCACGAAGTAACTGACGAAATGTTGCGTTGGATTATGGCAAGTCGGGCGAGTGATGGCTCGTGGGGATCGACCAATACCTCGGTTGCTGTTATTGATGCGCTTGCCGACTACCTTTCGTGGAAGCGGGAGACGGAGTCAGAGTTCTCTTTGGCGACCATGCTTGATGGAGCAGAGGTGGCGTCCACCGATTTCACCAAGAAAAATATTCTGGCAACAATAGAAACATTCTTGCCAATTTCGCAGATTGATGTCGGCAAAACTCATACGCTCTCATTTGCAAAGACAAACAAAAACGCACTGCCAAACCGTTTCTACTACGATATGAGTCTCAAATACTACTTGCCAGTCGTGCAAATAGCGCCACGCGATGAAGGGATTGCTATTACGCGCAATTTCTACAGCCTTACCGACAAGGCAAAAACCAAACCACTTACTCAGGCAAAAGTCGGCGAAGTCATCCGCGGGGTTATCACTGTGATTTCGCCCAAACAACGCCACCTGTTTTCTGTCGAAGATTATATCCCTGCAGGATTCGAGATTGTCGACTTTAATTTGGCAACTGAAGACAAGGAATCAATCGATAGTGGCGCTGTTGGCCAGGATACTCGGAGCACCGAAATGGTCGCACATAAACCCGTTCGCACTACTCCTCTTTCGCTGTCAGGTCTGGGGGGCATTGCCAAACGGTTGCTTGCTGCCGCAGGAGTGCCGAGTAGTACAGGTATAGCGGATGGTGTGGCAGAGCCGGTCCTCTATCAAAAGTTTTATCCGCAATTCAGTGAATTTCGGGATGATCGGCTATTCCTGTTTGCGCAGGATGTCGCCCCAGGTTCGTACTCGTACGAATATTACCTGCGTGCGACAACGCCCGGCACCTTTAGCCATCTGCCAGCAATTGCAAGCGACATGTACTTCCCCGAAAACTTCGGCCGCACCGCAGGGTCTGTGTTTATTGTGGCTAGCGAGGAGTAAAATGATAGGGAGGGAAGCGAGCTTTCATTTTCTCCGAGCGAAGACACAATGTAGGTCCACTACCACGCAGCCCTGCGTCGTAACGCAGCGAGTGGCAACGGGCTCTGATGATACCCCATGGCTCTGCCTGGGGACCTTCATCGTCGAACGGTAATAATTGTCTAGGCAAGCAAATCTCGTAGGCGTTCCCCTTGTACGAACTCTCGTAGGTGACGAGAGTACCATGGTAGAATTTCGAAACATCATGGACTCACCACCACAAGCGCCTGTTCGTTCTACTGTAGAAAGCGAGGATCAGAGGCTTGAAGCATATATACGCAAGTATATCGCGACACCGGATGGTGCGCGTTTTAATGATGTCGACTACTTCTTTACTCAATCTCGCCTAAAAAGTATCAAGTCAAAACACGACGATGAGTGGATTGATCGCGTTGCTCACGCCGTTCAATCCATGATATTAGTGGAGGTGCAAGAGGTGGGAAAAAACGCTCCTGGGGTATCGTATGAGTGGCTTGCGGGGCTGTCGGCCGCTGCGTTCATCGATGTTACCTTGATGTGGATAAACTATCTTATTTATCCGACGCTGGGTGTTTCTCGATGGGCTAAAGGCAATTTCAAAGTCGAAGGGAACGACCTCAAGGCAAAACTATGGAGCTTGAAAAGCGAATTACTCAAACTTTCACCCACCATTGAAACTTCGAAGTCGACTGTACGGATCAGTCAGTTGCTCATGCTTTATATCGAGGCTTTGGAAAGGAAGTAACCCCACTGTTCATAAGCTTTCCAAAAAGCAAAAAAGACTGTTACAATTCAAAGGTCTTTATTTATTTAGTATGTGTACATGAAAACATATTGGAAACGCGGGTTTACGCTCATCGAGTTGCTTGTGGTCATCGCTATTATCGGTATTCTTTCGTCGGTTGTGCTTGCCTCGCTCAACAGTGCACGCAAGAAAGGGCGCGACGCGCGACGCATCTCGGATGTAAAGCAGTTGCAAAACGCACTCGAACTTTATTATGACACTAACCAGGCATACCCAGCGGCCCTAGACGCTGCGAGTTTGATTACACCTGGCTATATTGCGGCAATACCAGTCGATCCAAATCCGTCTGGTGGTAGTTATGCATATGACCAGGTCTCCAGTGGTGTGAGCTACTATCTTGGTGCCAACTTGGAAACTTCTGGCCACGCTGTATTGTCGGCAGATGCTGATAGTACTGGAACAAATGTGGAAGGCGCGGATGACGACGGTTGTGGTAACCAAGTCGGGGTGTATTGCTACGATGTGCGGCCGTAAGGCGCGATGCTAGTAAGAAACAAAAGCCGGGTTACCCCCGGTTTTTGTTTACCCAGTCAGTTATTTGTCGGCGCTAGTGTTCGATTACGCGAATAGTAATTTCACCGATGGTAGTTGTGTGAAGACTGATCGCTTTTATCACATACACACCAGGACGCTTTGGAGAAAATGTGGCGCGCATCCCTTGGCCAAGAGGTTGGTTGTCAGCAGACCACGAAACTTCTTTTGCAGATACGAGTGGGATGGACATTTTCGATTCAAATAAAAAAGTGTCGCCGTCTTGTGGTGCTGTGATGAGGGGGGTGTCTCTGAGAAGATTTTGATGTTCGTTGATGACATCATCGGCTAATCCAAAATCAAGAGTGCCGTCTATGCTCATTTCACGCGTTTGCTCGAACGAAAGTGGCGTTTTTTTGTTGTATGCAGAGTTAAGAAGCGCCTCCATGGTGTCGTTCCAGATTGCCCCTGCGCCCGACTGTCCGGTGATGTGTTTAAGCGGTTTGTTTTCCGCATTTCCCAGCCATGCGACTACCAGAAAATCTGGGGTATAACCCACGGTCCAGCTGTCGTGAAAATCTCGAGAAGTCCCGGTCTTTACGGCATAGTTTCCTTGGAAAAGGTTCAGATTACTTGCAAGACCAAATTGTTCGACACCAGTAATACGATCGTTGAGTATGCGTGATACGAGCTGGACTGGTCCTGGTTCGGCAACTTTCATCTGTGTAGCTATGTGCGTCATGGGTGGGGAAATAATCCCGCCTCCAGGCGCGTCCTGAAAAAGACGAAGAGGCTTCAATATGCCATTGTGCGGAAATATGGTTAGAAGATGTGCCAGTGTTAGCGCGTCCATCTCGAGCCCGCCAAGCGCAATACCATATTGATAGCTGTCGAGATCGCGGAGAGGTTTAAATTGCAGCCGGCGCTCTAGGAAGTGATAGAAGTTGGGAAGTCCCACATACTGTAATGTCTTCACTGTCGGCACATTCAGACTATTTGAAAGTGCCGAATGAAGGGTAATCCACCCGCGATATGCGCCATCATAATTCTTTGGATACAACGGGAATCCTGCCGCGGTAGGGAATTTGTATTCACGATCATCAACCAGTGTGTAAGGGCGTAATCCTTTTTCAAATCCTGCCAGATAGATGAATGGTTTTGCGGTCGAACCAATGGGACGGGGCTGTATCGCCATATTGATTTGTTGTCCAGCCTCTCGGCCGGCACTATCAGGAGTGCCCACGATTGCCAGCAGTTCATTTTCGGGAAGTTTTATGACAACGATGGCACCATTGTGCGCACCAGCATCCCACCCGCGTTGCACATGCGTCTGCAAGATGGCGCGCAGACGGTCGTTTAACGATGAATCGATGGTGGTGGTGCAGGTATGTGCACATGTGTGATGCATCGAGGCAAGCTCAAAGTTTTGCAACGGCCTGTAAGCATGATCTTGGGTAATGAGCGCCAAGCGAGGGTCGAACAAGATGCCAACACGCAGTGCCAGATTTCTCGACGCTCGGGCGTTTTCCTCGCGCCACGGGTTTTGAATACTAGGGCTAGAAATAGTGGCAATCAGCATCGCTAGTTTTGTATCGTCGAGTTCGTCCAGGTTTTTGCCAAAATATAGTCGGCTTGCTTCATAAAGTCCCTGCACCTGGTTGCCCATGTAAACGGTGTTGGAGTACATAGCAAGTATCACTTCCTTCGAGGTAAACAGTTCGAGCGAAAGTGCGTAAAACACCTCGACAACCTTATTGGTCAGCGAGCGCCTTTGTTCGTGACCCAACAGATTTTTTACCAATTGCTGGGTAATGGTGCTCGCGCCACCTGTATCGGTGCCGACAGCATAGCGCACTGCGGCGCGCAGAGTGCTGAAAGGGTTGACGCCGGGATGCAGATAGAAATATCGGTCTTCTTTCTGGACTATCAGTTCTTTCACGCGATCAGGCAGTATTGTTTCGTATCGACCATAGGCACCACGAGTATTCGGGAGAATGGTGAGCGCGATACCATTTCTATCGAGAAGAGCCACGGATTCTAGATTTACATAACTACGCAGTAGCTGTTGTTCGGCTGCGTACAGAAACAGGAACAAAACACTGAATGACACAACGCCAATAGCGAGCTTGTTTTTTGCGACAAAATGCCTCATCCAGATGATTCTTTTCACGGTACGCAAAGTATACGGCAAAAGAAAAGCGCGCCTCTGGGGCGCGCAAAAAACGACACTGAAAGAAGTTCCCAGCCCACGCGTCTTCTTATATGGGCCACGATAGGATATGCTCATATATGTGGAGAAAGAATGTACAGAAGCCTTTGACGCGCATGCAGACGAGCTTTTTCGGCACGCCTATTTTAGGCTATCCGACAGAGAACGAGCAAAGGACTTGGTCCAAGAGACCTTTCTCAAGGTGTGGACCAGCGCAGAGCGGGGCACAAAAATAGAGAATTGGCGCGCGTTTCTATTCCGTTCTTTACACAATCTGATCATCGACGAATACCGCAAGAAGAAACAGTCGTCTCTGGATGCGATACTTGAAGCGGATGTGTCCGAAGGAAACTTCCCCGAGCTTGTTGGCGACAACTTCGAAGAGACGGTGTCGGCACTTGATGGGAAAATTGACGAACAGGTGCTTCACGAAGCGATTGCTAAGCTCCCGGAACAGTATCAATCTGCAGTAGTGATGCGGTATATCGATGAACGGTCCCCGAAAGAAATAGCCGAATTACTTGGCGAGAATGAGAATGTTGTTTCGGTGCGCGTGCATCGTGGGCTGAAAAAACTACGCGCCATCATGGAAGCGACTCCAAAACACTATGACTAAATTTTCTCAACAAATTAAGGAAGCTGGAAAGCAAGTGTCTTTGCATGCTGGCGAACGAGCACATATGCGCGCCACGCTGATTGCACACATCGAATCTGCACATCCGGCGAATGCTCCAGTACCTTCTCCTTGGCCCTATACATTTTTTATGCACGGGGCAACACACCGTACACTCGCGGTACTGCTCATTGTTGGCCTTGTCTTTGGTACTGGTGCGGCGACTACCTACGCATCGCAAGACGCGCTCCCAGGAGAGACGCTCTATAGTTTGAAAACCGTTAGTGAAGAGCTTCGTGCTGTTTTGGCGCGCACACCAGTCGCAAAAGCCATCGTTGCCACCGAACGAGCGCATAGACGGCTTGCCGAAGCGGCCATCCTTGCAGGGAGGGGTACGCTCAATGATGCTGTGGACGAAAGACTTACCCAAGCATTCGATGATCAAGCACGCGAGGCGGAGGGGCATATTGCAGAAGTCGAAACGACTGACACCCAAGAAGCCGAATCTTTGCGTTTTGAACTGGTGGCAGGCATGGAAGCACAGGAGCACGCGCTCGTTGCGGCAACTCCCGTTGTTCTATCTGCTGTCACGCGTGTAGCGCCTGAGGTAGTAGATGTCGCGCACACGGCAGAGGCTGTTCCAGAAGTTGCGGCTATGAAGGTGATGGCAGTTTCAGCTCCCGAACCTGACATGGTCTCGGACAATACTGTCACAATCCCTATGAAGCGTATTCTTAGAAAACTGAAAGAAAAGCGTGCAGAGTTGCGTGCCGACATACTCGAAGATCACGAAGAACGCCCGGAGCACGAAGAAGAAAAAAGCGAAGAGCAAAAAGAACTAGGTACCCTCCGTGTTGAACGCGCTATTGAACGCGAAGAGCATAAATTGGAGCAGGTAATCGAGCAGGTTCCAGAAGCTATTCGTGTTCGCATCGAAGAAAGGAAGGATGAGTGGCGCGATTCGGTGCGTGCCCTCCGGGAAGAGCGTGCGGAAAGAAGGGAGGAAGTTCGAGAAGAGATCGGCGATACAACTTCTATTGATATTCTCGATGGTGTCCCAGTGACACCCATGCTTCCTGTAAACGGAATTCACCTCGAAATAGAACATTCAGAAGACGAAGTCAAAGATACACAATCGCGCAGTGATCAGAGAAAGGAGAAGCGCCAGGCACGCAAAGAATCGCGGCGTGGTAACGACCGTAGAGACTCCTCGAATCTGGTTGCGTTTTGACATACCAGAAAGTCAGATCAAGTGTAAGAAGGGTGCTTGAACTTCGTCATCACAAATGTAGGCACAATTAAACATAAGTAGGGAAGAAAATATATGAAAACAAAAGGTCCGCTCGTCGCACTAGCATTAACAGCCATCGTCTTTTCAGGTGCACCTGTGGCCTATGCCACAGAGGTGTCGGCCACAGGTTCGGCCGATGTCGAGATACACACCCCAAAAGGCATTCGTGGCATTTTTAAGGGTTTTCGCGAGGATGTGCGTGAAGACCGGAAGGAAATGCATGACGAATTTCAGGATGACCGCGAGGATAATCGCAGGGATCATCAAAGTGATCGTGCTGAATTTCGTGCCGACCTCAAAGTAAAACTTGATACAGCAAGCTCTTCGGATGCCCGGAAAAATATCCGAAAAGAAGCAAAAGATGAACGGAAGGAGATGCATGACGAAGATAAGCGCGAGGACCGTGAAATGCGCAACGACCATAAAGAACAGCGGAAAGAATTCAAAAATGAGGTAATGGGGTTCTTCAAGAACCACCTCGGGCTCATGAGTGGGCGCATTGACGCTGCAATTGAGCACTCAAATAAGTTGGTAGCACGAGTTGCTTCACGAATCGAAAAAGCATCGACCACTGGGGCATCGACCACAGAATCGGTTCGACTACTTGCTGATGCTCGAGTAGATATTGCGGCAGCAGTCACCGCAGACACAGCGCTCGACGCACTCATTGCTACGGGGGCAACAAGTACGCCAGAGTATATTACTAAAGTGCGCAGCTCAGTGAAATCCATTATGGACTCTCTCAAAGAGGCAAAAGTTTCTTTGAAAGCAGCTATCCGTATTCTGGGAGGACACAAAGATAACTAGTCTCAGAACTATTTCTGCAAAACCCCACACGCGTGGGGTTTTGTGCTACCATGATTCCATGGGCCTTAGGCACATCATGTATGCTGACGACGATACAACACCTCTTGCCCAGCTTTTGAAAATGCGTCTACCCTCCCTTGGAGTGGGTCTGGGTCTGGGTATTTTGCTCTCTTTCATCACTTCAAAATTCGAGACTGTTTTGCTAGAAAACATCCGTCTTGCTTTCTTTATTCCCTTCATTGTATACATGGCCGACGCCGTGGGAACACAGACGCAAAGTATTTATGTGCGGGATCTAAAATCAGGGAAAGCGGTTTTCCATCATTATCTGGTAAAAGAGACTGCCCTCGGATTGGTTATTGGGTTGCTTGCGGGTGCTGCCGTGGCGGGGGTTGTGTGGCTATGGTTTCAATCAGCCGAACTAGTGCTGACGGTGTCGCTTGCTATGTTTTCTGCGGTCGCCATAGCGCCGGTGGTGGCGTTGGTGGTGGCAGAAATATTTCAGCTCGAGCATACGGACCCGGCTGTAGGCGGAGGCCCGATTGCGACAGTGGTACAAGATACGCTGACAATGCTTGTATATGGTCTTATTGCAACAGCCATCATCCTCCATTAATATGCCTGACGACCATTGGAAAGAAAAACTGACACCCGAGCAATATGCGGTCTTGCGTAGCAAAGAGACCGAGGCGCCGTTTACAGGCGAATATTGGAATGAGCATACTGAGGGCATGTATCGCTGTGCGGGGTGTGGTGCGGAGCTATTCGACTCGCACACAAAATTTGATTCAGGGACTGGTTGGCCTTCTTTTAGCGAGGCAAAGCCAGGTGCCGTTGTATTTGAGCATGACGCTACGCATGGAATGAACCGTACCGAGGCAGTTTGTGCAAAGTGTGGGGGACATCTAGGTCATGTGTTCGACGACGGCCCCGAGGAAAAAGGTGGCAAGCGGTTTTGTATCAATTCTTGTGCACTCAACCTGGAGGAAAAGTAGTATGCGCTTCGTCTATGCTGTTTCAGCAGGCGCGCTTTTCTCTCTGCACTTTCTCATTGCGTGTATTGGTGTTTTTGGCTGGCTGTTTCCAAAATACGAGCTTCTCTATGTGCTTACCCTTATCGGGGTACTAGTATCACTCGTATTTTTCAAGTCGTGCCCGTTCACCATCTGGGAGTTCGCTTTACACAAGAAGATGTACCCTTCGGCTGTATATGAGTACGGATATATAAGCTATTATGTGCATCGAGTTACCAGAGTGCACCTTGCAGATACATTTGTTCGTACCTGGGGAATCATTTTCATCGGTGCCAGTCTATTCATTTACCTAGTGTTCCATTAACTTAATTTTTCGCCAGAAACCTTCACATCTCGGCTGCGACTCGTCAAAAATCTCTTGCCAATACTCTTGTATTGCCTCGCTATTTTGACTTCGTCTCGCACGAGATGTAAAGGTTTCCTTGCTGTAAAATTAAATTAACGGAGCACTGTCTTTAGATTGCTGTAGCTTTCTTGCGGAGGCGTATTTTAGTATGGGATACTGATGGTATTAGTTATAAATCAATTTTTTATGATGGATGTCAATATGTTATCGATTGTGCTTGCGGCTGTAGCGGGAATGATTGTGGGAATGACCTGGTACACGCCAAAAATATTTGGTGCCCAATGGATGAAGCTTGCTGGGGTTACTCCTGAAATGGCCGAGTCAGGAAAAAAGAACATGATGCAATCTGTAGGAATTGCGTTTTTCGCTAACCTCGTTTCCGCGTATGTCATTGCACAGTTTGCCGCAATTTCTGGCGCTACTACTGTCGTGGACGGTGTAATGCTTGGATTCTGGCTGTGGCTTGGATTGCAAATGCCAATCAACATCGGTCAAGTTCTGTGGGAACAACGCCCGTGGAAAATCTTTGCCATCAACGGTGCCTACTGGCTTGTTTCGGCTATCGTCATGGCGACGGTTATTACGCTGATGCGGTAAAAGTAGTGCCTAAAAAGAGAAGGCATAAAAAAAGAAAACCCCACGGGCGGGGTTTTCTTTTGATATACTACTCGCATGGCCGTAAGAGCCAGTGGAGTGTCGATTCTTCTTGCACTAGTCTTTTTTCTGTTGCCAGTGAGTGCCAACGCCGCGCCAGAAGTCGATTACAACTACGGCCCTGAGCGCTCTGCAACGCCAGCGCAACCCAAGATGGATGGGGAGCAGATTAGACAATGCTTTTATCCAAACAATCGTACCTGACACTGTTTTCTCCCATTTTCCACAAGGTAGAGGGTTGCGTAGGAATGTAGAAAAAACGCGCGAATGTGGTTCGCGCGTTGCTTGTCCTTGATTAGTGCGGCCACAGTTCTGGATGTGTTGCAAAGAAGATCATCCACAAGGAGTTTGCGGTGCACATTCGATACACCGCCCCATGCTCGTCCTTGCCATCGCGGATGTTCTGCAAAAGCTTTCCGATCGGCATATATTCTGCCGAGTAGATAGGCTCTTTCCGGCTGCTTCGTAGCCTTGCAATCTTCGCCAGATCGACCTCAACAAAGTAGAGGTCGGACCATGTTGGCACGAAGGTCGGGTTTGGATTGTGCCACGGGAACTTCGGTTGCGTTACGGCGATAACCGCTGACGCACCGGTCTCTTCACTAGTCTCACGCCTGGCCGTTGCCGAACCGCTTTCCCCGAGAATTTTTTCCATGAACCCCATCGGGATTTGTCCAAAAACGACTGGCTCGTGACCATCACCCTGTTTTTCCGGATTGTCAGCGTGCGGACGCGGCTGGCGAATCACAGCAATGCGCACAGTATCTCTGCTGAACCAGTGCTTCGTCCGACCCCAGGCGATGATGTTGACATTCGGTGCTTCGCGGTATGCCGGTCTGTCGAATACCGGCTTCCCATCTTTGTCCAGTACAACCGCAGTGTGTATCGAACCGAAAGGCGATTCCACACGCCATTCGCCTGCGACTGGCTGGTTGTTGACATAAAGTTTCCAGCCAGGCTTGAAGTCAGGAACTTCTCCAAGAAGCTTCGTTGCCGTCATATGTGCAGTCCTTCCACTGTAGGGCACATTCTGTTTTGAGTTTAACCTAAATTCATTAAAGCACAAAGGTATTTATATTGCAAGCACTGTGCGGTTGCACATCCACAGTGACTGACACCATTTTTTGCTAAGTAAAATACAGCAATGCATGACCACATACTCTCGAGGTGGTGCTATACTCACTCACATGGGAGGACGAATTCTTGTGTTTGCGGGGGTGCTTTTGGTGCTTTTTGCAGGCCTTGGCTACCTCACCCTTGGAGATGCAAAAATGGGCGGGGTCTCGCTATTTCCACATTTGCCCGGGGTGTATTTGCCGGTGGTAAAAGTGGGGGGCGTACCGGTGAATGTGATCAAGGCCAATACCCCAGAAGAGCGAAATAAAGGGCTTTCGGGGCGTCCGTCGTTGCCGCCTCTTACTGGCATGTGGTTCGCCTTTGAAACCGACGATCTGTACGGCATTTGGATGAAAGAAATGCAGTTTTCAATCGACGTTATTTGGATATCTAAAGATGGTGACATTGTCGATGTGGCACCCAATGTCTCGCCGGAAACCTACCCAAAAATTTTCAAGCCTCATGCCCCCGCCCGCTATGTGCTTGAAGTGCCATCTGGGTTTATGGAGCAATACAACTTGACCGCGTCTGATACGGTAGATTTTTCGGGTGTCGTCAGGTAAATAGCCCAGAAAGTAGGCATATTTTTTGACCAGATATTTACAGCAACTATTGTTCGTTTCGTATCACTCTTATCCACATGCTTTTTGAACGATATAGCTTCGCGGGGGCGGTATAATTTCACTATTATAAAGTAATTGCCTTGTGCGCATGACTAAGACTGCAACAAAAGCGGCTGGTGCTTTAATAGCCCCCGTAAAGCGACCTGCAGGTAACGCGGCGGTCCGTATTTACGAGAAATATCTCCCAAACATCCAAAAAAGGGATGGGCGGATTCTCGCGTTTCAGTTCGACAAAATAGGTGTCGCAATTCATAGGGCCATGACCGCGACCGGAGAAGGATCACTCGAAGAGGCACAAGTAGTCGCACACAAGGTAGCGAGCGAAATGATGGGAATTGCGCGCAAGTACAAGAATTTTCTCCCCACCGTCGAAGGTTGTCAGGATGAAATCGAGAAACAACTCATCCTGTCCGATTATGTCGCTACCTCCAAGGCATTCATTCTGTATCGTGCCGAACGAGCACGGGTGCGCAAAGAGCATGGCGAGGTTCCCGAGCATGTAAAGAAGCTCGCTGAAGACAGCAAGAAATATTTCAAGAACAATCCACTGGGCGAGTTCGTATTTTTGCGCAGTTACGCCCGTTGGATCGAGAATGAACAGCGCCGCGAAACCTGGGTAGAGACTGTCGATCGCTATATTTCTTTTATGAAGGAAAATATCGGCGACAAGATTACGGCGCGTGAATACAAAGAAGTGCGCGAAGCAATTCTCAACCAAGAAATAATGCCCTCGATGCGGCTCATGCAGTTCTCGGGTGATCCTGCAAAGCGATGCAATGTCTGCGCCTACAACTGCTCGTTCATCGCACCGTCCAAACTCGAAGACTTTGCGGAAATCATGTACCTCTCGATGTGTGGTACGGGTGTTGGATTTTCGGTCCAGAGTGAAAATATTCAGCAGTTGCCACAAATTGAGAAGCAGTCAGGAGCAAAAGTTGCTACGCATGTGGTGGGGGATTCAAAAGAAGGGTGGGCAGACGCACTGACACTTGGTCTCAAGACTTGGTATGCAGGAAAAGACATCTCTTTCGATTATTCACAGCTTCGCCCCGCTGGCGCTCGACTCAAGACCATGGGTGGCAAGAGCTCCGGGCCAGATCCATTGCGCAATCTCCTCACTTTCGCACGAGAAACAATTCTGCGACGACAGGGCAGACGCCTGCGCAATATCGACGCGCACGATATTATCTGCAAGATTGGTGAATGTGTTGTCTCCGGTGGCGTTCGCCGTTCTGCGATGATTTCGCTTTCCGATCTTGATGATGTTGAAATGCGTGATGCGAAACAAGGGCAGTTCTACCTCACCGACCCGCATCGTTCGATTGCAAACAACTCGGCCGTCTATGACGACAAGCCGACCAATACCGAATTTATGGACGAGTGGGTGGCGTTGATGAAGGCGCGCACTGGAGAGCGTGGCATCTTTAATCGTGGTTCACTCATAAAAACACTTCCAGAAAGGCGATTGAATCATTGGAAGAAGAAGGGGATTGTGGCGAACGACCGCGTGGTCCGGCCAGTGGGGACAAACCCCTGCGGCGAAATCATTTTGCAGTCTAAACAGTTCTGCAATCTGACGGAAGTCATTGCGCGCTCAGGTGATACGGAAGCCATGCTGATTCGCAAGGCAAAGCTTGCGGCACTTTTGGGCACCTACCAGTCCACCCTCACAAACTTTGGCTACCTTTCAAAGGAATGGAAAGAGAATTGCGAGGCAGAGCGCCTCTTGGGTGTGTCGATTACCGGCCAATGGGATTGCGAGACAGTACGCGATGCGAAAGTCATGGCAAAAATGCGCAAGGCGGCAGTCGAGGCAAACGACCGGTATGCAAAACGATTCAAGGTAAATACTTCGATGGCAGTCACGTGCGTCAAACCATCGGGGACAGTGTCCAAGACCTTCGACACTGCCTCGGGTATGCATCCGCGCTACGCGCCGTACTACATCCAGCGCATTCGTATTTCAGCGACCGATTCGCTCTTCAAGATGCTCAAAGATCAGGGAGTGCCATACCATCCAGAAGTGGGGCAGACTGAAGACAATGCAAATACCTATGTCCTCGAATTCCCAGTGAAGGCTCCCGAGGGCTCTGTGTTCAATCACGATCTTTCAGCACTCCAGCAGTTGGAATACTGGAAAATGGTGAAAGTGAATTTCACGGAGCATAATCCATCAGTGACTGTATCGATTGGTGAAAGCGAATGGATTGCTGTTGCCCACTGGCTCTATGAAAATTGGGACATTATCGGTGGCCTCTCGTTCCTCCCGCGATCCGACCATGCGTACCGTCTGGCTCCGATGGAGGCATGTGACAAATTGACTTACGAACGCTTGCTCAAGCAACTCGAAAATGTTGATTACTCAAAAATAGTGACCTACGAAAAGAAAGATGAGACGGAACAAAAGAAAGAACTCGCATGCGCAGGGGGTGTGTGCGAAATTGTGTAGAAAATAGCAGGCAAGAGAAAGCCACCGCACTGCGGTGGCTTCTTGCTACAGATTGTTGAGATACTCAATCAATCGAGTGATTATGTCCTCATATTCGCCCTGTGCCACACGGGGGTCGGTCACGGGCGTTGGGGCCCAAGGCACAGCGTGCTCGTAGCGCTCGTTGATAGCATCAAGGGTGCCGTCGAAACCACGGTCGGTGAGCGTTACAAACACACGCACCTGCGAGCGACTCTTTTCGTCGACGACACCACCTTGACGCATGGTGACTGTGCCTGCGATATAGGTAGTCATCACCGATAATGTCGGTTCTGGACGCGTCGTAGTGTCGTATACCACGAAGGTTGTATCGAGTGGATCGTCCATTTCGATGGTGACACCGTATTTACCATCTTTGAGGACGCCATGTTGCTTGATGAGGTGCACCAAGCGATTCGTGCTGGTGTCCTGGGCAGCTGGAGTCTGTGTTGGCCACATGCCCAGTACTATCAATGCAACAAAGAGCATGGCAAGTCGTTTCATTTTTACCTCCTAGTGCTTTTTTCAGGTAATCACACATGCACATTGAACGCCAGTGGAAATGGTGGTATAATTTGCATGCTACGCTGGGCAGCTAAGCGCATGAAAGTGCGTTAGGAAAGTCCGGGCTTGGGCCCATGTAAATGGGCAGCAGGGTAGCGGGTAACGCCCGTCCGTTGCAAAACGAGAGGTGCGAGCAGAGACGCCCGAGCCGAAAGGCAGAGGCCCCGCGGGGAGTGCCTGCGGGTGACGCCTGTGGCAACACAGGATTGAAACGGCTAAATCCTTACCTCCATGCAAGGCCGTGCTCGGAGATGGCGCGTATACGGCATGTCTGAGAGAGCCGCTTGAGAGCATCGGTAACGATGCTCCTAGATAAATGGTTGCACAGAACGCGCAAGCGTTCGGACAAAACCCGGCTTACAAGTGTAGCGAAACGAATCAAAAGAAGACCCTAACGGGTCTTCTTTTGTGAGTGGGCAAACTTGCAAAAACTTGGTAAAGTTTTTGTTCAGGCGTAGCAAGCGAGTGAAAAAAGAGCCCGAATAAGGCTCTTTTTTCCGAGCGCCAACAGCTTGTAATGCGGTAGTACTACAGCGTAGTATCGAGCACTGATGTGGTACGATAGATAACCACAGCTCCACCCCCGCAGTCACACCGCTACACTCACCTGTGCTATACTAAAACGACAAATTTATTAAGTAGTGTTTTATATACCCATGTCGTCTCTTTCAGGAATGTTGCAGCGCGTGTATCAGACAGTAGTTGCCGGCTCGTTTTTCCTGCTACCACTCATTTTTATTCCGCTTGCCTGGACAACTATCCCCCATGCAAAAATCACTCTGGTTGCACTCTGTTTTGGATTGGGTTTTGCCGCGTTTGCCATGCATCGTTTTTTTGAAGGGTCGGTGAGTTTCCCTAAAAGTCTCACCATCTTTCTTGGAGCATTGATTCCCGTTGCCTACCTGCTTTCAGGTGTATTTTCTGACAACCCGCGCACCTCGATTCTGGGGGCCGGGGCAGAGACTGATACAGCGATCGCCGTCCTTTTGTGGTGGGGTCTTCTGTTCCTCACAGCGTCCGTCCTCAAGACTCGTCCGCAAATCATGGGTGCTCTCGCCTGGCTTGTTGCCGCCGCGGGTGTGGCTGGGGTATTCCAAGTTGTACGCCTGATTTTGGGTCCCGGCTCGCTCTCGTTTGGAGGTGTCTTTACCGACTTGTCTGCAAGCGTTGTAGGTGGCTGGCATGACTTTGGAATCTTCCTGGGTCTGGCAACATTTCTTTCGCTCGCACTCTTGCTCCATACCACCGACGCGTTTTCGCGCTCGTGGCGCCTGGTCTTCAAAGGTGTTGCTATCTTGTCGACCCTCCTTCTTATTGTCATAAATGTTCGTGATGTGTGGATAGCGCTTGCGGTACTATCGGCTCTCGCCATCCTCCACTACTTCATGAGTAATCGAAGCAATGTGGCAGGATTCAAACAAAATGTAGTCACGACAGCAAAGACCGCGTCGCTGTTTGTAGCTCTTTTAGTGTGCAGTATCGTTCTCGTGGCATTTGGCGACACTGTGCATAACGCGCTTCCTGAATCACTTCGTATTGTGCAGCTTGAAATCCGTCCATCATGGCAGGGCACCTTGGCTGTTACCGCACAAACATACACCGATGGTGACGCATTTCTGGGATCTGGTCCAAATACCTTCACTCGTCAGTGGGGTCTGTACAAACCAGCTGGTGTAAATGAGACTGCGTTTTGGAATGCCGACTTTGCCCAGGGTATCGGATTTATTCCAACAGCCTTCATCACTGTCGGTATCCTTGGAGTGTTGGTCTGGGTTCTGTTCCTCGTTGCTCTTCTCTATGAAGGTATCCGTGCATCTCTCAAAACAGGACATGACTTGCAAAAAATGGTGATCGGGATTTTTGCCGCAGTCGTGTATTTATGGATTGTATGCATTGTGTACGCCCCCGGAGTAACTCTTCTTGCACTCACATTCCTGATGACGGGGCTCTTCCTCGCTCTCTCGGTGCATATTGGCTCGCTAAGTAGCATCAATGCAGTCTTCAAAGGAATACCCAGGAAAGAGTTTTCTTGGTCCGTCGGGCTCGTGGTGGTGTCGGTGGCGTCACTCTTGGTCATGGGATTGGTTGGGCGCACTGTCATTGCTGATGCGTATGTAAATCGTAGTGTCACCATTTACAACAAGACGCAAAACACCGTTGAAGCACAGCAGATTCTCGAGAAAGCGCTCGCACTCGATTCCACAAACGATCGTGCGCATCGGGCCGCAATCGAGCTTGCTGTTTTGCAGATTGCCGAATTGGCAAAGACAGAAGGAGAAGAGGCAGAGAAGATTCGCGATCAGCTCACTGCAACAGTATCTGCAGCCATACAGCATGGCCTCGAAGCAGTAAATGACAACTCAGCAAACTACCAAAACTGGCTCGCGCTTGCGCGTATTTACGAGCAATTGGTGGGCGCACGTGTCGAAGGTGCATATGAACAAGCACGACTGGCATATGAGCGTGCGCTCGAGGCAAACCCAACAAATCCTCTCATGCACCTTCGTTTGGCGCAGCTTTCGCTTGCACAAGACAACAAACCAGAAGCTCTTCAGTATCTCCAGGCATCGCTTGCTTTGAAGCCTAATTTTGCACCGGCGCTCTTTTTGCTCACACAGCTCGAGGCGGACGCCGGAAATGCCGATGCCGCTTTGAATGCCGCCCGAGCAACTGTCGCCGCCGCCCCACAAGAGCCGGTGGCCTGGTTCCAACTCGGCGCACTCCTGTTCCAGGGAGGTGCTTTTAAGGATGCCGCGGCGGTCCTTCAGCAGGCAGTGACGCTCAATGGAAACTACGCAAACGCACTCTATGTGCTTGGTCTCAGTTTTGCGCAGCTGGGTGAATATAATGCCGCGGAGAAGGCATTCACTCGAGTACTTGATCTAAATCCAGGGAACAAAAATATTGAAGCCATTATTGCAGAACTGAAGCAGAAAAATGCACCTGCCATAAAAAGCGGATCAGAAGTGGCGGAACCAAAGGCGGTTGAATCTGATGCCGAGTCTACTGACGAATAAAGGGTTATGATCGGTCGTGCCCGGCTGATGTATCGCGAGGTGTCGGGCATGCATGCAGCTGCCTACATCCTGGCAGGGTCCGCTATTGTGTCGTCACTCCTGGCGCTTTTGCGTGACAGGTTGCTGACGCACACATTTGGCGCTGGGGAAGCACTCGACCTGTACTTTGCAGCATTCCGGGTACCAGATCTTATTTTTGTTCTCATTGCTTCGCTTTTTTCCGCGTACGCGCTGATACCGTTACTCTCACCTCAAGAACCAGAGGCTCAGAAAAAGTACATTGATACTATCGTGGGCGGGTGCATGGCGCTTTTGTTGGGCATTAGTCTTGTTGCCTATTTTGTTGCCCCGTTGCTACTGCAGATATTGTTTCCTGATCTGGTTGCTCAGAGTGGTGAGACGCTCTTGATGCTTACACGGATTTTGTTGTTGCAACCAATTTTGCTGGGGCTATCAAATATAACTGCGGCGCTCACTCAGATCCGGGGAAGATATTTCTTGTATGCTGTGTCACCAATTCTTTACAACCTGGGAATTATCCTTGGTCTACTGTTCCTGTATCCAATTGCGGGGATTGCGGGTGTTGCCTGGGGTGTTGTTCTTGGTGCGGCTGCGCATACCTTGATACAGGTTCCTGCTTTGATGCGCGAAGGGTTTTTTAGACGATTTCCCACACGAATCGACATGTCTGAGCTGTGGCGTACAGTCGAACTTTCTTTTCCACGCACCCTGACACTTTCGATTGGGCAGATAACGCAGCTTTTTCTTGTGGCGATTGCTGCCACTCTGGCAACTGGTTCGATTTCAGTGTTTGCACTGGCGTACAACTTGCAATCAGTGCCATTGATGGTAATCGGTGCGAGCTATTCCGTAGCAGCATTCCCAACGCTTGCACGCGTTTTTGCAAACGGCGAGACAGGTGCGTTTGTGGCGCAAGTCGCTGCCGCCACACGGCATGTGCTTTTTTGGACATTACCCGCGACAGCATTGATGGTGGTACTGCGCGCTCATGTAGTGCGCGTGACACTAGGATCAGGGGCATTTGATTGGACCGATACTCGCCTGACAGCCGCCGCGTTCGCTGTTCTTGCGTTTGCGCTTGCGGCGCAGGCGGTCTCTCTTCTCCTGATTCGCGCATTTTATGCTTCAGGCCGTTCGCGTATACCTCTTATTGTCACAGTGGGCTCTGGGATATGTGTTCTTGCGGTGGCGTACACACTTACCACTTTGCGAGCACAGTCTTCAATCGGACTGTTTGTCGAATCATTATTGCGCGTAGAAGATGTTGCAGGTGTGTCCGTGCTTATGCTCGCGTTTGCGATTACGGTAGGTGCCGTAATAAGCACCGCTTCGCTCGTCGTCATGTTCCAGAGAAATTTCAGTGGATATATTCAAAGTATATCGCGCTCCTTTTGGGAAGGTCTTGCGGCAGCAGGTTTTGCAGGAATTTCGTCGTATTGGGTTCTGTCGGTTTTGGGCGGAATCAGTTCGGCCACTACAATGGGTGCTGTGTTCTATCACGGTGGTGTCTCTGGCGTTGCGGGCATACTTGCTGCAGTATGCGCATACTCACTCTTTGGGAGTATCGAGCTCGAGGAGATGAAAGACGCTCTTATGCGTCGTGTCAGAGGTAACCCACCACAATCCGTCGAGGAGCAACACCTTTAGGGTTTTTACGGCATTAGCGCATTTCTTTGTTGCATCAATCCCGTTAAAATTGTCATAATTGCTATGCAAGATATTCGCAACTTTTCAATTATTGCCCACATCGATCATGGGAAATCTACACTTGCCGATCGCATGCTTGAAATTACCGGTACCGTAGAAGCTCGCGCCATGCGCGCACAGGTGCTTGATTCAATGGATCTAGAACGAGAGCGAGGAATCACTATCAAAATGCAACCAGTACGCATGAAGTGGCGTAATCACACCCTGAATCTCATTGATACTCCAGGACATGTCGACTTTGCCTATGAAGTCTCCCGGGCGCTTTCGGCTGTAGAAGGGGTGATTTTGTTGGTAGACGCGACACAGGGTGTACAGGCACAAACGCTTTCAGTGCTGACTTCTGCACGCAAGCTGAATCGCGTAATCATCCCTGTCTTGTCCAAGATTGACGCGCCGCATGCCAGAGTCGACGAGGTGCGGAGTGAAGTATCTCTTTTGTTGGGAATTTCCGAAGATACTATTTTGCTCGCGTCAGGAAAAACAGGAGAAGGCGTCCCTGAATTGCTAGACGAAATTATTGCGCGCATACCCGCTCCTGAAGAGTTGCTAGAAGGTACACAAGCTTTGATTTTCGATTTTGCATATTCCGACCACCGTGGTGTCATCGTCTATTGTCGTATGTTTGGAGGCACTCTTAAAAAAGGAGACAAATTGCGTTTTGCAGAAGCAAAAGAGGATTTTATTGCGAGCGAAGTGGGCGTACTGGTCCCCACCGAACAAGCACGCGATTCGCTTGTTCCTGGCGATATTGGCTATATTGTCACTGGCATCAAACGCCCAGGCATTGCTTCGGTGGGAGATACTATCACAAGCGTAAAAAATCCTTCGCCAGGACTTGCGGGCTATCAGAATCCTGCACCTGTCATTTGGGCAAGTATCTACCCTGAAGGACAGGACGACTTTGCGCTTTTGCGGCAATCGCTCGAACGCCTGCGGCTGACCGATTCCTCGCTTTCGTACGAAGAAGAACAATCTGGCATTATGGGTCGTGGTTTTCGCTGTGGGTTCCTCGGCATGCTTCATTTGGAAATTATCACCGAGCGTTTGCGGCGAGAGTTCAACATGGAACTCATCACCACACTACCGACGACGGTGTATGAAGTGACGCGCAACAACGGAGAAGTCCTCACTGTCTATTCTCCCGTTCGGTTTCCTGATGATGGGTCCATTGTGCGCATTCGTGAGCAATGGAGTAGACTTTCAATCTATACTCCAAGTAACACCCTTGGCTCAATTGTGCAATTGCTCCACGAACATGAGTCTCAGGCAGAGCTCACAGAAACACTTCCTGATGGGCGCATTCTGGTGGTGGCACAAATGCCACTGCGCGAAATGATGCGCGGTTTTTTCGACAAGCTAAAGAATGCCTCCTCGGGCTTTGCCTCGCTCTCATACGAGCCTGTTGGTTTGAAAGATGCGGATGTCGTGCGTCTTGATATTTTAGTGGCCGAGGAGGTGATGCCTGCATTCTCACGCATTGTATCGAAACGGCGCGTACAAGAAGAAGGTGAAGCTATGGTAGAGAGACTAGAGCGATTGCTACCACAACAACTGTTTGTGTTAAAAATTCAGGCAAAGGCTATGGGGCGCATTATTGCCGCTCGTCGCAAATCCGCGCGCCGCAAAGATGTCACGGGCTACCTGTATGGAGGCGACATCACACGCAAAATGAAATTGCTCGAAAAGCAAAAAAAAGGCAAGAAGCGTCGCCAGGAGTTAGGGGGTGGCAAAGTAAATATTCCCCACGATGTGTTTTTGAAAGTGATGCGGGAAGAGTGATTTTTCCGCACTTGCTATCCCGGCGAGGCACGCATCGCCTGCCCCAACGGGCAGGCGTGCTCTGCTCGGGTGTGCGACCGTGCTTTCACACGGGCCATGCTCGCACACCCTGCGCAAGGCCTCGGCGGAATAGCGAGTGCGGTTAGGTAGATACGAAAAAGCCGGCCTGGGAAGGCCGGTCTGCACAGATGCTATATGTAGATTTTTTCACCTCCGCAGTAGAAGCAAAAGTGCGATGCCGGATATGATCCCGCCCATCGCCGAAGCCCGGGCGGCAACCAAAAAATCATAACCAAGCAGAACCGCCAACAAACTCCCGACGAATGTGAGGCAGCACAGTATCACTGTGAGCCAATTTGCGAGGAAGCAGAGGCGGAACCACAGGGGCTCGTGACGAAATAGCTTGGGTTCGCTCATCGTGCCGTCTCCTCGATTCTGTAGGCCCGTTCTTCCCACGCGTTTCCGGTGCGCTGGGCGTCCATCTCCTTGAAAAGGGCAATGGCCGCTTCGGCGTCGGAGTGGGGGATGTTCCTGAGGGTGACGGGATCCATCCAGTTCCCTACGACGGTGTGTTCGAGGCCGACCAGGTCGATTGCCGTAGCAGCAACCCACATTCGGCCAGGGTGGATGACAACATCAACATTCGTCTTCGTCATTTTGCTCGCTTTCTTCTAGGATTCTTAGCAACCTGCATTATATCAGGTACATCAAAAAAGTCAATAGACAAGACTGCCTACGAAATTGACTACGAGAGCTTTAGACAGCTTCTTAGAAAGAAATGAGTCCGGGAGCGAAGAAAATGACCATGCTGATGATGATAAGCACCGCAATGACGCTCCACACATATTTCAAAACTTTGGTAGTCCTTTTGTGAAATAAAAAGCTCATATATGCCCTATACTGTAGCATATGGAAGATAGGCGGCAACCAGGGAATTTGTTTCGGACAGCGTCGCTGCGCTTGTTCACTATCGGTTTGCTCCTTATTTTGTATGCACTGGTGCAGGGGGTGTGGGTCGCTTACAAAAAAGAGCGAATTTTGTTTGAAAGCCGTTATCAAGTCTCTGCTGAGCTAAAACGACTCGAGGAGCGCGAAAAAAAACTGCATACAGATATCGAGAGAGTGAACACACCTTATGGAGTGGAGGAGTCCTTGCGTCGGCAATTTGATTTTGCGCGAGAAGGAGAGGGTGTCATCGTGATTGTAGATGACGAGGCAAATCAGAAAGATACAGTTTCAGAAAAACCAAGTTTCTGGCGGCGTCTCCTGCCTCTTGCACCTTGGGATCTTTTGAATGAGTAGTGCTTTTGCGGTATCATGCCTCTTGTAATCCTTGCAGGATTAGTTTAGTGGTAGGACGACTGCTTCCCAAGCAGTAGGCACGAGTTCGATTCTCGTATCCTGCACCCAGCACCTCTGTACCGATAAACGGGGCCCCATCCCCATTTATTTCCCAAGCAGTAGGCACGAGTTGGATTCTCATATCTTGCACAAGTCCTGTGGTATACTTTCTATCTTATTCACTCATACTAACCAATATGGCAAAATCTGTGGTCATATACAGCACGCCAACTTGTCACTTCTGCAAGCTGGCCAAGGATTACTTCGATAAGAATGGCATAAAATATACCGCGTACGATGTATCAAGTGATATTGAAAAGAGAAACGAAATGATTGAAAAAAGTGGACAGATGGGAGTGCCGGTGATTATTATCGACAATGAAATCATTGTCGGCTACGACGAAGCGACACTTAAAGACAAGCTAGGCCTTTAATTTTTGGGCTGTTCATAAGGCTCGTTGTGAGTGCGCTATACTGGAAGCATGAGATTCCCTGGTGGACCTCCAAGAAAAAAACCAAGCCCACCTCCTGCCACTGAAGATCAGCCGGACTTGCGTCGGCGAGGCTTGATTAATATGGCCGCGTGGGGAACGGCAGCTATTGCTGGTGCTGCGGTCGCAGGTGCGGTTGTGCCTCGTTTGGTACCAGCTCCTTCCGAAGAAGATTTAGTGATTCCTGAAGAGGGTGCTGATGCACGAATCAGCACTTTTCTTGCAGAGTTTCAAAAAAACACTGGCTTTAAAGATCGACTTGCACTTCCTGTTCGTGGAGCAGAATCATTTTCGCGGGCTGGGTATATTTACCACATCTTTTCAAATACTGATCAGCTTCCTACGCGGGGCGGCATGCCAAGTGTGCTTCGACAGCGCCTCGCACTAGTTGCCCCAGGCATTGTGGCGCAGGAGTCAAAGTACGATCCTGATTTAATAAACAAACGAACGAACGCTTTCTCATTGTGGCAAGCGTTGAATCCCGCTTTGCGAGATGTCAACTTAAAGCGTGCGCGAAGACGGACTGAACCCGCCTCAAACAGGCGTCCTTTGCAAATGACAGAACTGAATCAAATGAAGGCGTCGACAGAGTTTGCATTTACTTATTTCGACGAAGTTATTTTCCCTACGATAGCCCCTCTTGCAGGCGAGGTTGCCGAGAAGTGTGGTCTTGCCGAGACACAGATTCTCGATTTCATCACCTATTGTATGATCAATTCGTACAATACCGGTGCCGGGAGAATGAAGAAAGTTTTGCAGTATTTTATGCGCATCTACGGCCCGGGGCAAATACCGCGAGAGCATCGTCGCTCGGGACTTGAACTTTTCAATACAATTACCAGTCGAGTCTACGACGACAACGAGGGGGTGCGTGCAGAAAATGCCGAGATAGAGGCGAACAATCAGGCGCCATTGGCGATTCAGCGCCCCCTTGGTGCGCTTCCCGTGGAAGGCTATTTGCGCGAATCAAGCGAGTATGTACTTCGTGTACTAGCGGGAGCCGAAGCATGTGCCGAGGTGTATCGGCATGAGCGCATTCCTTTCGATGGCCCCACACTCGAAGAACAAGGGGCAGAGCAATTGCGCGTCGCGCTTGATTTTGTGAAGCGTGATGTCATTGCCCCGATGGGCTCTGGCGCATTGGCCGCTGTCGCTATTGGTATGGCCGGCGATATCAAAGCACAGTCACCATTGGACCGAAGAAGGTTTTTGCGTCGTGCGGCCGTCGGAGCTGCGCTTGGTGGCACCGCCAACTTGGTGGTTACTGGGCATGTGCCGGTACCTACCGAGTGGGATCCTTTTAAATGGTGGCGTACCAATCCGGAAATAGAAGCCGTGCGATCTGCATCTGGAAATGAAGATGGCTCAGTTCACGCTCCTGGAGCGGTTGTCGCACGACTGAACGGGCTCTATGCATCAGGAAAACGGCTATTTGCAACACCACCACAACCCGTGCGGCGTACATTGCCGCGCGGGAATTACAGTGCCGAGGTAATCCCACTCATCCGCAGTCTCCCAGCGGCACAATTCCGACCGGTCAAGCAAGAGGATTTGCCGAATCTGCAAAGGGGTTGGACTCGCATTACTGCCGTAACAAAACGCGTGCGCTTGCGTGGTATTGGCTCGGGCAGGGTGGACACCCCCCGAAACGATGAACGATTCCAGTTGGTGCGCAATGAAGCGGCACCAGTGTATGCGGAATTTGTGGATCGGTTTGAACAAGGTG
Source organism: Patescibacteria group bacterium (assembly GCA_038064835.1). Lineage (GTDB taxonomy): Bacteria > Patescibacteriota > Minisyncoccia > Phycocordibacterales > UBA2100 > JACQKA01. Next base: position 44,700 of record JBBTSD010000009.1, read on the forward strand.
TTCGCGCGGCAGGTATTCATCCTGGCTGGTGGGTGCGTCCCAATGTGACGAGCCTGCTGCGCACTGTCGATGGCACTAATGATGTCAAAGGCGCTTCGCAAATGTCGGCACATACCTATGGCATTGGATTTGATATTTCAGACAAGAGATTTGATGTCGGGTATGGAAATGAATTTGTGACAGCACAAGTGGCTACTAGGGATGCATCCCAGGACCGGCAAAATCTGCGCACCTATAACACCATCATCAGAAAAATTCTGATGGATATGCACGAAGAAAAAGACGCAAGCGGACGGAGGCGTATTATCCTAACTTACGAACCTCGCGCCGCTCACTATCACGTGACAGTCAATCCGCTCTTCGGGACTCGCTAGGGGCGAAAGAATAGTCTGCATGATAAAGTGTCCGCACACCCCGCGTAGTTCAATGGATAGAACAGCGGCGTCCTAAGCTGTAGATCCTGGTTCGATTCCGGGCGCGGGGACAAGAGAAAAGAGCCGACCTATTTAGACATTTTAAAACTTTGTGGTAAGAATGAGTCAGAAGGATTGTTGTCCTTTGACACTGAGAAGGAGGGGAATGATGGCGACAAAGCCGCTGACAACAGCAGGTACTACCGATCACTATCGGTTGCTGGAAGTGGATGCCCGGGCTTCACCCGAAGTCATCCATGCGGCCTATCGTGCGCTTATGAAGGAATATGCGCCACGAACAGCAGGTGCCGACGATTCAATCGCTCGGGCACTCAACGAAGCGTTTGGTGTTCTCAAGGATGCCTCGCGACGCAAGCGTTACGACGAACAAGAAGCGACCAAAAGAAAGGGTCTCATTGGCCCCTACCGCTTATTGCACCAGGTTGCTCAGGGCGGTTTCGGCACAACCTACAAAGCCGAACATACACTGGCGGGCGGCTATTCGTGCATCAAGCATTGTTCGGAAGTTTCGGCACACGCTGAAGACATTCTTCGGCAGGAAACGCAAGCTATCTGGAATCTGCAGCATTCCGGCCTTCCGGGAATGCGCGATCTTTTGCAACTTCCCGATAAGAGCTTTGCGCTCGCGATGAGTTGGATAGAAGGTCCGACGCTCCAACAGCTGGTTGAGAAGCATGGACGACTCGATCCAGAAAATGTTGCATGGATAGCAGAGCGTTTGTTGAATACGCTTGCGCATCTGCATCGTCATGGTGTTTTGCATGGCGACATAAAGCCGCAAAACATCATTGTCCAAGAGGAGTCGCACATCGTAGTGCTGGTTGATTTTGGACTTTCTATGGCAAAGCCGTCAGCAACATCTGGCAACAAAGGCCATACCGACCTTTTCTCACCGCCTGAACAAATGGTAGGGAAGACAATAGTGCCCGGTTCCGACTTCTATAGCTTGGGCATGACCATGATCTATGCGCTCGGCGGCGGCTATGGTGCAGTTGAGCGCAAGGATGTGCCGGCAAATTTGCCGGACGAGATGTGCGCATTCATCAGGTCACTTATTGTCAGGAATGTTTTGGAGCGACCGCGTGCGGCCGCCGACCTGTTCGAGAAGTTCAAGGATGCCCGACTGAAAAGCTTCGGTCGCGCACATTCCAACATGAAACAGTTTACCGTCTGACCATAGGAGAAAAACATGTCAGAGACTGGCGACTTCACTCCCGCCCATTGGGGCGGTACAGGACACGACTTCAAATCGGCCTACCGTGCTTATGATGCACATGCAGGCCGCAGTTATGCGAGCGCCAAAAGCGCTGGCAAGAAGCTGACAGATATGTTGCCCAAAAGGCTTTCGACCGATTCCCCCAGTCCGTTGGTTATGTGTATCGACGAGACAGGATCTATGGGCGAGTGGCCGAAGGTCATGTTCTCAAAGCTCCCGTACCTCGAACTCGAGGGGCAGGAGTATTTGGGAAAGGAGATGGAGATTGCGTGGTGCGCATTTGGTGACGCACTCAATAATGAAGATTATCCGGTGCAGGCGCGCCCCTTTACCAAGGGGACAGCGCTCAAAGAGCGTCTCAAGGAAATCGTGCTTGAAGGGAAAGGTGGCGGACAGATGTCCGAATCATCCGAGCTCCTCGCGCTTTATCTCGCCCACAATGTCGCTATGCCACACGCAGTGCGGCCTGTCTGCATTTTTGTGACCGACGAGAAGCCGTGGGATGCTGTTGCGCCCGATGTTGCGGAGCAGTTTGCGTATGTGAAAATAGAAAAGAGAATCACTGCGCAGAAAATCTTCGAGGAGCTTTCAAAAAAGTTTTCGGTGTATGTGATTCTCAAGCCCTACAATGTGGGCGCGAAAGACTCCGATGCCGTCAATCGTGATGTGCACCAGACCTGGACGACACTTGTGGGTGCAGATCGCGTTGCGTTCCTTCCGGATCCTCAGCGCGTCGTTGATGTCATCTTCGGCATTCTCGCCAAGGAGACAGGACGAATTACCTACTTCAAGGACGAGCTCGAGGCGCGCCAGCTTCCCGACAAAGACGGCAAGTCAAAAATCGACACCGTGTACAAGTCGCTGAAGACGGTCCATGCGCTCCCGGGCCCCACTCCGAATGATGGTAAAGGACACTCCAAGACGAAGGGTCTTGGTGGTGGCACAAAGACAAAACCATTGATGTGATGAAATAAGGGTGGCCTGTGCGCCCCCTTTCTTACAAAGGAGAAGTCTATGCAAGGAAGAATGAGTGCCCAACATACTGGGCGAGGGCTATGGTCGCTGTTTCGACCACGACCACTGGTAGCGCCAGCACTTCCTGCAAAGGAAGCTCTCGAAATTATGGTTACTTTGTGGCCGAGCTTTCCGCACTTCCATCGCTTCGCAAGCGATGGACGCCTCGCAGGGATTCGCCTTAATAGTGCCATGATTGGTGTGCCAGATCTCGAGCGTGAGCTGGCGTTGCTGCCAGAGAAAAACGCAGTGCCTCTCTACTTCGATGTGAAGGGCCGGCAACTGCGCATAACCGAGGTTCATGAGAATCCAGAATGCCTCGATATATCGCTCAATCACCCGATTCAGGTGCAGACACCCACGACAGTGCTGTTCAAGGCGGGCGCTGATCACGCGCTCCTTCTTGATGTGACCGAAGGCGGCTATCGCCTCAAGTTTCATCAAGGACCAAAGTTTATGGTTCGTGTTGGTGAATCTTTGCACCTACGGCACCCTAGTTTGCGCGTTGGTGGGGAACAGTTTGTCCCCGCAGAACTCGAAAAGATTGCGCGGGTAAAAGCGGCAGGGTTCTCTCGGTACTTTCTGTCCTATGTGCAATCTGCGCGAGATGTGGATGAATTTAGGGAGCTCGTCGGTAGAGATGCCGAGATATTCCTAAAGATCGAAAATCAAAAAGGGCTCGACTATGTTGCGCGAGAATTTGAGAAATGCGACAACCTCAAACTTGTCGCGGCCCAAGGTGACCTGTATGTCGAGCTTGAACGCCCACATCAGATACTTTCCGCACTCAAGCTCATAATCGACAAAGACCCACAAGCCTGTGTTGGCTCGCGGATGATGTTGTCGATTATGCAGGAGCCAGTGCCATCGTGCGCAGATTTCGAGCAGGTGGCGTGGCTCTACGATAGAGGGTATCGAAATATGATGCTCTGTGACGAGATCTGCCTGAAAGAAGACCTTCTCAGTGCCTCGGTGAATGCACTTGATGCATTTCGTCAGGACTACGCCTAGTTAAGTGGGGTGCGTTATACGCGCCCCTTTTTTGTACCGTAGAGGTAGTGGGTTTTAATATACACGGCGACACGATTGTGGATGTATGGTGTACCAGGGAAGCCTCGCGAGACAAGACTGCGCACAAAAGTGCTCGAAACACCAACCCATGCCATGTCGTCACTAACCATCTGGATGTGTGTAGGTAGTTCAACGGGTACATCATCACCCAGATCGCGAAGCGCAATGAAATGCGCGGCATCCCATAGCTTCTTGCCGTTCACCCATGTATTGCGAATGTGACGCAATAAATCCGCACCAATCAAAAAATGAAAGGTGTAATCCGGGTATACTTGCTGGAGTTCGAGTAATGTTGCATGTGTGGTGGTAAGACCAGGACGATCTAGCTCAAGCGTCGAAATAGTAATCGGCTTTTCGGGGGTTGGGAAAAATTCTTCAAGCATGATCCCAAGCATGGCCACACGGTGATCACCACTCACACCTATCTGCTTGTCCAGTCTGTCTGAAGAGGGAAGTATCCACAGTTCGTCAATGTGGGGCGCATGTCGTAACGCGGTTTCGATGGCAATCATGTGTCCTATGTGGGGAGGGCTAAATGAACCGCCGTAAATAATAATGTTTTTTCTTGACATAGAAAGTGTATCTGATACACTAAGAATATCAGGGCGGGCGCATCTGTCAAGGGATAGCCCCTGATATACTATGGTCCCACTAGACAAGGAACCCACACGCCTATCTATGAAACACCGAATTGCCTTACATTTTCGTTCTGATAATCCCAAGGCGCTTGCATGGGAGAAAAAGATACGAACTTGGATTGCACAAAACTATCCCGAAACAGAGTTTGTAAAATCGCGCCCGCGTACAGTGATTGTTCTCGGAGGTGACGGCACTATTCTCGAAGCGGCGCGGAAATACCAAGCAACGAGCCCACTGCTCTTTGGTCTTAACTTGGGACATGTGGGCTTTCTTGCTTCGGCTCGAGAGCCAAAGAGGTTTTTGCCCGCACTGGCTTGTTACTTCGCTCACGACTATCATGTCGTCAAACGCATGTTGGTACACGCGACTGTCGAGCGATCCGGCAAACAGATATTTGAGATGCGGGCGCTGAACGAGATAGCTGTGCAAAGTATGCTGGGAATGGTAGAGCTCGATGTCACTATTGATGGGTATCGGGTACAGCGAATCCGAGGAGGTGGAGTGATGGTGGCAACAGCAACTGGATCAACAGCCTACAATCTCTCTGCACACGGACCAGTCGTGATGCCTGATATCAAGTGTATGGTTCTAACTGAAATCATGGATCACAATGTGCCAACCCCCAGCATTGTCGTAAAAAGAAATCGAAGCATTACGATAACGGTGAAGGAATTTCGTGAGCGTGGCCTTTTAATCACCCCTGATGGCGCAAGTGCTGATGTGGTGGTGTCTGCTGACGGAGAGAGTATCTTTCCATTACATCGAGGCGACTTGGTCCGTATTCGTCCTGCCGCTAAAATGATTCGCATTGCCGAATTTGAAAAAGACTATTTTTTCAAAAGCCTCCAAGAGAAATTTTCATTCTCGTGAAGCTCAGTAAGGGGTTTTGACACCAGCCCGGACGCGCGTAGTATCACCACAGAAAACAATGGAGAGTGCCATGACCACACCCGAAGTGTTGGGTATCGGAGTCTTGAATTCTGGTGTATATGCCGGTGAATGGATTGAATCGCGGGGGAAAGGACTGCTCGCTTCAGTCGATCCGGCAACCGAAGGATTGGTAGGTATTGTTTGTGAAGCAGGGCTTGATGAGTATGAGCAAACAATACAAGTCGCAGCTCAAACCTTTTTGCGTTGGCGAATGGTGCCTGCACCGAAGCGCGGCGACCTAATCCGCATGCTCGGTGACGAGTTGCGAGCACATAAAGCCGAGCTTGGTCGTTTGGTAACCCTCGAGACAGGAAAAATTCTTGCCGAGGGTGAAGGAGAAGTACAGGAGATGATTGATGCCTGCGATTTTGCAGTGGGGCTTTCTCGGCAATTGTATGGGCACACCACGCACTCCGAGCGGCCGAGGCATCGTATGTACGAGCAATGGCAGCCACTGGGTGTGGTGGGTATCATTACTGCATTTAATTTTCCTGTTGCTGTGTGGGCATGGAACGCAGTGCTTGCCGCTGTGTGTGGGAATACCATGATTTGGAAGCCTTCAGGAGAAACCCCGATTACCGCGCTCGCCGTACAACATCTGTGCAATCGGGCGTGTGCGCGATTTGGGATGGATGGCATCTTCAACCTGCTTGTGTCGAGTGACACGCTCATTGGAGAAAAAATGGCGTCCGATCGGAGGATTGCTTTGGTCAGTGCCACCGGATCGAGTCGGATGGGTCAGTCAGTCGGTATGGCTGTTTCGTCTCGACTGGGGCGGTCATTACTTGAGCTTGGCGGCAACAATGCTGTCGTGGTGATGCCGAGCGCTAATCTTGCCCTCGCGATTCGTGCTGTCGTGTTTGGTTCTGTCGGGACTGCGGGGCAACGCTGTACCACGACGCGTCGCCTAATTATGCATCGCTCTATTGCAGATGAATTGACGGAACGAGTACGGAGCGCCTACGGGCAAGTCAAAATTGGTGATCCTCTGGACTCGCGTACGCTCATGGGCCCGCTCATAAACGAGAAAGCAGTAGTGCAAATGCGAGGCGCACTTGGTGAGCTTGTAACCCGTGGCGCAGAAGTTATCTACGGTGGGAATACCGTATATCGACGGCCAGGATTTTTTGTTGAGCCCACTGTCGTGCGTGCGTCGCCTACCGAGCCATTGGTTGCAGAGGAAACATTCGCACCGATTCTCTACCTTCTCGAAGTAAATGGCTTGGAAGAGGGGGTCGCACTGAACAATGCAGTATCGTACGGACTCTCCTCTGCGCTCTTTACCGACAGTGTGCGTGAGAGTGAATACTTCCTCAGTCACCTGGGAAGCGACTGTGGTATTGCGAATATAAACATCGGCACCAGTGGTGCTGAAATAGGTGGCGCATTTGGTGGCGAGAAAGACACTGGTGGCGGACGCGAGATGGGTAGTGATTCTTGGAAAGCGTACATGCGCCGGCAGACTTGTACGATTAACTGGTCTGACGAACTGCCACTTGCACAAGGGATACAGTTTGGGAGTTAGTAGGAACCCACCGAAAGGTGGGTTTTCTTGATATACTGAAAGCTATGGCAGAACCATCGAGGGATGATCTACTGGGGCGCATCTATGAGCTCGAGCGCGAAAATAATCGCATGTTGCACGGCATGCGTCGCTCGGCGTTTTTGGGCGGGGTTTTCAAGCTTATTATGTACGCTGCCTTTGTGGGCGCACCAATATGGTTCTATCTTACCTATGTTCACGCATCACTTAATTCTGCGCTCACCACCCTCAACCAGGTGCAAGGGACCATGACCGACCTAAAAGGCAGAGGTGAGGAAATCGGGGCTCAATTTGGGGGGCTCAACACACTCCTTGAAAAAATGAAGGCAATTCCCGGTATTGGCAATTTTGGAGAGGGCCAATAGTGTGGTAAAGTGCCGAGCATGCTCGGGTAGCTCAGTTGGTTAGAGCATTCGCCTGAAGAGCGAAGGGTCGCCGGTTCGAATCTGGCCCCGAGCACATATCGTTTGCGCATCAGTAACAAGAGCGTCCACCTGCAAGCTGAAGTCCCGGGTTCGAGTCTCACCCCGAGCACATATCGTTTGCGCATCAGTACCAAGAGCGTCCACCTGCAAGCTGAAGTCCCGGGTTTGAATCTGGCCCCGAGCACATTTGCGGCAACCTGCACAGTAACTAGAGCTTCGTCACTGAAATGAAGGGTCGCCGGTTCGAATCTGGCCCCGAGCACAATATAACGCGCATCAGAAAAGGTTCGGAGGAACCTTTCTGCGTCTTCGCTCGGGGAAAATGCAAAGCTTCGCGTTGCATTTTGCCCCTCACTAGCCGCAGTAACAAAAGCGTCCACCTGCAAGCTGAAGTCCCGGGTTCGAGTCTCACCCTGAGCACATTTGCGGCAACCTGCACAGTAACTAGAGCTTCGTCACTGAAATGAAGG
>JBBTSD010000009.1:52541-64180 GCA_038064835.1 Patescibacteria group bacterium
GTCGCCGGTTCGAATCTGGCCCCGAGCACAAAAAAGAGCATATACATAATCGATGTGCTATCATCCATCGGACAAGAGAAAAAGGCTTTCTAATGAGAGATGTAGTTGTTGAAGCCCGCATCAACGAGCAACGGCGACAGGTGATTGTTGCCGTAGCACAGGCCGTGCAAAAGGAGCTAGATGGGGCGCCTGGATGCCATGATTGGTATCATGTCGAGCGAGTGTGGCACTTGGCGAGGCATATTGCCTGTGTTGAGAAAGCAGACTCGTATGTGGTCGAACTCACCGCGCTTCTTCACGATGTTGCGGACTACAAATTCCATGGAGGTGATGATTCTGCAGGACCGAAAAAAGCAGGTTGTATTTTGCGTGCGTGCGGGCTTAAGTCGCACATTATCGAGATGGAAGTCTGCGAAATTATTGCGCGGATGTCGTTCAAAGGTGCTCATGTCCCAGATGACATGCCCACACTCGAGGGAAAAGTGGTCCAAGACGCAGATTACCTTGATGCAATCGGTGCGATTGGTATTGCGCGTGTGTTTGCTTATGCCGGCTACAAAAAACGACCACTGCATGTGCCGCATGAGGCAATAGAGCGTCATGGATCTGCAGAGGCCTACAAGCAAAACAGTACGAGCGCTATCGGGCACTTTCACGAAAAACTTCTTCTGGTAAAAGACAGAATGAAGACTAAGGAAGGTAAGCGACTCGCACGGAAACGCCACAACCGACTCGTGCGATTTCTTGAAGATTTTCACGAAGAACGGCGGCGTTGCTGTTGCTCGTGCAAAACCGCGCCGTAACGGCGCGGTTTCTCGGACGCACGAAATTTGACGGATTAGATTTACATAGTATAATCGAAATAGCTGGGAACAAACCCGAGCATAAGAGAGGTCTACGAATGAAAATAAACCTTTCTCCTCGCAATCCGCAGGTTGGCGGGGCGATTATCGCGGGTCTCTTTGCTCTCGCGCTCTACAAATATTTAGAGGCCACAACAACACTGGTGTTGTTGATCGCTGTTATCGCTATCGCGGATCCGGGCATTGCGTGGATTGCACGAAAGATGCGCCTACCGCACATGCTGACCGCAGGTCTGGTCGGCGTTGCTTTCTTTGCGGTGGTCGGTGCCGGGAGCTACTTCCTGGTTCCCGCCATCCTGCATGGTCTCGAGGAGACCGCCTCAAACGCAGGGACACTCGCAGTTACGGCTCCTGAACAAGCGAAGGCATGGCTCGAGTGGTTACAAAAAAACTTCGGTGGCTTCTTGCCGGAAAATACAATCGAAGATGCAGTCGAAGCTCTCAAAAAAAGCCTCGGCGCACTGGTGGCCCCGAGCGCCCAGTTGGCGACATCGGTTCTTACTTTTCTGTTTCGTAGCGCACTGGGTGTAGGCGAAATTATTGCCCTCGTCATTTTGGGCTTCATGGTTCTTATGTATTGGCGCGGACCCCATGGTGAAGCCGTGGGAATCGGAGCAATGCTTCGCACCTTCTATCCGAATCAGGCTGAAGCATGGATCGAAGTAGGTCTTCGCTTTCAGCGATACGGTGCCGTTCTTTTCGGAGCGATGGCACTGGTCATGGTGGGCTTCAGTGTTCTCTTCACCATGGTGCTCAAACTTGTATTTGGCATGAGTTTTGGAAAAGCAGTTACCTATGGTATTGCACTCGGCACTACTGGTGGCTTGCCAGGAATAGGTGGCATCATCAACTATGGCCTTGCAACAACCTTCAGCCTGATGCATTTTGGGCTGGCGTTCTCGTGGCTTGGGTACATGTTGCTCATGACCTATGTCGTGCACAAGCTGGAAATGTCAGTCGTGACTCCGTGGGTCGTCGGCGGCAAACTCGAGTTCACTATGCTCGGAGTCATTGCGTGCATGCTTGCAGGTCTGTGCGTCTTTGGTGTCAGTTTCCGGGGCATCCTCGGTGGTCTCCTCTTTCTTCCGCTGTTCAAGGCGATCAAAGAGGTCGTTGACGAAGGGCGGGCTGCGCAAGCAGCGCCGCCACCGCCGGCAGTTCAAACGCCGTAATGCAAAAGGCACCCACACAGGGTGCCTTTCTCGTGGTCGAAATAGGGGTGCTACCGCGCTTTGATTTTCAGTTTGGTTTGTTTTGCTTTGTTGATCTTTGGTAAGCGAATGACAAGAATGCCGTGCTTCTCAGAAGCTTCGGCTGCGTCGACATCGACTTCTTCGGGTAAAAGAATGGTGCGTGAAAATGCGCCCCAGTATAATTCTCGCTGAAAATAGCCGTCACCTTCGACTTCGCGTTCATCCTCGCGAACACCTTTGATGGTAAGCATTTCGCGAGTGAGTGCAATTTCAATATTTTGTGGGGTGACGCCCGCAATCAATGCTTTAACAACAACATGTGTCGCTGTTTGGTAGACATCGACAGCAAGCTCGCCGACTTGCTCTGTTTCCGTTTGTTCGGGAGGTTGGTGTGATGGCATAGTGTTGTGTGTAGGGAGTCTTTTTTCAGCGGGCGTTGCAGGGAGTGCTTGTTCGTCCTCGAACAAATCATCATAGCCGTCTTGTGGCCCCATGCCTCCGGTGAGTCTTTCCAAAAGCGACGGTTTCTTCATGGTTGTCATACTTGTAATGTGGTCGATTAACCAATCCGGCACCGACGAACGCGTTTGATAATTTCCAATAAGGCGAGCACCACCACCACACCAATCCATACAAGCGCGAAAGTGCGCAAGAGATATCGATCTGGTGAGTTTAGTATAAGGAAGTTAAAGCCACTGTGCAAAAGTGCACCGAGGATAACTCCGGCTAATGCATAAAGATTCCGGGCCAGTGGTTTCTTGTAGTAGGTAAAAGCGAGCACAAGACCTACAACGGCAGACGAAAGAACATGTAGCAGCGTTGCACCAATGAATCGCAGGTTGCCTGTCAGGATAGTGTCGAAGACATCGTTGCCTGCGAGAGGAGAAAGGAGAAATAGGGTGTTTTCGACTGCCGCAAAGCCAAGTGCGATAACGACCATGTATATCACCATATCGAGGGGCTCGTCGACATCTCGGCGCCACAAAATTGTGCTGCGAGCCATGCTGTATTTCAAGATTTCCTCGATAAATGACCAAGCGATGAAAAGAGTGGTAGTGCCGGTGATAAACAATTTTGCAAATTTTTGAGCGGGGATGGCGAGCGCGACAGTGAGCATGCCCACAAAAAAGGCGAGGGCAATCAGGTGACGAGGCTCAGGATGTTTCTTGTCTTCTTTAAGCCAAAACCACAGCCAGGCAAGGGCGGGAAGTATGCCACCGGCAGTTGCAAGGAGAATAGGAACAATCTCGTTCATCCGCCTATCGTAGCATGGGGAATCAGGATTTATTCATCGGCCAGCGTGCGACCATCAAAACATCGGTGTCTTTCTGTGGGAGTTTCTGCCAGATAGATTCGGTGACAAATGGCATAAATGGATGGAGGAGCTTTAGTGAGCAATCAAGCGCGTGCAAAAGGAACCACTGGCGTGACGCGTGTGCGTTTGGTTTGTCTTCGGCAAAGATAACCTTGCTTTCCTCAAGAATTTTGTCGGCCAGTGTGTGCCATACATACTGGTACAGCTTTTCTCCGGCAAGATAGAAGCGGTAGCCGTCGATGTCTTTGGTGATATCGATAATCGTGTCGTGTAATTCATTGTAGCGTTCGATGTCGGCCTCGAGTAAGGTCGGCTTTTTCTCGAGCGCTGCATCCCCGGCGTTCTCCAATACAAAACGCGTGATGTTCCAGATTTTGTTTGCAAACAATTTGTAGGCACGGATTTTGTCTTCATAGAGCGCAGTAGTGGTTCCGGGCGTGTTGCCAATGGTGAGCCCCATACGCAACGCGTCGGTTCCGTATTTCTCTGATAGCTCAAGCGGGCTGATGACATTGCCTTTGCTCTTGCTCATTTTTTGGCCGTCCTTGGCGGTGACGAGGCCATGGAGATAAACAGTCGCAAAGGGGACTTTGCCCGTACGATACAAACCAAGCATCAGCATGCGCGCCACCCAGAAGAAAATAATTTCCCCGGCTGTTTCCATAACCTGTGTGGGATAGAACTTTTTGAAGTCGGGGCCATCAGGGAAGCCCAATGTGGCAAAAGGCCACTGGCCTGATGAAAACCAAGTATCGAATGTGTCGGTTTCCTTTACCCATCCTTCGCCAGGAGAATCAGTGCCGATATGTATGTCGGCACCCTTGTACCAAGCCGGGATCGGAATACCCCAGACGATTTGGCGTGATACCGGCCAATCCTCGATGTTGGTCAGCCAGTGCAGCATGATCTTCCTGTAGTGCTCTGGATGAAAAATCACTTCGTTGTTCTCGATTTTCTCAACAATTTTTTCTGCGAGTGGCTTCATGGTGATAAACCATTGCTCCTTCACTTGGGGTTCGATTTCTCGGGTGCACCTGTAACACACGGGGACTTCGTTTTGGTACTTCTCGTCTACTTTTTCGACGAGGCCCTTGGTGCGTAGTTTCTCGACAATCTTTGGTCGTGCCTCGGTGATGTTCATGCCGGCAAATTCACCGGCAATGGGCAAGAGTTTGCCACGCCAATCAATAACCTGCTCCATAGGCAATGCGTGGCGTTTGGCGATTTCAAAGTCGATACCCGAATGCCATGGCGTGATGGTCATGACACCACTGCCGATAGCGGGGTCGCTCGCTTCGTCTTTGATAACCGTGGCGGTAATGGGACCATTGATCCATTCAAGCTCGAGCGTGTCGCCTTCTTTGTAGTGCGCGTAACGATTATCGTCAGGATGCATCACCACATACTTGTCACCAAATTTTGTTTCCGGGCGCACGGTGCTAATGGTGAACGGACCGTACTTGAGATAATAGAAAGGGCTGGTGCGCGTCTCGCGTTCGGTTTCGAGATTAGAAAGGGAAGTTTGATGCTTGGGACACCAATTGACGATGCGTGAACCCCGGTATACCAGCTTGTCCTTGTGTAATTGTTCGAAAGTGTCGTAGACCGTTTTTACGACATCCGCGTCGAGTGTAAATTTCTCGCGACTCCAATCGCACGATGCGCCCAGCTGTTTGAGCTGGCCTTCCATAAAACTTTTGTTGGCGAGAGTGAAATCAAGAATTTCTTTGCGAAGTGCCTCGGGATCCATGCCAAATCGGGTGCGACCTTCTTTCTCGAGTTTCTTTTCGTACACCACCTGTGTTTCGAAGCCCGCATGATCAGCACCCGGCAACCATAGTGCGCGGCGCCCACGCATGCGTTGATAGCGAATCATCAAATCTTCAATAGTCACAAACACCGCATGTCCTGCATGAAGTGACCCATTGGCGTTTGGCGGAGGCATGATAATAGTGAACGGCTCACTCTCTTTCTGGGGGAGATTATCGGGGTTGAAATAGCCACTCTGTTCCCATAGGGCATACATAGCCGGCTCCTCTGTAGTGGGATTGTAGGGCTTTAAAAAGGCTTCAGGTACTGGCTTTCTTTCCATCGAGCTATCCTAGCATGTCTAAAGGCTCTGGAAAACAAAAAGCCCGGACATACCGGACTTCTCACTAGTGCACTGTGACAGAAACAGTAATTGAATCAATGTATGCTGTTGCCATCCATGCGGGTCTCGCCGTGTCCATTTTGTTTTGAAGACAGGCCAGGGTTGTTTGGTCAGGATATTTGTCTGTAAGACAATGGGGAAACGCACTGGTGTAGGTCTCGAGAAGTACTGAACGCATGGCGCGACGGGCAGCGTCCCTCGCATTAATTCCATACGCTTCGTTGAGTGGTATTTTGGCTGTGCCAAGATTGGAAATGGAAGCCATACTCGTCTTTGCACATACAGTTACTACAGCTGGCGACGACTCGCTAAAGGAGAAATCATATCTCTGACCACTCCGGCGGCCCGTGGCACATATCGTCTCCGGGCGAGTGGTGACAAGTCGTCCGGGTTCATCCAATTTCTTTCCGCGCGCAAGCAGTGTGGTAAGTGGTATCGTTTCTCGTGCGGTGACCACTATCCAATCGGTTGCATTGCTGGCCCACATGCGGATGCCTAGATTCGGTGTGACTATCACTACTGATACGCCAGTTATTGCAAAGAATGCGACAGTGCCGACGAACATACCATGGCCTGACACAGGATTCGCCTGCAAGATCGCGAAAATAAGTCCTGAGACAAAAATCGAGACAAGGAAGATGACACCTCCTACGAGTGCGAAAGTAAAGAATATATCAGTACCTTCCATCAGAGACAGTACGACTGAGGCATAGCCATCGGGTAGTCGTGTCATATAAATGACTAATGCAACCAGGGCCGCATAGACGATAGCATAGCCATACGAGCGGACCGCGTCAGGTGCCATCGGGTTTCTCCATACCTCTCTGCCGAAACCGTACCATTTTTTTAAAAGAGAGCAAGGCATCAGATTTGACATAAGCAAAAAACACTGTAGAATCCAATGTAGCTGGAAGGTAGAAAAGGGCACAGACGCATGGATGATCTCACTCGTGTGGCTCTGAAATGGCCACAGCCAGTTGGGGCGGAAGGCAAGCTGTTCAATCTACTTGCGCTTCAGGCCGAAACACTTGCGTTTGCCGAATGCCCGCCCGAGGAAATCGCGAAAGCGGTTTTTGACAGGCTTGGCCAGTACGGCGAAAGTGATGGTGAGGAGGCGGTGCAGCGCGCGTGTGCGGTTGCGTTCGCCATGCTCGCGCAGATGGTTGCCGAAGGGGTTCGTTTTCAACCGAAGTGCCCTTACGGTAGCTGATTGAGACCCCGGGATATCCCGGGGTCTTTTGTGCACTTAGGACTCGTTCATAAACCCCGCTGCGTGCGGGGTTTCGTCATATCCCAACCTCGCTACTTTCATCCAGAGAAAAGTTTCCGTTTGCGCGCAGTGAATCAGGTTTTGCATAACTGCTCCCCAATGGCTCTTTTGTCGCCCGCACATATCCCGCAACTGCAATCATAAGCGCGTTGTCGGTAGCATTTTTGGGCGGACACACTTTAAACGAAGTGCTGGGGAATTCTGCAGTGACCATGTCGCGCAACTTTTGTATAAGCCATTTGTTCGCTGCGACACCGCCACCCACAATGACTGTCTTTGCAGATTCTTGTGTGATGGCTTTGCGCACCTTTGTAATAAACACATCAGCCACCGAGTTTTCAAATTCTCGCGCAATACCCCGCGCATCTTCAGCTGATACCGCACCGTGTTTTTGTAGTGCCACACGCACTGCCGTTTTCAACCCTGAGAAAGAAAAATCTAAATCAGGGCTATGTATCATTCCGCGCGGAAGAGGGAATGGCGAAGGGATATTTTTTTCGCGTGCCTCAGTGGCGAGCTTGGAAATTTCTGGGCCACCGGGATACGGCAGGCCGAGGAGTCGTGCAACTTTGTCATACGCTTCGCCTACGGCGTCATCGCGGGTCTGCCCGATTTTTTTGTAGTGAAACCAATCTTGCATGCGCACCAGCTCGGTGTGTCCGCCAGAAATCAGAAGGGCGACACCAGGGAATGCAATTGGTGCAATCGTGTCGTTCTCGTCGACAGCCGACATCACTATGTGTCCTTCCATGTGGTTCACGGGAACGACGGGTAGATTCCAGGCGAACGAAAGTGCGCGCGCAAAATTGACTCCAACCCATAATGCTGGCTCGAGCCCTGGGCCGACAGTAACGGCAATTGCGTCGATCTCGGGCTTCTGATGCTGTGCAAAAAAAATGAGCAGGTGGGCAAACAATTCAGGTTCGCGCGCGAGCAGTTCTTTAATGGTATCCAGCTGGGTCTTGCTCACCGAGGGGTTTGTATTTGTCTGTAACAGGCCAGCGTCTTTTAGTGCCGAGGACACTATCGGAACTAAATTTTTTGCATGCTCCCGCTTGGCGAGATTGGGAAACACACCCCCATAGGGGCGATGTGTTTCAATTTGAGAATGGAGGGCGTTGCCCAGGGTTTTAAAGGGCGCACCACCCTCCCACGGCGTGCCAGTCGCATCAATGATGCAGACGGCTGTTTCGTCGCAACTGGTTTCGATGGCAAGAATTTTCATTCATCACACTATGCCACAAGGGGACAAGAAAGGCACCCGAAAGGGTGCCATTGTTACAGCCTGCGTGCAGCCGCAAGACCTGTGCGGGTGAGCGAAAATTCGCCGTGCTTTTCTGTAAACAAACCCGCGTCGCAGAGTGTGGTAAGTGCGCCGAGTTCGTACTCATTCAGACTAGCAACTTGCTTGACATAAATAATGTCACCGCAAAACTTTCGTACGAGGCACCCATACTTTGGATGGGGTGCAATAGTTCCAAATCTGTCGCCAATCCGGAGCGACAAAACAAGCCCTTTCTCATCATCGGTGAGCTTTGGCAAAGGGGTGATGGGTTTGCGCTTTCGCATGACCACCTCGTACGGGTTGTTGTTACTGTATGCATAGAATCATTCGCTTGGCATCGCGTCAATCGATGTGCTTGTGTTGCTCAGCATTCCACGGAGGGCTGCTGGTAACGACTAGCTTCAGGTGGTTGCCTGCAATCCAAAATTTCTCGTTCGGTGGTACAAAAACCATGTCACCTTCTGCAACAAGATGTTCCCTGTCACCGACAAATATGGTACCTGTTCCAGCCACTACAAACCAAGCGGCCTCAATCTCTGTGTCTACATCAAACCCTGTCGTTGGGTATCGGCCATGTATTTCCGATACACCAGTAGAGAAGTGATTGAAAGGGAGATTGTACTCGCTAAACTTAGAAACCCCGTGCTCTCCCGAAGTGACGACTTCATTCTTTCGAATAAGATATTTCATGTGCGCGGTGTAGGACTTGAACCTACAACATCCACAACGTCAATGTGGCGCTCTACCAATTGAGCTAACCGCGCATCCGGCCATTATCTCCATTTTCGTCAATTTGGCAATCACTGTTCGCTTGGTGTGTCTGGTGCAGTTTGTTCGTTCACCGGATTCCATGTATCACCAAATGAGTCATCAGTTTGCTCGCTTGGCGCAAATTGCTGGGTAGTGGTTGCGTAAGGGATTGTTGTAGGAGTTTGCGGAGGGGGCATCGGTGCCACCTGCACGATTTCTTCGGGAGGGGTGGTGCCAGTGAGCTTGGCGATCTGCACTGACGCTTGTTGCACCAGGGCACCAATAATCACCAACCCGATAAGAAAGGAGACCAAATCGCCCCCGCCTCCACCACTCCCAGTTTCTGCCATATACAAACAGTGTAGCACTGTCTAGGTGTGGTATATGTAAGGATGTTTATATCGCGCAGCCTGAAAAATTTTGCTATTGAAACAAGTATAGATAGTGGCCGTAGCCCTCTACTTCCAAACGGTCTTTAGGAACAAACCGGAGCGCCGCAGAGTTCATGCAATAGCGTTGCCCTAGTGGTGGTGGCCCGTCATTAAATAAGTGACCAAGATGTGAATCAGCAATTTTTGATCGTATTTCGGTGCGCGTAGCGCCAAGCAATGTGTCTTCGCGGGTAACAACGACCGTCGTATCGATGGGTTTGGTAAACGAAGGCCAACCAGTGCCCGAATCGAATTTGTCGCGCGAAGAAAAAAGCGGCTCGCCCGAAACAATGTCGACATAGATTCCCTCCTCCTCAATTTTCCAGTATGCGTTGTCAAATGCCCTCTCGGTTCCGTCTTCTTGTGTCACCTTGTATTGCAGTGGGGAGAGGGTGGTGCGCAGTGTGGCATCATCCGGCTTCACAAAATCTTTCCAATAGTCTGCAGGGTGTGGCTGCTCATTCTGGATAGATGACACCGCGGAATCAGCAATAGTTTTTTTGCTGGATATGCGTGTGTGTAGGGCAGCATACCAAGCACAGAGCATAACTAGGAAAATAAACACGACAGCAACGATGCTTTTTTTCATAGCCCAAGTTTACCCCAGACGAACCCTTGTCGTAACCCAGTGAATTGGGTATTAGTCGGTAGCAAGACCAACATTGACACGAACCCCTCTTGCTATAAGGATGCACTAAGTCTAGAGACAAGGGGGCTTCAGTGATCAAAGCATTCTTCAGAAGTCGCGAATGGGCTCTGTACGCATATGGGGGAGCGGCGTTTTTGCTTGCGTCTCTGTATTTGCAGGTACAGATGAGCGTTGCTATCAACGAATGGTACGGTGGTTTCTACAACCTGCTTCAGCAGGCGGTGAAGTATAAGCAAAATCCCGAAGTGGGCGTCACTATCTTCTACCAGAAACTCTTTTCGCTTGACTATATAGCGAACGGATTCGGGGGAGCACCGTCGTTTTCAGTGATCGCAATTCCCTATGTCATTCTTGCGACAGCGACAGCATATTTCACTCAACGCTACGGTCTGTGGTGGAGAGAAGCTATCACTTTCAACTACATTCCACAGTGGCGGAATGTCACCCACGAGATCGAGGGTGCGAGCCAGCGCATTCAGGAAGATGCAAATCGTTTTGCGCGCATAGTAGAATCACTGGGCCTTCAGGTTGTGCGCGCACTGATGACGCTCATAGCGTTTTTGCCACTCTTGTGGTATTTGGGTCAGTTTGTAGAATCGCCAATCTTTGCAGGATCTGTCGCAAAGTTTCAGGATGTGCGCGGAATTATCGATCCGAGTCAGGTGGATGGTGTGCGCTTTGTATTTATCGAAGGGCTGAATCAAAAAGGGCAGCGCCTCATCGAGGTTACCAACAACAAATATGTTCCCGGCCTCTTCGTGTGGGCAACGCTCGTCGCTTCACTTGGTGGTATGGTTGTCTCATGGTTCGTCGGTTGGAAGCTGCCGGGCCTTGAATACAACAATCAGGTGAAGGAAGCGGCCTTTCGAAAGGAGCTGGTCTTTGGCGAAGACAACAAGCGAGACTATGCAAGTGTGCCAACCTTGACCGAGCTCTTTATCGGCGTAAGAAGCAATTACAAACGGCTCTACATGCACTACGGGTACTTCAATATCTGGATGAACACATACGACCAGTTCATGATAATCGTGCCGTATCTCTTGGTGGGCCCCAGTCTCTTTACTGGTGCGGTTCTTCTGGGGATTGTGGTCCAAGTCTCGAATGCATTCGCAAAAGTGCATAACAGCTTCGCTCTCTTCATTCACAACTGGACGACAATCACAGAAGTGCGGAGCATATTCATGCGCCTGACCGAGTTCCAAGCAAATCTCGACAAACACAAGCACCAGGCGACCAGCTAAATTTTTACGAGTAACATATGGTCTTCCATTGTGGAGAATTCTTCCCGTCGCGGCGTAAGCCCGGCGGGATTTTTGTGTCTGATATGGTCACAACTCTCGCGTGCTTTCGCACGCTCGGTCGCGACCCCGCCTCGCGATTTCTTGCGCCGAATGCGCAAAAAATATCGCTGTGGCCGTCACACTCGCACAGCAATCCCGCGCAGGCGGGATTGCTGTGTCTCGTGTGACCCCAACGGGAATTGAACCCGTATTTACGCCTTGAAAGAGCGTTGTCCTAACCGTTAGACGATAGGGCCATGTGGGCGACTATAACACTTTTGTAGGATTTTTAAAGTGTGGTATCGTTTGGGCACGGAGAGGTGTCAGAGTGGTCGAACGAGCTGGTTTCGAAAACCAGTAGGCTGGAAACGGTCTCGAGGGTTCGAATCCCTCCCTCTCCGCCAGATTGGCAACTTTGAACCTTAGTCACGGCAAGGGTTTTTGAGCCCTT
>JBBTSD010000010.1:0-61958 GCA_038064835.1 Patescibacteria group bacterium
GCTGTTACGCTTTCTTTAAATGGTGGCTGCTTCTAAGCCAACATCCTCACTGTCTGAGAAACTTCACCTCCTTGAGTGCACTGAGCGTTAATTTAGGGACCTTAACTGGCGATCTAGGCTGTTTCCTTTTTGTCTGATGGAGCTTAGCCCCCATAGACTAACTGCCGCGTTCTTGACTGTTGGTATTCGGAGTTTGATAGGACTGATGGTATTGCTACCTATTCAGACCTTCCAGTGCTCTACCCCCAACAGGAACACGCGACGCCAACCCAAAAGCTGTTTCGGAGAGAACCAGCTATTACCAGGTTCGATAAGCTTTTCACTCCAACCCACAGGTCATCCGAGAGTTTTGCATTGCTCACCGGTTCGGGCCTCCCGCTATCTTTCGATACCGTTCGCCCTGCCCATGGGTAGCTCACCTGGCTTCGGGTCTGATGTAAACGACAGACGCGCTATTCACACTCGCTTTCGCTATGCCTCCGGGGTATCCCCCCTTAGGCGCGCCGAATACATCAACTCGTTGGCTCATTCTTCAATAGGCACGCCATGACGGTCTTGCGACCGCTCTGACTCCTTGTAGGCATATGGTTTCAGGTCTATTTCACTCCCCTCACCGGGGTTCTTTTCACCTTTCCCTCACGGTACTATTCACTATCGATCTGAAGAAGTATGTAGCCTTACCGGTTAGTGCCGGCAAATTCACCCGAGCTATTCGTGTCTCGAGTTACTCAAGGACAAAAGCCAAAGAGGCCTATGGTTTTCAAATACGGGGCTATTACCCGCTGGGGCTCATCTTTCCAGATGATTCTTCTAACCATAAACTTTGTAACTCTTCCTGTGTAGAACACAGCGCTTCTGCCTTATAACCCCCCATCACGCCTCACCACGCTCAGAGAGCACGGTGAGGCACGATCGAGTTTGGGCTGGTCCCGTTTCGCTCGCCGCTACTAAGGGAATACCATTTGGTTTCTTTTCCACTCGGTACTGAAATGTTTTACTTCCCGAGGTGCGCTCTCCGCTAGTGCGGAGTTATCGAGGTTCACTCGATAGGGTTTCCCCATTCGGACATCACCGGATCGAAGCTTGTTTGGCAGCTCCCCGATGCTTATCGCAGCCATACCACGTCCTTCATCGCCTTCTTCAGTCTAGGCATCCTCCATACGCCCTTATCAGAACTTCCCATTAGAAATTCTGAGAACCGCTGAAATCTACTTTTGTAGATTTCGTGCATGCATGCGCCTACAACGCATACATGCTTGTTTGTGCTGTCTCAATACTGCGCTAGACGCGACAGTACGAGACTCACCATGTGCATACTCTGCACACAGTTTCTGTTTTTCGTCGTCTATTTAGTTTTCAGAGAACAGACGCATCAGGCTACAAAAAAAGCCGCTCTCGAGCGGCAGTCGTTCACACAAGTAAACGAGCTATTTCCGCTCAGGATTTGACTTGTAATTCATTACCATAATGCGTGGAAAGGAGTATATATCCCACCCCCCCAGGCGTCAATAGCATGTACGAGAATGTGCCTTGGTGTTGCTTCCTGTGGGGCATGATGTGGTACCGTTGCTATATGGAATTGTCGCTCACCAAGAAGCAGTTTTGGGCTCTTATGCGCGCAACATACATAGCTGACTGGATGACGAATGCAATCCACTCCAACATGGACGTGGACGGGGATGCGAGTATCAAGGAAGTCAGGAACCTGGTATTTTCACGCGCGAAAGAGATGGGGTATGGGGCGTACACTGAGTACCATGATGACATTGGCTACTGTGCAACATTGGATATGGATGATAATGCTGAGGTTCGGAGTCGTATTGTTACATATGACGAACATGTCTTTTGGGATGAGCTTTGTGAGCAGTTGGGGGGAACGGGATTTTTACCGGAAATATACGACTTCTGACATTAAAGCTATGAGCGAGTATGATTACTTTGTGAAGCTTCAAGAATGCATCATTCGCTACGAGCAAGAGTGTGAAGAACATGGTGTCGAGCAACTTGAAATAGTTGCTCCAACATATGCGCTGAAAGACCCGCGCTAGATTTTTTATAGAATGCGGATCAAGCGTGAGAGTACACGCGGTACGCTTAGCGATTTCCTCAAAGACCGCCTTCTTCCCAGCCCATTCAATCCTATACCGCCCTCCCTCTTCGTCTGCCGCGAGGACCCCTCCCTTCCCGAAATAGCGCTCCAACTGCATCACGTCAATCCTGCCATCTGCGAAGATTTCTGGGGCGGCTTTTTTTAAGATCGTTCAACTTCTCTTGAAGTACATCCTCAGTTAGACCATCCATACACGCATTATTGCATGTGCCCCACGCCCATGCCACAAAAATGAGAAGGTCAGACCTTCTCAATTCCATCACTGCGATAGAATATGCGTCTGGGACACCGGCTCCTCACCTGCCACAACCTCGCGCTCGAGAGTGTCGTACTCGCCGCTTACCTGTTCGGTGCAGATGATCTCCGCCGTACCAGAGAGAGTCACATCGTCGATACCGTCGCCGTTTATGTCATCATACGACGCGTCCAGTTTGTCGCCCTTGTACACCTTCCCGCACGATGGATAGCCGCCGTATTTCGGATACCCGCCGGGCCGCCACACATCATCATTGTAGATATCGACCGCGGGCACTTCCAATAGCGGCACCAATTCACTCTCTCCGACTCGATACAGGTGCAAGCTACCGTATCCGCGGTGCCCCATTCCATAGACTTCCAATAGCGGCTCATTGAAACCCTTGAGTGATATGAACCGCACCGAGAGAATGCCGCTTTCCATCGGGTGTTCAGAGTTTTCACGAAGCGGGAGCCATCGTATCTTTCCACGCGTGAATCGCCCCACATGTATATCCTCCCACCAATCTTGGTAATCCTCTGTGGCGACAAACAACGACCTGTCCTGCGGTGCAAACTGTACATCCAAAGGACCCACATGGGGAGCAGGCGCGGGGTGGAAAGAGCGTCCGTAGTCGCGGTGAATAAGCTCTACGGCACCAAAGTTGAAAGTGGAAGGAAAAAGAAGAACTAACAATGGGACGAACGACCACAGTTTGACATGCGGCTTTTCTCTCGTATCGATGCCTTTGGTGTAGATGGACCACACATTGTCCGAATATTCTTTACGCGGAGGACCGTAATGGCGCACGGCTTCTTTCCATGGTCGCCACGCCCGTCGGCCATCCTCAGATCTAATGTACTGCGCCTTGTGATACAGCCATCGCGTTCCCCACCACACGCTATCCTTTTGAGATTCTACTTTTGCATCGTAACGCAGTGCGATTTGCTTGCCGTTATGTATCCAACTCTCTATCTGCTCGCCACGCAACACACGCAAGGAGGGATCTCCTTCATTCCCCACTTGCATGATGTTGATGAGACCACTCCCACTCTTGTAATTACCAACGCAAGACTCCTGATATGACATCGCCTTTACGATATTCGGATCAAGTAATTCGGTTGGAGGGTCGGTGTCTTTTGAGAATTCATTGTTCCAATACGCCACGGCATCGCGGATAATCTCGTCGTATCGGTTGTAATCTTCCCCATTATGCGCCTGGTACTTCCGTATCTCCGGAACCGTTTCCTGCACCGGGCGTATCACGATATGGAATGTGAAAATCGCTTTCGCCTTCCAAAAGACAAAACGCCGTTCGACTACCTCTACGGCATACTCGACTTCGGATGTCTCCGCACTTCCAACCACTAGAATTGTTTCCAACTCCCCCGCATCGGGGTATATACGATCTTTCTCGGTAACGCGTATGCGAATCGGCATCTCGAAAGGTGTCGCATCCGCTTCAAATACGCCGAGCCCCATTTCCATGCGCACGAAAGAAATCGGGCGCATGCGTTTCTCAACCACCGATGTATCCCCACCTACAGTGATATCAACACGAATATCCCGTCCTGTGGACCACCCGGAATACGAAATACTGCTGAGAGTCACGGAGAATCGCATATACGCAGTTTACATCACATTGCTCCGACAATGCGACAAAGACGAGGACATGCACAGTTTAAAAATGTGAAGGTCAGACCTTCACATTCCTTCTCACCGTTACAATATCTCTACAGTCCGTAGGTCCACTCGATGATGCGGTAATTTGTATGCGGAGGTTCTGTTGATCCAGAGGTCGTTGTCCCAAATTTGAACCAGTTCATAAAATCAGCGAGGTCGTCACCGAAGGTCCGTGTCTCAAAGATAGCAACAAAGAATTGTTCGGCGAGTGTGCCGGTGATGCCGTCTGGAAAGTTTTCTTCACTAACCGGATCAAACCCCAGCGAGTGCGCAAAGGCTTCTGTTGAGCTTCCGAGTGTGCCGCGGAAAAGGATGCCCCATCGTGAGGCACTGGGGTGAATGAAGCCTGAAAGATAGGTGCATGCCGGTCCTGCCGGTGTGTATGATGTATTCGGTGTAATAGCAACTGTCTGTGGCGAGCAGTACCAGCCGGCGCTTGCTATGCCTGTGCTGTTTTCTCGTCCCGGTGTGCCGTGTATGGAGTTGCCTGCAGTATCTGACGCGCTCTTGGTATAGCCGTCGTTGCTATGCCATGAGGAGGAGAGGGTGCCGTCGGTGGTGCCTAGAGTGCGTTCCATAGATATGGTGCGTTCGGTTACTCCTTTCTCTGGGGATGAATTAACGCTAATTGTAAGGGAGCCTGCGCACCAACCACTACAGGTGGCGACAGTGGGTGTTTGATCAATGAGTACGGTGCCGTTCGTGAGTCGGACTTCCTCTCCGCTGTCCGACAAAGTATCAAACGGGTTCTCGTATGAGTGGTCGGCTGTTGTGGAGTCTGCTGTTCGTTCGATCAGATAGATATCGGTGTTGTTGTCTGTGTTTGCAGGCGGAAGTGTGCCGGAGAGTGTGAAGGTGGGGGTGCCATCTGTGGTGGTAATAGAGAGGGCGCTCATGTCTAGGGTGTACGGGGAGAGGTTCTTGAGCTCGATCCATTCACTGGTGCCACTTGCTGTAGTGCCAGACCAGGCTACTTCGTTGATGATGAGTGGTTGGCTGATGGTGGTGAGTGTGATGGGGGTAGAGGTGGCGGTGTTTCCTGCAGAGTCTCTGGCGATTAGGGTCAGTGTTGAGGTGGCGTTTGTGGGAAGGATGATGGTTGTACTGGTTGCGGTGGTTGATGCCATCAGTGTCTCTCCCTGATATATCTGGTGCTGGGTTGCGTCACTATCGTCGTTCCATGTTGCGGTGACGGTGTTGCCAGGGACAAGGCAGAACAGTAGAGAGAGTGATGATGCACACTCTGTGATGGTGAGTGTGGGGGTTGTTGGTGGTGTGGTGTCGGGGGTTGGAGGCGCTTCTGGCTCTGCAGTCGGTGCGGGTGGCGCTTCGGGTGTGGGTGTAGGTGCGGACACAACTGAATTCTCTGACGATGCTACTGGCGCATAAGGACTCCCTCCTCCGCCACTGCCACCCCACGCCCCATCTCCTGCGGTGAATCCAGTGGTAGGGGGTGTGGGAATGGGGAGTGGTGCGACAAGGGTTGGTGGAACAGGTAGGGGGATAGAGGCAACGGGGACAAGTTCTGGCAAAACAGTAGCGCTCGTTGCTTCGTTTCTTGTAGTGGGTGCAGGTTCTGGGCTGGCCGCATCCGGAATGGCAGATTCTCCTTCCGCTATGGGAAAACCCGTACTTGGCTGTTGTGGTCCTGATTCGCTTGAAAATGGTGCTGTGGTTTCCACTCCTCCATCGAGCGCGGTGATTGCTGAAGCAGGTTGATTTCTGGATAGCCCTGCTATGCGATTGCCGAGGAGATTCACCAGGTGTCCTCCTGTTGTGATGATGGGCTCTGCAATGGTGCTTCCCACACGGTGTGCGAGGGCAAGAACGGGTGTCGCAAGTTGTCCAGCAGGATCACCGACGAGGAAAGCGACCTTCTTTGCGTAGTACAGGGCGGTGCTCTCTGGTGGTGGGATGCAGGGCTGACTGGCGTCACGGGTGGGCTCTGCTTCAAGGTGTGACAAGAGGAAGGCGATCGTACCCGCAATGTCAGTCGGCTTTTCTGCGAGGTATGAAGTGCTGATGCCGTGTCCTGCCCATTCACTTCCCTCCTCTGTTGGATTTCTGGGAATACTGGTGTTTGCAGGGAGTGGTTGAGGGTAGCCTGATTCCTTTGCTGTCTGACGTACTTCTGCAATGACTGCGTCGTTTGCATTGGTGAGGTATTTACCGTGTCCGGCTACATAGCTTGCAGGAGTTGCGATGTTGTATACCGCAAGTGATTTGGCGGGTACACCCCGCTTGATGAGATAGTCGTAGAGTGCGTTTGCATAGAAGGTGCCCTGCGAGTGGCCGAGTATTAAAATCTTCTGTGTTTTCACTTCGTTTGCTAGTTGTTTTGCCATGGTTAGTAGATCAAAGTCCTCTTCAGTCTTCCCTTCTGACTCCCAGGTCTTTTGCAACATTGATTTCAGCACATCGCCGATACCGCCGAGGTGGGTGGGGTTGTAGGCGAGGTGAACAGATGTTTGTCCTGACAGAACAGACTGTTTGTCAGAAAACACATCTGCAAGGGTTTTTCTATTTGCTCTTGCAGTATCCTCGTCTGTAAATATTCCGTTTATGTAAACAACTGCAAACCCTTCAGTGGTGCATATGTTTGGGCCAGCCACCAGTCTCGTTGGCAAACTCATGAGCACTGCTAGCAGAGCGAGGCCACCCACCGCAATTGCCTTCGTGCTCCTGCTCATATCAGTTTGGGAGTGAGTCAAGTAAAACATCACAATCGGACATCTTGATACCATCTCCATAACCGACCATGAATTTGTAAGTCTGCTGTTTTGCACTTGTTCGATCGGGAGTATTAAGTACCAGCGCATCAATCTCCTTCAAAACAGGTTCCCTAAGTGCCCGCGCTTTTTTTGATGCCGAATTTCCTAAATCAATTTCTTCTTGATTCCATTCATGCAAAGGTTTGTCGTTCGGTTGGCCAGTTTTGTCTTCTGGAAACGCATCCCAGATACAGCCTGACCCTCTATCAACCTCCTGCAACGCAGCCACCAGTGTCGTGCTTTCAATCACTTCTGTAATCTGGCTCTGCAACGCCTGCGCGTACTGCAATTGGGCGGCGCGGATTCGGGCTGATTGAGGGTGGCGACGCCAGATTTCTAATTCCACATCATCACGCACACCGTTATTGTTGGCATCAATTCCTGCAACAGTCTTGTTGTTCTTTTTTACATCAGGTACGGGTGGCAGATTCTTTCCCATCACCATATCCATGGTTACTTTTCGTGCGTGGATTCTCTCTACTGCTTCTGGAGCGACATACCACTTGTATATCATCATCAGCACTCCGATTCCATACAACACCGCCGCCACAATCAAGACCCACTTCAAAACTTTTTTTGCTTTGTGCCAACCACTGGAATCACCTTCACCCAGCTGCCTCTGGGGCATCTGTTCATTCATGTTGCGATTTTAGCATTCTAACGGGGCCATGCAACAGTAGAGAGAGTTCTCAAAAAAATTAAAGCATCTTTAATGCCTTCCAAATTTCGTCCTCGGAAATACCGTGCGCCAGGAATTTCTTGAAAACCTTTCCTTTTACTTGGTGACTCATACCTTCATAAAGCGTAGTGATTACACTTTGAGGATTATCGCGGGATATTTTCGGATTGCGCACGACATAGTGCGATGTGCCTCCGCTAGCGTGCGTTACTGGCAGACCAAGCCTCCCTACTGCAGTGCACCATTGTGCAAGGCTGGTATTGCCAAGTCCTTTAAACAAATCGAGTCGCTCAATCTTTTGCCCTGACATATAGGCGAGCCGGTCTTATGCGGGACAAAGCCTGTAGGCTGGAGCATCTGCATTTCTAATGGCACCAATTTCTCTATTGGTAGGAGTTATATCAAAAACGGCATGAATGGCATCTCGAATTCTGCTCTCTATCTCTTCTTGTGTGGGGTTTGCGCGATTTCCGCCAGTAATAATTCCTGGAATCTCTTTGCACTCTGCATGCCAACCATCTACCTCTTTCTCTATAGCAAAATGTAAAATACCTCCGACTTTGCGGATTTCTTCATTCATTTTCTCAACTGCGGCATGATCTTTTGCCCACTGACCATTACCAAATATGCCACTCAATTTCCAATCCATAGATTAATGATACTACCCTTGCGCCATAGCACTGTCCAGTGTGTGAATAAGTGCCAGTGTTATTTTCTTTAGCACCGCTCTCCAAAGACTATAATCAACCACCCCGCCCAAAGGGGCGCGGTAAGGCTACACCAATCATTCCAGACACATAGCACAAGACTCGCCAAACTGTTTTATATATATCTATAGTTGTGGTCCGGATTGGCATGATCAACAATTCCAAGCGGATATGTATCTTCGTCTTTTTTCATGTGCATATTCTGTGCCTCCTCTTTAGAAATTTCCCTCTGTAGCAAAAAGTGAGTAACTCCATGCTTCTCTATTACCTGATATATTTCCCAACCCTGGATACCCAGCCTGCTAAGACCGTCTATTATGCCTTCCCACATTTTATTTGGATCACTTCCAAACTTGCCGACAAACCTTTCTGATTCGTGTGTCCTTACACCATATTCAAAATATTTCATATACTTCATTGTATTGAAGTGAAGAGCCTAAACAAGTACACCGTTGCAACCCTTGAAGGGTGGTTATGCATCTACGGCCGAGTAGGGTCCCGCGGGGGGGTCAATGGATAGTTTCCTTGCATCTCATACACAGAGCCCCCGTAATGGGGGCTCGTCGCTCACCTAAAGATGAGCGGGGTCGGGTCGGGGCATTTTCGCACCCATAGTGCGCGGTCGGCGGGTTTTACATAGCCATCCATATCGCGGGAAAACTTTTCCCAGTCGGTCACATCGTCAATGTCAGCGAAAAGTTGGAGGTGCAAATGTGGCCGCCAAAAACCATTCTGTTTTTTTGTGCCGACGGAACCAATGAGCGTACCTGCTGGCGCATACCAATTGCAGAGGTACGGAGTCTCACCAAGGTGGGCATACAACAACGCATGCTTTTTCCAATTCAGAAGAAACACTGCAATTACATGTTTCCCCCAACCACCCACAAGCGGCGTGTCGTCACCGACATATACCACATCACTATCGGCAACAGACAACACTTGTGTCCCCGCCTCGACATTGAGGTCGATCCCGGTGTGGAGCCAGAGCTCATTTTTTTCGAGATAAGTCCCCCGACGGATGACATCGCGATTCTCCATCCACCCGCCATACGACCAATCGATACCCAGGTCGTGGTGATGCGCCCGCACCATTTCGTGTGTCGCATCTGGATCGGTGAATGGAAATGGATTTCCAGGATCGACTTCATGTTCGTAGAGCCATGAATCTGCTGCGATGTTCAGATTGGCGTACCCAATCCGTTGCGACATAAGCTTCTCGGAAAAAATCATTTTCCTCTCCTCCTTGCTCCGCGCGTACAATACTGGATGCATATTCGTTTGTACAGAAAAACCGGCACATACATGTGCCGGTTTGTTTACGCTTCCAGTTGTTGCAAGGCAACAAGTTGTGCGTAGATTCCATTATCTGCGATCAACTTTCGATGGTCGCCTATCTCACTGATGTGCCCCTCGTCGAGCACAATAATGCGATCTGCCCGCTTGATAGTCGAGAGACGATGCGCGATCGCGATAATCGTAATGTCGCGTTCTTCACGCAACTTGTCGATGAATGTTTGCACCACGCGCTCAGACGCCGAGTCCAAACTCGCAGTGGCTTCATCGAGAATCAGCACACGAGCACCCGATAGTAGTGCTACATACGCACGCGCAATACCCACACGCTGTCGTTCGCCACCCGAGAGTCGCACTCCGCGCTCACCCACCTGGGTATCAATACCCAGCGGAAATCGCTTGGTGTCGGCCAGAGTTTCTTCGAGGCAACTTGCCTGAATCGCCTGCGTGACGAGTCGTTCGCTGACATCGGGACATCCGTACACAACATTGTGGCGAATCGTTCCTTCAAACACCTCGACATCTTGCGGCACGCACGCGCACCGCGCGCGATACCAATTACGGTTGAAATTTCGAATATCGGTATCGTCCAGACACACAGCGCCTTCTGCGGGATCAGAGACGCGCGCAAGCAAGTTTACAATCGTGCTTTTGCCCGCCCCGCTCTTTCCCACAAAGGCAACCATCTCGCCAGGCTCGATAGTGAAATCTAGCGCTTTGAGCACCGGCGCATTACGCCCTGGATAATGGTGTGTCACTTTTTTGAACGCGATTGTTCCATGCACTTGTCGGGGTACCGAGGCGTCGTCTGGCGAACAAACATCTGGCTCTTCGAGCAACAATTTGTGCATCCGCTCTGCCGCAACCAGGTAGCGCAGCATCCGCGTATACACCTGCACCACGCCCCACAGACTCTGGAGCATGACACTGCCGGTAGCAAAGACATAGGCGACCGTTCCCACCGTTGTCCACCCGAGAGTGACAAAGTAAAAGCCGGCCGCGATGGTTGCCGTAAAACCGATAGCGATAACCGCTTCCATCGCAAAGAAGTATCTCTGAAGCCGAATCGACGCCTCGATATCAATGTCGTGCATTTCCGCACGAACCGCCTGATGCGTAGACCCTTCCGAAACTTCCCTCACATACGCCTGAACCGTGCGAACATTCACAATCGACTGACAAAACAGCCCGACAGAATGCTCCTTCCGTTCTTCAAAGCGTTCCCACACGCTGTAAAAGCGCGAGTAGCATTTGAGATTTAGCCAGACATAGACTCCGATAGGCAGCACTAGCATGAGCGCGAAGCGCCAGTCGATACAGAACAGAACGATCAGGTTAATACCAATATAGGCGAGTGCAGGTAAGAGCATCCAGAAAGTGTCAGCCACCATGGCCACCAACCTCTCGACACCCTTATTCACCTTGGCAATTTTCCGACCGGTATTTTCGCGATCGTGGTACCCCGTGGAAAGCTCCAGAAGCTTCTTGTGCGCCATCACAGGCCACTCGTTCTCGAGGCGAATAACCGCTTTCAAAAAAAGTGGTTCCTGCACAAAGCGTCGTATAGCAACTGAAGCCAGACGCAATACGAGCATAAGACTCATCAGGATGATGAGTAGTGTGCTCATTGCCATTCCTTGTTGCGTCAGCCTATCCACTATCTCTTTAAAGATAAGCGGCACCCCTAGACCGAGAATCTCAGCCACAACCAACGCGATACCAGCACTCACAAGGCGCGGATGCTCTGATACCGAAAGCTTCCATAATGTCTTTGCACCGCGCACAAAGTAATTGACTGTTTGATCGGCTATGTCTGGGTCTTTGTCCCATTCAGTGTCTGCCATTCTTTTTTCTCCTTCTGTCAAAGATCGAAACACCTCGCTTGAGAGCGAGGTGTTTTCACATCATTTCCAAATTATTACTGGGAAATGGTACAAATACTCCTCGCCCTCCACTCAATGCCAAAAACCAGCATCGAGATATATGAGCGTGCGTGCGCAAAAATCCGCGTAGGGAAAACGCGCAGTAATATTGAAAATTGTGTGTATGTCGTCATATAGATTCGCCGTATTTGGAGTGGCGTATTTGTATTATATTCCATTACACAAAAAAGTCAAATGCAAAAACCTCGCCCGGTTGGGCGAGGTTTTTGCTGTGGCTACCGTCTCTAGGACTTATTAAATTGGATGCAATTCGAGGCGCGCGAGCGAAATAGTGTGAGCCATATATTTTATATGGTGAACACTATTTTGCGATGTGCAACGACGAAGTGCGCCAATTTCATAAGTCCTATTGGTGACCACCCATTTCCTTGCGAAGCTTGTCAATATAACTTGCGGCAGCGTCTTTACCGCCCATGCCAAACGCGAGTCCGAATGCAATCGAAAGACCGATTACGATTCCGGTGAAAAGCGTCTGAGCGAATTCGGCAGCGATCCCAATCTGGGAAAGCGCCGCGAGAAGCGCGATGAGCCAGATGGCCCAGCGCGTAATACTCCCCACCAAGTGCACCGCGCGAGCGCCTGCAGCACGAGCTGAAGCAACCACGAGATTCTTAGCGAGCTCTGCCACCACCGCGGCGAGGATAAGGATAAGTACTGCGGCAACGATTTGCGGCAAGTACACCAACACCACGCTTTGGAGGACGACATTCACCTGAGTCAGACCGAGGATTTCGAGCGAAGCCATGAGGAACACCACAATGATGAACCATTTGACCATCTCGCCGATAAAACGGCCTGAATTAAGTGAGAATCCGCCTTTGGTAACGAGCTCTTCAATACCAGCAGTTCGCAGTGCATCGTCAAGCCGCAAAGCTCGAACAATTTGCACCACAAAGCGA
Source organism: Patescibacteria group bacterium (assembly GCA_038064835.1). Lineage (GTDB taxonomy): Bacteria > Patescibacteriota > Minisyncoccia > Phycocordibacterales > UBA2100 > JACQKA01. Next base: position 12,321 of record JBBTSD010000010.1, read on the forward strand.
CCGGCGATTGAAGCGATAACCCAGCCAATGATAAAAATCACGACCGAGAAGATGAGGTTGGGGATGAAGTTCACGGCGATGAACCAGAGATCCTGGAGCGACCGCTGGAACACATCTGCCCATTCTGCAACTATCATAACCAAGGTATTTTTTAAACTATAAACGAATATGTATTCGACCCTTGCTCACAATTGTATCACCCTGTCACAGCCACCCCTGTCTCTAAATGCACACAATGTGGATATGAAAATTATCAAAAAACCCCAATTTTATTAAGTAAAATATGATGTGGATAATCAAGAAGGTCGCGCAGTAGCTTGTCGTGCACATCGAGCCGGTAGAAAAAATCTTTAGACGAGAACGCCGCATACCGCACCTCTCTTCCTTTTTCTGTTTCAATTGCTTTGAGTGCTTCCTGAAGTCGTCGTTCCCGTATGTCATCCGCGACTAACAGCATATCGATTCGCGTTACCTGATCGTGCGTACCCATAAAATCACCTGAAACTACGACCAGCTTTAATCTACCGACCTCTCGCAAATGCTTCACAATGCTGTCATCGGTTTGCATTTTTGTACTCCGGACAAACGAAATAAGTGGTTGTGCCATGGCAAAGTCGCGGTCCAGACAGAAGCCTGAACGCACACTCCTTGGTAAAGCGACGCCTCCCCTGCTTTTACCTTGTACGCGACACTCTTTTATGACCCCGATTTTCGTCAGGAAACGGATTTCTCGACCCAGTATTTGGCCATTTTTAGCCTTTACTCGCTCTTTAATCTCTTTTGCCGAAAAACACTTCTCCGGAGAGGCGAAGGCAAGAAATCTAAGGACGCCTGCCCGTATATGGCTTCCCAGTATGAGCGAGAGAAAGTCTTCTTCCATAGCGCCGGCATTGTAGCATGTACACTCAAATTTTAGTCAGGTCATTCTTGTGGCAGCAAAAAAGCACCGAAAGGTGCTTTTGTGCTACTGCATACCAGTACACTATTTAAGTGTAACCTTCCCACCTGCTTCCTCGATCTTTTTCTTCCATGCTTCTGCATCTTCTTTTTTCACTCCTTCTTTCATAACTACTGGAACTCCTTCTACCATATCCTTTGCTTCCTTAAGTCCAAGGCCCAGAATTTCCTTTACCACTTTAATGACAGCAATCTTCTGTGCACCACCTTCGGTCAACTCCACAGTGAACTCACTTTTCTCCTCTGCCACTGCAACTCCCGCGCCCTGTGCAGCTACCGCAACTGCCGCAGCTGAAACACCAAACTTCTTCTCAAAAACTTTAACCAAAGCATTAAGCTCGAGCACAGTCATCTTTTCAATTTGATCAACAATCTTTTTCTGTTCTGCAGTCATCTCTACCTCTACTTCTGAGGCTGGCGCCGCAACCTGTGTTTCGTCAGTCATACTATTTTTTTATTACCACTAATGAATTACGCTTTCTTTTGAGCGATTTGGTCGAGTGCGACAACAAACCTCTGGATTGGCGAATTGATAACATTCGCAAACATACCGCGGAGTACTGTCATTGTCGGGATGGTCGCCACTTCGAGAATTTGTTCTTTTCCTTGAATTTTTTCCTCAAAAATTCCCCCAAGAATGGAAAAGCGCTCTGCACCAAATTTCTTCATGAACACATGCAATTCTCGTGCAGGTGCTGTCGTATCAGTGCCGCCCGTTGCGTATGCAACAGCAACTTCACCCCCCAGCTCGGGGACCGAGCCTTTGAGTCCACTCTCGTTCAACGCCTTGATGATGAGTGTCTTCTTTGCAACGAAGTACGCAATGCCCATGTCGCGAAGCGAACGGCGCATTGCTGTCTCATCAGCAACGGAAACCCCTCTGAAGTGTACGAACACTGATGGATTCCCTCCCTTGAATGCCCCTACCAATCGTTCAAGGATTGCCTTCTTCTGTATTTTTGTTTTTGCCATGTTTTATACCACATCCCGTGAAAGGAGTTCTAATAATCCTATTCCTGGACTCGCGTAAACGCAGAGAGTTCGACCTCGGCGAGTCTGACACCTGCCCTGCAGGTTGCCCGCTGTCTTTAGCCCAGTCGCAACACCATAGCAGTGCCCCGACCGTTCGTCAATTACCCGCTTCATAACTTCTGACACCCGCTGATGGGATAGATTATCTTTCTTCCGTAGGTGCTGTGACAGCGGCTGTTTGTTCGGGAGAACCCTTCGGGTCGTAGTAACTAATAGCGATTGTTATAGAGAAACTGACAACCAACATCGTGGTAAATCCAAGCAGGAAGTGGAGGAATGATTCGTTGAGAAAATTACGCATGCAACACTACTTTTGCAGTAGTTTAATTTCTTTTTCAAGCATCTCGAGGGCCTGAATATTAGCAGCTTCCTTGGCATTGTCCCGAGCCATGACAAAATATTTGAGAGTATTTACCTTGTCCTTCTTGTCGTCGCGATAGTATGCGGCAAGAGCGAGAGGCAAATTAATTGATTTGGGCGATTGTTTTATACCCGCAAGCAGTGTGTCTACAGCAAGAGTCGTATTCTGCTTGTACGAATAACGGTAGAGTTCGTGCAGTGCCATGTAATAAAGCTCTTGGACAGGATCAATTTCTATCGCCTTCTTGAAGTACTCTTCTGCCTTTGGAAAATCCTTGAGCGAGAAGTGGTACAGATAGCCGAGGTTGTAGATACTTACCGCATTCTTTGGTGCGGCGGCAACCAGGTACTCCCATGTCTCTCGAGCGCCTTCAAAGTCGTCAATGACTTTGTATTGAAGTGCTAGATCGAGCCAACTACTTACCTCTTCTGGGTTTGCGTGAATCGCATCTGCAAGTTTGTTTATATTGTCTGTCACTTTTTTGCGCGCGTCTTTTTGCATGTAGTCAGGGAAGACCAACTTGCGTGGCACTTTGGGGGCAACTATATCGGCGTTTTCAATCTTGGGAGTAAACGAAGCCCCTGTCACTGATATTTTCTTTTCATCAAGGGCTGTCGCCCCACCTTGAACAAACCAGAAAGCAACCCCTCCGGCAATAACAGCGCATATCGCGCCCCCAACTAACGCATATTTTCCATTCATAATATGTATTGTAACGATTTCTGTTTCTTCAGCAAGGAACCTCCTCCCAACGGCCTGATGTTGGACTTACGAAGTCCAACATCAGTATAACAGGGTGTTCTGGCGTTCGGCTTCAAAGGTAAATCCGCGGTAAATCCGCGAACGGGTTGGAAATGGATGAAAAATGGGTCGGGATGGGTGGGAAATAGATGAGATAGGTAAAACAAAAACCCCTCCTTTCGGAGGGGTTTTTGTTGCCAGTGTTCGCCTAAATTGCTTTAGACAAACCTTGTGGCGCTAACTCATCAGAGTTAGTTAGAGCGGGTCTGGATCAAGCCGCCTGATGGCAAGCCTGGAAGACCGTATCCGTTTGACCAGTCAACATCGCGAGCAGCACCAAGTACTGATGTGCCTGTCGAGTTGCCTGCCCATACGAAGTTCGCAGCTACTCCACCAATTTCACCTGTGCTGATTGTGGTTGTACCCACATTGTAGCCAGTAGTGAGGCCGGTTGGGTAAGCTGAGTCACCACTCAAGGTTGTTACGTTCGAGTCACCAGTATCAACTCCTGATACTGCTGCTGTGAGTTCGAAGTAGTAAGTCGTTCCAGCTGGAACCTGAACCGCATTGGTTGTAGGCTCGATCTCGAACGCTGTTCCTGAAGTGATAGTTGCTGTGTCACCACCAACCTGACCGCCTGTACCCTGACCAGACATTGGCTGTGAGTACGATGAGTCGGTGTAGCCCTTAAGACGAACTGTAGTGATTGTCACGCCAGTTGTCGAAGACACAGTGAAAGTAAACTCGTTGATGCCCACTGGGCCTGCAGAGTTTGCTGTCACTTTGAAGCGCATGAGGCGACCGTCAGCTGCACCATTCGTTGGAAGTGTGTCCAATGCGAATGTTGGGAAGCTCTTGAAGAGTCGTGCTCCTGCTACTCCTGCTGTTGCACCGCTTTGGATAGTGGTACCAGATGCCTGGCCGCTACCTTCTGCGCTGTTTGGATCGATCATGATCAAGTTTCCAATACCGCCAGCTTCTGCCACACCGATTGCGGCGAGGTCAGCCTTGAGGGTAAGGAGCTTGTCAGCGTCCTTTGGAAGAACGACTGGGGTCGAGAGGGTTGAAGATGCTACCTGGTCAGTACCGGTAAAGGTAACTGTTCCTACGAGAGTTGCCCCATCGTAGATATATACCTGTACCAAGTCGCCTGTACCGCTACCTGGTGATCCACCACTGCCTGTCGAAGTCGCACCGTAAGTTCCGTTTGCGAGCGTCAAACCGAGCTTGTTCAGCACGATTGATTCGTTCGTTGCGCGGAGCTTGATGACTCCCATAGTCACACCGGTAGTTCCTGCTGCTGCCACCGTGTACGAAGGTGATGACGAGTCAACAGTAACTGCAAGTGATCCTGACGCGATTGTCATGGTGCCGCCAGTGAGGTTACCGAAGGTCTCGGTGACCGAGACTCCTGAAGTTACGCCGGTTGAGCTCCATGTGTCGCCGCTGTTGATGCTCCACACGAAGGTGCCCGAGATGCCAGAGGCAGCGTTGCACTTAAGTGAGAGTATCTTGACCGTACCCTTCGTTACCGTAAGGGTGTTGTCGAAGTTGAAGGTAGTAGCTGTACCAGTCGATGAAAGAGATGAAGGCACATTTGAACCAGTGTTGAGCTGGGTTGCACCGTCAAAGATTCCACACGAGTTGAGGTTGGCTACTGTACCTGTCAAGCGAATCGGTACCGCAGAGATGCGGATATCTTCGCCAGAAGCAGATGCATCAAGCTGAAGGTTTGCGAAGTGCGCACCTTGTGCACCAGCCACGATGTTCTGGGATGAAGGACTGGTCGAGAGCGATGCTACGAGAGCAGCGGCCTTGATAGTCATGGTGTTCATCGAGAACGATCCTGTCGAGATCGTGATGGTGTTGCCTGAAGTTTGTCCGGTTACACCTGACCAACCTGAAGGAACTGTGGTGACGACAACTGTAGAGTTATTGCTTGCTCCTGAAGGAATCTTGCCCTTGATGGTCCACACTTTGCGGCCCACTGGGAAGGTAATCGTATCAGTGAAGGTAACCGTACAACCTGTTGTACAGGTTGTAGCCTGGTCGAGAGGTCCTGCAACCACCATACCGTTTGAATCAACAATCGAAATGCCGGTGATAACACCGCCCATGTCGGATGAAGTTGCAATCGTGATTGGCATTGAGGTGATCGAAACCGCCTCACCCTTGAAGTCTGTCACGAAACCACCGAGTGTCTGGTTAGAGACATTTGCGGCAATGTTTTGTGCTGGAACTTCAACTGCCTTTCCAATAGTTGTTACTGTACCTGGGTTGATTGTTGTGACGAAGCCAGTGAACCAAGGCTGGAATGTGCCTGAAGGCGCGATTCCGTAGCTAAAGGTTTGTCCAACGAAGTACACATCAGTGACCTTGTCGAGATCGAAGTCAACTGTGCGAGAAGCAGAGTTGGAACCGATGAGATCGACTTTGTTGTACACATCGATGCTTGCTCCCTTGACAATCAAGAGACCGCCTGGGAATACCGTTGTGTAGTACTTGCCGTCTGCAGAGACAGTTGTTGGGTACGAAGTACCGTCAACGATGGTCACTACATTAGCGAGGTCGACTGCGCTTGCAGTACCAACCTGGCGCCAACGGATCGAGAAGAGGCGGAGGTCTTCTGCAGAACCTGCGGTGAAGCGAAGTCCTGAGATTCGTACGCCTGTGTCGCCGATGTTCTTCGATTGCGCTGCACCCGGATCAAACGATGATGTTGATGTCGAGACAGAGCCGATCGAAAGCGTTGAGTTGATTGTGTGTGAAGCGCCTGTGATTGGGAGTGAACCCGATACAGTGCCGCCTGTGTTCACACCGACAACCGAGACGCCAACAACCTGTCCAGAGTAGGAAGAGAGGCTTGCGGCCATGTTGCCTGCAACTGTGAAGGTCTTTGACTCACCTGCCGCCATCGTGAATGTATCTCCGACGATTGCCTGGTGGTTTGAGTTGAGAGTCTTGGATGTACCAACCTGCACACTGTTTGCAGAGTCAACAAGCACAAGGCCTGAGAAAACTGCGTCTTGTGCGAGGCCGGTGCGCTGCACGGTGATTCCGGTCACCGTCACTGCTGCACCTGAACTGTTGGTGAGTGTGAAGTTGGTGAATGGAACGCGTGATGCGCCCTGTGGTGCGAGCGAGTTGGCTGGCTGTGCGACTGCAGAGACCCAGACACCGCCACCTACTGGTGTTGTTGGTCCTGGAGTCACGACTGGTGCCGCAGCACACGCTGCGCTCATCATGTTGGCCTTAGCACGGCTAGCTGCGCCCCAGAAACCGGTGCCTGCAGAAAGTCCCACTGGTGTGAGAATGTCTGCTGCGTACTTGTTCTGGAACTTGATGACAGCCGCCTTTGTTGCTGGACCGAAAACTGAGGTCTCGTTGCCAGGTGAACCAGCACCGGTCATCGCGACCTTCGTGTCCATCATTGTGTTAAGGAACTGCTGGATCCACATTACTTCGCCTCCCTTGTCACCCATGACATGGTTGCGTGTGAATGTTTGTCCGAAGCATGAACTTGCAGCCGGCATCGCGCTTGGCGCTGCACCGATCTGTGTCTGAAGCTGGGCAATTGTTGCAAGCAAGCTTGCGATCTGAGCCTGGAGGTCGGATGCGGTTTGCGCTTTCACCGGAGTGGCGAATGCAAATGCAAGACCGAACACAAGCGCAAGACCAACAAGAGCTGCAGCAACTTTTGGTGTTGCTAATGAATTACTCATAGTTGAATGTTTGTCTTGTAACTAAACGCGCGCATATTCCTTCGACAAGAATGTGTTTGCGTTTTTGACACACTTCTTACGAAGCACATCGTGATCTACAACTGTTAAATGCTATCTCGGAGCGTTTTTTACAACGCCGTGAGTTTAGCAGCAAAGGAAGTTAGTCTGAATTCTGGCGCTCATCCATACACGGATTTCTCAGCATGCATCCAAAGTATTTTTCTAGGTTACTTGTGCGACTGACGCACAGTAAAAAGATAGACACACCTGATTAAAGAGTGTGACTCTTTTGTGCAGTTCTCTATTTAATTTTCAAAGATCCAAAACACTGCACTCATCCATATCATCCTTCCTGTATCAACGGTATTCTGAAGCGTACGCCAAAAAACGGCAGTCGCCTCGAGAAGCAGTATACCGTGTAACCAGGTGGTCTTTCCGCAGTCGCGGAGTGCATGTGGATAACCGGAAAACATCACCCTACTATCACTAGTGGAGCATGCCGACCGGCGCTCAGATGATACGCTCAGATGAAGGTGAAGTCAACCGGAAATACCTCTCGAAAAGGAGCTATTTCATCTCAAAAACACCTTTATGAAAGCGCGTACCGACTCCACCTCTTGTCTCCAAGACGCTTGACAAGGCCGCTTGTTACCAAGGCCGCGAGCTCACGCTGAACAGTCTTTTCGCTGCATCCTACGATATATGAGGCCACATCTTTTATACCCAATTCTCGCCCACCTTGGAGCACATCCAAAATCGCCTCTTTTCTACCCCCATGACCGCCACCAACCATGAGGGCTACCTTTGATTTGTCTACCAATAACACAGGCGATATGGGAAGCGCAGTGTCATCTGGCAAGGCTCCTTTCTTCTTATCGCTATCTGGCAAAGATGATGCAGGTTGGTTCGTGCGGATACCCTTGCGAGAAAACCCGTCGATCATGAGATCTTCCTTTGAAAGCGGTGCGTACTCTGCAAGTGGTGTGTGTCGTGCAGAATCAATAAACTGCACCAACTCTTCCACCGCTTGGCAGACCAGATCGGCGTTTTCCTTTGAGACATACCCGCTGACCGACAAAACTTGTATAAGAGACACCACATGCCTTGCTCGTCCGTACAAACGAAATAATGATGGCGGTTCCCCAGGTGCCCGCAAATCGCTTCTGGTTTCCAGAATGTCCTTTACCAAACCATTTGTTGCAATTCGTATTTCTTGTCTTATTGGCTCTTCCTGAGAAAGATGCCGTGTGATTATGTATGAGGCAGCTGATATTCTCTCTGCTTTTCGGAAAGCTCTCTCTGCGTGGATATTCCCACCAAATGCAGGTGTCCTTGAAGACAACATGTCTGATATTGCATGAACGCCGTTGTCTATTTTTTTGTCTGATTGACTCATAGAATAGATGGGGAATCAGTTTTCTGAAATGGTCGAAAATCACTCAATGACTCTTTGAGTATACAGCCTTGCGCCTTATGTCCGCAATGTCCCAGAAAGCAGTCTTCACAGGCCTCCATTAGCCGGCAGACAGAAGGCGTGGTCGAGTATGTCCCCGTGGTATGATTCATCTAATGGCAAAGAAAAAATCGTCAGCACCAGATGATACTGATTGGGTGCATATAATGCGTTCAGAAAGTTTCCGCGCAGTCGTCGGTATTCTCTGTCTGGCCATGATGGTTTTTCTGGTGCTCTCCGCTTTTGATATCGGAGGGATTCTGGGAAAATCCCTCTTCCAAGGTCTTTCCTACCTCTTGGGTATTGGCTATGCTCTCCTCCCCATCTCGTTTTTACTCGCTGCCTACATTTTGTTCAAAGCACATAGCGAACGCACGGTCAGTCCCTGGCAGATCGGTAGCGTGATACTTTTCCTTTTTGCAAGCCTTACCTTACTCGCCACCATCTTCCCTGGAAAGGGTGGTCTGCTGGGATCAGCAATCTCGACACCACTCGTACACGGTGTCGACTTCCCTGCTGCGGTCACCTTTCTTCTTGCGTTTATTACAGCATCCCTGATTATCATTTTTGATATACACCCCGGAGCTATATATGCCGGGCTCCGGAAACAGATCGACGACATGAGCCCCACCGCTTCTGAGCCGGAAACACTAGTGACCAGCGGTGTCGCTGATGCTGACACCGATGACGGCACAGTGCCCGAGGAGGTTCCTGATGAAATCGAGGAGAGTACTGAAACTGAAGAGCCCGTCCCAGAGGAAGGTGAGCAAGAAGTATCGATACTCGACAGCAACACGCATCGTGATCGTGGCATAGACGGGCGTATCCCCATCGCGTTTGTTCCCGGTGGCGCATACACACCTCCCCCCCTCTCTCTCCTAGGTAAAAATCGTGGCCGTCCTGAGGTTGGAGATATAAAGGCCAATGCAAATCAGATAAAAAGGACACTTCTAAAGTTTGGTATAGAGGTTGAAATGGACGAAGTATCTATAGGACCAACGGTCACTCGGTATGCAATGAAGCCGGCCGAGGGTGTCCGATTGTCAAAAATTGTTGCTTTACAAAGCAATCTTGAACTCGCTCTTGCAGCATCGCCATTGCGCATGGAGGCGCCCATACCTGGCAAGTCCCTTGTCGGTATAGAAGTCCCTAATGAGACAAGGACAACACTTGGTCTTGGTCCTATATTGTCCGATGTGTCTTTTACTCAATCAGACAAGCCTCTTCTTTTTTCTCTTGGCCGGACCATTACCGGGACACCACACTATGCCGATCTGACTCGTGCGCCGCACATGCTCATTGCGGGAACGACTGGGTCAGGAAAGTCTGTGATGATTCACGATTTGATTGTGTCTCTTTTGTACCGTCAGGGCCCAGACCGGATGCGGTTCATTATGGTTGATCCAAAACGCGTCGAGCTCACTTTCTACAACAACATCCCTCATCTACTCACTCCTGTAATTACCGACGCAAAGAAAGCAATCCTTGCACTCAAATGGCTGGCGGGCGAAATGGACAGACGGCTCGATGTGCTTGGCGCTGAAAAAGTGCGCGATATTTCTTCGTACCACGAGACAGTCCTACGCCCCGCGCTGATGGAACACGGCAACGGATCGTCTGAAGGCCTCCCTGAACAGATGCCATATATCGTTCTTATTATCGATGAGCTCGCTGATATCATGCAGACATATCCCCGAGAGCTCGAGGCTGGCATTGTGCGCCTAGCACAAATGAGCCGTGCCGTAGGAATACACCTCGTACTATCTACACAGCGCCCATCTGTCAAAGTCATTACCGGTCTTATCAAGGCCAATATTCCCACCCGTCTCGCTTTCCAAGTCGCCTCGCAGATAGATTCACGCACCATCCTGGATATGGGTGGCGCCGAGAAACTCCTGGGTGCCGGAGACATGCTTTTCCTTTCAAGCGAGATGGCAAAGCCTATCCGACTCCAATCTCCCTATGTCACCGAAAGTGAAGTTAAAAATGTGGCAAAGCATATCGTGCGCCAATACGCCCATGTATTGACCGATGGCATCGAACTGGGCGACAACTCGTCGTCTGCCGCAGATGTGCTTGGTCTTTCCAGCCTAAACGCGGTCGAGGGCGATGTTGACGATGACCTGTATGAAGACGCAAAGATGGCCGTTATCGAGGCTGGTAAAGCGTCAACATCGTACATCCAGCGTAAATTGCGTGTGGGATATTCTCGTGCCGCACGACTCATGGATATTCTTGAAGATCAAGGTGTCATTGGTCCTGCCGACGGTGCAAAACCCCGTGATGTCCTTGTAGGCAAAGGTTCAGGACCTGCCGAAAGAGACAGTGATGAATCTGTTGATGACGAGGCCTCCGTCGTATGACCCCGTACCGAGTCAACTGGATTACTGCGCTTATCTTCACCATTTTCTTCCTTTTGATTTCAGGATATGCCTATTTTGAAGCGCGTACTATCGTGTACGGACCAAAAATAAATTTAGGCCAATTACCAAACACATCACTCTTGGTAACCGAGCAGCTTATTGCCATTCGAGGGGTGGCGGCGAACATTGTCGAACTTCGTATGAATGGCCGTTCAATCCCCACCACAGAAGCGGGGGCTTTTGAAGAGGTGCATCTCCTTGCGCCCGGCTATAATGCGATAGTTCTCTCGGCAACAGACAAACTGGGACGAACAACAAAGGAAGTGCTCGAGGTGGTGTACCAAGCACCTATCGGCATTCAAAACACGACCTCTTATACACCAAACAAAGCAAATGAATAGTTATGGCAGGAAAAAAAGCAGCCAAGGCAGTAGAAAGCACGACAGTCACTGAGGCTCTACCGGCCACTTCTGCACCCCGACCAATTGGCAAAGAGATAGAACGAGCTCTCGCCGATATAAAGACGAAATTTGGAGACGAAGCGATCATGATGCTGGGCGACCGACCAAAAGTGAATGTGGGCGCAATCCCCACAGGATCGGTGGGTGTTGATTGGGCACTCGGCATTGGCGGTATGCCGCGCGGTCGCATCATTGAAATTTTTGGTCCTGAATCCTCTGGCAAGACAACCCTCGCCCTGCATACCGTTGCTGAGGCACAAAAACTTGGCGGTGTGTGCGCTTTCATTGACGCTGAACATGCGCTGGACCCCGAATACGCAAAAAAGATTGGTGTCCACACCGAAGACCTTCTGATTTCACAACCAGACCACGGCGAGCAAGCTCTCGAGATTGTCGAGTCTCTCGTTCGTTCTGGAAAAATTGATATCATTGTCGTTGACTCTGTTGCGGCACTCACCCCTCGCGATGAAATCGAGGGTGACATGGGTGCTATGCATGTGGGCAAGCAAGCTCGCCTTATGTCGCAAGCCCTCCGTAAGCTCACAGCGATTGTCGCGAAGTCAAAGACTATTGTGATTTTCATCAACCAAATTCGTATGCAAATCGGCGTGATGTTTGGCAACCCTGAAACTACTCCGGGCGGCAAAGCGCTCAAGTTCTACACTTCTGTACGCGTGGATATTCGTCGCATCGCCCAGATAAAAAAAGGTGACGAGGTGATGGGAGGACGACACCGCGTAAAAATCGTAAAGAACAAAGTTGCAGCGCCATTCCGCTCGACCGAATTCGACCTGATGTACAACGAAGGTATTTCTCGCGAAGGTGAAATACTTGCTCTCGGCGAAAAACTTGGCATGGTCGAGAAGACCAGTAGCTCCACCTACAAATTTGGCGATCTCTCGCTCGGACGCGGTTACGACGCTGCGCGCACCTTCCTTAAGGAGAACCCTAAAATAAGCGATGCTATCCTAAAGGAGATTCGTGTGAAGTTGCAGTAATACCATCTCCAACTAACCCGTTCCGCCCAAGTACTGAAAATGAGGGCTACGGCTCGGAGAAAAAATCTCACTGTATCTGCGGATATACTTCGTTTTTTTCTCCGTCGCCTCGCCACTCATTTTCACCACTTAACGGAACGCTTTAGTTGTCGATGGTATAAGGTTCTTTCGGCAGAGAGCGCAAGATGCCAGGGGTGGTGGACAAAAACCAATTTCCGCATAAGATTGCTTTCTATGTTGTCCTATAATGAAATCCTGCCCAAGAAAGTCATTGTTATCGACGGTGTTCCCTACGAAGTACTGACTTCGTGGATATTCCGCAAACAAATGCGAAAGCCTGTAAACCAGACAAAACTCCGCAATCTAAAGACCGGAGGCACTATCGAATACACCTTCCATCAGCCCGACAAGGCCGAGGAAGCAGATCTTGAGAAGCATGTGATCCAGTTTATCTACACGCGCAATGATGAATACTGGTTTATGGATCCTAAGGATGCAAAGAATCGCTTTGCCCTCCCCGATACACTGGTTGGAGAAGCTGGAAAATACTTAAAGAAGGATATGCTCATTGATGCTGTGTCGTTTGAAGAGGAGATTATCAAACTGAAGCTCCCGATCAAAGTCGACCTTCTTGTCACTGAAGCGCCACCAAATTTTAAAGGCGACACCGCACAAGGCGCAGTGAAACAGGTTGTCCTTGAGACCGGCGCGACCATCACAGCCCCCATGTTTATCGAAGCGGGAGAAGTAATACGCATCAATACCGAGACAAATGAATATGTAGAGCGTGCAAAGTAATCGCTTGCACGCACGAGAAAAGGCCTCCTTCTAGGGGGCCTTTTTGCGCTCTATCGACCATTGCGTGGCGGCGGCCTCCTGCGACGCACAACACGACCGCTACTTGCAGGAACTGGTTTGGCGTGAGACACAATATACGGCCCATCACCACAACGACCGTCATAGTACTCAACCCCTTCTTGATCACATCCGCAGGTCAAAACAGGACCGTCTCCGCAACGACCGTCATAGTACGCCGGGGCTCCACACTCGCCACAAACATATCTCTGTACATACTCTGCCATCTTAAGAACCTTTCTTTACCCGAGGAAACTGCAGTACCGCTTCTCCTTCGAGAACAATTTTCTCACCAACACGACATACACACTCGAACTTGGCTCTCCTCTTCTCTGAATCTATTTCGGTGACTATCGCCCGCACGACCACCACATCTCCAATGCGCACCGGCGCCTTGAAATTTAGGGTTTGTGATACATACACAGTGCCTGGTCCTGGAAAGGTTGTCCCGAAAAGTGCTGAAATGAAACCGCCAGTCAAAAGACCGTGGGCAATTCGCCCTTTGAATATGGTTTTCTTCGCATACCCATCATCCAAGTGGATGGGGTTTTTGTCACCAGTTGCTTGTGCAAAATTGGTAATGTCTCGCTCAGAAACCGTATGAGAGAGAAACCCTGTACTCCCCTCCTTTAGCTCTTCGAACGGAATTGAAAGATAAGCTCCGGAGGCTCCTACGGGCCCCAGCTGGTCCGCCACGCCATCAAACCACTGACCGCGGGCGGTGTAGAATGTTCCCCAAAAACGCAGTGGAGCAGTCAGCCATGCGCTGTACATTTTCCACAGAGTAGTATCCATGCTCATGCCAAGAACTCCTTTTCTTAAGCAAGGATAGGCTACACGGAAGCCCCTCGCAAGAGGGGCTTCCGTACAAAAGTTTGATACAACTACTTTTTACTTTTGCACATATGGCAAAAGCGCCATAAACCGCGCGCGCTTAACTGCGCCAGCAACCATTCGCTGTTGGAACGCGGTGAGTCCACTACGCTTGCGACTCATAATCTGCCCGTGCGGAGTCAGAAAACGCTTCAAGACTTCAATGTCTTTGTAATCGATATAGGTGATGTCATGTGGCAGTGTCATATGTTTTATTTAGAATGGAATGTCATCCGGATTGATTTCGTCGGCTGGATAATCAATGCCTGCTGGATTCTCCTCTTTCTTTCCTTTTGCCGAACCGCCTGCGGATGCCTTTGCGCGAGGGGCCTCTCCGCCATCAAAGCTTCCGCCTGCTCCCCCTCCGGCTTTTGGACCAAACTGTACTCGATCTGCAATAATCTCCGTTTTGTACTTCTTTTGGCCCTCCTGCTCCCAGGTCCTTGTCTGGATACGCCCCTGTATAAACGCAGACGCACCCTTCTTGAGATACTGCGCGACAGTCTCAGCCTGACGACCAAATACAACAACATTGTGAAATTCTGGTTGCTCCTGTTTGTTGCCATCGCGGTCTTTAAATACACGATTTGTCGCAAGGCCGAAACTTGCTACTTGTATTCCGGAAGGAAGTGCTTTGAGCTCCGGGTCGCGAGTAAGGTTTCCGTACAAAATGACCATGTTTATGTTCATATAGTAGGTAGTATACCCTTATACTTCTGATACCAAAACATCGATTGCTGCATCAAGCTTTTCTTCTGAAACAGGTCCTTGCGATTCGCCTTCTGAACGGCGCGGTGATGACTTGATGGTGTCAGTTCGCTTTACCTCCTTGAGCACATGCTGGCGTACCTGCGCACGCATATCCTCTCGCACAGTCTTAAAGACAAGATGCCTGATGACGCTCTTGTGTGCCTTGAGGGCGATTTCAAGTGTTCCAAGCAATGTGGAATTCAATTCGCACTTAATCCACCCGAAATGAGAGTGGTCATAATTGGTGTACTTGCCATTGTTCCAGATAGCAATTGGGAACGACAAGGGCATGCGCTGATGCGCCCCTTCAGCGATGAAAGACGCCCCAAGGTCTTCGAGTATCTTCCGTATCTCTGAAACAACCTTTTCAACTTCTGCGCCGTCAATAGTCGGGAGTATGTGGTAGGCGATTTCGTACACACGCATGAGAGGCGCCTCGACTTCGAGGGTATTTGCCGGAACATCTGCCTTCTTACTTTTTGCCTTAACCATAGCCGGAATACTCTACCACAGCGCCCCTGCCCCATGCAAGCCGCAGATATGGGACTGCCCGCGCGAAGACTTAGAGATTCTTATCCAAAAATTCTTTAAGCGAGGTTATGTCTTTCTTGTCGTTATCGTAAAAATGAGTATGTATGCCAACGGAATTTGCACTCTCAACTGCCTTTGGGTTGTGTTCAAAGTAGACGACTTCATCCTTGGTCAGACCAAAATGTTCGAGCATTTTTTCGTAGTATTTCGGGTCGGTTTTCTCTGGAGTGTGTTTCAGAGAAAAGACCTCGTAGGGCATCTTATCGAGGCCAAAAGTCTTGAGCTGTTCATCATTTGCGCCAGTCAGAATGATTTTCTTGTTTGGGTAGTTTTCAAGCAGAGAATACATCTCATCAAACACAAGCCCTGTATCAGAGACAAAGCAGTCCACTGCATCCACCAAGATTGTTTTCATGTTCTGACTATAGCAAGAAACCTCTATTTTTGCGATTTGGCGGCATGTTATACTCCGAGCATTATTAGAGATAGGGCTAATGCCCCAAAAGTATGAGTGAGGCACATCATCAAAATCGACCCAGTGTTTCCGAATCTCTTGTTCGGCATGAAATAAAAGAGGGCATCGAGGCTATGGGTGATCTGGGCGCATCTGTTGTTGAGCACATTGACTTCACTTCCGTTGATATCGAGACATTAAAACAAAAGGTGTTGCCATTTTTGGGAATGGCCTCAGCCGCAATAAATGCTACTGATTTCAAAACAGCTGTGGGCGGACACCAAGCATACCTGTCAGAACACAGGAAAAGTATCGATGAGGGTATTTCACTTTCTCGCAGATGGCTCATCAGCATCATTGTATCCAACTTGACGCAAATACTATCTGGCCAAGCCGGTTTAACCGTGGAGGAATTTTCAAAAAGCATGAGGTCCAGTCTTGAATCGCCATCCGATTCAAGCATTGTCACTTTAATGAGTCTCCTGCAAGATGAAGTCGAGTACACAGATCATGACGCACCGCACGCATTGGCAAAAGCAATTGGAGAACAGTTTTTGAGTACATTAAAAGAGAAGGCCAACATCCCCCGCAGCTAGCAAATCTCTGTCCGTCCAAGTAATTGATAATTGAGTTCATCCTGGTGCCACATTCATAAAATTTTGTCCTGAGAAAACCGGAGAATCGCGAGCGAGGCGAAGGAAAAAATACTGTGGCAATGCAGGGGCATTGGCAAGGAATTTTTGCCGAGCCGCAGCCGCGATTATGCGGTTTTATGGACAAAATTTTATGAATGGGGTACTAGGCCAAAAACTCGGCGGGCGTTTACGAGGAGTTGTTCAGCAATCTGCTCTGGGTCGGCAGACCGTATCGCTGTTATCGAATCCACTATATGAGTTACGAAAGCCGGTTCGTTCCGCTCGCCCCTATGAGGTATCGGTGTTGCGTAAGGCGCGTCCGTTTCGCTCAAAATCATGTCGAGCGGGGCTTCTCGTACCACTTCTTGAGTTTCGGTAGCAAAAGTTATCACTCCGGGAAATGCTGTGGTAAAACCGATAGCCCAATACTGACGAGCAATCGCGAGAGGTGCCGTAAAGAAATGTGAGTTCCCACGCACGCACGCACCATGTCGTGTCTGCGCACTCTTTAGCATACCGAGCGCATCGTCATGCGCATCCGCCGACCCTTTTCCCGGACGCACATGGAGCATTAGCGGGAGATTGTGCTCTACAGCAAAAGCGATCTGCGTTTCAAATACTTTTTTCTGGCGATTTTTCTCTGCCTCATCGGCCCCGCGAAAGTAGTCGAGTCCGCACTCACCCACCGCTACCACACGAGGGGTGAGTAGTGATGCGTACGCATCACTATCAAATCCATCCAGGGTATCCACCGGATGTTGCCCAATAGTCGCCCACACATCGGGGTGCGCCCCAGCTAAATCAACAGCGCTCTTTGAAAGCGCGTAGGTGGTACCCACGGTGATGGTGGCAACGCCGCGCTCGCGCATCCGTGCAAGCATCGCATCGCGATCAGAGTAGTAGCGCTCATGATGTATGTGGGAATGAGTGTCTATGAAGCGCATGTTGGTTACACTATTTCCTTGCGTGGGAAGAGTGATGGTGGCATTTTATTCTCGAGAATCGCTCTCTTGATTATCTCGCTTGCTGTTGGCAAAAGCGGATTCAGTATCTGTGCGATCTTGTAAAGTTCTGTGACGGCTTCGGAAATCAGCTTCTTGCCTTCCGTGGGGTTTTCCTTAACCACAGCAAAAGGTTTTGTGTCGGTAATTGTTTTGTCCAAAGACTGAATCTTGCCCCACACAAAATGCGCGGCGCCATTTATGTCGTATCGATCCATACTGTCTGTGTACTCTTTTGGAAAATCGTCGGCACCTGGTCGATCAATAGGCATCTCTAAGTGTGTCTCGGCAAGCTTCATAACCCGAGCAACCAGGTTACCAAGACCATTTGCCAAGTTCCCGGTGTATGCCTCGTGAAAACGCTCTTTGGTAAAATCACTGTCTTCGAATACAGGCATCTCGCGCACGATGAAATACCGCAGAGCATCCGCGCCGTACTCTTTGATAAAATCAGTGGGGCTAATGACATTCCCCAGTGTTTTTGACATTTTCTGCCCTCCAGAGATAACATACCCATGGACAAACAAATGTGTCGGCAGTGGCACGCCAGCGGAAAGCAGGAAAGCTGGCCAGTAAATGGCGTGGAAGCGAGTAATCCCCTTCCCAATTGCGTGTATGCGAACACTTTCTTCTGCCGCCCAAAATTTTTGGTACGCATCGCCTTCGTCCGCATATCCAAGCGCATTTATGTAATTTGAAAGGGCGTCCACCCAGACATACATGACCTGTCCTTCGTCACCAGGTACGGGCACGCCCCAATCACGCGCCCGGGCGCGACTGCGAGAAATGGATATGTCTTCAAGACCGCCGCGTAAGAAAGAAAGCACTTCGTTCTTACGGGATGTGGGAATAATCCGCACTGTGTCCGTTTCGATTGCCTGTATTAAACGGTCCTGATAATTCCCTAGTTTGAAAAAATAGTTTTCCTCGGCCACCTCTTCAAGTTTCCGTCCTGGATGTTCAGGGCACTCTCCGTTTACTAAGTCTTTGTCGGTTTTAAACTCTTCGCACCCCACACAGTACAAACCGCTGTACGACTTTTTAGTTATGTCTTCAGGTTTGAATGCTTTCCACAACTTTTGCGCACCTCGTGCATGCCTGCTGTCAGCAGATGTTCTAATGAAATCATTGTTACTTACCGAAAGGTCTTTGAGCAAATCTGAAAAAAGTTGTGCGTGCCGATCAACATAGCTCCGCACCGGCTCACCTTCCTCTTCAGCCTTGAGCACATTTTTGAGGGCATTATCGTCCGTCCCTGACAGGAAGTACACCTCGTTCCCCACAAGCGCGTGATAACGAGCTATTACATCGGCTTGTACAGCCTCCATGGCAAAGCCTATATGCGGGGCGGCATTCACATACGGAATAGATGTTGCTATGAAATAGGGCTTTTTGGACATAGATACATTAGCGACGGGCAGTACACGCTACCTGACTGCAGATAGTCACGCAACTGGCGGGCTCGCTTCTCTGTTGCCACGACGGGCATCAATATCGCTAATGAGCTCTTGAACAATGGCCGCCATGGGCGCAGAAAGTAACATCCCCAGGAATCCTGCAAGCTTGGCACCGATAATAAGCCCTAAAATAACCATAAGTGGTGGCACACCAACCACCTTGGTCACCACCAGTGGGTAAATAAGGTGGTTTTCGAATTGCTGGATGATGACATACAGGAACACGACACCGATTGCGAGAGTAACGCCGCCGTCAGTAAGTGCGATGGCAATAGCCGGAATCGAAGACAGTGTTGGGCCAAAAAGCGGGATAATTTCGAATGCCCCAGCCACCACCGCGAGCAGAAGTGCATGCTTGATACCTAGAATGGTTAGGCCCAGGTATACCAACACCCCGACCACAAGCGCTAGGAGGAGTTGCCCTTGCATCCATAATCCAATTTTGTATTGAGATCGACGCCACAAATCCAGTATGTACGATTCGTGCTTTGCCGGAGTGACAATCTTGAGAAAGTCTTCGATACCCTTTTCTTGAAGCGTGAAATAGAACGAAAAAACAAAAATAAGTATCAAACTCATGACCCCTCCAAATACAGAGCTCGCCGCTGAAAATGCGTCTTGTGAGAAATTCTGCACCATACTGCGCGTCTGCTCAACAAGATCTTGAAGTGCCATGCCTGTACCGCTCGCCGAATTGAGAAGTGGCACATACTCTCCTGGTGCGCGGGCGAATGTATCGGCGTATGTTGAAAGCGAAGCCACTAGCGTTGCAACCTCGGAGAGTAGCAACGGTAGAAAGAAGTAGAACAAGCTAACTGCACCTGCCACAAATGTGCCGTACACAATCAACACGGCAGCAACTCGGGGAATGCGTTTTCGCATAAACCACTGCGCAGCAGGTTCTATAGCCGACGCGATCACAATCGCCGTCAACATGACAATAACCAAATCGGATAATTCGTACAGAAGCCAGGCACCCGCAAGAATCAGAAGCGTCTTTACAATCGTTGCAGAAGTGATGGATATGGAAAAGTTTTTTTCTGGCATGTTACTAGCATAGCATGCGCTCTGTCTATACAAAGAAAAGTAACTTCTCTCAGATGTTCTCAAGAGGCCACCAGAAACCTTACTTCTGGTGGCCTCCGATTCGGGGGTGTGAGGGGTTACAAAGAAAGAAGCCCCATCATAGGGCTTCAATTAGCGGCTAATAAGCCGTTTAGTGAGGTTTACATCAGCAAGGAGCTCCTCACTGTTCCTCAACTTTCTCACAATACGGTACCAGGATGTGGGCACATCAGTTACTGTGGGCGCGACTGTACGCATCCACTCCATATGAAGTCCGACATCCCCCGTGTGTGGATTACGCCTCGTATAGTGAAGAATCTGGCAGTTCTTCATACCCGCCCTTCCCCCATCAGCAAAATGCTCGCGAGCAAATTCTTCCGGGGTCATGTCTTCGTACAAAATACGAAGTGCCCAGAGCACCTCTCCGTGAGCGACGAGCAAAACCCGCTTTCCTATATATTCGCGAGCAAACCGATCGCGCATGATTTCAAGACGCACACACACATCGGAGAGCCGTTCGCCTCCGTGTGGACGAAAGAAGTACGGTTCCTCATGTCGCTGTTGCAAAGCGACACGAAAGGCTTCGAGACGACCCTTTTCGGTCATTTGTGTAAGAATGCCCCAGTCCCGCTCGTGCAAGTAGGGGCTTACCTCCCACAATGCACCAGGCAAATCTAAGTATGCGGCACTTTCTCGTGCGCGTACAAAACCCGAAACAAAGTGGGCGTCAAAAGGCGCCTCTGCGGTGAGATGTTTTTGTATCCATGTGGACGCGACCCTTACCTGCTCAACTCCCTTGTCGGTCAAGCGAAACTGCGCATCCTGTCGCCGAAGGAATTCGGGCGTGAAGTCACTGTCGTCAGCATGGCGCGACCGACGGGCGGCCAAGTTTATCTCTGATTCTCCATGTCGCATAGCGACAATGTCGATGGGCATCGGCATCTAAATCTCCTCGTGTCCGGTGCCACAATACGCACCCAACGGATTCGCGTCAATGAGAAAGAATATCTACTAATTCAGTACTTGCGACCCGTCTTTGTGCACCCGAGTCGCGCTCTCGCACGGTAACGGTGCCGTCTTCGAGTGTCTGGAAATCAACAGTGACACAGTAGGGAGTACCAATTTCGTCCTGGCGGCGATACCTCTTACCAATGTTTCCATTATCGTCAAATTCGCACATCATAGACTTCTTGAGGATATTGAAGACCTCGCGCGCTCTGCTTACCAACTCAGGTTTGTTTTTTAGGAGAGGAAACACTGCAGCTTTCTTGGGCGCAAGTCCGTAAGGGAGCTTGAACACGACGCGTGTCTCACCGTCCACCTCGTCTTCGTGGTAAAACTCAGCAAGCACGGCAAGGAATGTACGGTCAACCCCGACTGATGTTTCAACAATGTGGGGGATGTATTTCTCGCCGGTATGAGGATCGGTATACAGAAGATTTGCCCCAGAATACTCTTGGTGCTGGGTAAGGTCGTAGGAACCTCGTGCGTGAATCCCTTCCAGTTCCTTGAAGCCAAACGGGAATTTGTATTCTATGTCCCATGCCGCTTTCGCATAGAAAACGAGATTTTCATGCTGATGCCAGTTAAGATTTTTTTCGTCGAATCCGAGGTCGAGATAATACTGCCATCGTTTCTGCTTCCAAATATCATACAGATGCATCGCTTCGTCTGGGTGCGTGAACAACTGCATTTCCATTTGTTCGAATTCGCGTTTACGGAAAATATATTGGCGTGGTGCAATTTCGTTTCGGAACGCTTTCCCCACCTGGGCAATACCGAAAGGTACCTTCACACGCGTTGTATCTACAACATTTTTAAAGTTTATATAAATCCCCTGGCATGTTTCCCCGCGTAAGTAGGTAGGCTCTTTAGTCCAATCGTTTGCAAAATTTCCAAGATTTGACTGCACGAGCAGATTAAATTTACGCACTGCGGTAAAACTCTTTTTGCCACAGTGCGGACAAGAAATTGTAGAGCGATGCGCGTCAAAAATTTCATTTATTTCCTCGTCGCTCATTTTTTCATCAGCAAATGCGCCAGCGGCCTCGAGCAAGTGATCGGCACGCGATCGTGTATGACATTCTTTACACTCCACCAATGGATCAGAAAACCCCCCGACATGCCCTGAAGCAACCCATACTTTTGGATGAGTAAAAATAGAGCTGTCCAGCCCCACGATATTGTCTTCTTCTTGAACCATGGCTTTCCACCAGGCACGCCGAATATTGTGCGCCAACTCTGCCCCGTACGGACCATAATCGTATACCCCTGTGAAGCCACCGTAGATCTCGGAGCTGGGATACACGAATCCACGCCGTTTTGCAAACGCTACTAGTGTGTCCATGGTGAGATCTTTCATAGGGGTGAGTGTTTATGATACCTGTTTGCAGAAGACAAGCAAAGTGACCCGTATAGGGTTTTCTATTCAACCACAGCAGCTTCGAGCGCTGAAAAACCCTGGTCATCGAGCAGGTTAGTGTTTACCGCAGGATGATCCGTCTGAGTTACTGCGGTGGTGAACACATCTACCCCCTTGAAGGTAAGTGCACGGATTATTTCCGGTTGCTGACCCACCTGACTCGACGACGGTGTAAATCCAACTGCAAATGCTACCTGCCGGGGCGGGACCGTCCCCACGCCCGCGCTTTGTGTAATATCCCCCACCGTCCACGATATAGTCCCGTCGAGCGAGTTGAATGTGATGCGCTCTTGGGCTGGGCTATACACACCAATCCATCGGACATAGGGCGGTAGCTCTGCGGTAACTACTGCGTCCTTTATTTTGTTCGAGGTGTTTAGAAGGGTCAGCACCACTGCATAGGTCGTTTCTTCATTTACCTTTGGCGGCAAAGGTCCTACGCTCCCAAACGGGTTTGAGTAGTAAAATCCTTGTGCAATAAGTTTTACATTTGATGCGAGCTTCAGTGTCTTGGTTACAGACGATTGAAGTGTTTCCGGAACCGACGATTCGGCAATACGCTTGCCCGCCGCATGCACTGCAATATCGACAGCTGCCTCGCGCACCGATGCGATATCGCTTTCGGGTGGGACTTGAAACGAGAACGATACTGTTCCTCTCTCACCTGGTTCGAGTACTTCGAGTACCCCGCGAGTTGTGGATTTATCAAACAAAATCGTGTTGTCGGCAGAACGATAGAAGCCATCAGGTGTCTTGACGCTTCCTTTGGCAACAGGCAGACCCGACAGGCGCGCCACAATGACTGCGTTAGTAATAGGTGTGGTCAGGTTATTCACCCACGGAATACCGATAGTTACTGTGTCCCCTGCAGATATAACTCCCGCCTGCCCGTCGTTGGTGATTCTATTAACCAAAATGTCGAGACCTATGAATGGTCGTTCTATAACAATCCGATGCACAGATTCTGCTAGAACAATATCTGTTTGTTTGTTTGTTTTCAGCTTTCTAGTGCCAGCCCGTGCACGGAATGTCCGATCATCACCTGCCTGTCCGGTAATTGTTCCGCGCACCGAGATAATTTTCTCGTCACCAGGACGAATATCTCCAAGCTCCCACACATCCCCATGAGCAGGTTCTGGTGTTCGTGAGTCGACGGTAAATCCGAATGGATATTCCATCTCAAGCAGCGCGTCCTTGAGCACTGTATCCGACCCTGAAGTCACTTTGGTGGTAAGGAGTATGCGCTGTCCTGGTATTGCCTCCTTGTTTGCCTCGAGCGAGAGCGAGAGCGGTGACGAGGAGAATGTAAACGGATACTCTTGTGGTGCAACAAAAATGGCACCTGAATTCGCAACGCGATACTCAAGTTCAACATGCACTAACCCTCGCGCGCTTTCCTTGCCGATAAATACTGCAGATACAGTTCCTTGGCGGCGCCCACCAGGCTCAATACTGCCAAGAGCTATCCGTTGCTGTGGTAAATCGGTTATAAAATCTGTAGGCGAACGAGTGCCGTCAGGATATTTTACAATCAGATCAGCAAGCTCGAGCATGGCTTGATTACGGTTTACTACCGATATCTGCAACTCTGCTGGTTCGCCACCCACCACAAACGCAGGGCCACGCACACTGATATCGATATTACCCGGTGCGGCAACTGTTCCTCCTGACCCCACGGTGAAGTAATAAAAGAATATTCCCGCTGACCCGATAAAGAATACAACCGAACCGATGAGCGACCACCACAATACCCTGTTTGCCGCGGCTATAACCTTTGGGGCAAGTGTTGTCCCTGATACTCCAGCATCATGGTCTTCCCACTCGGAGGGCACACCGTAATCGATCGGTTTGAGCTCGCGACGAGGTCGTGTACGAATACCCTTTGAGAGAGCCCGAGAGTACATGGTCTGTCGAAGCTCGCGAAGTTTTTCGCTACGCGTAATATCTTCCTCATTCTCGAACATGTCTCCAGTATATCAAGCGTGAAGGCAGTAAAATGACTTACATGGAACAGCGCACATTACAAATTCGTTGCGGTCAGCGCACCGTTTACCCGGGCAGCCATATCTATCCGAGCAGCCCGAACTGTTTGCATATCGGTTTCGGTGTAAAGTGCATGGGCAAACAAAGCTTCGGTGAGACCCTCTTTCGAGATGTACCCTAGTGCATAGAGCATGCGTGTCACACACAGGAGCTCGGTATATGCTCGCACAGCGTCGGATCCGAGCGTCTCCCGAGCATTGACCAGTGTCTCGAAGAGATAGTCGTTACGGTCTTCTCCATGAACGAGGCGCAAGAGGAGCGAGGTAATCCTTGAAAACATTTCGGCATCTGCGTACGCAAGTGGCGGACAGACGAGTGCACTGCTCCCTACCAATCGCCACCCACGCTTTCCTTTCACGAGCGAAACCGAACTTCGCGCAAAAGTGGCCAGGCCATATCGCAGACGCGACGATTCGCGTCGTGCACTACTCGCACGGGCGCGCACCAAACCAAAGTCACGAGTGAAAAGGACGAACACTCTGTCTGCGTCTCCATACTCGCGAGCGCCCAACACAAGCGCTGGTGTGGTGTATTTTTCGTAGGCCATACTACGACCATGTTACTCCATGTGCCCACTCGGATACTGAGTACGAAGATCGGACAGGAAGTCGTCGAGCGCTTCGCGAGTGTCTTTTTGTATACGCATGGCAACCTCGCGACACGCCTGCACAAATTCTTCGGTAGTACCAAATGCCTCGGCGCGTTCGGCCAAACGCGCCATGTCAGCCTCATATTGTTTGTCGTAGGCACCGATGATGGCATCGACTGCTTCATTTATATCAGCAAGCTCGACGCCGTGCTTCTCGATAACCTCGTCGATCATCTTTTTCAGGTCTTCAGGGTTTTGCATAGCGTGTTTCAACACCAGTGAGACGCGTTTCAACCACCGAAGCCTTTCGTTTAATTGCATCTGCCAGTGCTCCAAAAAACTCACTGGTATCAGCGACTGTTTTTGAGACCGCACCTTTCAGCATTGGAGCGTTACTTGGGGACGCAATGCGCGCCGCACCTGCTATCCCAAGGTACCCTGTATTAACGACAATGCGTAGTGCACTCAGAAGAGTTGTTCGCGCAAGAACCCCCCGCGAATCTCGATATTCTCGCTCGATGGTTGCAAGCGCCGCTTGAACGATTGGATCTGCCAAACGCCCACTGATTTCCGCTTTTATAGTAGGGACATCTTTCCCTGTCCTCCAGTCATCAACGACTTTATTTATACCTTCTCCCATCTGTCTATTCTAACATCAGATTTTCGCCTCCAAACGAAATAGTCCCCACCTGGGCAACCCGTGCGAGTTCGGTCCGTGCAAATTCAATACTCTCTCGCATACTTTCCGGAACCCGCAAGCGCGCCGGCTCCCCCGGCTTCAAACCCTTCTTTTTGCGTAGGTCTTGGACCGTACGCAGTACATCGCGCACTTCTCCCTCTCGCCTTAATTCGTCTGAAATGACTGTATCCAAACGCGCCGCATCTGCACTCTGTGTATCCACTACTACCTCTTTTACATTGAGCTCATCCTTCACAAGACCTAGCAGTTGTTCCGGAACAGCTGTTTTTATAGTGACCGATTGCAGAGGCTGACGGACTTTGATATTTGCTGCCGCCCGTGCTTCGAGCCCTACTGAAATAAGAAGCCGGATTTTTTTCATCTCCGCCAATAATTTTTGTTGGTCATTTGAAAGTGGCGTACTAGCAGGCCAGTCTGCAAGATGTACGCTCTCTTTCTCTCCCCCGAGTTCACGATAGATGTGTTCCGCCACAAATGGCATAAATGGCGCCGTAACTTTGGAAAATTCTCGCAGGACATAATGCAGTGTCCCCAACGCCGACGCCTTGTCAGTTTCGTCTTCCCCTTTCACCCTGTCGCGCGACCTGCGCACAAACCATGTTGAGAGGTCGTCGATGAAGTCTGCAAGCGGTCGTGCGGCACGGTCAACCTGGTACGCATCGAGAGCTCCTGAAACGGTGACGATGAGTTCTTGTAGCCGAGCAAGTATCCAACGATCAAGGACCTGCGCACTCTCTCCAGACGGGGTGTGCGGGTATTCGCGGAACAGATTGTAAAACGAGAGTACATTAAGGAGACGGCCATTATTTTTCTTCAGAATCTCGTCTACCACTTTCTCGTCAAAATTTTTCGAAGCCCCCGGCTCGTTCACGGTAAACATCCAGTAACGAAGCGCGTCCACACCATACTTTGGAATCATATCCCACGGCTTGATGACATTCCCGAGCGACTTTGACATTTTCTTGCCCTTGTCATCAAGCAAATGCCCGAGCGAAATGACATTTTTGTACGACATCCCTCGTCCCATCAAAACACCAATCGCATGAAGTGTGTAAAACCACCCGCGCGTCTGGTCGATTGCTTCAGAAATAAAGTCTGCAGGGTACCCCTTACCATCAACCCATTCTTTGTTTTCAAATGGGTAATGATCTTGGGCAAATGGCATGGCACCCGAGTCGAACCATACATCCATGACTTCCTGTATGCGCTCGTACTCTTCTCCTTCGTGAACGAGCTTTACTTCGTCGATAAACGGACGATGTACATCACATTCATATTCAGCGTTGTGTGGTAGTGGAGTAAAATCAAGCGTGCGAATTTCTGCTGTTTTGAGGTAACTGTTTTTAACAATCTGAAGCGCTCGCTCTTTTGAAGCGCCTTCGGCCACAGCCGCGGCCATCCAAGTAGTATCTCCGTGCGCCACGATAAAGACCGTTTCGTTTTTATGCGATGCGTCAATGGTATAGAGAAATTCGCCAACACGACGGCGCACATCTCCCACACTCTCGCCACCATCCGGCTTGTTCTCAAATACAGAAGGTGTGTCTGGAAATGCCTGGTTGTACTCTTTGAGAGTTTTTCCCTCATAACTCCCGAGTGCAATTTCGGTCAGCCGCTTGTCGGTAACTACCCTCTCTGAAGGTACCCCCAGAACTTCAGCGACAATTTTTGCAGTCTCTTGAGTTCGCGTGAGTGGTGACACATAAATATAGTCGACTTTCGGACCCTTGTAGGCAGTGGCAGCTGCACGAACTTCGTTCTTCCCTTTCTCGGTCAGCGAAATCTTCTTTGCAGGATCGGAGCTCAAAATACCTGATGCATTTGATTCTGCATCACCATGACGCATCATGAAATACTGATTACTGGAACGGTTCGCCATTTTTTCACGGAGCTCCGAGAGAGACCCGACTACTAACATTTTCCCTGTTTTGGAAAGCCAGATAGGTAGCGGTGTTCCCCAATAACGATTCCGACTTATCGCCCAGTCCTTTACTTCTTTAAGCCACTCTCCAAAACGCCCGTCGCGAATGTGCGCCGGTTCCCAGTGGATTTTTTGATTCTCCGTCATGAGCTCTGCACGGAGAGCCGACATACGGATATACCAGGAATCACGCGCATAATAGATGAGCGGTCGCTTGCAACGCCAACAATGCGGGTACGCATGCGTTGTTTCTTCGGTTTTGAGCACCTTATCACCAAGCGCAACAATCACTTTCTCGTTCGCGTCCTTGACGAACACACCGGCAAATTCAATCACCGCATCGATAAATTTCCCTTCCTCATTCACCAAATGATGTTTCGGGAGACCGACCTTTGTGCCCATGTCGAAGTCTTCGGCACCGTACATAACAGCGGTATGCACAACTCCGGTACCGTCTTCAGTAGTTACAAAATCAGCAGCATATATCTTGTATGCATTAGGAAGTTTGTCTTGTTGCTCTTTAGGAAGCGAGTCAACTAGATACGGAAAAAGAGGTTCATACACGCGCCCCACCAACTCACTCCCCTTTTTTTCTGCAATCACCGTAGCTCCTGCCAACACTGAAAGTCGTTCGGTTGCAACCCATATTTTTTTGTCAGCAATCTGTGTGAGTGAATATGAAATTTTATCACCTACCGCGAGCGCCACATTCCCAGGGAGAGTCCACGGCGTTGTCGTCCACGCGGCAATATGTTCGTCGGAGTCGCGTAATTTGAAAGCCACGAATACCGATGTGTCAGTTACATCTTTGTATCCATCGGCAACTTCATGGGAAGACAATGGTGTGCCGCACCGAGCGCACCAGGGCACAACGCGGTAGTCTTTATAGAGAAGACCTCGTTCGTGTACTTTTTGTACGATATGCCATACCGACTCTATGTATTCGTTTGCAAAAGTAAAATAGGTTTGTGAGTGATCAACCCAAAATCCAATACGGTCTGTAAAATCTTTCCATTCCCCGATATAGCGCAAAACGCTTTCCTTGCACTTCGCATTGAATTTTTCAACACCGTAGGCCTCGATATCCTTTTTGTTTTTTAGACCCAGCTCTTTTTCGACTTCAAGCTCGACAGGAAGTCCGTGCGTGTCCCATCCCGCTTTTCGGCGCACGCGAAACCCCTGCATGGTTTTATAGCGCGGAATAAGGTCTTTGAATGCGCGCGCTTCCAGGTGGTGAATTGCAGGATGGTTGTTTGCCGTTGGTGGCCCCTCATAGAAGACAAAGTCGCCTGCAGGCGCCTCTCTCTCGAGAGACTTTTTGAATATATCGTTTTCTTTCCAAAATTGTAGAGTCGCCTCCTCGCGGAGCGCTGTTTCACTCTTTGGTTTCTCTTCCATGGTGTCATCCTAACAAACGCGCCATTTTTTGGTAGTCACCATGATGAAGACCGAAAAGAAAAGCCCCCGGAAATTTCCGAGGGCTTTACGCAAATTATGCAGCCGCGATAGTCGCGACAGACTGGCTGACCTGGTTCAGTGCACGACGCACCTCGCGCGGATCAGCCTTTGGGGTGAGAATCTTCGAGATTCCCATCGCCCCGAAGAGGCTCGTATACCGGCCGACAGCTGATTCGTCTTCGGCGGCACCGATGCCGGTGATGTAGTCACCCTCGCTGATGATTGCGGCGAACTCGGGCGGCGAACCACTGTCACCAGCGGGCTCGTCATCCGTGAGGATGATCATTGCCACAGTGGTTTGGATTCCCTTGTCCCTCTGGACCTGCGCTTTCGCATGAAGGTCTGTGAGCAAGACAATCGAGTCGTGCACGATCGGGGTATTCGCCCGACCAGCCGCATAGGAATCGACAGCGTTCTCGGGAATGTCCCGAATCATGCCGTCGAAGTAGACATCTCCTTTGAAGCCGACACCCTTGATGTAGAAGTCGGCCCCTTTGGCGCCCCGAAAGGCGTTGATCGAGAGGGCCAGTCCTTCACGGATGGCGCCCTCCAATCCCCGGCCGGCAATAGATCCGGAGTTGTCGGCAAGAATACCGACAATCACCAGACGATCACGATTGGGCTGGACCAGCCCCCCTCCTACAGGAGTGGTGCTGCTCCCAGCGCGCTGACCGACTCGCTGGTAGTCCACCGGAGGTGGCGCACCTGCGCCAGAACCGGGAGCCTTCAGGAACTTGTCGAGGTCGACATGTGGTGCGTTGCTCATGCTACTTTCTCCTTGGGTTGGGTTTCAGTCTGTCCGCGCGCCGCGACCGGCGTGCGATCTGCCCGTGCCTGCGGCACGGGAGATTCTACTGACCCGAACAGATTTCTGTCAGGCACAAATCGTTCACCATCGACGAACATGCGCTTGAATGCGTCATGGAACGGCGCAGGGATTTGATTGAGTGGTCGTGCAGTCGCCGGGTATTTCACCGACTTATCGAAGACCGTGACCCGCCCCATAATTCGTTGAGGAAGATCCATGCCGTCAATAGTACCTGCGTAGGGATCTGTGTATGTGAGCATACGCATGGCGATAACCATGAAGCTGTACCAATCGGTCAGTTCGGCGTGGGGTGCCACCAGGCAGAACTGCGCACCCAAGGGTGGCGTTACTGCCCAATGGTAGATATTCCCCGCCAGTCGTTTGAGGAACAGTTTTCTCAAGATGTGGGCAGTAACACGCCCAATCCCCTTCAAAATAGCCCTGCCATACTTGCCGGCTCGATTCGGATTGACCGTGCCGATTATTTCCGGCGCAGTGAAGCGTGGAGTAAATGCACGGCACAGAAACCCCGCATACTGCATCGAGTCGATCTCGATGAAGTGCGGCACCGCTCCTTTCCGTGAGACGATTACATTGAACTCATTTAAGTCACCTACAACCATGCCCTTCTGGTGAAGGGCACTGATCGTGTCGTGCATCTTGCCGAGCACTTCAAGCGCATACCCTTGGGGCAAATGCGCCTGAGGGCTCGTCATCGCGTCGATGGTATACCCGTCGACAAACGGCATGATATACCCCATCACAATCCCACTGGGGATTACGAGAACAGCGCTTGGCTGAACCACATTTTCGGGAAGCCCATCCGGAATCTTGAACAGCTTTTGTTGCATGTCCGCAATACGGACCTTTGCCGCTTCCTGGAGCGGCTCCTGGCCGACGAGTTCGTCGCATCCGGGTGTATGGAATACTTTCGCGACAAGTCCCGGCTTCAAGCGATATACAACCGCCTCACCACCGCGACCGACCTCCTCAAACCTTCCTTGTTGCCATGAGGTAACCTCAACGCGGGGGATCTCTCCCATGTGTCCATCTCCTTTCTCAGACATTACTTCTGCGACACTTTGGGTGGGGTGCCACTTTGTGGTGGATTCACCTTTTGTGTCGGTGGCGGTGCTGGAGGTGGAATGTAACTGACGATGTCCATTCCAACTGTCTGCAAGACGCGCACCATCCAGGTATCGTCAGAGGCAACGAATTTGTCGGCAAGCCGATTTCGTAGACGAGTTACCTCGTCCATCAATCGCTTGATGTCTTCAGCGGCCTTTCGCTCCGCCACTTCGCGGACTTGGCGCACACTTTCTGTACTACGCTTCGCAACCTCTATGTCTT
Organism: Patescibacteria group bacterium; assembly: GCA_038064835.1. Lineage (GTDB taxonomy): Bacteria > Patescibacteriota > Minisyncoccia > Phycocordibacterales > UBA2100 > JACQKA01. Next base: position 43,321 of record JBBTSD010000010.1, read on the forward strand.
CTCGCGACCTCTTGAGAGAAGCCTCGAGTCGATCGTTTTCTCTTTCGAGATCCTGGAAGTCAGTGCGTAGAGTTGCCAACTCGCTCATGGTCGCATCAAAGCGACCTCTGAGCTCGGCAACCTCGTTCCGCTCCGCCTCGAGACGCATTTGCGCCTCGTTGGAACGCAGAATAAGTATGGTGGTATCGTCGCCGCACTTGCCAAAGGCAAATGCACCGTTGACAAAGCGCTCGGTCGCCTGGCTATCGAGCCAGCTCCTGAGCGCCCCTTCCTTCATCAATCCCGGATGGTAGATACTCTCGTCGCCGATGAGCGATTCAACACCATCGGTACCAACGACTATACCTTTTTGTACACTTCCTAAACTGACTTCTGCAACCGGCACGAGTGCCAGATGCTTCTTCAGCTCGTCGGTGTGATATCCGGTCTTTTGGAGAAGTGCGTAGCCCAGATAGGGCGGCGCATTCAGCGTTGCGAGCGGCGGATCCATGTAGGTCGTTTTGCCATCAATGGCAAAAACGCCGTCTCCACACGCAGCGATAACGACCTGGTCATCGTAGGTCACCACCACAAGAGCGGTGAACAACAGATAGTCAGCGACCACCTGCTCGAACTCGGGAACACTGGACTCAGTCTTCCCGGTCAGCGTTTGCGCAATTTTGCGCAATTCATTTAGCGTGGCGCGAGTAATCCCCGGCCAATTGAGACTGACCCCGGCAGTATGATTGACTTGGCGCAGAACCTCTCCTGCGATAATGCGTGCGCCGATAGTGGCGCCCACATCAGTGTGCGGACGAGAGCCACAGCCATCGCACAAAACGGCAACAATGCCATGATCGTGCTCGACGGCCGTGTACGCATCTTGGTTATTCTTCTTTCCACCCTGTCCAGGCAGAACATGATCTGATCCAACGACACTTTCGATCGCGTAGTGCATCCCATTTCCTTTCTTTTTGATTTTCGAAGAGCTGCGTGTTGCCACACAGGTCTGATTGGAACCTACTATGATTTTTGCACTGTGTCAAGTTTCCGCCCGCCTTCGCTTAGAAGCTGTCTAAATCTTTCCCCCTGTCAGGAAACCTAGATTTTAGACAGCTTCTTACATCTTTTCAGGCGCTGAAATACCGAGGAGTTTTAGACCGTTTTTAAGTGTTGCACGCACAGCACAAACAGTCGCGAGCCTGTCCGCAATCACCTCTTTCTCACCGTCAAAAATCCGTTCCTGTGCGTACCATGCATTGAAGGCGCTCGCGACTTCAATGATGCTGTGAGCAACTAGGTGTGGTGCATATTCTCGTGCGCCCCGCTCGGCACTACCAGGAAACCTCAACAGCAATCGCTCCACCAACCGCGTATCAGTGTTGGCCATGCGTAGTGGTACAACACCCTCTTGCACACTGCGCTCGATAATTGCCGAAGCGCGGGCATGCGCATACTGCACATAGGGCCCGGAGTCGCCATCCAAGGTAAGCGCTCGCTCCTCGTTAAAAATCATATCTTTCCCGATTTCTTGGCGAAGCACCTGGTACTTGATTGCCCCCACTGCAACCTGTTCAGCAAGCTTTTCAAGATCATCTGCCCGTGTGTCTTTGGCACGCACATGAGCGCTCACGATCAAATCAGAAAGGAGCCCATCGCCCGTGACAATATTCCCGGTGCGCGAACTCATTTTTCCGCTTTCGAGGCGCATCATGCCATGGGCCACATGCGTGAGTTTGCGCGCAATGTCAGGATAGATACATTCCATTGCTTTTTTCAATACTTTAAAATAGTCAGTAACTTCGTTCGCTGTCACAATAAGCAGCGCACTTACATCCGGGTAGTCCTCTATTTTCATCTGTTCAAGTCCGAGCTCTTTTGCTTCGTAGGTGGGCAAGCCTTTGGCGTTCAAAAACACACGCGTATGCAAGCCATGCTCTTCCCCACGAAATACCCGAGCCCCTTCAGATTCGGGAAACACTTCGGGGTGTGCCAGCACAATTTCTTTTCCCCGCGGGCCGGTAACACTTTCAAAGTAGTAGTGATCAAATCTGGTGCCGAGCGTACGGTACAGCACCTCGAACGCATCAAGGGATTTTTGTCTACCTTCGTCGTATAAATTGTTCAACACCTTATCGCTTCTCTCGAAGAGTTTTGTATTTATGGCATCAATCTCTTTTTTTATTAATTCGTCTTCTTTGTACGCCTGTGCTCCTGTTGCGTATGCCTTGCCGAAGTCGGCGACTGTGCTTGCCTGGATTCCCAACTTCTGGATTCCCCAGATAGCGCATGCCACATGTACACCCGTATCTCCTTGGTAGTTTGCTCGTACGACCTGTGCACCATTGTTTTCAATAAGCCGCGCAAGTGATTCTCCAATCGCATTACTCATCAGGTGTCCGATATGGAACACTTTAAATGGGTTTGGATCGGTATATTCCACCATGACCCGCTTTCCTGTAAGAGTGCCGCCACTACCCCAAGTATCTGGGGTTTGTACAATCTTATTTATAGCTCCTGCGTTATATTCCTGTGAAAGCCAGATGTTTACAAAACCTGGACCAGCCACTTCACTCCGCGCAACACCTGGGCATCCTGCAAGTCCTTCACTTAGTTCTTGAGCAAGGACCTGAGGCGATATTCCTGCTTCCTTTCCGTATATAAGCGCCGCGTTTGTCATGTAATCACCATGCGCGATATCTGAGGGAAAATTGACTACCGGATTAGCAGTCACACCACGCTTCACAAGCACCCCACAAAGCGCTTGTTGTATCGAGTCCCGAACTGTCATGGACCTATTGTATACGCAAAGACCGCCACTTGTGTAGTGGCGGCTCTTTTATGAAAAATCACATTGGAGTCGCACCAACTCCCACACTTTTTCATGAATAGCTTCCGGCGGGAGCAGTGCTCCTTCTGGAGCACATTCAACTACTTGCCACGCATCTTTCCGCGCAGAAGCAAGTTCGCGATAGCATGCCGCAACTCGCGCTTGATAAGACATGTCTGCCTCATGCTGGTCTTTGGCCCCTTCCGCAATGTATGTCCGTGCAGCTTTTTGCTCCACCAACCTGAATGAAACCTCGACTGGCACGGAGAGATAGAGTACCAATGTTGGCACCGGCATTCGTATCTCTTCATGTTCGACTGCTTCCACAAATTCAATGTAACGCTGTCGCTCGTCCGCATCTGCTATTTTTGCCGCGCCGTAGGCGAGATTGCTTGATATATAACGGTTACAAATAACAATATCTGCATCCGCCAATGCCGTCCTCATCTCGTCCCGCGCAGCTGCACGATCAAGCATGTATGGAATTGAGGCGAGGTATGGCGATGTCGCCAGAAAATCTCCATGCCGACCTGCGAGCACATCGCCAATAAGTTTTCCCGTGCGCTGACCATAGCGAGGAAAATCAAACACTGTTGCTTTCAGTCCCCGTGCATCGCACCGGCTGCACAATAAAGCAACTTGCGTTCCTTTGCCTGCACCATCCGCACCGTCGACAACAATTAATCTGCTCATAGTGTTCTCCTAGTCTCGCAGTAGTATATCGGCTAGTGAGTTGATTGCGCGAACACTATCATCGTGGTCATTGTGTGGTGCACGCATAAGAAATGCACGGTCAGTGACAGGGGTCGCGTCGCGCACATGTCGTGGATCATCGTCAACAAACACATTCGCACCGCGAATGTACTCGACCTTACTTTCATTGTGTCCAACACCCACGCACTCAAGTGGCGTCCCATGAGCAACAAGCCACCGCTCTGCATCCCTCAACATATCTCCCGTGCGTGCGGTCACTACGCGTACCTGCACACCTTTTTCAGTCCACAGCGCAATGGTTTCTAATGATTCGGGATACGGTGCCAACTCTTGGATCGACAGAGGGTTCGTATATGCCTCGTTTTGTATATCACGATATTCATTGAGCGTGAGCGAGCTCTTCCCTGCTTCTATGCGGCCACTAGATAATTCGCCAGGTTCCACTGCGCGAGCGAGCATTCGTTCAGCGATAGTTTTTTTAAGTGCCGCCGTGTCCGCGATGACGCCATCAAAATCAAGAACGATAAGGTGATTCATATTCATATATTCATTAAAACATAGGACGGCCACCAAAGTGGCCGTACCCTACCCGTCTAGCCCCACATACTTCAGATTGCGGAACAACTCGGGCCGAAGGTTATTGTAGCGCTCTTCCCGCGGCGGCTTCGTATTCACAACACGCACCTGATCCCACTCATGAAGATCTGTAGGAAACCGTGCTGTCACTGGTTCCACAATAACCGTTTCAAGTGTCGTGCCAATCTGTTTTGCAAGATACATGCGATGTACCCCATCCAGCAAAACCCACCCACTAGGACCGCATTCGACAATAGGAGGCACATAATGCGCAATTGCCGACACTCCTGTCTGTGTCTTTCCATAGGCAATACATGCCCCGAGTTTCGCCATGCCTCGTGCGACACAAAATGCACCGAACGACGCCTCGAAGCCTTCGAGAAATTGCTGGTACTTGCTTCGTTCGACAAATGTCTGCCCCAGACGAACAGCATGCGGGTCTACTCGAAGCGTAGTGATACGCGCGTGTTTGTACACATCTCCTCGCCCATCTGCAAGCGGCACTGCACACATTACTGCACGCAGATAATCGCGGCGCATAGGTTGAACACTTTCGATACTTGCGAGTTGACGCAATGACACCACCTCACTACACTCTCCCGTTGTATGCGGGAGTACAGCAAGTCGCACCCGTGCAAGAAACTCATCTATGGGGATTGGATCAAACATGTCCTGCCACCTTGTACATATACCTGCGCACAGTGTGGGTGCATATACACCCTGCTTCTAGACAACACCGGTTGCCTCAAGCGGACTTGACTCAAATCTGACCAGCGCGTATGTATACTACATCTATGGAAATGCACATGATCCAACGACACATACTCCGTAGGCTCGCGTCTCACAAAACACTGCGTTATGGCGAAATGAAACCAGCCCACATCGAAGGCAACCAATTCAGCTACCACCTCAAGACCCTTATTCGTCTTGGTTTTGTTGCACACAAAGATCGCGGATACAACCTTTCTACCAAAGGTGTCCACTACTCAACCCAGGTCAATTTCGAACATTTTTCGGTGCGTATCCAACCAAAAATAGCCACGCTTATTGTCTGCAAAAACAACGCGGGAAAATATCTTATATACACAAGAAACAAACAGCCGTTCATTGGTATGGACGGATTTCCGTACGGGAAGATCCACCTAGGGGAACGGATTGCCGTTGCCGCCAAGCGCGAGCTGCAGGAAAAAATCGGCATCAGTGCAAGGCTTGCTCACAAAGGAATGATGTATTTGGCAGTTACTGATCATGCGGGCGAAATGATTGCACACACCTTGTTCCATGTGTTTTTGGGAACGACCGACAAAAACGGGGCTTCTACAGAATCCCCCTTGGGCCGTATCCGCTGGCTCAGTGAAAAAGAACTCCTCGCGCAGAATGTTATGCCCGGTGTCCCTGAGGCACTTAAGATGGCAAAAAGCACTTCGCGCTGCTTGGCATTTGAAGAATACGAATTCCAAGAAGGATGAAGGGCACGCGATTCGTCCAGCGTAGTTACCTTGCGTGAACAAGGTGTGCGCCGTAGAGTGCGCACAGAAAATCTTTGAAAGGACAGATCATGTACTTGCCGTATAGAAAGCGTACGCCCGATACTCAGTACCAGGAAGCACTCCGCTTCATCATGAAGTGTGGGGATATCCTAGAAACTCCGCAAGATGTACCTGCGCGCACCTGCTTCGGGGTATCGCCCCCTCTTGTGTATTTCCTACACAACGGTGCGCCCATCATCACCGAACGACAGATGGGATGGCGCGCGCCGATTGGTGAGATGTGTGCATTCATCAACGGTGTGCAGGACTTTGCGGTGATGAAGTCGGAGTTTGGTGTTCCCGCTCCTTTTTGGGAGCCATGGGTGACCGAACAGAAATGCGCAAAAGTCGGTGCAGAGACAGGTCATTTAGGCGACGCCTCGTATGGACCGGCTCTTGCCGCATTCCCGATGTCTGACGGCCGCACTTTTGACCAGTTTGCCCATGTGGTGAACATGCTTTCGGACGCAAAGCTCCGGAAGCGACGCACCATCTATGCAACCGCTTGGATTCCATTCATGAATGGGTGGGGTGGAAACCAGCGTGCGGTCGTATCACCATGTCATGGCTTCATTCACTTTCGTGCCATTGGTAACAAACTTGACCTTGTGTCATGGCATCGCTCGGCTGATATGCCACTCGGTTTCCCGAATGACATGATTGCATACACCGCGCTTCTGCTTGCGGTGGGACATCTCACCAAGCTCGCACCTCGGCGCATCATCTTTCAGCTGAGCGATGCGCATATCTACGAGAATCAGGTCGAGGCGGTCCGCACGCTCGCGTATTCTGAGCCGCGTCGTCTGCCAACACTGACGCTGGTGCATGATATTCAAAACCTGCGCGAGCTCCGGAGAGAACATTTTGAACTCACGGACTATCACCCACACGCTCGGATGAACATCCCCACATCTGTGTAAGGAGGATATATGACCGTCAACTTTGACCATGCGCGCGACGACGAGCAGCGCCGTCGCATGCAACGCGCACTCGACACTGGAGAATGTCTCTTGTGTCGCGAAAATATCGAGCGCTACCATGACCGTCCAATTCTATTGGAGGGCGCCTACTGGCTTGTAACTGAAAATGCTTTTCCGTACGAAGGCGCAACACTGCACCATTTGGTGGTGTATACCAGGGGTCATGAAACTGACTTTCGTGCCATACCCCCCGAGGCATGGACAGAGCTCCAGGTACTACTTAGTTCTGTTGCCGACACACACGGTGTTTCAGGTGGCTCGCTCGTGATGCGCTTTGGTGACACGAAAATCACCGGCGCCACATTGGCACACCTGCACGCACATCTCATTGTCGGTGAACCTTTCGCAGACAAACGAAATGAATCTCTTCGTGTAAAAGTTGGATACAAGAAGGCCTCGGGATAATCCGAGGCCTTTTCTTATACCATCTCCAATTAACGCTCCGACACTAATACATTCTTGAATTTTGAGCGAGAAACGAGTCGGAGCGCAAGTCATATCGAGATATGGCGAGCGCGAGACGAAGTTTTGCAGCCTAAATTCAAGAATGTATGTGGGATGGCTAATTGGAGATGGTATTACACCACATACACAAGCTCTACACCCGCGCTCTTCAGTACATCAGGGGTGTTAAGCCCGTAACTTCCAGAACTGAAGAAGAGTTTCTTGATACCTGCGCGTGCAACAATCTTGGCGCACGGTTCGCATGGGAATGTGGTGATATGAAGGTCACACCCTTCTGTCCGCACACCTCTGCGTGCCGCCTCGGCAACAAGCACCGATTCGGCATGTTCGGCAGTGCTCGTCTCGATCATCTGTCCGCTTTTAAAAAGCGACCGAGGATCGCCATACACATAGGGCATTTGTTCATGAGGCACATGTGTATTATGTGCAACTAAAAGCACTTCCCCATCTCGACTCAAGACAGCGCCTACTTGCCGCCACCAATCGCCGCTTTTTACGGATTCGCCACCCGCAATCTTGAGAAGCTCTCTGTCACGGAATGCGCTTGAGACAGTGAAGTCCGCAACTAGTGATGCGTCTTCTCGTGCCTGTACGCGCTGTCTATCGAACCGCAGGAAAAAAGGTGAGAAAGACACTACTTTTCCGGGAAGGAATTTCTCGGCAAAAGCGTGCGACACATCTTCGTCCGGCATGGTAACGAGAGATGTGGATGCCTGGATCAGTGGGATTGTTTCTTCGTCGAGTACGCACACCGCAATCCTTTTTGAAAGAGTGCCGAGAGCTCGTGCCATTACTTCAGTTGGCACAGCCCGTACGACATCTTTCCGCACCACATATTCCAACTCGACACCAAGGTGCGAGACAATATCCGGCAACAGCAGATACAGTGTTTTGAGAGAAAAACCGCACTGCTCGATGAACCGCATGTACCCACGATGAAGCACCGGCACATAGGCAATAGCAACGGTATCACTCATGTCGAATCTCCTTCTTTCTTTCCACTTACCGTCGAAAGCGTATCTTGAAGAATGCGCGGGATTTCATCTTGGAGACGCTTGGCGAAAGCCTCGAGCCCATCAATCATCATGAGCCGCAACCGTGCTGTTGTACCCTTCTGTGACTGTGCCTCAAGCACATGAAGTTCACCACAGTACTCCTTCATGCCTTTGATCTCGTCCTCTTTATGTTCGCTTGTGTGCGACACAATGAGCACGTGCGGGCGAACCGCCTTGAGCAGTTCCCATTTGGGTGCGTCAACGTGTTTGAGCACCACCAGATTTACATACCGCAAGTGCGCAAGCATCACCATTCGTTCGTCTTCACCAACGATTGGGCGAAACTTGCCTTTGCGTTTCTTGACCTTGGCGTCTGAGTCAACACCGACCACCAAAAATGTCCCGCGCTCGCGCGCTCGCGACAGGTACTCAGCATGTCCGGTATGGACCAAGTCCCATGTACCCGATGTGAGCACAATCTTTTGACCGAGCATCTTCGCGGCTTCCACAATGCGGGCAACCTCGTCGATATCTCGTTTGATGCGCTCTGCGCAGTTTGCCTCGGTACCGAGGACACCGCCATAAACGCCCATGCGTCCATGCTCCTTTTTCACAACACTCATAGCTTCTCCTTAGATAACACGCGTATGCCCTTGCACACAAAGTCAAATTCATTGTACTCAAGTGTTCTTCCCCTAGACGCGCTCCTGCGCTACCATACCGAAAGGGACGGAGAGCAAGTCAATGCTTCATGGTAAAAAAATCTCGATTATTGTCGCCTGTACTCCTGCGTGGGTTATTGGTTACAAAAACACGATTCCCTGGAAAGCGCCTGCTGACCTTGCTCGGTTCAAACGCCTTACCATGGGCCACGATGTGGTGATGGGGCGTACGACATACGACTCCATTATCGCGAAATTAAAAAAACCACTTCCTGGGCGCCACACCATTGTGGTGACTCGGAATAGCTGTCTCGGCAGTAACACGGACCGTACCATTGCACATTCGTTTGATGAAGCTGTTTTGCAAGCCCGAGGCGACGAAGTGTTTGTTGCTGGAGGTGCCGAGATATACAAGTTGGCACTTCCCCACGCCGACACCCTGCATCTCACGCTCGTCTATACAAAAACTTTAGGCGATACGCACTTCCCTTGGTGGAACTCTGATGAATGGCATCTTGTCATCGAGCGCACTGATCCTGGAAGCACTCCGCAGACCAAATACATTCAGTACAAACGAACCTAACAACGCAAAGGCCGGGTATGGTACCCGGCCTTTTATGCGTATTCACTTTTACAGAACCGACGGAATTGGATGTATTTCAAGGCGCGAGGAAGTGATTTTCGCAGGCGTACTGCATAGTACGACGGAGAAAATCAACGACCGAAGCAACGAAGAAAGACTCCAATTCCATCGGTTCTGCGTTATTCAACATCAATACCCATTGAGCGCGCTGTACCCGCGAGAATCCTTTTCGCAGCGACAAGCGAGCCAGCGTTGAGATCCTCCATTTTTTCTTGCGCAACCTGCGTCAACTGTGCGTCGGTAATCTTCCCGGCCTTTTCTGCAGGGGTGCGCCCTGAACCTTTTTCTTTACCGATTGCTTTGAGCAAGAGTCTCGAAGCTGGTGGCTTCTTGAGAATGAAAGTGAAAGTGCGATCTTCGTAGATAGTGATAAGCGCCGGAATGATGTTCCCCATCAACTCACGCGTCTGCGTGTTGAATTGGTTGACGAACTCGCCAATGTTGATTCCGGTCGGGCCAAGCGCAGTACCTACAGGTGGCGCAGGAGTTGCCTTGCCGGCAGCAATCTGCAATTTCACCATTTTTGTTATTTTCTTTGCCATATGTTTCTGTTAAGGAAAATTTGTTTAAATCCTCTGCACTTGGTCTGCTTCAAGCTCTACCGGAGTCTCGCGGCCGAACATGGGGACCATCACCTTAACCTTTCCGCGCGCCTCGTCAATCTCGCCGACTTTTCCTTCCAAATCCTTGAAAGGGCCGTCGATAATCAACACCGCGTCGTCTGGCATAAGATCGATGGTGTGTTTTGGCGAATCGGTGTTCATACGCGAGAAAATAGAGTCTACTTCCTTTTTGGAAAGTGGGACCGCCTGATTTGCAGTACCAACAAAACCTGTCACCTGTGGTGTGTTGCGCACCACACTCCACGCGTCGTCTGTAGGGACCATGTCTACCAACACATATCCTGAGAGAATTTTCTCACGAACCTCTGCTTTCTTCCCCCCTTTGATACGAATCTTTTTTTCGACAGGCACCACCACATCAAAAATTTTGTCCTTCATGCCAAAAGATTCTGTCCGCTGTCGTAAGTTGCGTGCAACTGCATCTTCATAACCTGAATAGGTGTGCACCGCGTACCACCCTCTTAATGCGCCATGTACTTGTTTTGCCATACTAAATTATTCAATACCTGTTACATCAAATGTAGGGATAGTGGGGGCAGGCGGCGTAGTTGTCGCGTCGATAGTCACCGGATCAAGAGTAATTGCGGGTGGCGTTTGGTTTGTAGAACTGAGAAATTCGCCAAGCCCTTTAGTGAAGACGAAGTCGAAAAACCCGAGATAAAACGCGACGATAATCGATACTCCGATAACCAAAGCTGTGTAGGTGATGGTTTGTGCCTGTGTTGGCCACGCAACATGGTTAAGCTCACCCCTCGTGTCTTTAATATATTGTGTAAAGCTCATATGTGATTGATGCTTGCCGATTTTAACTTATTTCTCTTGTTTTCCTAGCCAAAAACGCCCCTTGGGCGCCTCGTATTTAGTATGATACACCCACGCACAGAAAAGTCAATTGTACTACGAAGCGGTACCTGACACCATTTTCACTTAATTAAGTAAAAATTTTTCCGCAAAAGATGCTATGATTTAGCAATTATTATCAATAAAATGCGTAAAATATGTTAGGGAGTGAGCCAATACCAGCTAAACGATGGCAATTCGATGAATTTGATCGCGGCGCCAAGATGCCACCAGATTTGGACAAGGAGGTGAGGGGGTTGGATTATGAGGTCACCATGACCAGAGAGAAATTTGCCAACCGGGAAAGAGATAATGGCGGTGGGTTTGATTATGTCGAACATCTAAAGCATCATGGGGAGCTTATGCAACTGTGGAACAAAGTTCATCAGAGATTGAATGTACTCGGATACCCAATCACCATGCAGCATCTTGTTCCTGCATTCAATTCAATTAATTTAGCAATAGTTCAACATGATCAAGCAATGGATTGGGTTAGAAAAGAGGAGGAACAAACTGGAAAAAGATGGGATGGGCATAAATTAGTTCAAAAATAATTTGAATGATTTTCAGTAGAAAGCATTAAATATACCCAAAGATCACCCGCAGGTAAAACCTGGAGAGAGCGTCGTATGGTACCGTTTTTCTGTTTTCTTGGACCCGCTAGGCTGTCATGCGTGAGCTTCAAATCACTCGACCGCTCGGGTAAAACTTATTCAGCACATGCCCCATCCCGACACCCAAGTGTCTTTCGCGACTTTGGATCGGGTTCCACAGCTGTTGCACCGTTGAGAAGTCCTCTAACCCGCTCCCTGAGCTGTTCGGAATTGAGAGGTCCGCGGTTGTGATAAATGATTTTACCCATGGCATCGACAAATAATGTTTCGGGCATGACATACCCACCGATGGCCCGATACCACTCGTCGTTGTTGTCGTAGAGGTAGGTAATCTCGCCCACTGCTCCTATCTTTTCAAGATACCGTATGGCGCTTTTGTGCGTCTCTGCGCGGTTAATTGCGATGACTTTAACATCTTCTCCAAACTCTTTTTGCAATGCAACTAAATCAGGAAGTTCTTTGGTGCAATATGGGCACCAGCTCGCCCACGCATTTATCACAGCAGGTTTATTCCCTAGCACATCCTGTAAAGAAACAGCTTGATTACCAGAGTCCATCAAACGCACATCGGGAATAAGTCGCGTTTCAGGTGTATTGCTTGCACCACCTAGCAAAAGCACCATGCATACAAGTAGCCCCAGAACAATCACCGGGGCCACTTGTACAAGTATTTTTTTGTACTGCCAGCCTGTCTTCATACACCCAGTATCGCACCCTGTAGAGCAGTTGGAAATGAGTAGTGTTCTCAGTGACCCTTACTGAATTTCGTAGGTAATAGTCACTCGCGAGCTGATTTTGTTTTCACCTACTGATAGTTCAGGCGCACCAGCTCCTCCACTGTCGGACATTGCCATCATTGCAACCTCGCGCTTCATGTAGGGCTGATACCCTCCACCATCTTCGTTGAATCCGACAATACGCACTAGCCGCACGCCCAACTGTTGTGCAAGTACTCCCGCTTTTTCCTCTGCATCGTCGATTGCTTGTGCGCGCGCTTCTGCCTGAAGCTCATCCTCTTCGTCGATGGTGAATGAAAGGCCGCTCACGCTATTCGCTCCCAACTTTCCTGCTTGCGCTAGAATGTCGCCCGCTTTGTCAGTGTCGCGTACACGCACTTCGATCGTTTCTGAAACCTGGAAGCCCGTCATTTCTTGTTTGCCTCCTGGACACGGTGCTTTGATACACCGAATTTCAACCCACTCATACTTTGGCTGCACATTATAAGACGATGTCTTGATATCCCGGTCTGCAACACCAGCACCTTTTAGATACGCCTTTATGTCGTTTGCTTTTTTAGTAGCGACCGCCTGTGCATCTTTTACTTCCTTTGCTTCTTCAAGCACTGTAATCGAGAATGACGCAAGATCAGGAACGGCAAACACTTCCCCCTCACCTGATACTGTTATCACATTGGTCGCAGTGGTTCCTGACCCAACAAAACGAAACTCTTTGAATGTCTTGAACGAGCTTGCGAGCCCCCAAAGCGCAAGCATGAGAAGCGCGGCTGTGGCGGCCTTAAGAATAATTGCGGGCGGTACGATATGCAGTTCGCGTTTTTGTATATCCATATACTCTCTAGACGAGACTCATTAATAATTATTACATACAGCATAACCAACACTTCGCCATTCACAACCCCCTGAGTGCGTACACTACAACAAAGAATCCAAGGCCACATGTGTTTTCCAGAAAGATAGTGACCAAAAGCCCTCTTGGTCCTTTCTTGTTCCTTTCCTTGACCAGACTCTCACAATGTTGCAGTATGCAATTCAGAAAGGAGTTGCTCGATGGCACAACACTTGTCTATCGAGGAGATATTTTTGACACTCCTCCGCTCACTGAAACGAGCGCGCAGTCCTGTTGAGGAAACTCGGCTCCGCGCACTCTACAAAGAACAGCGCTACACCGAGATGGTTGGAGTCGTTCGCGAAGCGCTGAACATTCCCATCGGTCTTCGTGTCGGATATGTAAATTCTGGTGGCGACGAGAGGAATCCCGCTTGGATCATCTTACCCAACCCGATGCCTATTTTTGGAGGTTCGGAATTCAAAAGACTCGAGGTAACGATGTTTATTCGTCGCTCGTTTATTGCGATGGCGCCGTTCGAAACTATCGTTATTGCGATGGCGCACGAGCTTTGTCATATCATTTTGAGTGGTACCCGACACCCTCTGTGCCACGAAGAACGAGCTGTGGACATAACAGCAATGCTCTTAGGTTTTGCAGAGCTCTACGAGCAAGGCACCACCTTTATCGTGCGAAGACCCACCACCCCAGTGGTACGACCAACAGTCAAAAATCTCGGTGAGAAGTTGCGTGAGATTATAGATGCTGCGCGCGGCAAGCGCGGTCATGTGGGATACTTACAACCAGATGAGGTGCGGAAAATGGCACAGGCGGTCCGCATTGCAAGAGCCACCCCTTAGGGTGGCTCTTTTTGTCTATCTTACAGAAATAACCTACCTAAATCACAAAACCTCGATATAGGAGATAGAGACCTACAGCGAGAAATACAATCGTGATGGCGTAATCGAGCGCTTTTTTTGCCACGGCCTGAAGTGCAATCATCCTCTCATTCTACAATTTTCTCTACTTTCATGCCACACCATTTCCTCCGCGCCGTGGATAACCGTTTGGCCCGCGATACTGCTCGCGCAACAGGCCACAATTTGGTATAACAACTTTGGACCTCTTCCGAAAGGTCTGATTCACATCCTGGCGTTCTTTTCTGCCCAGAACTTTGGTTTCGACATCATCATATCCTCCAGATATGATTCAGTCTCCAACCATTCGTCCTGGACAGAAAATATCCGCCACGCATGCGAAAGCACCTTTCGGAAGAGGTCCTTGCCGTGAGGCATATGGTGGTCGTAGCTCAATGGTAGAGCACTCGGTTGTGGTCCGAGTGGTTGTGGGTTCGAGTCCCATCGATCACCCCAGTGAAGCGCAGCGAAACGCAGGGTGATCGAGCACAGTGCCTGCGCACTGTGCGTATGGGACTCGAAGCCCGGAGCCATGTTTTTGTTTTCCGCAGCGAAGCGAAGGAAAAGCAAAAACGGCGAGGGCCGGCTCGAGGAATTTTCCGTCAGGAAAATTACCGAGAGGAGTCCCATCGATCACCCACGCACAGTTGACCCCGATGCGATAGCATCGGGGTTTTACTGTGCGTTGTGAGCGTGGGACGAGAAAGGCGGAGGCGCAGGGTCCCACGAAGCGAAGCGGAGTGGGAACGCCGAGCCAGGGTCGTGAGCGCATGTTTTCAACGACCAGAGGGAGTATGAAAACAGCGACTCCTGACCGAGTCCCATCGATCACCCTCTATGACAACGGCATTGGGGCCACTCCATCCCCTTTGGACAAAAATCCTGCCCACAACGCAACTGCACTAATCGCTACATGCAGTATGTTATCGGCCATGTTCACCACAAAAAGCCCAGCAGCGCTCCCCATGACAAAGCCAGATATTGTAACCAATAGGTATACAACTCCGAATACTTGGAAATACATACGTGCATATGTAGGGGCCATCCCTGCAACAAGAAGTGCCACCACGCCAGACAGCAGGTGCACCATGTTATGTAGTGAATCGACTTCGAAAATACCGAGTAAATATCCTCCACTGGTCGCACCTGGCACAAAACCCAAAACTCCCACCGCCACAAAAATCGCGCCGAAAGCCCATGTTAATTGCTGAACCATATATAGTAGTAACACTTAATAGTAAGGACTGAGCTTCCCTGCCCTACATGGACACGGGCAAAGCCCCCTTACAGCATCCTCTCCCCCCACGAAACAGCAAGAGGCCTCTGTGCACATCTAGCCGCGATACATCGGCGGCTCTTCGGTTTTCCCCGCACGGTGATTTGCAAGTCGCGCGAGCGCATACAAGAGCGACGACAGACGATTTAAATAGGCGCGCGTATATTCGCCCAAAACACGCCCATCTTCGTGAGCGGCAGTGGCTCGGCGTTCGGCTCGGCGCGAAATAGTACGCGCCACATCAAAGAGAGCTCCGAGGCGTGTCGCCCCTGGGACAAAAAAGCTTTTAATGGGTGGTAGCTCCTGTTCGACCGCATGAATCAACACTTCCATTTTTTTGACACTTTCTTCAGGGATTGTTTTGGGTGAGCCAGCGAGTTCTGCTTGGGCAGTGAAAAGATGATCCTGGACCTCACGGAGTATTTCTGCCGCGCTTCGCCCTTCAAGGACAAGCGCCCGCGCCTCTTCTTCTGAGCGACAAAGGCCAAGGAAGGAATTGCACTCGTCGAGTGTGCCGAGTGCTTCCGATGCGACCGAACTTTTCGACATGCGTTGCTTACACCCAAAAGTGGTGGTTGTACCGTCGTCTCCTTTCCCAGTAAAGAGCACCATATCCGATTATTGTAGAGAAAGGTGAGATGAACGCAAGATGAACGCGAAGTTGCAAAGAAAACACCATCATGTTTCACTCGCTGTAGATACAGGAGGTGCAGATGCACACACCCGCGCATATCGGACACTTTTCCGGATGCGAAAATCACGCCGGCTGTTGGTGCGAAACGCGCCGGTATTTACTGGTTTTTCTTATATCAGTCGGCATCCTAGGTGTTGAAACCGGCGGCTGGTGGCTTTCGGACAGCTTGGCTCTCCTTGGAGATGCCGGCCATGTCGCGGTAGATATGTGCGCTATGGGAGTTGCTCTCGTAGTAAGTATATTTGTCCGCGTACACCCAGACCGAAATGTGGCTAAAGTGCGCATGGGTGGGTTTGCTCTTCAAATCATACTTTTGTCACTGGTCGCTGGATTTTTGTTTGTCCATGGGTACGAGCGTGTGGTAGCGCCTGTATCTATCGTACCGATACCGCTCTTGGTGAGCGCGGTTGTTGGGGGATGCTTGAATATCCTGCAGGTCTGGATACTAGAGACTGGTGAAAAAAATATCACATCACACGGGGCCCGGGCACATCTATTCGCCGATTTGCTCACTAGTGTTGGTGTGGTTGCAAGCGGTGTCGTGATTATGCTCACTGGTTGGCACCATATCGACGGAATCGTTTCAATCGGCATCGCATGTTTTATCGTCTGGCAAGTGTATGCGCTTACCCGTCACGCAAAAAATCATTCGCACCATCATGACCATATTTGAAACCCGCTTATGCGGGTTTTTTCTCATCCAAAAAAGACAAGTTTCAAGTCCTTCAAAATATTGTCTGCCATCTCTCGTGTACTTAATTTTCCCGAGTGAAGAACGGCGGTGTTTGAGTAGTCATTTTCCTCATGGATTTTATACAGCTCGTCCAAGGTCTCTTTTGGAATAAGGGGCTTATTCAATTCAGCATGTCGCTTTGCTGCACGCTCATCCGTAATAGAGCGAGAGGCTTCAAGACGATATACGAAGAAGTCGGCATTATGCGTTTCCGCTATTTTTTGGAGAGCTTCTACTTCTGCTCTACTCATTCCCTGCTCAATAATCACATTGATTCCGTTACCCAAATACTCGTGGGCCATCGCATTAACTACTTTTCTACTCACCTCTTGATGAGACCCGACTGTCCTAAATTCTGATATAAAACGCTTGATGTGATCTACGGATTAATCCCTCGTTTCTTTTTGAAATCTAGACAAACCTAAAGGCTTACCCTCGTTTTCTTTTGCGGTTCGTTTTATTTCATTTAAGATTTCTTCTTTGGTAGTCATAGGATTATGCTTGCAGGCTAGACTCTTAATATTTTTAGAAGCTCCGAGAATATGTAGACACTTTCTCTACCCTGCCCATCATATTCCTTTAATACACCTGCTTCTACAAATTTAGCTATCAGATTATAGGTCGTTCCCTTACTGCTTGCTTTAATAGCTTCTCGTACATTTGCAGCCGTTATAATCGGGCTTTTAAAGATAGCGTCTAAAACAGCTATTGCGTGCTGTGATCTTATTTTCCCCACAACATCCTCTTTCAAGCGCTCGTAGAGTGCCTGTATTTCTTTTGCCATGACAGTTGTTCGTTTTGCTTGAAACTCAACAGCGATAAGAAAGAATTTAAGCCACGGTATCCATTCTTGGTCTGTATCTACGGCATGCAAAAGACGCTGATACTCCACCTTGTGTTCTTCAAGGTGATGGCTGATAAACAACACGGGCGTTTGCAAGACTCTCTCTTGGCACAAGAACAAGGGTATGACGAGGCGTCCAATTCTTCCATTGCCGTCCATGAATGGGTGAATCGCCTCAAATTGATAGTGCGCAACTCCTATCCTGACCAATACATCAGTTTCAGCATCTGAGTTTAGATATTTCTCCCAATTACTCATCAGACCAGAAATATCTGTATGCACAGGCGGTATATAATCACCCACCCTCACTTGCTCTTTTCTAAAGTTTCCACGATCTTTATTTGCTCCTCTCACCGAATCAAGAAGAACACTGTGGGTAGCTTTGAGAAGAGTTTCGGCGATAGGACGCTCTTTTAATTTTTTTAAAGCAACACTCATTGCCTGTTCGTAATTCATAACCTCTTTGATGTCTTGAACCTTCCGACTCATCTCTTCTTTTTCGGGGTTAGCTTTTGATTCATCCAAGGCTTCATATTTGAGAACCTCTTCAAGAGTTGCTCGTGTACCTTCTATGGCTGAACTAGCGACAGCCTCCCTTTTTCTAAAGGGAGCAATCAAAAGATCGGGATTTGGTATTGCGTCTAAAAATCCTCTTAACTCACCGACCGCCGCGTGAGCGGCAGTAAGCTCTCTCATTAGAGGTTCATATGAGAGTTTGGGCGGGAGTTCTTTTACCTTTGTTGGTTTTATTTCTTTTGATTCCGACATAATCGTTTGTATTGGACTTACCCCTAGAGGTAGTTCAATATTAGCCTAAATATTGAACTAGCGCAAGTCCTCGGTTCAATATGTGCATAAAGGCTATTTTAGGGCCTTGTGCCTCTATCAGGCAGGATTATTCACAATGCTCATTACATTCATTCCTAAACGTATTTAGACGCATTCTATGTGATTCGGTTGGAACCGATCAATTCTCTTTACAGGTCAATACTTTTTCGCAAAATGCGTTAGTTTTCGTATCCCGAGGACAGGACGCGGTTGGAACCGCCGACAACGCCGACAAGGTCGGATAAAAACGGGAAAACTAGAAAAATTTCTTACTCTGTGCGCAGGAGAGGACTTGGTCACAGATAATTTTGTACCCAAAATTTCCGCGAC
>JBBTSD010000011.1:0-65642 GCA_038064835.1 Patescibacteria group bacterium
GTATTAATTACCAATTTCCCCTTCAGATGGTTCCAAGGTCTTGAGCTTGTTTAGGAATCTCAACTCGCGCCACCACCCCCTCCCCCTCCTCCACCACCGGCACCCCCGCCACCACCTGCACCTCCTCCACCACCCGAGCTTGAGAACGACGATGCGAAGCTAGCACTGAATGACGACGAAAATGCGCCTGCTGAAAACGCACTCCCGCTAAACGAAGACGAGCCTCCGGCATATCCTGCGGCGTACCACTGGGGCGGTGCCACATTCAGGCCATCAAATGCAGCGCCCCATTCTTTTTCCACACCAAATACAATCGCATAGGGTAAAAATTTCTCGAAAAGTTCCGGGGTCAGATTTTGCATGCGATATCGCTCCGCGGTGTGCAGATACATTTTGAACCCTAGTATCTCTTCTTTGAGGATTGCTCCACGCACTGTGCGGTACAGACGGCCATAGCGGGCATAGAGAACAGTGACAAGAGATACGAGCGCGCTCACAAAAAGTACGATAAGCGATTCTGGGGTGAGGGCTGGGAATGCTGTCGGCAACACGACCAATAGAAACACAAGGAGTGCGATCACCCCAGTGACGCCAAACACAGCAAACCCTATCCGTCGTGATGCATCCGCGAGTGACAGCGTCGGAAAAGATGTATGTCGCTGGAATACTCCCAAGTGCACTTCCGCCTCTGCTACTATTTCTTTCTGCAGAGATTGAATCGCCGCGTACAAAATTTTCTGTCGTGACGGGCTTTTGCGAAACCGCCTCGTTGAAAATGTGTGAGTGCCACTCATAAGCGCCAGGAGAAATTGCATTTCTCGCGAACGCAGGCCCTCAATCTTGTCCAATCGTTCAACAATGTATTCTTTGGTACCGAAAGGCTTGTCAAAAATTGCAGTAATACCCCCGAAAGAAGACGCGAAGAACAACAAGAGCGAGAGGCAAACGAATACTCCAAACAGTGTCAGAGAGGGCGCATCCTGCATAGCGAATACATCTCCTAAGAGATAGACACCGAAACCAAAAAACACTACCAGACCAAGCGCACCAATAAATAACGAGACTGGAAAACTGGGCTTGTCTGCCTCGATCTTTACATACCCACGCACGGCCAGATCAACGACCGTGGCGGCCCATGATTTACTATCGACTCTCTTTTTTAGAACTACCGACATCATAGCTGGAGACAACCCCTGGGGTGGCTCATATTGGGGAACAATAGTCCCTGTGCCGCGCGCATGCATCCATGCACGCACTGAAAGAGAAATGGCGTATATAATCGAGCCGACCAGTACTAGTGCTGCCAGAATGTAGATTACATGTAACCAGAGGAAGCCGAGCCAGAATGCGCGATAGTCGATGAGTCCTTTTTGCCAACCAGCAGCAAAGGTAACTGTTGCGTTCGCTGGATACCCACCCGAAACAAATCGGAAGGTATGGTCGTCCGGCCTATCTTGCACCACTGCTCTGTGGGGCTGGGGGTAAAAAGCCATTTGTGGCGCGCTTATCGGTCCAGGCACACGGACCGTAGCTATCACCGAATCAACTGGCACAGAATAATTGCCAGCGAAAACATTCCAGTACAACTCGTCGTGATCGTCGTAGAACCCGAGTGCGCCATGTACGGTGTACTGCAGTGTCCAGGTACGCTCTTCATCGCGCGCATCGTAATACCATTCGATATTAGTCACACCCGCTTCTTTCCAGGTAGTGTATGAGTTCCAACTTTCTGGATCCTCTTTGTTGAGGCGTGTGCGCGAGTACTCTAAAACATTTCCCACAGCATCAAGTACGCGCACATCGGTAATCGCACTAATCTTTTCATGCGGAATACTTCGCCACCCCTGATGATACTCGCCGACAAACGCAAATGTGTGCTGTTCACTCATGCGTACCACACCGTTTGTTTCAACCAGTGCAGTGAGTGAGATATTGCGGTAATGATATGACCGTTCGGTTTCCTGCGCAGTCAAAACCACTGGCGCGACAAGCGCGAGTGCGATGCACAAGAATCCAAGAAACCGATTCACGGATTTAGAACTGCACTTTTACCGGCTCTTTCGCGGCAGTGTCGCCTTCGGCAAGCTCGAAGAAATCGCGTGATGCAAATTTGAACATCCCTCCGATGATATTACCGGGGAACGACTCAAGGCTGGTATTGAGGTCTCGCACGACGCCGTTGTAGAAACGGCGAGCGGCCTGAATTTTGTTTTCAGTGTCAGACAATTCACGCTGGAGCTCGATGAAGTTTTGATTTGCCTTGAGGTCTGGGTAGCTCTCGGAAACAGCAAAGAGTGATTTGAGTGCGCCTGTAAGCATATTGTCGGCGGCCGAATGTTGCGCCACTGTTTGTGCTCCCATAGCTGCAGTACGCGCCTCTGTCACTTTAGTGAGTGTTGCCGCCTCGTGTTGCATGTACCCCTTGACCGATTCGATCAGGTTTGGAATGAGGTCGTAACGACGCTTGAGCTGGACATCAATATCAGACCAGCCTTCCTTAGCTCGGTTGGTGAGCGTGACGAAACTGTTGTACATCACCACGAACCACACAGGGATTAGGATAACGATGGCGGTAATATTGAACTTCCATGGGATCACATCGAATATCGCACTGAGACCCAGCAGGACGATGAGCGCACCAAAAATGACTGATATCATAGAGTTTTTCTAATAGTAACCCCATAACTGTACCACGCGAAAATCGGCCGGCAAGGTCTCTTGGATAACTTTTCACAAGGTGATTGAGTAGCCATTGGGAAGTAAGGTTTCTGGAGTGTAAGACCGGTTAGCGACCAAGAAAACAAGGAGTGGCTACGACTATGTTTTTGGAAGCACCCTTTGTGGTGCGGCCTTGGAGCGCACTCCAGAAACCTTACTTCCCAATGGCTACTCGGGGTGTGGGAATTCACTCAAAATGTCTTGACATAGGAGTAAAACATGCTATTATGAAGTTTGGCTAAGGAGCCAGTTCTACAATAAACCAGAGAAAGAAGGAGGAGCGACATGTCGCTCACTGTTCCGAATAACTGCCGTCGTGTACTGTTTCAATTCATCCTGCCGGGTTCCCTGTTTGGGAAGACCTTCCCGGCCTTCGCCGACGACCTCGGCGTCGAGACACCGGAGCAGGCTGAGACTCGCCAAGAAAAGCTGCGCGCCCATCCGGGCACGAAGCTGATCTCGATCGAGTCCGGACTCGTCACCGGTCGCAACTTCATCGGGCGCGTCGGCGACGATGGCTCGATGGAGTTCGCATCCTCGCCGAACGCCCAGCCGGACCCGATGACCGTCCTGATGGACGCGAGCTTCAAGCTCGCGCGCGTCAAGGTACAGGAGCGCGGCGAGCGTTTGGGCCACATCGTCATCAGCTTCGTCTTCGGACGGAATGAGGACACCTGGAAGCACCCGGTGGGAACGCGCCAGGAGGCAGTCGCGTGGTTCATGGACCTCTTGGAGAACGGGTGGGGGCAAGTTGCCGCCTACCGGAATCCGATGGTCCGCGACGATGTCGTAGTGCCGGATGTGACCGAGTTCGCGGTGCGCCTCGCGCGCAAGGCAAACTCGTTCCCGAAGCACTACGAGTTCGGGGATGAAGTCGGACTCGGCCTGCGCGCAGTCACGAATACGACCCGCGCAGTCAAGGACGCGGCGCGAGCGAAAGCGAGCGCCGCGGACTAAGCTGACCAGCACAGGAAGAAGGGCCGCACCACTGGTGCGGCCCTTTTATGTTGCACAGCATTCATTTTTGTGGCAGAACTCTCCTAGCACGGAGAACACCGTATGGATATGTGGGTAGTTTTATGGCTCGCTCTCGCACTCCTTGCACTGGTTGCTTCCTGCGCAGGGACACATGAAGAAGAAGGAGGCTTCATGGTGATTGGGGGCGCGGTAGCATGCCTTATGTGCGCCTTTTGGGCTGGATCACTGTATTCAAGCAACACCTTGGGTGAGAATCTGGTCGCCGCCTGCGCCGAACAGACGCAAGTCCAAAAAGAACGGAAAATCGAATGCACCGTCCGCCTTCAAGTGCAGGACGGCGTGTTCCAGAAAATCCTTCCGATCAAAAAGGAACCGTCTCCATGAACACACACAACGAACGCTGTGGCAACCTTTTGCCACAGCGCTTTTTAATTTTTGTTGCACAAAAATCACGCCACCTATATGCTCCGCATAGAAACTGTAGAGGAGAGATGCGTGACGAACATCGTCATCACTGGCATGGGCCTGCTTTCTGCCGCCGGAGACCGACGGCAGGCAGGCCGCGGATTGCTCGGAAAGCTTCGCGTGGACCAAGCCCGGACAACCCTTTCAGGGAGAAAGGTTCGGGTATGCGAACTTGGCGACCACTTCGCCACTGCGAAAGAAAGTGCTCCATCCTGGGCGCACACTCTAGACCGTAGCGTTGTAGCCGCGCTAAGCGTGGCACAACTTGCTATGGAAAACACCCGTCTGGCAGGAGTTAATTTGTCTCGCTATGGAGTGTATCTGGGGAGCTCGCGTTTCTCTGATCATACGAAAACTAGGTATCAACAGCTACTGACATCCGGGGAAAAACTCCCCAAAGATGCACTCATCCAAAGCCTGGCTTTTGGCCCTGCATTCTGGGTTGCGAAGCACTTTGGAATAGAGGGCCCTACAGAAGCAATCACCAGCGCATGTACCGGATCGCTCCAGGCACTGATGCGTGCCTGCGACGCGCTGAAGCTGGGATACATCGATGCCGCGCTTGTGTGCGGTGTGGAAACCAGCCTCACAGATTTGTGTGTCGAACAATTCGCACAACTTGGGGTATGTTCGAAAAGTGGTATATGTCGTGCCTTCGATAAAAATCGTGATGGGACAATTCCTGGCGAAGGAGCGGCCGCGATTCTTCTTGAAACAGAAAAGTATGCTCGCGCACGCGGCAGACCGATTTTTGCTCGCGTCTGTGGGTACGCATCTGTGAACGACGGATTTGCATACGCAAACGATCCTTCGGGAAACGGCATCATGCGCGCTATCCACCAGGCACTGCAATGCGCTCATTTGATGCCAGAAGACATCGATGTCGTTAATGCACATGCTCCTGGTACTGTCGCCGGCGACCTGAGCGAAGGCAGAGCGCTTGAAAAATTCTCCCCAGCCACACCTGTCTACACTGCCAAACCTTTAATCGGGCACTGCAATGGAGCAGCCAGTCTGATGGAAACCGTTCTTGGCATTGACGCACTGAACGAAGGTGTCGTTCCTGGGAATTACTGTGAAGAGCAGGATCCTGGCTGTGGTGATATCTACTTGCCACGCGATACCGAATCGCGGAAGATGCGAACACTCCTGAAGATATCATCGGGGATTGGCGGCGTTCACGCCGCGGCAATTTTCCAAAAAGCATAGTACGCGAAAGCGCGGCCCACGGCCACGCTTTCTTTGTTTTTTGATGTTTTCTACGGGGCATACCTGACACTATTTCTCCCGATACTGAACAGTGCTTGATTGTCGTCAGCGTGCACCACGAAGTACAGCGTCCGCAATCGACCCCACTCACCTTCCGTATATGTGACCTTGAAGTCGCCGTCCCTGGCGCGACTGGGCTCGATCAGCTCGGTCTTGGCGACTTACCCCCAATCACCCTTTTGTTCCCACAGGTCATGGTGGACTACTGCAACCTATACACCATCTCACCATGGAGACCCTGGTAACGTTTTAGTTAGCTAAAACGGGCGAGCTTTTCGCTCGGCAATAATGATGTATGATTCAATTGCGACCCCACAATTCCATGAACCTCTCCACCTTTCTTTCTGTTGGGAATGTTTCGGCTCGATGTGCGGTTGCTCTGGTTTCGTTATTTGTATTCGTGTCGGCAGTGAGCCCTGTCATTACGACCGCATATTATAATGCGGTGTCTGTCGATACAATCTGTCGGACTGAAGATCAGACGATTGAAGTCCTCCTCCCGGCAAATTGGTTGTACAAAGAGCAGGCTTATAAAACAATAGGCGGTGCTGAGGTCTTCTATTTGAAGCTAAGTGACCAAGCCGATCAGGGTAGCAGGGCTACGAAAGGTGGGTATGTATTGCGTTCGACAGCGTCCGGCATTTTCGGTTTACCTAGTACGATTACCTCGCGTCTCGATCCCCGCGAAATGGTGAACTTCTATCTGCACCAAATTATACGCTCTTCAATGCAAGGGAAAGTGCTGAGCGTAAAAGTGATTGAACGGAACGGCGAGAAGGTATATTCGGTAGAGTGGTCTTATGTCACAAGCCTGAACCGTGATCAAATCGAATTCATCGTGCTCGACGAATTCATTTTTAGAGGGGATACGGTCTACCAGTCGCATGGAGTGTATGCCTCATTCCGGTCGGAAATTCGCAACACGATCGTTCGGATGGTCCAGTCGCTCAAAGCAAGTAAATAGGTATGAAAAAGTATTTCAACGCAGGCATCCTCACGCTTACGGTAATTCTCGTTGGGACTCATCCATCTGCTGTATCCGCCGAAGTATATTCGAGCATTGATACGCAAAAGCTTGAGGCCACTATCGGCACAGACAAAGCGGTCGGCACCTGGACACTGCAAGTACAAAACACCGGCGGGGCTGTTGGCTTCGAGGATTTTAGGAATTTTGGTGCCACCGGGTTGCTTAGTTACGAACTTACAAAAGCTTTCGACGATAATGGACCTCTTGCAATCAATTTTGAGGAAGGATTCAAGGCGATTCGTTTGCGTTCGGCAGGGAATGGCATTTCCAATGTGAAAGTTCAATATGACATAAAAACAGCACTAACCCACCCAATCGCAATTTATGAATTTTGGGTGGCTGGCGGGGGATATTTCAACTTCCCACAACTCAACGTCAGCTACCAAAAAGGCTGGAAAGTCCTTGCCACTTATCCAAACGCGACAATTACGGATACGACCATTGCAATCAAATACCCGACAGACACCCCATACATCTACCCCGCACTCATTGCTTTTGTTCCGACTGATATCGGGCCTGGTAATGTCATCAAGACCGTTGGTCGCTTCACGCTCGCTGGGTCGGTGCAGTCCGTTGCAAAGCTAGAAAGCGCCGTCACATCGATGACATACTTGGACGATCTTTTTACATCATCACTTGGCGTTCCTGCTCCGACGAAACTAATAATTTACGCGGCCGACCTAAGGAACGCCGATGTGGGCTATGAAGCGTTCGCGCTAGCCGCACGACCCGACATCGTGCTCTACAACAAGGACATCCTAACGAACCAGTCGCTTGCAGAGGTGCAAACGACACTTGTTCACGAGATTGCACACACAGTGGAGCAGGATAAGAACCTATTCCGCGGAGCCCCATATGTGGCACCTTGGTTCAGAGAGGGTCTGGCTGTCTTCATGGAAATTCAAGCGCGCCCCTATATTTTCAAGAACCTCAATGAGCAAGCCATTGCAGATCTTGCCGGGCATACACATATGCTGAGTGCTGCGGAGCTGAAGAGGAAAAATGAGAAATCCTTTGACTACATCTTTGAAGGTGGCGTGTTTGCCCCACTGAACGATGCATATGCACATGCAGGTGTTGCCGTTGCACGCTTCGCGCAAAAGGCGGGGGCCAGCGGCATGCAGAAGTTGTTTGTCCAACTTGCGGATAAGACTTCGACGCAACTCTCACAGACTGAAGACTCCAGCAAGATACTTGCGAGCATGGCCAGTATAAGCGGATTGCCACAAGAAGAGATACTTTTCCCGTTCAAGAAGAGCCAGAATTTTGAGCTGGACACAACGCCATTCGTTCACCCCGAGTATACAGGCACCGCCGCGGATGGGGTCGTGGACTACATCAAGTATAGAATACCCAACTATTTCACTGGTGCGATGCCGGTTGCGAGCATGTTACCTCTGCCACCTATCGTAGTGCCAGCACCGAGTACTTCGCCAGCTTTCACATCTGGCAGTTGCAAGATAACTAAAGCACTCAAGCTGGGAACGAAGGACGCAGAGGTGACAACATTGCAGCGCTTCCTGATCAGTAAGGGATATCTGGCCACCGATAATAATTCAGGCTACTTCGGTTCTATGACGCAAGCTGCGCTTCAAAAATGGCAAAAAGCGAACAGGCTTGTTTCAAATGGCACACTGACCACGACAGGCTTCGGCGTGATGGGGCCGAAGTCTCGAGCGCTGTTCGCGCAGCAGTGCAAGTAGAAGACGCCACACACCCTGCCCCCGATAATATTCGATACTGTGCCTGGGCAGCTTTCTTAATCCTGGTCGACTGTTTCGACACTCTCACTTACCACCAATTATTTACAGGGCCTGTGATACTAAAAAAGGCAAAGAGAAATGCGCAAATTCCAAATAAGATAAGGCCGAATTTAAGATATGAGGTAAAGAATTTGGGGGTAAAAGGTGGGTAAAAGGTGTCAGGAACCTTTTTTCGGTCTACCCCGTGGCCGTACCGTTGTCTCCAAATCATACCTCTTGATTACTCGCCTCACCCACGAGTCAGATCCGAAAGGATTGCCTCGCGCAATCGATTGACGCATAGCTTCAACCTCGACCTCTGATTGGGGCTCATTAAGCAGTGTAATATAGTTTTTTGGTATCGAGACTGGCCATTCACTAAGGAGTGACTGCTCTTGCAATGTCCCCTTTTCTCGTCTCCATACACTTCCCCACTGCCAACCCTCTGCTTTCTTAACGAGCCGGGCGCGGAGTGGGTTGCGCTCGACATAGCGAACAAGTTGCATGAAATGATCGTCCTGTTCACACAGAAAGGACTTGTAGCGACCTTGGTACAAGTGGCCGTGACCTATGGTCTTGTGTGCAGAATGCCAACGCTGGGTATGTGTCAGTGTGAGCCAGTTCACGAACTTGGTGAGATCCCCGTCCTTTCTTGTATGCACCACCAGATGCCAGTGGTTGGGCATGACGCAATATGCAAGTAGATGAACTCCGCTGCGCTTCTGCAAGTACGGCTTCGAAAAGTTGGTAGTCTTTCTTTTGCTCAAACAGGGGCAAGCGCGCATTTGCTCTGTTGAGCACATGGTATATGTGATCACCTACGTCAGTTCGCAAGGCTCTGCCCATATGTGCAATCTATCATAGAAAAGGTTCCTGACACCATTTTCTCACTTTACGCAACCACAGAGTGCTCTCTGAAGGTCTTCCACTCCTTATCTGGTTGCATCATAAATTGTAACTGGTGTCCTTTTGACAGAGAGGAATCTACTTGGATACGTTTCACCTTTTGCTCGAAATACTCGGGCTTCCACTCCGATGCGTAAAAAACAAATTCTCTCATGCTGTTATACGTGATCGTATTTGTGTGGATTGCCTCATGCCTTTCCTCAAGAACTTTTACAAGTTCATCTTCAATCTTGTGCAGTTCCTGAGCTTCCGCATTGGTGGGTAGCCCATCAGATGTTGGATTGAACAATGGAACCGCCACTCCAATCTGGAACGGATACTTTGGGTGGCCTATCGCGTCGATCAAGCCCGTCCTGCAACGAGTAAAAATCGGTCTGTCAGTTAGACGACCTTCCAGAATCTGCCAGTCATCTCCGTAGTCAGATATATTCTTAAATTTCTTCTGCCAAAACATATTTACTTTTTGAGGCTTTTTAGTGCAGCTGATAGCTTCGTCAGCGCGGAAGACAACGAACTGAGTTTTGATTGCAGTGAGCCACTAACACCGTGACCAAAACTTTGCGCTACTGTGCTTAGCTGAGACGTTGGGGAGATGGAATTTCTTAGATTTAGAAGCTGACCTCCATTTTTTTGCATGCCAAATTTTTCAATAAGGCTCTGCTCTCCTAACCTTGCTTCAGTTTTGGTCAAGGCACCTTTGGGACCGACCACCTCGTAGTCCAGCTCGTCTTTGCCACTTCCCGTTTTCCCCCGGTGCTCGTTCCATCTTACCTCAGTATCTCGCTTTGTAATACCGACATAGCGTGTCGTTCCCACATCATCCGCTCCTCGATAGAGTGAGTATGTGGCATCGGCTGCCTTTCCAGCCCGCAGCGCCATGCCACCTACCGCCGGCACACCGGGGAAAGCAAGTGCCCCCGCATCAAGAATCACACCAGCGGCATTGAATGCACTTGGATCTTGCCTGAATGCGTTGATTGAAAGACCAAGCATCGCCGCATCGAATGGGCTTTCGACATATAGACCTTTGAAAAAATGGTGTCAGGTACCTTTTTCCCTGGGAATTAATTGTACCTGACACTATTCTCCTCCATCATTATTCTCCAAAAGCGAAAAAGAGCTATCTCAAGAAAGAGCCTTGCTGAATTGATCAAACGCATCTCCTTCTAGATATTTTTTTGCAGTATCACTAGTCTGTTTAGACAGAGTCATTTTCTCGAATACTTCCGTACCAAGCATTGTACGAATTTGTTCGTCGTTGGATTTGTTATATGTATCGTTTACAAAATCGAACGCTTTTTTTACTACAGGGTCTGAATCTGAAGCCTGTGCTATTTTGTTCACAAAGAAATCCCCGAAAACCCCGAAATGCAGATAGGGATTCTCTTTGCCCCAAAGGACATAGTCTTTGTATTCCTTAAACTCAGGAATGTATTCGATTACGGTATCGCAAAGATTGATAGCAGGTTGATATCGAGCAAAATCTATAGGTTCACCAGGCAAGCCGCTTTTCTTATGAAGCTCTATAAGCTGATCTTTTAGTTGCTGTGTTTTTTCGTGTAAGTTATCTCTGTTAGCCATAAATTTATTTTAGAACTTTTGCCGCCTCTGAGACAGCCTTTGCCGCATTATTTACAAGAGTTTGTATTGCTCGCAAATCCCCCTGACTTACACTTCCGCTTTTAAGAACATTGCTTAAACCATTTAATGTATCCATCATTTTTGTGAAATGCATCTTGCCACCAGTGGGTATATTCGTAATTATCTCGTTTCTGACAGCACCAAAAGTACCGCCTGAAATTTTGTCCGTCGTCTGATACGTATTATTGATAATATTAATAAGTTTTGGATTCGTCACTCCTTTCGAAATCTGATCTGCGTATCTTGCAGATTGTTGGCCGACAGTTCCGCAAAACACTAAACATGCGGTACCCAAACCACCCGCATATTCCGTACTGAGATAAGTAAGGCCTGCTACACCTCCATATGCTACGGTCCCGGAACCCACTCCGATTACCGCTCCAGTTGTATATGGATTATTCATTGCATAGTTCCAAGCGGGGCTTTGCTGACCAAGATAATTTGCTGCTTCCCCGACTTCTCCATAGAAGCTCGAGAATGATTGTTGCCCTGTTAGAACTTCTTTATACCAGCGGCCATTTGGATCATTCTGAGTTATAGGATTATCGCCAGCATAGCTATATGAATTTTGAGACTGTGGATTTAAGAGTGCGGCCTTGCCATCTCTTGTCTGCCCAATCTCCCAAAACACCGGATCCTGACTCACAAACTGACCTCTGTTGTTTTGGAGGTATCGGTTATTGAGATAACTAAGATCAACCGGCGCATCATCATAGCGTTCGCCGATGAATGTGCGACTGACTGGTCCAGCTCCAGAGTCGATGCGCTCTTCGCCGTAGGGGTAATAGTCGAGGGTCTTTGTGAGAGCACCATTTGCATCGGTCGTCACATTGGTGGAGCCAAGGTGATCAGGGTGGATGTAGTATGTGCTGGTGGCAAGGCCGGTACTCTCGATGTATGCGGTGAGGGTGCCGTCGGGGAGATAGATGTAGGCGGTGGTGGTGGAGGGGGTAATCTCGAAGTACCTGTTGGGGTAGGTGGTGGTGGCGGTGCCGTTCCCCTTCGCTACTCTCTGCTCGGTGTGGTCGTATTGGAAGAAGGTGGTGGTGGTAGTTGCGACTTTGGTGAGGTGGTTCTTGTGGTCGTAGGTGTAGGTGGTGGAGAGGTATGAGGTGAGGTTGCCGTTTTCGTCGTAGGTGAGGGGGTTGCCGTCTATGGCAGTGGGGGCGTGGGGGTTGGCATAGCTGGTGTTTGCGTAGGTGTGAAAAAATGGTGTCAGGTACCTTTTTCCCCACGCTATTTCTTCTCCATGTCCCATGCACGGTGATATGGACAGTGCGCAGGGGGAGAACAAAGAAAGCGCGGCCTTGGGCCACGCTTTCTTTGTTCTCCCCATCACACAAGCAAGTGGGTGATAACCTGCGGAGACTGCGCAGGCGCACGAGCACGGTCCGCGCGAAGTAGCGGTCGTGCGCCGAGCCATGAGGGTCTGCCCGCTGGGGCAGAACCCGTGCTCCGCAGGTTACTCATCCGCGCGCGAAACCTTATACCATCGACAAGTAAGGTCTGAACAAAAGTCGCAGAAAATTGTGGGTACGGCGAAGAAGAAAAAAGTGAGATATATCCGCAGATACATTGAGCTTTTTTCTTCGAGTCGTAGCCATAATTTTCAAGACTTGGTGTTCAGAGATTAGTTGGAGATGGTATTACATCATCCCGTCCATGTCTCCCCCGCCCATTCCCCCTCCGTGTCCATGACTTCCCTTCTTTTCGTCTTCAGGTTCGTCAGCGACAGCGGCTTCTGTGGTGAGGAGTACTGCTGCGGCAGAGGCTGCGTTTTCAACACCGCTGCGAGTAACTTTCACTGGATCGATAATGCCTGCTTCAAACATATCGACAATCTTTGGTTCCGCATCGTCACCCGACGCATCGTAGCCAAAGCTTGCGCCTTTTGCTGCGACGGCACGCACCACAGCGGTCACATCTTCGCGACCCGCGTTTGCGGCAATCTGCTTGAGTGGCGCATACAATGCCTGCACCAAAATGCGATAGCCGATGGTGTGCTCGTCATGCGCCTTTGGATCGATTTTCTTCGAGAGCTTCTCGGCAACCTTGACCAGCGCCGCGCCGCCTCCTGGCACGATACCTTCGGCAATAGCGGCCTTGGTCGCGTTCACGGCATCTTCAATTTTATCCTTGAGATACTTCATCTCGGTCTCGGTTGCGGCACCCACACGGATGACCGCAACACCGCCAGAGAGCTTGGCGAGGCGCTCCTCAAGCTTCTCGCGATCGAATTTCGAATCAGTGTTTTCAATTTGTTTCTTGATTTGTCCGATGCGCGCTTCGATGTCGGCCTTCTTGCCCTTACCACCGACAATCACTGTGTTGTCTTTAGTCGCTACAACTCGTGTGGCCTTTCCAAGCATGTTCAGCTCAACCTTGTCGAGTTTGAGACCAACTTCTTCGGAAATAACCTGCGCACCGATAGTAGCGGCGATATCTGCAAGCATTTCTTTCTTGCGGTCACCGTATCCTGGTGCCTTTACCGCGAGAACATTGAAGACTCCACGCAACTTGTTGACCACAAATGTGGCAAGCGCTTCACCTTCGACATCATCGGCAATAATCACCAAATCTTTCTTGCCTGTCTGGAGCAATTTTTCGAGAAGCGGGACAATAGTCTGAACCGTCGCGATTTTTCCATCAGTGACGAGAATTGGCACATCCTTGAGCTCCGATTCCATGCGCTCGGGATTTGTCACCATGTACGCCGAGACAAAGCCGCGGTCGAATTCCATACCTTCGACAATCTCCTTTTCGATTCCCATGGTCTGCGACTCTTCGACAGTGACAACGCCATCCTTGCCAACCTTTTCGATAGTGTCGGCAATTGTCTCGCCCAACTCTGCAGATTCTGAAGAAATGGTAGCGACTTGACGGAACTCTGCCTTGCTCTTTACCTCTCGGGCCATTGTGCGAAGCGCTTCGACTGCATCTGCCGCGGCATCCTCTATCCCACGACGCACCATCATCGCGTTTGCGCCCATCGCTGTGCGCTTGAGTCCTTCGGAAACGATTGCTTGCATCAGAACCACCGCCGTGGTGGTGCCATCACCTGCTTTGTCGTTCGTCTTGGTAGCAACTTCTTTCACCACTTCTGCACCCATGTTGGCAAAGCGATCCTTGAGAGAAATTTCTTTTGCAATAGATACACCGTCGTTTGTGATACGAGGGCCACCAAACGACTTGTCGAGTGCGACATTCCGTCCGCGGGGCCCCAGAGTGACGCGCACTGCGTTTGCAACGGTGTCTACACCGCGCTTGAGCGCCTCGCGCACATCCTGGCCGAACATAACTTGTTTTGATGCCATAGATTGAGAAAATTTAATTTTTAAAGGCTACTTGATGATGGCGAGAATGTTTGCCTCGGCGACGATGTAATAGTCCTCGTCATTGATCTTTATTTCGTCGAACCCATATTTACTGAACATAATCGTATCGCCCACCTTGACGCGAACCGGCACGAGCTCACCCTTGTCTGTGCGCTTGCCTTCGCCTACCGCAATTACCTCGCCTCGCTCTGGCTTCTCTTTGCGGGCAGTGTCGGGGATGATAATGCCACCAGCAGAGCGCTCGTCAGTTGCATCTTCCGGCTTGACGAGTACACGATCTCCCATTGGGAAAACATCAATCTTCTTTTCCGTTTTCTTGTCTTCACCCTTTCCGGTCTTGTTCGTTTTTGCCATATATACACTGACGATTACATTTATTTTTTGCTAATAACACTGTGGGCGGTTTCCCGCAACGCGTGCGGATTATATGGTGCACAGTCAGGTAGTGTCAATGCGTTGTGCTATATGCGTCCCCACCACGACACGCAACTTCTCGCAGCTACTATCGAGGAACCACTGGAGATAAGGTTTCTGGAGTGCACTCCAAGGCCGTTAGGCCGGTCTTACACTCCAGAAACCTTATCTCCAGTGGTTCCCTACTCGGGACATGAGGGGTTACCGCGACAGTACATGCTTTAGGCTGGTTGACACATTGATTACCGTCCCCAACCCTGCTATACTCTTCCCGATGGAATTACTGGCGACATACTTGCCATACATACAGATAGCCCTTTCGGCGCTTCTTATGGTTACCATACTCCTTCAGCGCACCGGGGCCTCTATGGGTGGTGCATTTGGAGCAGACAACTTCAGTTCAGGATTCCACACCCGTCGCGGTATCGAGCGCACGCTCTTTAACGCCACTATCGTCATTGGTATACTTTTTGCACTGTCGGCAGTTCTCTCCTTGTTTATCAAGTAGCGCTCGCAGCCCGCAACCCGCGCATGATGCGCCCCGCCATGGAACCATCCCCTAGTAATCCACAATTTAATGCCTCACTCGAAACCACCTCTACATCAGGGGGGTCGCTTCATACACATCACACGCTTCCCGGGTTGAGTTTTTTGGAGAAGTTACTCCGTTATTTTTCACCATTCGAGCGCGTCCTCCTGTATGGATTCTCACTCCTTCTTGCTGTGAGCACCTTTTTTCTGGTGGTGAACATGAATACACTTTTAACGAGTGATGTACCAGCGCCCGGCGGTACCTATACCGAAGGAATCGTCGGAACGCCACGATTCGTCAACCCACTACTCGCCACATCCGATGCTGACCGTGATATTGTCGCCCTCACCTATTCAGGTCTCATGCGCGCGACGCCAGATGACACATTCATTCCCGATCTTGCTGAACATGTCGACATTAGTGAAGACGGCATGAGCTATACCTTTACTCTGCGTCCAGATGCGGTATTCCACGACGGCACACCAGTCACCGCGCGCGATGTGGTCTTTACCGTCGCCCTTGCGCAAAGTCCCGACACCAAGAGTCCTCGTCGACCTGATTGGGAAGGTGTCACCGTCGAGGCGCCCGACGACCGCACTGTGCACATTACTCTGCCACATCCCTATGCTCCATTTATTGAAACGGCGACTCTGGGTATCTTGCCAGCGCATCTTTGGCAGAATGTAGCCCCAACTGATTTTCCATTCCACGCACTCAACACAAATCCTATCGGCAGTGGTCCCTATGCAGTCGATCGCGTTCGCATCGACTCATCGGGCACACCCACGCGAATGTCGTTGAAAGCATCGAAGACATTTACACTCGGTAAACCATTCATCACCACTATTATTCTAGATTTTTATCCAAACGCTGATGAATTGATTCGGGCAATCACCAACGGTTCTGTCGAAGGCGCTGGCGGTGTTGCCACCGCCCGCATTTCAGAAATCACGCCCTATACTGCCCTCCTCCGTTCATCACTGCCGCGTATCTTTGCTCTCTTTTTGAATCCAGATAAAGCAACAATTTTTGCAGATGCGCCCATCCGCAGTGCGCTCGAACAATCAGTCGACCGCGGAGCATTGGTGAACGACAACCTCAATGGGTATGGCGTATCGGTCAAAGGACCAGTCATCCCCGCATCAGTAGACAAAAATACAGGATCCACAACACCCCTCACCGGATTCGACCCCGCCGCCGCTCGCGCCAAGCTCGAGGCGGCGGGCTGGAAACCCGACGAAACAGGTCTTCTCAAGAAAAAAGGTGCATCTCTTGAGTTCTCGATTTCCACCAGTGATGCCCCCGAGCTTGCTGGTGTTGCCGACTCTCTCGCCCGCTCATGGCGTTCGATCGGTGCTGATGTACATGTGAAAGTATTCAGTGCAAGCGACCTCACCAATGCTGTTATTCGTCCTCGCGACTACCAAGCTCTTTTGTTTGGCGAAGTCATCGGGCGCAACTATGATTTGTACCCATTCTGGCACTCGTCCCAACGGAACGACCCGGGGCTCAACCTGTCCTTGTATGCGAATGCAAAGGCTGATAAGCTACTCAGTGAGATTCGGAAAGAGAGCAATCGTCGCGCTCGCGCTACCCTTGTCGAAGAATTTGTCGCGATTGTTGCAGAAGATAAGCCGGCAATCTTCCTCTTTGCTCCCGAGTTTGTCTACGCGCTTCCACATGACATGATGGGTGTCCGCTTAGGATCTCTTGGCACCCCATCGGAACGATTCGGTAATGTCTATGAATGGTACCGCAAGACAGAACGCGTGTGGGACATCTTCATAAAGTAGATGGAACATCTCTGCGTCTTCGCTCGGAGGAAATGAAAGTCCATTTCGATTCCTTTCATTTCACTCCTCGCTAGCCGCAGTAATTATTAATTATTAGCACTAGTCATTCGCACCAAGACATTGATATGACCCCACCGAAAAGCAGTGGCGCTCCTACACATCATGGAGGCCCGCGTCGCACAGGTAAACCAGGAGGAAGCCGTTTTCGTGGTGCCCCTCGTGGCCGCCGCCCAAACAAAATGGGTCCACTTCGCACTATCACCTCGTCCAACCCACACAAGAAGCATACGATTGTTCCCCCTCTCTTGCCTGGCAATATACGCATCATCCCTCTGGGAGGCGTCGAGGAAATCGGACGCAACATGACCGCAATTGAAATGGGTGACGACATCATCGTTGTTGATTGTGGCTTTGGATTCGGTAGCGAAAGCGACACACCAGGCGTTGATTACATACTCCCCAACACCGAATATCTTGAGGAGCACCGCGCCAAAATCCGTGCGATGGTTATCACGCACGGCCACCTTGATCACATTGGCGGTATCCCTTATATCATCGACCGTATCGGCAACCCTGCAATCTATACCCGCAAACTCACGGGCATGATGATTAAGAAGCGTCACGAAGAATTCGCACATCTCCCCACTGCAAACATCCGTGATGTTGAGAAAGACGAAAAAGTGCAAGTCGGAAACATGGTCATTCGTTTCTTCGCCGTGACCCACACCATTCCCGATTCGATGGGTGTCATTATTGAAACTCCATACGGTGATGTAGTAGTTACCGGCGATGTGAAGTTAGACCAGATGAATGGTGTGCCCAGTGATGAAGAGGCTCGGGAGTATGGGATTTTTAAAGATCGTAAAGTCCTTGTCCTTTTGATGGACTCGACCAATGTGGACAAGCCGGGATGGTCTATCTCGGAGCGCATCGTACATCAGACTCTTGAAGATCTAATTGTGCAGACCAAGGGTCGTGTGATTGTGGGGACATTTGCCTCGCAACTAGAACGCTTGATGAAAGTCGTACGCGTCGCAGAGGCTCACGGCAAAAAGATTGTCGTTGACGGTCGTAGTATGAAGACCAACATCGAAATTGTTCGCGAGCTCGGTATTCTCAAACACAAAGACGAAACCATTGTCCCTGTCGAACAAATGAAAGATTACCCGCCCGAGAAGCTCATCATCCTCGCAACAGGTGCCCAGGGCGACGAGTTCGCATCGCT
The DNA here is from genome assembly GCA_038064835.1 of Patescibacteria group bacterium. Taxonomy (GTDB): domain Bacteria; phylum Patescibacteriota; class Minisyncoccia; order Phycocordibacterales; family UBA2100; genus JACQKA01. Next base: position 18,046 of record JBBTSD010000011.1, read on the forward strand.
GATGCGAATCGGGAACAAGACGCACAAATACATCACACTCACACCACGCGACACCGTAATTCTTTCGTCGTCTATTATTCCCGGCAACGAACGCGCGGTGCAAAAATTGATGGACAGCCTTTCGCGACAAGGAGCCCACATCATCACCTATCAATCAAGTGATGTGCACACATCCGGCCACGGCTATCGCGAGGAGGCAAAGTGGATTCACCAGCAAGTGCGCCCAAAGTTCTTCATCCCCCAACACGGGTACCATTACAAACTCCGTATTCATGCTGATTTGATGCGTGAGTCACTAGCGCTTGCCGACGACCATATTGTCGTCCCCGACAACAGCTCGGTTATTGAGGTGCAGGAAGAAGGGACCAAGCTCGTAAAACTGCGGGAAAAAGCACCAGACAGCATTCGTGTTGTCGAAGGACAATCTATTGGCGAGCTTTCCGATGTATTGATGCGTGACCGCAAGACACTTGCCGAGGAAGGTTTCTGCGTCGTGGTCGCCACCGTCGATCGTCGCACGGGTCGTCTCCACAAATCACCCGACATCATTTCTCGTGGGTTTGTATATCTGCGCGACAACCGCGATCTGATGGATCAAACCCGTCTCATCGTACGCAAGAGCGTCGAAGGGGCGCTCCGTCCACCAAAGACAAACGATCTCGACCAAGCGCGAGAAGATCTTTCCGAGACTGTCGCCCGCTTCCTCCTCCAACAAACAAACAAACGCCCGATTGTGATTCCTGTCATCGTGAGTATCTAGTGCTCCAAGCACACCGTGGAACTTGCAGTATACTGCCCCCATGCACGAAGCCCGTATACGCACCCCGGGACTGCGCAGATTCACCCCCCTCTTCTTTACCGGTTTTCTTTTTGCGCTCTTTACCGCCCTCTCGTCGTTCTACAATGCCAGCCTCCTTGCTAATCGTGGTGCAAGCGCCGAACAAATTGGAGTTGTGTATCTGACTGCTTCTCTCGTAGCGATAGTGCTTTTTTTCGCTCTCCCCGCCGCACTCGAACGATTCGGTAATCGCGTCCTCACTATCTGCGCCGGCTGTAGTATGGCGCTTTCCGTATTTGCATTGATCTTTACCCGCGATCCGTTTATTTCCACCCTCTTGCTTGCACTGTTTCTCGCACTCCAAATGAACACCTATTCGCTCCTCGACATTTTCCTCGAGCGCACGGTCGGTACAAACGAGGCGGTCACCGGGCGCGTGCGCGGGCTTTTCCTTGCTATTGCAAACAGTGCCTTTATTGTCGCGCCATTTTTTGCCGGACTACTTATTGCTCGTGGTTCTTTTGAGCTTCTCTATATATGTGTCACCGGTGCAATCGTGGCATTCACCACAGCAGTATTTTTTTCGTCTCGGCACTTTACCGATCCAAAATATCCGCATGTACATTTTGTCACGCTATGGCACGCGCTCACACAAAGCTCGTTCCTAAGAAATGCATTGAGCATTCAATTACTCCTGCGTTTTTTGTATGCGGTCACCATGGTATATATGATTGTCTATTTTCATAGTGTCCTGGGCCTGTCGCTTAGCCTCATCGGTGCCATCGTCTCTATCGGCCTCATACCATTTCTCCTCGTACAACTCCCCCTCGGTCTCTTGGGGGACAGAAAATTACCTCAGCGACAACTACTCTGTGCCGGATTTTTTATTGTGGGCATAACCACTATCACATTCGTGCTGGTGCCACCGCATGCCCCGATACTTCTTGCACTAGTGTATTTTATCTCAAACATCGGGGCGGCAATTATAGAAGTGCTGAGCGAGATATATTTCTTTACACATGTACGCGGAAACAACGATGTTGAGATTGCAGCATTTCGTATCCTCACCCCTTTTTCATACCTCCTTGCCCCCTTGTGCGGAACACTGATTCTTATGTTTGCTCCGCTCAGCACTATATTTTTTTTCCTAGGATTCTTGATGTTTATAGGTATTCCACTTGCCTACCGCATCCGCTAATCACTGTAAACACATAACCCCCGAACAGTACCGGGGGTTACAAACAGCTATTCTGCCACGCACGCGGTACGAACATCGCCTCATGATTTTTTCTTGCCGCCGAGTGCAAGCACGATAAAGATGGTCTGGATAATGCTCAGTATCACCAGCGGTATAAGCAACACCAAGCGTTGCCAGAATGTTGCGGGGGCCATAAACCACCACAGCGCAACACCAAAGATGGTGGGAATCCCCACGATGCATACAATGACGCAATTCGCGAGAAAGTCAGTAAACTTGTCCATCTTGTTCTCCCTCACTCCCCACAGAACATACCGCGCAACCCCTCCTCAATCAAGCACTCCATTTCTTACCAACTTTTTTGATCATGTCTTCAGAGCGCAATGATGCCAGTGCCCCAATAAGTCGTTTTTTTGGAAGAGTCGTTGCTTTCAGAAGACTTTTCTCGTCCATTGCTAGACCTTTCAGCAGGGCGCGTAATACACGCCCACGCGCCTCGCGCGGAGATCCGCGGAATGCTTTTTGTTTTGTATACACGGTGCTCTTTCTAGCTGAGTTTCCTTTTGTCTCTTTCAGATACACTCCGTAGTCCATAAGTGCGGCGTACCATTCGCGTGGCGAATCCACTTGCGCAAGAGCTTGCGCAATGAGCGGCATCAAACGGGCGTCGTCCACGCGCCGAGCTTGAGGAAAAAAATGATGAATGAACACTGTGCGAATATTTGTTTCAATGCATACTTCCCGCTCGTTGTACGCAAAGATACGCACGGCTTTGGCTGTGTAATCGCCGACACCCGGCAATGCGCGCAAGTCGTCATACGAGCGTGGCACTACGCCCCTATTGTGGGCGACCACAGCCTGCGCCGCTCCGTGCAAAAATTTGGCTCGCCGATTATACCCGAGCCCGCTCCACATTTTCAAAACAGCACCGAGTTTTTTCTGTGCCAACACATTCATTGTAGGAAACTCGCGCAAGAAATTTTCGTAGTACGGAATCACTCGCGTGACCTGCGTCTGCTGTAGCATCATTTCAGAGACAAGAATATGGTATGGGTCGTGTGTTTTCCGCCACGGTAGATCGTGTCGGCCATGCATAGCGAAATATGCCTGCACAGCGCGCACGAAATCATTCATCGATTTGTGTTTTTTATGTTGATCCATGACACCTGCCATTTTTTCTCTACCTGGTGTCGCAGTATGGTAAACCAAAATCCATATCCTTCGCCCGTAAGATGCAGGAAGTCGGGCGCGTAGTATTTTTTCGGGTCCGATGCAAAGGGACTACTCCGGGAGAAAATGTCGACATACACACCTCCGTGTTTTTCGGCAGCCATCATGAATTGTGTGCGAAGATTGGCTGAACGCCAGTTGTAAATCGGTCGCATGAAGAGTGGGAATAATGGTGCGTCGCCAATTTTTCCCGCAGTGAGAACAATAATCTTGTCAGCCCGTTTTCCAACAAGAGCAAGTGTCTCGTCCAATAGTGCCCCTACTTCATCCAGTGATGAAAACTGAATGACATCATTCGCCCCAATTTGTATCAACGCAAAATCAAAGTGCTCACTTTTTGCCTGGGTTAGTTGACCGCGCACATCACGCACTTTTGCACCGCTCGTCGCGTAGTTTTCTACAGAGGCGTCAAGCGCCTCTGACAGACGGCCTGGGACACTGAGTGCGGGTTCGCTTCCCACGCTTGCAGCCGTACTGTCGCCTAGCACCAGCACACTGACAACACCTTCTGTCCGCTCGAAGTTCTGCGCAGTACGCACCAAAGTTTTGCTGATTGCCACCAGGCGCATCACTCGGATACCTTCGTAGACAAGGTAACAGAGGAGAACGATCATCAGGATCAGCGCCACAGAATAGAGCGTGCGAGTCATCACAGTTGATATATTACATCCTTTCGCTCCACCACGACGCTCCATCCGTTTCTGTTTGCATGTTTGTTGAGCGCACTGCTTGGATTAAAGCAAATCGGTCGCGCAACCATCTCGAGAAAAGGAATATCGCTTTCAGAATCACCGACACCAATTGAATACTGGAGCGTCAAACCTTCGCGCTCGACTGCGCGTTTCAGCGTATTCGCCTTGTTGAAAATGATATGCTCATCAGTCACCGTGCCGGTGAGGCGATCTCCTGGACCAATTTCATAAATCACCCCATACGCCTTGTCGAACCCGAGCTTGGGACAGAAGAAGTCGAGAATGGTTTTGGGTGAATGAGACACGGCGAGGAGGAAATAGTCTTTCTGTTTTAAGTCCCGCAACAAATCCCGTGTATATCGATACACACGCTTCCATTGAGCCTCGACTACATACTCAGCGGCATCTGCGAAATCGCTATAGTGCACTCCTTTAAAATATTTCTCGGAGGCGCGCACCATGGCGTGAATATATTCATCATAAGTCCCTTCTCGATTCACCCATTTCTCTTGTTCGCGCGCATAGGCGCGATGCATTTCTGGGGGTAAATGTCCCTTTTCAATGAGTCTTTCTATAAGCTGAATAAACAAGCTGGAACGGAAGATGGTACCGTCCACATCAAATACTGCCACTCTTTGCTTCCCTTTTCGCGCACTCATGCGATGAGTATACCAAAAGCTCTATGGGCGTGTCTTGGGCCATCTTTTTAAAGCCTCTGGCCATAGTTGTGACAATGGATGTTCCGCACAATCATGTGTGCGAGCAGGACACACATACCTTCCATACAACACCAGACCATTGTTCACATATTTCCAGTCTTTCTTTGGTATCAGCATTTCCAAATCTTTAGAAATTTTCTTTAGGTCCTTTTGATCAGTGAGGTCAAATCGTTTGGCAAATCGTTTGACATGTGTGTCGGTAGCAATTCCTTCCCACACATTGAACAACTCTCCCAACACCACATGCGCCGTCTTGTAGCCAATGCCCGGAAGCGCCACTAGCTCGGTTTCTGTCTGGGGTACATTCCCCCGATGTTGTTCTGCCACAATTTTTGCAGATGCGATGATGTGTTTCGTTTTGTTACGGAAAAAAGGAATAGAACCAATTTCCCTTTCAAAGACTGTCCGCCGGGCATTCGCAAAATCGGCAGGAGTTCGGTACTTTTTAAACAGTGTTTTGGTTGCCGTGTTTACCGCTTTATCGGTGCACTGCGCTGAAAGCATGACCGCTACCACGAATTGAAATGGTGCTTCGTAGCTCAATTCGCTTTTGGGCGCAGGATAGGCCTTTTTCAGATACGCCACGATTGCATGTGCCCGTTTAGTTCGTTCTGTTCGTTTTCTCATAGAGCGCTATGATAGCTTTTCTATACGCAGTCCCACAAGCCGTATCTTTTTCTTCCGCGGATTCTCCTGGGCGTCGAAAAATGGAAGTGCCAACTTGATTGCTTTGAGCTCAAGCTCAACGACGCTTGTAAGCGGCTTCTGCACTGTGAGCATACGCGATACTGTAGAAAAATCGGCAAAACGAACTGTTATGACCACGGTGCGAAAACTGATAAATCCATCCTGAATGAGCGATCGCACGATACTTTTTGCCTGTACTGAGAGGACCTCAAAAACTTCCTTCATGTCATCCGTATCCACATCAAATGTATGGTGCTTACCGATAGATTTCGCATCTTCTTTTTCCGTCTGTACTTCCCGTTCGTCGATACCACGCAGGCGCTCGTACAACTCAAACCCATGTGCACCAAAAGCGCGACGCAGTTCTTCCCAAGAAATTTTGCGTGCGTCTGCAACCGTACGAACACCCAGTCGTGCAAATTTTTCTTCGGCCTTCTTTCCTATTCCAGGGATATCACGAACGGCCAGTGGTTTTAAAAACATGTCTACTTTTTGTGGCAAGACAACGGTGAGGCCCCGTGGTTTTTTTACTTCGCTCGCAAGCTTGGCAATCAGTTTATTAGGGCCAATACCGACTGAACACGAAAGACCGATGTCGCAAATCGATTTTTGTACGGTCCGAGCAATGCGAGTTGCCTCTGGATAGTCACTGCAGTGTGAAAAATCAAGGTAGGCCTCATCCACACTAACTTGTTCTACAATACGCACGAGCTTTCCTATCAACCCAAATGCCTCGCTAGAAGCATCGCTATATTTTTTGTGTCGTGGGGTTATGAAAACACAGGGTGCATTTCCTTTTTTCTGCGCCTCCTGGCACAACTGCCACGCTTTTGAAATGGGCACGGCGCTCCTAACCCCATATGCACGCGCGGCGTAACTTGCCGTCGAGACCACGCCACGGCCCGCACCGCCCAGGGGATCGGAGCCGACAATAATAGGCAATCCTTTGAGGTATGGTTTTTCGCGCTCTTCTACCGTGGCAAAAAAAGCATCCAAATCTATATGACCAACAATGCGCATCCGAGCATCATACGGTGTTTTGTGTCGCCGAGACATCTGCGCGCGAATGACTCCATATCAAAATTATTACCCCCGCAAGCACGAAAGTGAGGAATGCTGAGAACAGACAATAAATACACCATGCACCGATAAAAAAAGCCTGGACATACAAGAAATACAGTGAGGACAAAGCTCCTAGAACCCCCACGCCGTACAAAATGTTCTTTGCATAGCCCTTCATGTCGGTGACTAGTGCAATGCCAAGAATTAAAATGCATGTGTAGAAAAATATCCCCCACAAAGAAATCGGTGCTCCGAATAGTATCGAGTACGGGCTCGCAGCGACGGCATTGCATCCTTCGAGCGGTCCGCACAACAGACTCGTTTCAGTGATATGGGCGGTGTATAAGTAGAGCGCATCGAGAAGACCGAGCACGGCTATCGCTACCACGGCCGTCACATGACTACTCTGCATCACTTTCATAAGCATACGGTACCATTTTTACCGACCTGCGCCAAACACAGAGATGTCTCTGCACACTATAGTTTGATTTGGAAATTTACTTTGCCCGGCACACTTTGTGGCACCGCGCGTAAAGATTGCACGGTAGGAAGATTGAGAGAAAAGGCCTCTACTTCAGCAAGCAACACACCGCCATACGCGCCGAAAAATTCATTCAAATCTTCTGCTCCTCGTGACGAACGGATTCGTTCAGAATACACTACTGCAACTGCACGACCACCGGTCAGTGAAATTGTCGTGAAAATAACCTCCCAATAGACACCGCTGTCTTTTGTCATAATCGGAAAAGCAGCAACCATCGTGCGGCGCGCAGGAGTATTTCCCGAAGCCGGAGTAAGATTATCGACTACGATTGTGCCGCCTGTCGATACATATTTATCACGCACTGAAAGTGCAAAGGCATCAGCGGTAGCCGGAGTCGTGGCTTGAAGATTCTCAATAATACTTATCATATGCTTCCATGTTTCAAGATTTTCTTCGCCTGCGGGAGTAAATTCAAATAGACCGCTCACATGATAGCGATGGAAGTAGGTGACATCACGAAAGACAACGCTCGGGGCACCATTGCGCGCCCCCGCAACACCGGGAGTTTTCTGTGAATGCTTTATTCCTTCAAGCGAACCGACAGCGACCGAACTAGCGGGATCTCCTTCGGTATACCCAATTTGCCCGCGAGCTCGTGCCCGCAATTCCGTAAGGTCGATAGCGACTTCATCTTGTCCAGCTTTTAATGCTTCGTGAAAAACTTCAGTAGGGGGTGGCGGAAAAACTTTGCCGCCGCCTAGCCACAGCACGCCCAGCGTGCCGCCAATGAACAGGATGAACATCCACGCAATAACACGGATGTGGTTGCCGGCCATCCACATATCGTAGCATACGCAATCCTGCACCCTAGAAAACACGAGTATACTATGTGCATGAAGCATAGTAGTTCTGTCGAGCAATTTTTGATACTCACCATCATCGCATCGAGCGCCGCTATGCTCCCACTTACCCTATCAGAGATACACCTTGGCGCGACACGAGCGTGGGAAAATACTGTCTTGAGCCTTAATCCATCTGCCGAACGAGCATACGCCTATGGCGTTGTGCACTTTAGTTCAAGCCAAAGAGATGCATACGATATTGATCGCGCTGAGTATTTTTTTCGCCGGGCAATTGCATTAAACAACCGACAACCACTTGCCTACCATCAGTTGGCCCGTATCGCTTTTCTTCGAGGCGAATTTTCGCAAGCGATGACCTATATAAACAACGAGCTTTTTTTGAACCCCGAGCCGTCACCGTCTTCCTACTATATGCGAGGACTCATCCGCGGGTACATGGGCGATTATCCCGAAGCGGTTACAGACTATCAAATGTACCTGACGCGAAAGCCTGCGAATTGGGCAGGATTCAATGATTTCGCCTGGGTCCTCGTCAAGGACAATCGTCCCGCAGAGGCATGGGAGATAGTCTTACACGGTCTGGCCTCATACCCTACAAATCCCTGGCTCCTCAATACCGGAGCAATTGCCTCATATGAGCTGGGTGAAACTGAACGGGCGCGCAGCATGGCGCTTGACGCCGCTCGTTTTGCCCTCGCTCTTTCCGAGAAAGACTGGCTTGTCGCTTATCCAGGGAATGACCCCGCTGTTGCGCAGGAGGGGATCTCGACCTTGTATACTGCAATTATGCAAAACATACATCGAGCTAGCGTGGTTACCGCCACCCCCGCCACACAAACACCATGACATCAGAATACGAAAATTTCTCGGTAACACCCATTCGCTTTGCATCGTGGATTTTTATTGGTGTGCTTGTTTTCCTTGTTGCTCACAACGACATGCAAAAAGACTCATTATCCAGAAGAACGGACGCTGAGGTAAAATTTTCCGATACGAGTTCTTCTGGCATGTCTATTGTACCCGCTTCATGTGATTCTGATCCACACTACGCTGGCGAGTGCGACCCACCCTGCCTCCTTCTTAACTTCTGCAGCGGGCTTCAGCGCTGGCAAAGAGCCACCTCCTGCGTGGAAACACTTCTTGAGACATGTAGTTACGCCTGTTCTGCCGATGCGTGCATACCTCCACCGCCACCAACGGGAAACATTACCGTCACACCCGATCTCATACGCAAAAGTGCAACAACACAAGTAAGCTGGAGTGCAACCGATGTAAGCTCGTGTTCAGTCACCGGCTCCAACGGAGACACCTGGAGTGTGGGAAGTGGCACGCTCACCACACAAACATCAACCACACTCACGCGCACCACAGAATATGTACTAACCTGCCCCGCGCTCGACGGTTCAACATTTCGTGATACCGCTACCGTAACAACCGCACCCGAATTTCGCGAAAGATAGAAACTTATATCGCTGGAACAGAAACGACCCGCACCAAGGAGGTGCGGGCCGCAGGTTCGTGCATGTCAGTACCACTTGCGTGGGGTGGCGAGGAACGCGGCATACGGGCGATTCCACTTCGCCCCGAACGCCGCATAACTCTCGACAACCACGACCGTCAGGCCAGCGCTTTTGAAGTGCCGAAAAATGAATTCGGCGACGCGCGGATCCAAACGAATGCACCCTGCAGATTCACTGGCGATATCGCCACCATGGAGGGCATGACCCTCATTAGTGAAAAACATCGCGTAAGGCATGCGCCCACCGCCGCGCTCAATGGTCCCATCCCGAAGTTGCCGAATCGGATGGCTCTTCGAGATGTGCAGTTCGTGGCTAGACAGGATCGGATGCGGACCTTTCTTCGGGTCCGTCAGCGGCGTCCTGAAACCAACTCTGCCGTGCGACATTGGCCCAAACAGTTTGTACCCGTCCCGCTCGGCGATGACGCCATGCTCGAAGATCAGGAAAGTGCCATTGCGTCCCTCGTTGAGAAACGCGACGAACACCGTCCCCGGGACAGCGGTTTTCAAGTCGGGCATCACCGGTATGTCGACTTCGCGTGCCGCACGAGCGACACGCTCGGCACGATCCCGCACAGCATCTTCCGGTCGAACCAAAGCCGGAGGCCATGCGGAAACACCGGGCATCGGCCTCAGATACGGTCGCTCGGCACGAGGTGTGGGAGCGCGGCGATCGCTGTCGCAGATGACCTGTGACGAATCGATCTGATCGAACCGGCATGCCGCCGAAACGGGGGTGGTCGCGAGGTAGGCTATGGCGAGAGTCGCCGTGAAAGTCAGAGCGATGTTCATCTTTTTTCCCTTGTTTTCCGTAAATACTCAATTTCGCACCTTCTTTAATTATAGCACTAATCGGCATAAATAGCAAGGTCTGGTCTTGTACCCTCGAACCCACACGAGATTCCTTTTGAAAAATGAGAAGGTCAGACCTTCTCATTTGCGTCGGCCTTGGAACGCACCCCAGAGGCCACTACCGGCGGCTCCTCAGTAACCATTCGAGAGGTCACCTTGAAAACCCCGTAAAATTGGGTTTTTTACAAATGTCTGGTATACTACTGAGGTGAATGTCCCCTCAAAAGTGACCGGCACCATCGATGTGACGCGACGCGGTGTTGGCTATCTCCCCCATGAATCCCTCGACCAGGACATTGAAATCGCACCCGAAAATCTAGGGACAGCATTGAACGGCGACGAAGTCGAGGTGCTCATTTTGTCGCACGGTCGGCGAGCGCGCGAGCGCACCAAAGGCCGCGTTGAACGCATCGTCATGCGTGCGCGTACTTCACATGTCGGCACCATCACCAGTGCCGAAGGTGGCGCTTTTATCATCACTCCCGACGATGCACGAATGTACGCTCGCCCACGAGTTGGTCAGAATGCATCCCCTGCCCGCGTTGGCGACAAAGTCGTATTCGCTATTGATCGTTGGACCGCAGGTGCCGATCCTGTTGTGCGCATCATCCGTGTCCTTGGTCGCGCAGGGGATCACGAAACCGAAATGCAGTCTGCACTCGAAACGCACGACTTCGTAATCGGTTTTCCCGAAGATGTCGAACGCGAGGCAGCCGACATTGCCATGCGCCGTACCGAACTCCTTTCCCACACCACCGGAAGGCGTGATTTCCGCTCGGTCACCACATTCACGATTGACCCGAAAGATGCAAAGGACTTCGACGACGCGCTGTCAGTAAAAACACTTCCCGATGGCACATACGAAATCGGCATTCATATTGCAGATGTAACCCACTTTGTGCGCCCGGGAAGCGCTATTGATACCGAGGCTTTGCGGAGGGCCACATCCGTATATCTCGTTGATCGCACCATTCCGATGCTTCCCGAAATTTTGAGCAATGATTTGTGTTCGCTTGTCCCCAACGAAGACCGTCTCGCTTTTTCTGCTGTATTCACTATGGACGAAAAAGCGCACATCACTGATCACTGGTACGGCCGCACCATCATTCGATCAGTCAAACGCTTTACCTATGAGTCTGCGCAAGAAGTGCTCGACAAGAAAGAGGGCGAATATCTTGCAGAACTATCTCTCCTTGAAAAGCTCGGCCACATACTACGCGCGGAGCGCGAACGCGAAGGAGCACTTTCGTTCGACACACCTGAAGTTCGCTTCGAACTCGCTGAAGACAAAACCCCGATTCGCGCCTATGTAAAAACGCGCGTCGAAACCATGCGCATCATCGAAGATTTTATGTTACTCGCCAACCGCGAAGTGGCAACCTGGGTGACCAATCATACAAAGTCAAAGACCGCGGCTCACGAGCGCACCTTTATCTACCGCATCCACGACCTACCAAAACCAGACCGCATCGAGGATTTGCGTGTGTTCCTGAAAGCGATTGGACACGATTTGGGTGACAGCAAAGGCGCTCCAGGACAAATCACTTCAAAAGATTTGAATGTACTCCTCAAAAAAATAAAAGGCACCCCTGAGGAGATGTTGATACAGATGAGCACGCTACGCTCCATGGCCAAGGCTGTGTACACACACAAAAACATCGGCCACTTTTCACTCGCCTTTCAGCACTACACACATTTCACTTCACCGATTCGACGCTATCCCGACATGATGGTGCACCGCATCCTTGCATCTCACCTGGGCGGCGACCCTATTAGCCCTGAAGAATTTGCCCGCTACCAACGGGCTGCAACAACCTCATCCGAACGCGAAGTGGCAGCAGTCGAGGCGGAACGCGATTCAGTGCGATTCAAACAAGTCGAGTACATGCAAAAACGCATTGGCCAGACATTCGACGGCACCGTCACAGGTGTTATCGAGCACGGCATATTTGTCTCCGAGAATGAAACCAAATCGGAGGGCTTGGTGCATGTCTCGACCATGAACGATGACTACTACGAACTCAACGAAAAAACCTACACCCTGATGGGCAGGAAAAACAAACGGAAATTCCGCTTGGGCGACCCTGTTCGCATCACCCTCAAAGCAGCCGATTTGTCTACACGCCAGCTCACCTGGGAACTTGCAAAATAGATTAGGTGTGGTATTGTAAATCTGGAAAGTCGACGGCTTAGCCACGAAGGAGGCAAGGATGATCACCAAAATCATATCTGGGGGCCAGACTGGTGTAGATCGGGCAGCCCTCAACTTTGCCATTAAGAGCAGTATCGATCATGGTGGTTATTGTCCGAAAGGAAGGCGGTCGGAGAGCGGCAGAATCTCGGACAAGTATGATCTGACCGAGACTTCATCGTCCGACTATCGTATGCGCAACGCAATGAATGTCAGCCACTCGGACGGCACCCTCATCATCACGAGGGGCACACCGAGTGGGGGAACACGGCTTACAATCGAGAATTGTAGGGTTAGGAGCAAGCCGTGGTTTGTCGTAGATGTTCAGCACAAGCTGAAAGTACAGGAATTTTTCGACTGGGTGCAGACACACAATATCCGTACTCTGAATGTTGCTGGCCCGCGCGAAAGCAAGCAATCCGGCATAGCAAAAGAAACAAAGCAAGCCCTTACAGAACTTTTCGCCGCCCTCTAGTGGGGCGGTCTTTTCTATTTCAACAAATCAATGTTGGACTTCGTAAGTCCAACATTGATTCAATCGCTCTACTCAAGGGTAAGTGGGCTAATAATCGATGTGTCCAAATCTTTAATGTACTCTCGCGCCTCGCGCGCATAATCAGTAAAGACATCCTTGAAAAGCTCTTTTGTCAGTATCGATGGGAAATTTTTTCTACCGCAATAATCCTGATAGCTACTCCATTTGTATTCTGAAAGATGTTTCAGAGATTTTGCGCTATTCGCCACGCGCCCTGCACGCCACTCTTTTGCGCCCGTCAAAGTATCGAGGGGATTAAAGTGTATGTAGTTAAGAATATGTAAAAAGTGCGCATCGTTTTTGATAAGTACTTTTTTTGTTCGCCCCTGAAAAAGACCTCCACTTCGCGTGTACCTTTCGTTAAAATATTTTGCATAGCCAATGTTGAGCTTTCTAAGAAACTTGGTGAGCCCTCCTTCGGCTCGTTCTGAAAGAAGGAGATGATAGTGATTCCCCATAAGACACCACCCGTGAATATCTACAACCATTTTCCGTGGTCGCGCCAATGTTGGACTTCGTAAGTCCAACATTGGTGACGACCCTTTGAACCTGCGATGATTGTCTGCAGGGGCCGGAGTCACATCATTGAATATGTAAAGACCGTGGATAAAACGAGCTCGATCTTGGTCATCCATAAAGATGGACCGTTTCTCCACCCCGCGATTCAACACATGATATAGTTCCATCTCGTTATTATACCTATGTTGGACTTCGTAAGTCCAACATAGGCCCAATGAGCATTTCTGCTTGACCGTTTTGCACTCTTCCTGTATCCCTAAAGTAGAGAAGGAGAAAGATAATGGTAGACGAGACTCGCCCCAACCTCCTGGTAGTGATTCGCCACGCCGAATCCGCACGAAATGACGCGAAAAAAGGTTCGGTGTATTTTGCGGACGACGCGGCACGCGAACGCGTTCGTGGCATTCCGGATCACAAGGTTCCGATTACACCTCTCGGAGTTCGCCAATCCATCCGCACAGGCATCGCTCTGCGTGAACGGTTTGGCATTCCCGATTATCTGTATCACTCAGGCTATTTGCGGACCATGCATACCGCAAAACTCATCCTGGATGCGTACACACCCAATGAGCGAGAGTGTATTCAGGTACGATCAAACCCATTCATCCGTGAGCGCGATCCTGGGTATACATATGATATGACCAAGGAGGAAGCCGAAGGAAATTTCCCCTGGCTCAAGGAACACTGGGAAACATTTGGTGGCTTCTTTGCACGACCGCCAGGTGGCGAAAGCCTGGCTGACACCGCAAATCGCGTCTACACATTCCTCAATATGCTCTTTCGTGATCGGCGTGGGCAGAAGGTATTTGTAGTCACTCACGGCGGAACTATTCGCGGATTTCGATTCCATTTGGAACGGTGGGATTTCGAACGCGCCTTGCGGTGGGCACCCGAAGAATCGCCACATAATTGTGGCGTGACGACCTACCAATTCGACCAAACACGCGGCCGACTTGCATTGGTTGAATATAATACCCTTTTGTTTACCGACACTCTCAACTAATACCATCGACAAGTAAGGTCTGAACAAAAGTCTTAGAAAATTGTGGGTATGGCGAAGAAGAAAAAAATGAAATATATCCGCAGATACATTGAGATTTTTTCTTCGAGCTATAGCCATAATTTTCAAGACTTGGTGTTCAGAGATTAGTTGGAGATGGTATAATTGAGAAGGTCAGACCTTCTCAATAAAACCTCCTGACAATGTCAGGAGGTTTTGCTATACTCAATCTCTATGAAAAAATATCTCCCCTGGGTTGCTGGCCTAGTTGGTATTGTGGTGTTGCTCTCTTGGGGGCGTCTGAACCCACCGCAGGACATCTTTTGGAAAGATACAAAAATCGCCTGTTTGCCTAACGGTCATGCCAATCTAGCCCTGCACATACACCCTGATTTGCAAATCCTTGTTGATGGCGTTGCTGAAAAAGTCCCCGCCCACATCGGCGACACCCCTTCATGCATGACTGAAGTCCACACTCATGACGACACTGGAAAAATTCATGCCGAAGCAACTACTGCAAACAAAACATTTACACTTGCCGACTTCTTTGCAGTCTGGGGCACATCTATCGAACGCCCGGGGTATACACTCACTGCGACAATAGATGGCACGCCGGAGACAAACCCTTCTGCGCTCACCCTAAAGGACGGACAGAAAATTGTCCTCGCCTATACCAAGACCATTGACACCTCTTTAATTGCACCGCAAAACTAACGCTCTCCGAAAACCTAACTGCAACTCAACCCAATTTTTGTCTCCTCTTCGTGTGAGATAAACATGTAGTGGATGACAAGCGATTCATCGTGCCTGCCTATGTGTACATGATCGTATCGAGATGGTTTCGTAAAACCAAGAAAATCGTCACGCAGTTCCATTCCATCATCCTTGTCACCAACTGGTCGCTCGGTGATTTTAGATTCAGGAATTTCATATTCGATTGCAACAATACGATGTGCATAGACGCCGTAGACGGGGCCGCCTGCGGCGGCCCCGCTTGGCGTCGCCCAATGTTCCATCTCGGGGCGTACTTCACCATCATCCGTGTATTGCACTGGGTGATGATGCTCAATCCGCATCACACCCAGTGGAAGGTCGTCGACAGTGAGAACCAGTATCTTTTTTGGTACGACATACCCCCAGCTCGCATACCCCACAAGGATACTCAGCACTATCACGAGCACTACCATTGTGTGATGCCGCGATGCCGAAGAGACAACTTTTCGTATCCCGCTCATATCATTTAGCAACGCGTTCTGCTTCTTCTAATTTAACCGAGAGGAGGCGAGAAACGCCGTCGGAACCCATGGTCACTCCATATAGTTCTCCTGCGGCACTCATGGTGGCGCGGTTATGGGTAATGATAATAAGCTGACTGCGATTACTGAGAATCGTAATCATATCTGCATAGCGTTTGCTATTTGCCTCGTCGAGTGCGGCGTCAGTCTCGTCGAGAATCAAAAATGGCGGCGGATTCACTTGCGACATTGCAAAAATCATAGCAATCGAAGTGAGCGCTCGCTCGCCACCCGAAAGCACCTCGAGTCCGCGCACCTTTTTGCGCGGCAATTGCACTGCGACCGTGAGCCCCGCCACTACATCTTCGTCCGAAGTGGCCTCTGCCACCACCTCCTCGCCCAACTCTTCAGCGAGCACCTCGCGCTCGCGAATCGGTTTTTCAAGCTCAAGTCGCGCAGAACCACCGCTAAAAAGCTTTTCAAAAAATGTCTGCAAAGCCTGATTGATATGGACCAGACCTTCGGTAAATCGTTCGTCCATCTGTGCATCTAATTGTTCGATAATGGTTCGTAGGTTGATGCTCGATTGTGAAAGGTCCGCAAGCTCGCGCGCAAGAAATTCGTCACGATCCCGTGTTTGATTGTATTCTTTCACCACTTCATTTCCTGTACCCCCTCCCCCATATTCTTCGATTTTTATTTTCAGCCGCTCAAGCGCGCGCCGTCGTTCGGATTGCATAGAACGATCTTCGGAAAGTGCTCCTTCCGGCATCTCTTGTTTGTCCCACGCATGCACAGCGGCACCGACAAGCGCAATCCCTTCGCGCACTTCGGCCTCGAATGCCTCGCGAGCAGCCACGCCGTCACTCCGTTTGTGCATACATCGCTGAAGAGAGCCTTCCAACTCCCTCTTTCTCCCTGAAAACGAGAGGAGCGCCCGCTCGGCCTCGTGGTGTGCCTCGCGCTCGTGTGCCATCCGCGTGCGAACATCCATAAGAGCCCGCTCCAACTCACTTTCGCGCTCTTGAGCAACTTGCATCTGTCCAGAGAGTTCATGTACACGCGTGAGCGCCGCCCGTTCAGCCTGTGGATCACCGCCATCACCCCTATTTGTTCGAGCAATAAAATGACGAACTGTCTCCCGCGCATGGTGCAGGGCATTACGCAGAGCATCATTACTTTCTGCAGCGATAGCTTGTTCGATATCCTGTGCAACAGCCTCAGCAAACACGACAGCATCCGCCCGAGGAATGCTGTTTTCTGGTGCCGGGTGATGGCGCGAGGCCTCGAGCGCCCCTTCCGCCCGCCCCAACTCTCGTGCCAATTCTTCATGTGCCCGACGAACGACAATCAGCTGATGATGCAAAGATTCCATCTCCTTCTGATTTTCGGCACCACCTTCTTCCCTTACCCGCATGCCTTCCGCGACCCGGATCTGCTCTGCAACCGTACCCAACTCAACTCGTATTCCCTCTTCTTCCTCTTTTGACTGCGTGTCTTGAGTCGTTATCCATGCGTGTTCCCTCGCCAAGTAATCAGCCAATCTTACCGCAAGCTCGTCCTTCATTTCTTTTGCTTTCTCAATCTTCTCGACTTGTTTCCCCAGAAACTTTAAGTGCGGAGCGAGCTCTCGTCGTAAAGATTCGACTTTTTCGATATTTTCCTCGGTCGTTTCTAATTTGCGCTCGCTTTCTGCTTTTTTGTGCTGATAGAGCTTGAGACCCAAAGCGTCTTCTACCATCTCCCGCCGTTCGCGGGGTGATGCATTCAAAATACGATCAGCTTCGCCTTGTGAAATAATTTGATACCCAGACCCTCCGATATTCGCTCCTGCCAAGAGGCGCACTACATCTTTCAGACGCACCTGTGTCCCGTTCATCAGATATTCGTTCTGCCCATCACGAAACACAATTCGCTCGAGCACCACTTCGGTAAAATCAACATCGAGCCTCCGTGTCGCATTATCAAAAACGACCTTGACGGACGCACGGTTCATCCGAGGCAGTGCGTGCGAGCCACCCCATATCAAATCTTCGCCCTTACGACTGCGCAAAGACTTCATCGACTGCTCACCCAAGACAAACCGCAAGGCTTCGGCGACATTACTCTTGCCGGATCCATTAGGACCCACAATGGCCGAGACTTTCGAGGTAAACACGAGCTCGCTCTTTTTACCGAACGATTTAAACCCATTGAGCTCGACTGAGCGAAGCATCGCTCTATTGTACTACAGCATACCGCCGACAATTAAGATCTGAACAAAAGTCGCAGAAAATGACGACTGTGGCGAAGGAGAAAAAAGTGAACTATATCAGTAGATACAGTAAGCTTTTTTCTCCGAGCCATGGGTGTCATTTTCAAGACTTGGTGTTCAGAGGTTAATGGGAGGGGGTATGAGTATCCTCATTTACTCCCCCATCGATTCATGGTGTCCCCAACGCATCTGTGGATAAGGTGGAGGGCACATCGTGTATTAAAGGTACAATCCATGCATACTTATGCCAGAAAGTCGGCCATCTTTTACCGCTCGTTCGGAACACCGCGACAAGCTCTTTGTCGGTGGCGCATTCGACGCCGAGGGCAAGCTCACACCATTTGAAGTTGATGGCTCTACCTACTACGCAGGCGATTTGATGTCGCCCATGGCTTCGATATGCAATCTCTTCCGCGACGCAAAACTTGACCGGGCCACAACTCCCCTCGCTTCGGGTCCCAACTTTGATACCGCACTCACTGATCAATTGAAAGAAAAAAGAGAGGAGATTGAACGCATACACTTCCCGCTATTTAAACGAGCAATCGAACATTGGTTTGGCCCAGAGGCAGCCGAAGAAATCACCCTCGAGGGAGTCTACAAAGCATTCCGCTTTGTTGCCGAAGGAGGCAGGACCCCTCAACTTTTTTCTGATTCTCTCGTCAGAATAACAGACATGCCAGTCCTCGGCACACCCGCCGACCTTAGAAACGCCGCCGACATTATCGCCAACAGCCGCGAACTTGAGCGCCTGGTGGCGATTATTAACGAAACCAATGGCGACCCGTTTACCACTGGCAAGAGCCGCACCGTTGCCGAGCGCGACCTTCTCCCACCGGTACTCACGGAAATAGAAAATCTTTTGAAACAACGAAAGGCTATCCCTGCAGACGCGGTACTGTGGGGAAACAAAGCTCCAAGTCTCAAGGCACTCACCGATCTATTAAACGGGGCGCGAGATACGGCCGGATCCGGACTCACCGCCGTCACCGAGCGTATTCTCCAAAAGACCTATCCTGCCGTAGCTCCTGGCGAAAAATCTGTAAATCTCCGCACCTTGCTACTCACCAAATTTGGCCGGTACGAACTCATGCCGGATTCTCTCGTCCTCCCTCTTGAAGCAACTCAGCGCTTTTACCAAGGACGCATCTTTAAAGAACCTGACGCACTTGTGTTGGATGGAACATTCAAACGAGCCGGACGCAGTGGCGACTGGGATACTATCGGCAAACCCCTGAGTCGCATCATGGTGCTTACCTCAAAGCAATACGGGGAACTTCTTGACGAAGACGATGCGGCTGCAAAACCCGAGGCTCGGCAAGCCGAGCTTGCAGGAGAAGTGGAAACTCTTCGGAATAAAATGGGGCAACTTTTGCAATTTATCCCGATAAAAGTCGGTGATCGCAACCTAGACCCCGCCGATACACTTGCCCAGAAAGACGCAATCGTTTCACTTCTCAAAAACCTCTCTAGTGAATCCGTTCTTGGTGCAATGAAGCGCGCAGAAGCGCGACTTAAAAAGAAGAAAGGCGCCTCCGAAGCGCCACGCACAATGCAGCCTGATGAAGCACCTGAGCCTGCAGACGACTTTATGAAGATGCAGCAGTTGTTCACCGAAGAATTGTTCACCGAACTCAAGTCTGATGATGGGAAATCATTCATGGACATCGTAACCGCCATCACCGGCGGACGCGTCACTAAATTTTATGTGGCAGGAGCATGGCGTGATGGCGACCTTGCGCGCGACCTCGAGGCTGCCGACCTCGAGTACGATGTGGGGCCAAAGCGCCTTGCTGTCGATGGTTTTGTAAATACCATCCCAGGGATCGTCCGCGAGAACCTATCCGATTTGTGCACCGAGTGCACCCCCGAAGAACTGGGGGCTGTCCGCCTTGCCGGGCTTGCTGTGCACGAGCTTGCTATTGGCCTGCGTATGGAACGGCAGAAAGTAGATAATGTCCGAGCCGAAGATACGGCAAATTTGGTCGGAGAAGAATATCCGGATGCCTTCCGAAAACTTTTTGCATACAAACTGATGCGCCCTCCCCGCCCGTCACTGGTCATCCCCGATCGATTAACTGACGACAATGGCGAGTATACCGAGACCGAGGAAGCACATCGTGCTCGCGTAGCACAGGCCATCGAAGATCAAGGCCAGGCTTACGAGCGTATGCTTGCCGACTTTCGTCAACAACAACGAGCCACTGTATTTGATCATCTCCGAAAACTTGTTCGCGTCATGGACGAGCCTGCAAAAAACCTGGGCGGTATATTCGTGGGCACACTCAACACAAACCGCATACTACCTCGCCCACCCAAAGGAAAGACCCTCCGCGACCTCATCAAAGCAAAGATTGACGAGATTCGAGTGCGCGCCCCCGATGCCGAGGCCGAAACCCCCGTTGAGCGACCCTCTTACCAAGTATTTGACTTTGACGCGAAACCTGGAAAATGGATGCAACCTCCAACTGAAACAATTGAGCAAATCGAAAGTCTTGAAAATAAAATCGAAAGTGTGATGATACGCATGCAGGAGTTCCAGAGGAAAGCGTTTGAAATTCAATCTCGCATCGCTTCCGGTATTGATTTAGCTCTTGCCGGAAAAGCATTCGAAGTGCTTGATAGTGAATTCGCTACCTATATTCGCTCCGACATCAATGATATCTATGGATCGGGTGGGAACCCTCTAAAAGGCACCGACAGCACCCTTCAGCATTTCCGGAATGCCAAGCTCGGCTCGCTTGTAAATCGTGCGACCCGCCACCTGTTAGATCAATTTGATTTGATGGCATCTGGCCGTGATGAAATTCAAGACAGAATCGACAAAACCCGCGATATGCTCAGCCAGGGACTCTTGCGTGAGCGTCGCGCAGCACTGCAGAGGGTTCTTATCGACTCTGGTGCTGATAAGCCAAAACATGTTTTGGAGGAGATTCAAGATATTGATAGTCGCATGCAGGCACACCGTCGCGCTGACCGCCTGTCAAAAGAAGCTGCCAAGATTTTCGAGAACCTTCGCAGACTCAAGGTTGAGCATGCTCTTTTATTACGGACCCAGACAGAGGGTCGTGAAGTTTCCTCAGATGAAATACTCGCTATAAAGACACAAGTAGATCGCGCTGAAAATGTCTTGCAAGAAAAACGAGATGCTGCCATTCGAGCAAGGAAAGAAGCCGTCAAACCCGTCTCTGCACGAACCGCACCTGAGCGCACGCGCAGTATGGCTCCCACATCCGAAACGCCGGCAACCAGCGATCAGCTTGCACGCGCACTTGAGCGTAGCCGATTACAGGGCGATCTTAACCGACTCCAGCTCTCTGCCGCTGAACTCGCAGGACGCATCGTGCAAAACCCCGATGACGAATCACTACGGACCGCACTCGATAACCTCATCGGCCAAATGGAAGATGTGGAGCAGAAAATTGATGCAGTATTAACAACGCCCGCGGACCAAATATAGCTATGAAACCTTCCGAAAAATGGCGAGCATTGGCCGAATCTCTTCCTCGAAGCGGTTCTGCCTCTGCACCCACCGTGGCACCTATTAGCGATGGTGCCGTCAGCGCTCTTGAGGCTCGCGTTGCCGAATTGAACAATCGGTTAAGAACCCAGGAACAAGAACTTGTCACTGCAAACGATATGGCCCTTGCAAGCGTCACTGATGAAATGAACCAGCGGCTTGGCGCGCTTACCAAACAATTGGAAGATGCGCGTCGTGACTTGGCAGAAGCGGAACTGGCACGAGACCGAGCAAATACTGCTCTTGATACCGAAAACAAGCCGAATATGTCTGCTGCACCCGCGCCCGCTCTTGTTGCGGCAGGGGCCAGGATTGCCAGCCTTGAGGCAGATCTTGCGGAGGCAAAAAAGGCACCTACACCATCAGCAATGCCCTCCACAGGGGAAGACCCACGCGTCGCAGACCTTTTGGACCAACTAAGTCGAAACGAAAAGTTGCGCGAAGAACAGGCAGAGGTTATTGGTCGCATGTACACTGAAATTGATGGCCTTCGGGGAGAAAACGAGCTTGCCCAAGAAATTCTTTCAGTTGTCTTGTATGAAAGCATGCAGAGTATCGCCAATCGCCTGCCCACACTCGTCCAAGAGCTTCGTGCAAAACCTGATCAAACAATTACCCCTGCCGACATCTTGCGTCTCCTGATGGCTGATCCAAAGCTTTCCGAAGAGCGCAAGGATGTGGTCCGAGCAGTGTTCACAGAAAACGGCAGTCCGATTATTTAATAGTTTTTGATTACTTATGGCTAAAGAATCTTGGGCCAAGGCGTTGCGTGCATTCAGGAAGGGTGTTGACCCGGCCGACCCTCTGTCTGCCCCAACCTCATCAAGCCCTGATCCTGCCGTAGTTCCTCCTGACACCGCTCTCCCATCATCTACCTCCGCTTCAGCTCCAGATACAACGATAGTTCAGAAACCGCTCCAGCCCGAAGCCGAACTCGACGCAATCGCCAAGGACCTAAGTCCCGAGACAGTCCGAGACTACCTCCAGGACATAGCTGGAGACATGGCCCAACTCGAGACAAAGGGGGGCGGAAAATCTGACTGGCAAGCAATGGTCACTGATATCACTAAGGAGCTTGATGTAGTAAATGACGACATCCAGGCCCTTGACGACGCCGCTGCAAAAATCCCCGCACCGCTTGCACCGACCGATCCTTCATACTCCCCTGTAATTTCACCGGAGGCAAAGAGAATCGCCGACTTGCGCACCAGCGCAACCGATCTTGCCGCTACTCTTGAGCGCTTACAAAACGAAGCTATCGAGGCTCGCGATAAAGCTCCTGACGCGCCACTTGCACCAATCACATCCACCACCGCCTTAGGAGCAGGCACCGCCGCTCAGACACCTGGTGCCGTTCCGCAAGCTCCAGCAACTATCAGTGCACCCCCCGCTAATCATTTGGGAGACTTTAGTAGTGAGGCACTCGAGACGGTAGATGGTTCATCCGTTCCTGTGGGAACCTTGTATGATCAATACTCCGACTGGGCCACTGCGAAAGGATGGCAGCCTGTCCCTCGAGAAGAATTTGAAAAGGGCGTAAATTTCCCTTCAGCAAAAGTGGGGGGACGACAGCGTTTCATGGGGGCTCAAGTAAAAGCTGGCTTTAATCCTGCCTCTAGCCCCGCTGTTTCAATTTCCGCACAGGGATCCACACCAGCATCCAGTGGTCCTGGCGTAACCATAGGCATTCCCGCTTCTGCGCCCGCAAGCACCGGTCCTGCCGTTATGATAAACAGGATTCCCACTACTCCCGGCCCAACCCCCACACCAATCACTATCAATGTCCGTGGCGCACCCACCGGTACCGGCGAAGCATTTATGCGCAACCAAGACTGGGAGAAACAATTGCAAGATATGGAAGCGATGCCCACACCTCTTGCTCTCGATGGCACAGCTAAGTCGGCACCGCTTCCCGGTCAGCCCGTCGCCGGTGCCCCTGTCGTGGTTTCTGTTGCCGGAGCTATAAGTGAGCGAGCCTATGCAGGCGCCTTGGCGCGATTCAAAGACCCTCAATTTGTTAAAGCACTTGGAGATAAGCTGGCAGACGATGTGAAGGGTGGGCAAAAAGGACTCAAGCGAATCCAGGCTACCGTGACTGGACTCAATAAATCTCTGGGGAAACTCTCACCTGATGTCTGCACTGCTCGCTACGAAGAATTTGCACAAGCCATGGTAGAAGGAAAAGGTCTAACCGAACTTTTGGCAAAGGGAAACGAATATGCAGTTGCCGCAAGCGCGCTTGCTGCCGACGATTTGGTGGGTGGCCTCGGCGAGTTGTCCGAAGCAATTGCAGACACAAAATTCCCCGATTCACCCGATATTTATGCTCGAGAAAAAGCGCCAGTTGCAGGTGCAATACAAAAAAGCGTCCGTGGTGTCATGGGTCTCGATATAGCTTTCGCCCTTATCGCCGCAAGCACTGGCTTTAGTGGTGGACAAAAGACTGCAGGAGCTCTGGTTGCCAAACTACCCGACACTGTCCGGGCCTCAATCTTACAAATGCTCGAGAACCCTCTTTTTAGCGGAGGTCAGACACTCGAAATGATTTTGAAAGGTATGGTTGGTGCCGCGGCTTTCGTTATTGCCCGCGGCATAGTCACCGGCAAAGACACCATGCGTGACATGGCCGTACAACGACCTGGCGAAAATGCGCTCGCTGCCGCATTTCGCAATGATCCATCTGCCATGACACGAGCCGTTATGGCAACTTTGGTCGCAGCAACTTTTGCTGGTCATGGGTTTAACTACGCCATCGTTGGGGCACAAGTGATGTCAACCTATGCAACTGAGGCGCTGTCCACGCTTGCTCCTGAATTTGCATCAATTGAGACTGCCCGCCAAACCGTTGCCGCAGTCCCGGGAAATATCGACGCTTTTTTCCGCGCTTATATTTCTGCTGAAAAGAATGGTGTTGCCAAGATAGCAACAGAGCTCACTGCTGAGCAACAGGCCCTTGTGAAACAGATGGGTTGGACTTTCTCGCCCACCGCTGCTGGGGACGGACCTATTACAGCCGCGAAGCGCTATGCACTATTTCGCGCAGTCACGCCTAAATTACGCCCCGCAGACAAGGCGGCCATAGACGCCAAGCTTGCAGAATTTGGTGTCCCTGAGGGACAAGGGTTCGCACAGTTCGCCTCGGCGCTTGCCACTGTAAGACTCGGGACAACTACCAAGTCTCTTGATGCGACAAAAGGAAGCCTTGAGGCACAGATCGCAAGCCTCAGTACCACTGGCCCTGTTGCCCACTTCTTGTACGAGCTTTTCCCGCCTACTGCACAGTCGGGACAGGAAGTACCAAATCTTCTCACCACACTCGCGTCTAGCAAAGCCGCCTTTGCCGCCTCGTACAAAACATTTACCACCGAGACTTGGAACACCGAAGTCCAACAGCGGTTTGGCGATCTTATGGCTTCGTTTGGATCCCGCGCCGACAATCTCGACATGAAATTTGGTGCCATTGCGCTCGGTGCTTCAAAAATCCCCGCCCCTCCAGTAATCAGTGCCGTGCCATTCCTCTATTCTGATGCAGAATACGCGATTCTAGGTAAGGCACTTGGCGTTGACCTTACTGACACCGGCAGGCGCTCTCTGTGGAACGGAAGCATCGCATTACTCTATGGATTGACCGATGTTGCCACTGTCTACCCTTCCATACGCTACACGCGCAGACGCCAACAGTACCTTCGTGAAAAAATGCCAGGCTACAGGAAAGCCATGGAGGAAAGCGAAGACGATTTGGCCGAAATGCTCGAGCAGTATGTAAACAACAATGTGAATGCAAGCGCGCGCATTATTGCAGGTGTCGATTTGACTCCGATTTCACTTGCCACGATTCGTACTCGTCTGCATGAGAAGGCGTGCTCAGAAGTCACCGCTTTGAAAGCAAAAGAACAATTAGCAGGAATCAGGAACCTCCCTACACGAACACTTCTTTCATGGCGCCGGATTTTGCAAATGCCACTCGGCGAAGATGTGGAAGAACGCCTTGCATACCAGGACTGGATTGAAGCTGAGATTGAAAAGATTAAAAAAGATCCCGCTTACTTGGCCACTCTCCTGAGTGACATAGAACCTGGTTTCAAACCGCTATTCACCCTTGCGCAAACTATAAACAAAGACCCTCGCAAAATTGGTGAGATGTCGGCCGAATACACTCAGGGAGTACGCAAGCAGATTGATGCACTCAATCGTCGCGTAATGCGAGCCGAGCGGACAGCGCTCATGACCGAGACTGCTCTTTACGATCAGTTACTTCGCCGTGTCTATGCACAGCCGTTCACCAACGAGACACTCAAACAGTTTTCCGAAAACCCCATCGCCATTCCTATGGATGGAAAGAGCGAGGTTGCCATCACCAACAACGAAGTAGCCTTTTATGTCGCATCCGAAATAGAACGACGACGGCGACACGCACTGAATCGCCTTGTCGCCATCGCTCGCAAGGAAGAAAGTGTGGCACGCAAGGACTGGGCCGTAAATGCTGGTAACCCTGCATACACCGAGGCATTTCGTGGCACGACATCAGTACAGCCACAAGGACTCCTTGACCGAGCACGGGCTGAAATCGGAGATGCCGATGCTAATATGATTGCCGACATTGAATCTGAAGTACGCCGTGCGTTGTTTGGCCGTGAAGCAATCGACCCTGATCGCCTTTCTGCCCAAATGACCTTAGTAAACCAAACCGCTGTGGCGTTCATCAATCAAACAGCCAATGCAGCAGGACCTGAAAATCCACTGCGCAGAAGCACAAAGAGCTACGAAGCAGTCACCGCCTACGAGCACGAAGATCCGTATGGCCGCCCAATTCTACAAGTACACTTGTATGATCCTGGTACCCAAGCTCCTGCCGCCACAATACTCTATCCGGGATATCTACCCTTTGTTGCAGAAAAGCCCGAGGACGATGCAAAGATGACTGAACTACTATCGACCCATATTGCCGAATGGTACCAGAATGCCGCCCAATACGAGCTTTCTGCACATGCGCTCACCTACGAAACCGGGCTCGCCATTCGCGATACTACCGATCAAATAAAGGCCATGGGTGCAACCAAGTGGCCAGATATGCGAGTACCAATTGCTGGAAAATCCGATGTGGTGACGCCAGAGGCGACGACTTTGTTTGCACGATTAAACCTCTTGAACGAACTCTTTGAACGACGCACCCGAGCGCTTGGGGCAATTACACGAACCACACCAATTACCCCGCAACAGCTCATCGCCTTTGCAGAAGAACAATTGGTAGTCATCGGTGGTAGCACTGTCCCAGAGACCGCAACGCGTATCGCGACCGTACTTAATGGTATCCGTACCGAGCTCAATACCCGAGGAAGAAACGATGCCGTCACCTATGACGCATTGACAGGGGTTGTCCGCGTTGGGGCCCAAGAGACACCGGTGCAATCAATTGCAACTCCACGAGATTTTGTTGAGAGTCTTGCGTAATTTGCTGCCAAGAAAAACGAATGGCCTCCACAGGAGGAGGCCGAGTTATAGAAAAAGATGGTGGAGAAGCTGTACTACCGCTACCACGGCAAGTGTTCCTAAAAGGGCTAACCCTGCCCAAAGGAAAACGCCGGCGAAAAGGGAAATCGGACCCATTACCAGAGCCTCTTTGTATTTTTTTGGCAACAGGATAACAGTAACAACGATACTCACTAGTGCCAAGCCTATACCAAGCGTCCACATGGGTTTCTCCACCACGAAGAGAGAACTTTTTTCTAAAGGAACTATACCACTAGTTGGCACAAGTGCAACTACCACCAAACTACCACCCCTTCACTTTGAGCGCGCGTTCGGCCGCAGATTGTTCGGCTTCTTGTTTTGACTTCCCTGTTCCTTCGGCTACTTTTTCGCTCGAGATAAAAACGCCCGCAGTGAAATATTTATCATGATCCGGGCCCTCTTCGTCTACCAATTCATAGTGTGGTGTGACTCCATGTCGCTCTTGAACCAGCTCCTGAAAGCGACTTTTCGCATCTTGCCAGAGGCGCCCCTCTACAACAGCGTCGGTCTTGCCAAATAATGCCTGAGCGATAAATTTCTTTGCCGCATTGTATCCTTGATCCATGTACAATGCGCCGATAAACGCCTCGAATGTATTGGCAAGGATAAACTGGCGCGCGCGCCCTGTGTCTTTTGACTCACCTTTGGAGAGAAGTAGGTGTGTGTTCATGTCGAGTTCCTGTGCGGCCTCGGAGATACTGTTGGTGTTCACCAGCGCCGCGCGATACGAAGTAAGCTCGCCCTCGGGCCTGTCGGGATATTTTTCATAGAGAAACTCCGATACGACGAGCTCGAGCACAGCATCACCTAAAAATTCAAGGCGTTCGTTGTGCTCGCCCATACCTTTGTGTTCATTAAGATAGGACCGGTGTGTGAATGCTTGGCGCAAAAGCGCTTTGTTGTTGAATACAAACCCTGTCTTTGTCTCAAAATGTTCTAATTCCATAAATTATTTACGTAACAAATCAAGAAACTGATTTGGCGTGAGTTTAGCTTGCTTAAGAATACTTGCCAATACCTTTCTGGTAACATCCTTGCTGTGCCGTGCCACCGTCACCAGAATTGTAGGGTCTGAACCGTGCTTTAGTTGCGCATGACTCCCCACTTGTCGAACTACATAATACCCTCCACGCAAAAGTGCTCGCAAAATCTTCGCCGCAGTGAGAACTGGCAAAAGACTCATGCAAGGACGACCACTCCCGCACGCATCGGTCGCTTGTTTACACCGAAAATTCGATTCATGTCATCAATAACGACTTTCCCGTCGTCAAAGGCTGCAAGGCACTGTAACTCAATGATTTCGCGTGCATACCGCTTGGCTTCACCTAGCGTATCTGCGTTTGTTAGAATTCCAGGGAATGCCGGGGCGTGCACATGGTAGACTTTGTCCTTCTTACTATAGTCAGCAACGGCCCGAAACTCTCCGTACCGTGTTTTGACAAAAAATTTCTCCTTCATAGGATGATAATAACGCACGAAAAAACTGCGGTCAAACGAGTTGCTATCCCCTCTTTTGTACCAAAATATTGATTGCACGAGTGACAACCGGCAAAATATCATCGTAAAAGTTGAGATCGCCTGCGGCCGCAAGTGGAAACCATTGGGCATCGTCTAACCCGCCTTCTTTTTTGAGAATAAGGTCATTGAATGGTACTTCCGCAAGGAAGTAGGTGGCGTGGCGAATCTTTTTTCCACCGTCCACTGCAGGATCATTGGCAATATATTCGTTTTCTCCGAGTTCGTCCTGAATTGCAATGACATCGAGACCCATTTCCTCTTTCACTTTGCGCCTCAAGCCATCTTCGTGGGTTTCTCCTGACTGCAACTTCCCTTTGGAGAGAGTCCAGTGGCCAAAAATGTCATGCACGAGTGACAGATACACATTACCGCTATCTCGCGCATAAGTGACGGCACCCACCAATTCTTCGCGAGGCATTTTGTCTCGTGAAGGCTTCTTGGGGCGTTTGGGACCATCATTCTTGCCTGGTTCCCCCATCTCGATGTACACCGCACCCAAGACACCATTTATGAACTTTCCGGAAGTGTCACTGCCAAAAGACTTACCTAATTCGATGGCCTCGTTGATGGCTACTTTTGACGGCACCTGCGCACGATCGGCAAACAAAAGCTCGGAAAGTCCGATGCGCAAAATATTACGGTCGATTTGCGCAATTTTATCAATCGGCCATTCCGGAGCAGCCTTTTCAATCACTGCGTCCAATTCGATCCGTTTTGCAACAACAGTATTCATGAGATCTTTCATGAACCCCTCGTCACCTTTGGTGCCACCAAATTCAAGTGCGTTCGCGTCGAGGCGTTTTTTGAGTTCGGCTGAGGAGATGTTGTAGCCCGACGCATCCCACTCAAAGAGCGTTTGAAGAACAATGGACCGAGAAAGTCTGCGATTGGCCATGATAGGTAGTATACCGTGCTTACGAATAGACAAGAGAAAGCGCGGGGATATCCCCGCGCTTTCTCTTGTCTCATTTCTTTGCAACCTTTGTTTCTTTCTTTGATTCCTCTTTGTCTGCGGCGGTCGCCTGACCTGATTCCTTGAGAGCTTTTTCCTTACGCTTGAGACGGCTTTGTGTGCGTTCAGTGCGGGCTACAATATCGATGACCTGACGGCCACGGTACTTACCACAAGAATTGCACACCTGATGACGACGATGTTCTGCTCCGCATTCACACTTGGCAACAGCAGGGGCCACGAGCGCGTGGTGACTGCGACGATTATTGCGGTGTGAGCGCGTTGAACGCATGCGTACTACCATAGTGGGGTAGTATACCATAACGAAAGAGGCCTGCAAGCTCGTGTACAAGACGAGTACATCGGTAACAGTTTGGTAGCCTTCGCATAATACTCCCACGGCGTCTGATACCCAAGCGATTGGTGTGGACGAACAAAGGCATACTCAATGAGCCACTCGGTCACCTCTTTGTTGAACCGTTCGCAATCGGCAGTGAGATGACCGAGGGCAATGAATTCATCCTGAAGCGTACGATTGAACCGTTCGTTCACGGGATTGTCTTTGGGTGTATGCGTACGGCTCCACCAGTCGTTGATACCCTGCTTCTCAATCGCCCTCTGGAAGTGCTTGTGGAACTCGCTCCCATTGTCATGTCCCGCATTCCATACCTCATGGTCCAAGAGATACATGAAGCGATTGAGGAAATCGGCAGCGTTCGCAGAGCTCTTGGTGGTGTACATGCGCGCGAAGGCAATCTTGGAGACGGTGTCAATGACCGTGAACACATACCGCTTTTGGCCGTTAATCCATAGCACGATGGTATCGAGTGCAATGAGAAAGCCGGGGAATGGTTGTTTCGTGAGCTCGGTGATGCGCTTTTTCTGCGTGGAGTGTCTTCGTTTGGCCTGTGTCTGAGCGTTTCTTTTTGGGTGGAAGTACAGTCCGTGCTTCTTGATGGTGTACTGCACCTTCCACGAGGAGAGTGGTGCCTTGTAGATGTTTTTGTAGAGCACCGAGAGCTTCATCTTGCCCCAGCGCATGTGTGCCTGTCGGAGAAGTATGATGCGACCTTCCTCAAGTGGTGTGATCTCTTTCTGTCGTACCTGTTGTGGGGCGCGACTTCGCTCCTCCAAGGTACGAAGATTCTTCCGGTCAAACCGTGTATGCCACTTCCAGAAGGTCTTGCCAGTGATACCGAAGTGACGAGCTGTCAGGGAGGCGTTCTCTCCATGGCACTGGTGCCAGATGAACCACTCGAGGCGTGTTCGCGCTCCCTGGGAGAGCTTGAGGAGTACCGCTTGCTTCCTCCAGCGCTCTGCCTGCGACAGGAGGACCTGGGGGACGGCAGGTACCAGACGATACCCCGCTTTCATCACTGCTTTTACCATACAAAAATGGTGGCTTAGGTTGATATCCATGCCACCATTTTCCCTCAAAGGTCGAACTTTGAGGTATTACCGATGTGTTTCATCTTCTTCAGCTCGATGGAAGGAAAGTATGTCATACTGTATCTATGGACGGAATGATGGATAGGAGACGGTTTCTTCGCGCTGGCACTGCGGCCGCAGCAACCTTGCTACTCAAGCCCTTGGAGGCCCTGGCTCAGACGCAGGATCTCGGAAAAAAATCTGAACGCGGCAATCTTGAATATATAAGAGAGCAGGGCATTGAGGTTTTCCGCTCTGAGTGCGCCGTGGGGGGGGTTACTGTTGACCTGCTGGAATTTCGTAAAAATGGTTCTAGAAATGAAGTCCTTTTTGTTCCCCACGACAATGAAGACGCGGCTTTTGACACTGCATTAAGATCAATTGCAGCCAGAGGAGGGTCCCTCTTTTCCTTCGACTCTCGAGGAAATCGTGAGCTCCGAACAAATACAGGAACCCGACTCAACCAAGACCCAAATCGTATGTTCAAGCCAGGTTCACAATTCTGGCCACTCGCCGAGCATGTCCTCGGACTCATAAATCAAAGGCGACGGGCATCGAACGATGTATTAAATCCTTACATAACACTTCACAACAACGCCCCCATTGGTTCTTTCACCGCAAGTATTGCAAAATCTTTTACGGACCCACGCTTCGAGATTTTTTTCTCTGATCCTAAAAACAAGCGAGATGTCGTCTGGATTGCACTCCCTAATGCAGAACGAGGCACCTCGCACCCGTTGCGAGTACTGGCTCAACAATTGCAGATGAGAGGAATTAATGCATTGATTGAATATGTCCGTCCTGAAGGTAGTCTGGATGGTTCTCTGTCTCAATACATCGCACGCCACACCTCTCAGGGTTATATTAATATTGAAGCTGGCATCAAACCAAACGACCCGCCACAGCTCCAAACTCGCGCAATACAAACTTCCTTGTTGAAAAACATCTTCGAAATTATCGAGGAGTTACGAGCCAATCCACCTACAAAAACACAAAACACTTAAGTCAGAGAGATAGTCGCCGAATCCCCTCTATTGAGGATAGCTTCATCACAAAAACACAGTTTTATGGCATAGTTCCAATAGAGAGTCAGTGGAGAGGACTGCATGTTCAAAAGAAGCGTCTATCTGGCTTTAGCCTTGTCAGCCTTCGCTTTTCTGCTAGCTGTCACCCTCGGACAATGTGCCCGAGCAGACCCAATACGGCTTCCTGAGCCAGTTCGTCATGTATGGTACTTTTGCCCCTCAGCTGATGCGGTGCGCGAAGTACATCGTCTGGCGCGTATGATGGACGATTCCCTGCCGGCTGAAAAACTTGAAAAGGCCATGGAGTTGAGTCCGATTGCCAGATCATGCCGCTTTGACATGCTTCTCATTGAGTCTCTCGAACATGTCGAGGAAATCGGGCAAACCAGTGGCGTCTCTATTACGCTTGTGCGTTTTATGGCCAGTGGGTCTTCTACACCCTGGTACTCATGGATGCCAACAGACGACTACAGAAAGACAGTTGCCTATATTTCCGCGCGCAGCAGAACACAGTGATAAGGCACACCTTTGGTGTGCTTTTTTGCATCTCCACTATTGTTAAGAGCTCGTCCAAGAGTGGTTTACAAAAAAGTTGTACGATGTTCGCGTGACGGACCCATCTTTGCAAGAGCTGCGTAGTGGGCAGTGGTGCCATACCCTTTGTGCTGCTCGAATCCATACCCGGGTATTTTTTCTGCCAGCTTCTTCATGTAAGTATCTCGCTCTACTTTTGCGAAAATTGAAGCGAGGGCAATCACCGGAAATCGCTCGTCCCCTTTTACGAATTGCTCTTGCTCCCACTCGGCACCAACACGCAACCCCCAATCAAGAAGTACTTTTGCCGTAGATGGGTCGGCATATAGTTGATCGAGCGCGCCACGAGCCGCATCACGGGCGGCAACAGCAATCCCTCGTACATCAATATCGTGCGCACTTATGAATGACACTGCGCATGCGATACTCTGTTGCTTTATGTGCATATACCACTCGTTTCGTTTCTTTTCCGAAAGTTTCTTAGAGTCCTTCAGTCCTTCCCATAAGCGCCACTCGCTTTGTTCGAGAGGGAGCAAGACAGCGCCCACAGTCACTGGACCAGCGATTGGCCCACGACCCACTTCGTCGATACCCACCACAAACCGCTTCATGGAGGTAGTGTAACAAAAGACGGCCAAGAAGGCCGTCTTTTAGCGTCACTTCCTCAACAAATCGATGACCACACCAACCGCCTCAACAGTGTCTTCGAGTGCGTCGTATGTCGGCACAGCGTGATAGGCGAGTGTCTTTCGCAAATAACTACGATTGGAAAATTGTGGGTGAATTCCCACTACAAGTGGCAGTGGGTAATCACGATTGAATCCCACACTCTTCATTGCAAGAGCGCTCCCTAAAACAAATCCGAGCTCGAAACGCGTCGTCTGCGCATACGCCCGCTCGGGAAAATGTTGCATCTCTGGTGCGAGCCAGAACAACACTACACCATGTCGCAGTGCATGATTCAGATAATAGTGCTCCCATCGCACCTGCTGTTCGAAGAGGTAGTCCCGTTCATTCGGAGTCATGGACTTCTCCCAGATAGACGATCGCGGACATGCAATATGCGTTGTTGGCCAGGCGACCTGAAGCATTCGAATTGCCTCTTCCTGCCAGTCGGCAGTCCCTTGGATGGGACCAGCGGTAAACACCAACGGCTCGCAGCGCAAAGGCTTCGCATGGTACACGGGTGGCCGCAGTAGTTCTGCAGACATGTGGCTCTCCTCGATTCCCTTTTCGTCTCCGGGGTCAGTGTACCAAGTTCCTTAAAAAACAAACCTTGACGCGCCCGAAAATGCTCAGCTTCGCATATGCGTATATAATGCAGGTATGTCGCGTGCTGGAGATTTTGTACACCTACATACCCACTCGCACTACTCGCTCCTTACAGCACTCCCACAAATCGACGCGTTGGTAGAGGCGGCAAAAAAAGATGGGCAAACCGCACTTGCTCTCACCGACAATGGGAGCATGTACGGCACCATTGATTTCTACAAAGAATGCAGGAAGGCTGGGATAAAGCCTATCATCGGCATGGATGCGTTCGTAGCGCCCCGAACCCGTTTTGATAAAGAACATCGTATCGACAACCAAATGAGTCGCCTGGTGCTACTTGCGATGAACGAAGTCGGGTATCACAATCTGATAAAACTAGCATCACTGGGTAACACCGAGGGCTTCTACTATAACGCACGCATCGACCGCGAACTTATCGAACGATACAAAGAAGGTCTGATAGCAATCCTCCCTTCTTTTGCGGCCGAATCTGCACGGCATCTCAAAGAACAAGACGAGGCTCGCGCTCAAGAATCCATCGAATGGTACCGCGCGCAATTTGGAGAGTTTTTGTATGCCGAAGTGACTCATCATCCGGAAATCGAAGGGCACGAGGACCGCATGAAAAAATGGAGTGCATTTGCTCGTACGCACCAAGTGCCCCTCATGGCGGCGCACGACACCTACTATCTTGCTCCCGAAGATTCTGTTGCGCGTGAGCTGGTAATCAAAATCAAAAGCGGCGGCCACCTGGATAGAGAAATGGGTGTCGGCGCGGAGGATTTTTCGTTCATTACACAATCTGACGCAAAGGACCGATTCAAGGACGAACCTGAGCTTTTGGAAAATACGATGCGGATCGCAGATTTATGCAACCTGGAAATCAAATTGGGCGCGTGGTTTTTCCCCGACTTTCCTGTACCAGCCGGAAGCTCGCATGATACTGAGTTGAAAAAACTTGCTTATGCTGGTATCGAAAAACGAGGACTCGAGCGCACTCCCGAGATTCTTGCCCGTCTTGATTACGAACTTTCGGTGATTGCGACAAAAGGGTATTCACCCTATTTTCTTGTGGTGGGAGACCTGCTCGCCCACGCGGAACAAGCCGGAATATTTACCAACACGCGTGGCTCTGCCGCCGGTTCTCTTGTGTCGTATGTGTCTGGCATTACCACGGTAAATCCCCTCGAATTCCAACTCCCCTTCGAGCGATTTTTGAATCCCGATCGCCCATCGCCGCCAGATATCGATATGGATATTGCCGACAACCGCCGCGACGACCTCATTGATTACGCGCGCGCAAAGTATGGTGCCGACCATGTGGCACAGGTGGGCACTTTTGGCACCATGATGGCCCGTGCGGCTGTGCGCGATGTCGCGCGCGCACTGGGTCACTCATACAGTGTCGGTGACAAAATTGCAAAAATAATCCCTTTCGGAAAACAGGGATTTCCCGTCACTGTCGATGGAGCGCTCAAGGAGGTCGCTGAGCTACGCGAAGTGTATGACACTGACCCTGAAGCACGCGAGGTGCTCGATTTGGCAAAAAAAATTGAAGGAAATGCACGCCATGTGGGTGTCCACGCGGCCGGTGTTGTGATTGGCCCTGGTCCAGTCGACTCATATGTTCCGATCCAGCTGGACCCGAAAGGCGGCAAGACTATCACTCAGTACGACATGCATGCCGTCGAAGATGCCGGGCTTTTGAAATTCGACTTTCTCGGTCTCAAGAACCTTTCAGTACTTGCTGATGTAGTGGCACGAGTAAAAAAACGCCGAGACATTGTTGTCGATGTAAATCGCCTACCCAAGAACGACCCGAGGACTTTTGAAATGCTCGCCAAAGGAGACACACTTGGTGTTTTCCAGATGGCGAGTGACGGCATGACCAGCTACCTTGTTAAATTAAAACCAACACAGGTCGATGATCTCAATGTGATGGTCGCCCTGTATCGTCCCGGACCAATGGAC
Source organism: Patescibacteria group bacterium (assembly GCA_038064835.1). Classification (GTDB taxonomy): domain Bacteria; phylum Patescibacteriota; class Minisyncoccia; order Phycocordibacterales; family UBA2100; genus JACQKA01. The sequence goes on from JBBTSD010000011.1 coordinate 53,595, forward strand.
AACATCGATGAGTACATTGCCCGCAAACACGGCAAGGCCCAAGTCACTTATATTCACCCAAAAATGAAAGCATACCTCGACAAGACTTTTGGCGTACTGGTCTACCAAGACGACCTGCTTATGACCGCGGTCGAGCTTGCCGGCTATTCATGGGGAGAAGTTGACCGCTTCCGCAAAGCAGTCGGTAAAAAGATTCCCGAAGAGATGGCCAAACAACATGTGTTGTTTGTTGAGGGCTGCAACAAACATAGTGGCATGGGCAAACGCGACGCTGAGGCGTTATGGAAGCTATTCGAGCCGTTCCAGGGATATGGATTCAATAAAGCGCATGCCGCAAGCTATGGCAACCTCTCATATCAAACCGCGTATATGAAGGCTACCTATCCCGTAGACTACATGGCGGCGCTTCTTACTGCGGATTCCGGCGATGTTGAGGAGGTGGGAAAAATCGTCGGTGAATGTCGCCGTATGGGCATCCAAGTATTACCTCCTGATGTGAATGAAAGCTTCACCGACTTTACGGTTGTCGACGACGCGCGCATTCGGTTTGGACTGCAAAGTATCAAGAATTTTGGCGAGGGAATTTCAAACACTATTATCGAGACGCGCACACAGGGCGGACCATTTACATCATTATCGGATTTCCTGTCCCGCGTGACCGATCGCAACCTAAACAAAAAGTCACTCGAAGCACTGATACAAACCGGTGGCCTCGACAATTTGGGTGAACGAGGGGCACTCTTTGCACATATCGAGCTCCTTTTAAGTTACCACAAGGAGCATGCGAACGCGCCAAAAAATCAAAACTCACTTTTTGGTACCGAGGCACTTTTGACAACCTTGAAAATTCCGCCGGCGCCGCCCGCACCCATGCCTCAGAAACTCACTTGGGAAAAAGAACTCCTGGGTCTGTATATTTCCGGACACCCGCTCGACGCTCATAAAGAAAAACTCGCAAAGCAGAAATTCGACATCACGCAGGCAAAGGAAAAGTTGCCACCTGATACACAGACTGTTTTTGCAGGCATTATAGACACCAAACAAGAAATCATCACCAAGAGTGGCGAGAAGATGGCATTTCTTTCACTTGCTGATTATGGAGGGGCAATCGAGGTGGTATGTTTTCCGCGCGTACTCAAAGAGTACGGCATGCTCCTCAATCCTGGCGCATGTATTTTAGTGAAGGGGCGCATCTCGCCGCGTAATGAAGAAAAAAGTTTTGTGGCAGAAGCGATTAAGCCATTGTGAATAAGAGCATATTTACAGACTGTGTCAAATTTAATTGACGCAATGCCCTGGTTGTGATATATTCCACTGAGCCTGTACGAGAGAGAAGGATACCTTTTGACATGGGATTGAACCCCTCATCACGAAATGCCACCGCCTTCAAATTGCTCGCCATGTCATGCGCGCAAACTATGGCCTCTAGCTCGTTCAGCGAGCGCAATCAGCATCGGCTGATGCTCGCTGAGGCAGCCCTTGAGTTTGGGCTTTCGCACGCGGATTCTTTTGCCTTCGTGACTGAGCTGTGTGAAGCTGCTGGCTTCCCTGCTTTCGAAGGCGCACTTGCCAATAAATCACCCGCGCCAAAAGTGCGCGTTCTCTCCGATACGACCCGCCCTTCCCACTCGTTGAGGGTCGCCGCGTAAGGAAATCAGTGGGTTCGGGTAGGCATACTGTACAGATAAAGAAACGCCCCTGGAAATTCCAGGGGCGTCTTTTATTACAGTGAACACTTCTTAAGCCCAGCGAGGCGTTCCGCCGATGGGCTATATCGATAATACGAATCATACCTGATTCGTACGACAATCGAGCACGCCATTTTGTCGCCCGATGCGATGATGTGGTCGTACAATTTGTTCCGTTCATTCTGAAGGTCGCTGAATCGCGGTGCCATACCTTCAAGAATCTTCGCCGAATGGATAGCGGGAAATTCGAGTGCGAGAGCGAGTACTCCCTGCAATGCTTTTCCCCCGTCGTCCACACCTGTCAGAGCCCACACCACCCCAGAAAGAAGACTGGGCTCCGTACGAATACGCATTTTGAGTGCGTCCATGAGCTCTGTGCGCTCACTTTCCGCAAGTATTTTTCCTGAGAGAATACTGATGGGTGCATACCTGCCTTTCTGAAAATCGGTCTCGCGTAACTCGAGTACTCGAGCCAGAACACGCCGGCGCTCCACAGGGGTTAATTTGACGCGATTATATCGCAGTTCATGCTCGATATCGCGTATCTCGCCGGTGATCAAGCGTACAATAGCTGCTTCCCGCTCAACTTCGTCAATCGACTTGCCTTCAGCAAGCATGCGGTCGACAAGTGCCGTGTCCACACCGCGCGCAATGACAATGCGTAGCGCGTTTCGTTCGGTATCCGTAAGCGGTATAGCCATAGCGGCCATAGTACTTTTATAGTCCAGTGCACGCCTGGCGCACCCAGGGTGATTGGTCTTTTTTACAGCACTGCGAATACGCTCACGGTCGGCATCAGTGAGGCCAACCATTTCTTGCATTACCGTGAGGAGCACGCACGCGGCGTCGGTGCGCAGGTACAGAGCATCCCACATCGGTGCCCGTGCCGCGTCTGACAGATGTGACATGCGTGCGAGAACTTTGTACAAGTCATACGCGGAGACACTCGTATCTTCAACTACCACCTTCAAGAGTTGCTCCGCCTCGTCAACTTTGAGATTGTAGCGATTCCCCACCAGAAATTTTGCCGCAACCGATCCCATTTTTTCGTTGATTACTTCTGGAACAGTATACTGATCGCTCCACAAATCACTCTGGCCATAGTAGCGACGACCGAAGTGGAATGTGATTTGGGAAAACGGACACATGCTAGTCGCATATGCCTTCGCGCCAGCTTCACAGTAGAGCTTGCGAAGACTTTCGCCATCATTCTTGAGGAGAGCAAGACGCGCCGACCTCTTTTCTTTGTTCACTAGCTCGAAGATTTCATGGTTAATGTCGTAGGTGGCACTTACCAAAGGTTTGTCTTTTCTCCATGCGCGTATTACTTCGTCAGTAAATGCAACGGAGACCGTGAGTTCGCTAAGTTCATGCTCGGTTCGTACAGCGCGAACCACACGATAGTACTGTTGCCCCACGATGATCCACCCCGACTGACGCGTGTGCATGTTTTTGAATGGGTATGCAACAGTGCCATTCGTGTGGACGAGCGCATCATGTTCTCTCACGCTTTGATGCGTGTAGAAGCCGATAAGCAGTAGATACGCCGTAGCCACACACGAGAGTGGCAGTGTGAGTATCCAACCAAGTGACCGCGAATGCGCAATCCAAAATGCGGTGAAGCCCAAACTAGCGACCGCAAGCGCAAAAAGAAATGCCATGGTCGGCGTCTCTTGAATCAGCAGATAGTCGGCTTGTGAGAGAGCGAAGCGTGTGAGCACTCCACCAAGCGCAATCGTTGCCACTGCGATACATGCTCTTTCGAACACGCGCACTGTTGTTGCTTTCATTTTTTTCTACTCCATTTCTCAAACAGCAAAAAACAGCCGTGTGGCTGCTCGCTCAAAAAACCTTACCATTATTATGTAAAAAGGCAAGGGCTCGCGTATAGAACGCGAGCCCTCGGTAGTTGTGTCGCAGATCCGGTGGGTCACCAGCCCGTGAAGGTGGTGGGGCTCCTCAGCAATAGAGGAGCACTAGATTCGGATACCGTACTGCTGCCACGACTTCTTGACGCCGTCGATCATGCCGAGCGGCACGGGGCCAGGGATCACCTTGCCGTCGTAGAGCTGGCCGAACTTCTTAGGCGTATTGAAGTATGCTTGGCCCGGTTTCATCGGGCTCTCGAGAATGAAGGAATTCGGCGGGACGGTAGCCCCTGCCTCGCTCTCGCTCTCGCTCGTCCTGAACTGGATCGACTCGTCGCCGATCTGCCCGTGAACGATGACGGGCACCATCTTTCTGATCTCGAAGACCTGGATGCCAGGCCCGTAGAGATTGTAGAGATGGTCGGCACACGGGTGCTCTCCGCGAGGAACGACCCGAACGGGGCCGAATTCGAGAAGCGTACCGTTGTTCAGGTACTCGTCGTGGCGCGGAGTGGACTTGTCCATCCCCTCGGGCCAGAACGAGACCACCTTCGGGTCGGCGCCGTCGAGGTTGAGCTCACGAACCTGGTGCCAGTAGGCATCGGAGCTTGCCACATGCATTTCCCACGGCGCGAGCACCCTGGTGCCTTTCGACACGGGAGTCGCATAGAGGGTCGTCGAGACCGGAATGGCGTGGCCCGCCGTTCCAGGCTTTGTCGGAGGCAGATGCCTGATCGAGTGCACGGTCGGCGCGGCGGCAGTCTTGGAGGTTGCCACTGCGTCGCTCGAGCTCGTACCAAACAGCCATGTCAGAAAAGACATTTGGGCCTCTTTCGTTCTCTGGTTCCCCGCACGCGGATGCGCACGGTAGGCAGGGCGCACAAATCTTATACCATCGACAAGTAAGGTTTGAACAAAAGTCGCAGAAAATTGTGGGTATGGCGATGAAGAAAAAAGTGAAATATATCCGCAGATACATTGAGATTTTTTCTTCGAGCTATAGCCATAATCTTCAAGACTTGGTGTTCAGAGATTAGTTGGAGATGGTATTAGTTGAAAATTGCGCCCTCTCTGCCGTGCACAATGCTGAAAAGCCTAGAAAACAACTGTATTTCGCTATTCTTTTTATATTATATACCTTTTATAGCATTTTGTCAATAGAACGCAGCGGCCACTAGCCGTGCTACGATGTCGCCATGGCAGATGAAATACAAAAAGAAGCCCACGAGCACGACCACAAAAAACTGGGTCGCGAGCTTGATTTGTTTTACATAGACGACATGGTCGGCAAAGGCCTCCCCCTCTTTACTCACAAAGGTGCTACGATTCGCCGCGAGCTCGAGCGATTCATTGTGGACGAGGAAATTAAGCGTGGGTATCTCCATGTAAACACTCCCGATATCGCCAAGCTTGAGCTATACGAAAAATCGGGCCACTATCCGCACTACAAAGATTCGATGTACGCACCGATTGAAATAGACGACGAGAAATTCATGTTGCGCCCGATGACCTGTCCGCACCACTTCCGCCTATATCAATCTCGTCCGCATAGCTACCGGGAATTGCCCATGCGTATCGCCGAGCTTGCGCAATTGTATCGCTATGAACAATCCGGCGAGCTGATGGGTTTGCAACGGGTGCGTACTTTTTGCCTCGCAGACGCACACATTATATGCGCAAGCGAAGAACAGGCTGTGTCCGAGGTGGGTCGTGCGCTTGACTTGATAGAATATATTTCTGGCGTGTTTGGACTCAAACTTGACGACCATTATCGCTATCGCCTCTCGCTTGGCGATCGCACAAATATTGAAAAATATTATAAAAACGATGCCGCATGGGAGAAAGGCGAACGGCTCTTGCGCGAACATTTGAAAGGCCGTGGCTGTTCATTCTACGAGGGTGCTGGTGAGGCGGCTTTTTATGGACCAAAGATTGATGTGCAGATGAAAAATGTGAATGGCAAAGAAGACACGGCGTTTACCGTGCAATACGATTTCTGCATGCCGGATAGATTCGAGCTCGATTACACCGGCGAGGACGGCACAAAGAAGCGTGCATTCGTGGTACATCGCTCATCGATCGGTGCCGTCGAACGAATCATGGCATTCCTCATCGAACACTATGGCGGCGCCTTCCCCACATGGCTTGCACCCACGCAGGTCGCACTCCTTCCTATATCGGAATCTCAGGCGGACTATGCCGAAGAAATTCGCACAACACTCGCGGGCGTTCGCATCCGTGTCGAAGTTTTTGCAGATGATTCTTTGGGTAAACGCATCCGTAATGCGAAGATGCAAAAGATTCCGTATGTACTGGTGATTGGTGACAAGGAGAAAACTGCTCGTGCAGTGTCGGTGGAAAATCGCTCTGGCTCTGTCGGTCCAATGCCGTTTGCTGATTTTCTAAACACGATAAAAGAAGAGATATCCACACGAGCACTCACTTCGTCGTTGCAGGCAACAAAAAAAGTGTAAACTCCATCCCTGACATGAGGTGTTCCGGAGGGAACACCTCACTGTTCTTCGTGGTTACAGTTAGCATCAGCCTTCGGGCAGATGCTTGCAGATAGCGTCTGTGAATCCGGTGGGCTCTCTCGAGAGTTTCCGGACACAGACAACACAAAACCTCGCATCGCGGGGTTTTGTGTTTTTCCATTTTGGAGACTCGCACCCGTCCAGTGTGAATTCTTCCGAATCCCGTTAGTTGCGAGTGATGACCAATCGTGGCATCTCTCCTGCGCGGGTCTCGAGCACCATTGTGTCCTTGCTTGAAGCAAACGCTTCAGCGCGAGGAACAAAAGCTGGTGCCTCTTCCCGCTTTTTCTCAACGACAATCGGCTCAGGAGCAACCGGAGTTGGCTCCTTCGCGATGATAACTTCGTTGAGAATCATAGCTTCTGGCTGTACTGATGCAGGTGCATAACGCATCTGGCGAGTACCGCCAAACATACTTGCAACACCACCGCGGTAATGCGTAATCAGGTAGGCTGCGCCAAATGCCCATACCACCATACCAAGCCAGTAGATCATGCTGCCGATAGGGCCTGCATCGAATCCGGTGTATGGAATGCTGGTAAGCGAGACATACGGACTGCCAGTAACCGTGAGGTTTGTGTAACAATTCTGGCTACGACCGGTATTGTCATACACGGTGAGCACATAGTTACGCGAGCGTTCGGGACGCACCGACAATGTACCGCTTGGATACACTGCACCCAAACCATCAGAGAGCACTGCACGAGTCGCGCCATACGAACTCCACGATAAGAGTGACGATGCGCCATTCTGAATTGTCGATGGAGTCGCAATCAGCGTACACGAGAGTGCACCTGCACTGCCGACATACACAGTGGTCGAACAAGTATTCGATCCGCCGTTGCTATACACCGTCATGGTGTAGGTCGTGGTGTATCCTGGATAGATTGCTTGATTGCCATTAACCGGGACCGAGCCAATAGCACTGATGCTTGCCGACATGGCATTGCTAGAGCTCCAGTTCAATGAAGAGTACTGGTTGCTCGAAACACTTGAAGGAGTTGCATAGATGCTACAGGTCGGCGCCGTTACTGGAATCGGTGTCGAGTAGACGCCGACGGTGGTCGAACAGGTATTACTGCCGCCACTTCCAGTAACAGTGAGTGTATAGGTACGAGTCGTGTAGAGGCCCGTGATGACCCGAGAGCCATTAAGGGTCACTGAACCGTACTCGCTCAAGCTTGCAGTGTTTGCATTGTACGAACTCCAACTGAGTGTCGTGTTGCCGTTTTGCTGAAGTGAGCTTGGGTTTGCGGTAATCGTACAGCTAGGGATTTGTGTTTGTGTGTAGACAACCACCGAGCAATCACGCGTACCGCCTTGGCCATTCACCGTGAGGGTGTAAGTTCGGTTGCCAACAAGCCCGTTCACATAGCGTGAACCGCTGGTCGATACTGCGCCGTATCCCGAGAGGGATGCCGAGCTTGCTGCAGTCGAACTCCATGAGAGTGTGACCGAGCCGTTCTGCGCATATGTATTCGATGCGTAGATTGTACAGGTAGGAGCAGGAATGAATGGGTTGAAGGTGTTCACGACATACTGTCCGCCACCGGTGACCTGGTAGACCATAGTCTTGCCAGTTGACGAACCGCCGCTATAGGAAGATCCGCCACTGTAAGAACTCCCACCATACGAATAGCCACCGCCGGTAGTGGCCGGAGTCGATGCTGTGTAGGTTGGCGTTGCGTAGTCAGTGTAGGTGCGATCTGGCGTGAAGTGGTCGGTGTACTGGCGATCAGGAGTAAAGTACTCCGTATATGGCCTGTCTGGAGTGAAGTAGTCGGTGTATGGCTGATCAAACGCATACAAAGACGAACCGGAATCGAACGCATACAACGAAGAATCACTTCCGATGTTGTGAATGGTCGAACCGGAATCAAATCCGTAGAGGGATGAACCGCCATCGAACGCATACAACGAGGAATCGCTTCCAAAGTTGTGAATGGTCGAACCGGAATCAAATCCGTACAGAGATGAGCCACTGCCAAAACCGTAGAGGGATGAGCTTTCTCCAAACCCGTAAAAGAGTGAGGAGTCATCACTCATGCCATACAACGAAGACCCGTCGTTGAATCCGTAAAGTGAAGAGTCGCCTCCACCAAATGGGTAGAATGTTGAATCGCCGCCACCAAAAGGATAGAGCGAGGAATCACCGCCGCCATCGAATCCGTAGAACGAGGAATCACCTCCGCCAAATCCGTAGAACGACGAATCTCCGCAACACGCATCATCAAGATATGCATGCGCTGAAGCAGGAAGACCTGCCGCAGTGAGGCTCGCGAGCACGAACATCGACGCGCTCAAGAACGCAACCATCTTTGTTTTCTGTGTGCTGGTAATAAAACTCATATATGTGTAATTAACGCGTTTGTAACCCATTCACTAGTAAGGCGTCTATTATATAACGAATCATACCCCTGTGTCAAGGAGCTTTGGTGGGAAGGAGCCTGGTGTCTTTTTTGAGACCAGTATGCAAAAAGACGGGGGATGAATCCCCCGTCTTGCTTTTCTGTATCTCTGCGACTCAATCCACTGGGCACTGAAGCCCCGGAAAGAGGCAGACTGGATTGTCTTCGGGCGTTCTCCCGAGTCTCAGATGGTCGTCGACCTCCTGTTCCTCGAATCGCGCACCGATTTGTCCGGATTCATTGCACACCCGGACGAAACCGCCCTGGTCGCGAACCTTCTCGAACCAATGCCGGCCGAGACAGATCACGCCAGCGGTGCCGAGCGAGCGAGCGTGCAGATCTGGTTCACCGGCCCCAGTGACCCGCCAGTAACTGCCATCCTCTTTCACAAGGTGAACAACTACTTTGCCCGGCTGGGGCTGGCGAACATGAATGCAGACCAGTGGGCCCGCGTACGCAACGGGACCTTTCGGCCGCGCCGCGCAATGCACCCCGCAGTCCTGCGCACTGACGCTGGTGGCGTCAAAGAACAGAACCGCGATCAGAAGCAGTAGTCGCTTCATTTTTCTCTCCTCAGTGTGGGTTCAGGTAAGAAAGGAGGCGGTCGCTTGCGCGCCCGCCTCCCAATAGTCTCACCACCGCATCACCGGCAGAAGCCGCGATGGCATGCCTGGATGGCGGCCACGGCCTCGGCGACCGAAGCTGCATAGCTCCCGTTGAGGGGCCACTGGCCTCGGCAGACCGCGCCGCTCAGTCGAATCCCCCGACTCCGGAGCCCGTGAGGATTCGTTTGCATTTGGACTGCAAACGCGAACTGCTGAGCGTCGAAGTCCCCGTCATCAGCAATGTCCCGCTGTTGCGGCAGTCCGAGCGCCGCGAGGCACTGAATTGCCACGTCGACAGGATCCATGCGGTTGGGAACCGGTGGAGCCTTGGCGACGGCTCTGGGGGCCGGTGCGGGGGCGTACGGAGGCGGGCCGCTCTGCGCGAACGCAGAGCCGGTGCTGATGGTGAGGGCAGTCAAGGCAGTCGCGATGATTTTCATCATGGCGGGTAGTCCCTTTCTGTGGTTTTGAAGATCAGTTGGCTCAGACCGAAATCTGAGCTCTGGCAGCATGATAGCATCTTTGTTGTATAAAGTCAAGGGCCGGCAATTTCTTGCCGGCCCCCATTTCGTCAGTCTCCCCTCCCCCATGTTCGACTTACGAAGTCGAACATGGGCTTGGGAACGGAACTTCACCGCACCTTGTACATCCAGGTGCAGGTGTCCTCGTCGAGCAGTGCGTCCTCGGGGATGTGCCGAGGCCGAGCGCCACACTTGGCCGCCGGAGCGGGAAGCGGGGCAACGGCTGCAGGCGGAGGCGCGCGTTTCAGCGCGGGCTCACCAAGGCCGGGAAGCATCTCCTCGCCTCCTTTCAGAGAGGCTGGGGCGATGACATCGCCTCGAAGAGCCGACGGAGCCCTCGGCGTCGAACTGCTTCCTCCGAAGAGAAAGTAGCCAACGAAAAGGGTCACGATGACCGCAAAGAGCACGGCACCCCACATACGGGTCTGATGGTCGCCCTTAGACATGTGGGTGACCGCCGGACGAGCGGCGGGGCGGGGCGGAGGCAATGGCCCGGGGCCAGGGTTGTTTGTTCCGTTCATTTCTTCAACCATCCTTTCGTATGCCGCCACGCGCGGCGAGTTTATCGGGCCCATTCGATGTCCTTTCGAAATGGGGTGGGCCTGCGTTGTGTCGCAGGCTCCACGGGTTGGGAATCAGTGGTACTGTCGGGTAACGCACCCGCCAGGAACACGGACTCCGGGTGGCGGACAGGGCGCTTCCTCAACGCCATGTCGCGCGCAACGGCCACCCTCCAGGTTGAATCCTGGCGGACACGCCGGCGCGGTTGCTCGCCCCGGACCGGGGTGGGCACGCCGATAGTCTGGCACCTCCCCATATCCTGATCCTGGACCACGCACCGCACCGTTACCAGTGTAGAGCGGGGCCGGCGGACCTGGGGGCGGAGCATAGACCGGCGACGGATTGTAGAGTGCCGCCGGAGCCGTCTGGCTCGTCGAAGCACCGAAAAGACGCGAGTGAAGCTGACAGCCCCATCCGTCCCTCAGGCGCCCATCGCCAGACGAGGTGGCTCTGCAAAACTCGCCGAGAACCGAACCTACCACCAGGTGATAGATCAGGAACGCGCCGAGAATCCAGAGCCCCGCCTTAACGAGCGGGTGATCCCATTTCATCGTCACCTCCTTGGCGCATTGCGCGCCCTGGTTTAAAGACCTTAGTTTGGCACAGACCGAAATCCGTGCTCTTCCAGTATTATACACCCAAGAAAGCTGTTTGTCAAACTTTCCACTTGTACAATATCTTACCACCACTCCTCAGCGGCACGCGCCTCGCCCAGCAGGCTCGGCGCTCAGTCCTCGACACTTTTCCTGTCTACGCAGGACCATGCAAAAGTGTCTGCGGAGTCCGCTTTGGAGTGGCGGTAAGATGCATGACAGCAATCACTCTCAACAAGAAAAACGCCAAGCTCAGGAGCTTGGCGTCTTGCGGTACACGAAATTTTCGAAAGCAATACAGGGCCCGGTAATTGACGCCGTCGTGGTAGACGGATCGATGATTGCCGTACCGCAGTAATTCGAGATCGGGTCATAGTGCCCGATGGCGAGCTTCTGTCGTGGAAGCACCACTGCAAATCCAGGTTTGTCCCAGACATACACAGTGAGTTTGTTGGGGGCGAACACCTTGGCGTCAGGATTGCACTCGCGAAGCATTGCTTCACTAAGACCGGGTGCACCCACCGTCATCCAATAGCCAGTTCCCCGGCGATCAGTACGAAGATTCGGATGCGATACAGTCAACGAGAAGCACTTCTTCTCGTCGATTTTAGTCGGCGCGCTTTTTACCATTTGCGCGTGTGCGCTGACACTCAAAAGTACCAGCACGAAAAGGGCGTAGATTCCCCTTCCCATGACAAACTCCTCTCGGGTTGCTTGGCTGCTTCTGGAGTAACTATGCCATGCCTGTATGTTTTGTCTATTGAAGACGAGTGTGGTGATTGCGACATCCAAGCGCAAAGATGTATAAAAAATTGCAACCGTCGATCTTCAGCCGTCTCGGTACAAAACGAGACCGCAGCACGAATGCCGCGGTCTTTCTTCTGTCATTTCTTCGTCGTGGTCTCAGGGAGTGTCGTAATCCGACCGCAGTTTCTTCTTGTACTCGCTCATCCAGCGCTCGATGAAGAGCACCAGTGCGGCGAGCAACCAGAATGGGACGAAGATGGCGCCAAAGGTGACCGCAGTCGCTACGGGATGCGCGCCGGATCCGATCGTATAGAGAGCGATCCCCGCAGACGCCACCAGGACGATTACGAAGATCACGCCGGCATTTCGATTTAACATTAGGAAACCTCTCTGGTTTTTTGCTTTGATGCTAGTCCCTAGTCTTTTGCCAGATTCGATAATATCATAAATTGCATTTATGTCAATACCCCGCAATGGTTCAATAGCTTGGAACCACCCTCGGGTTAAGGTGGTTCATGTATGG
>JBBTSD010000012.1:0-61147 GCA_038064835.1 Patescibacteria group bacterium
AATGGGCGGCGGCGGATTGCGCCCTGCGGGCGCGAGCTAATTCGGAGGGCGGGCAGGATGCAAGAAATGAAATCGGAAATGGTACTTGTCGGTTTTGAATCCATAATCTATTTATATGTCGGCTCAACCAAAATATTTTCTCTACGCGCGCAAAAGCACCGAGGACGACGATAAGCAAGTGATGTCCATCGAGGCGCAACTTTTCGAGCTACGCGAGTATGCGCGCAGAGAAAATCTTGAAATTCTTGAGGAATTTCAAGAGTCGAAAAGCGCAAAGAGTCCGGGGCGGGATATTTTCGGCAAGCTGATGATGCGCGTCGAGAGTATGCAGGGCGTCGGGATTTTGGCGTGGCATCCTGACCGTTTGGCGCGCAATTCGATTGACGGCGGGCGCATCATCTACGCCGTGGACACCACGCGGATTGTCTCTTTGCGCTTTCCGACATTTTGGTTTGAGCCGACGCCGCAGGGGCTCTTTATGTTGCAAGTGGCGTTCGGCCAGTCGAAATATTACAGCGATAATCTCAAACAGAACGTTGAGCGAGGGTTCCGCCAAAAACTGCGCCGTGGCGAGTGGCTGACCCGCGCGCCGTTCGGCTATGTGAATAATCCGCGCACGCGGAATATCGAGCCGGACGCGGTAAAATCGCGGGTCGTGGCGCGCGCGTACGAAGTGTATGCCAAAGGCGGATATACGCTGGTATCGTTGGCGCAGTTTTTGGCGGAACACGGCGTTACTACACAGGCCGGAACGCCACTTGGCAAAGCTTCCGTGGCGCGACTTCTTTCCAATCGTGCGTATTTGGGGTTTACCAAACATCACGGCGAATTTTTCCCCGGAAGCTTTGCGCCAATTCTTTCTGCGCCACTGTTTGAAGCCGTCCAAAAGAAATTGCATGAACGAGCGCGTCCTCGCCACAGCCGCGTCCGCCATGATTTTCCATTTACGGGTTTGTTCCGATGCGGCGAGTGTGCGTCGATGATTACCGCACAGTGGGCAATCGGACGACATGGCGGACGCTACCGCTACTACCGTTGCACCAAAAAGAACGGTAAGTGCGGTCAGGGATATTTGCAGGAGGACGCGCTCGTCATGCAGACAAAGGAACGGCTTCAATCAGTGTCGCTCCCCGACGACTGGGCATCGTACATGCTTGGCAAAGTGGAGGAATGGGACACAGCCGAGAAGCAGTCGTCGGGGAGTCATGCCGAGCGGCTGAAATTCGAAACAAAAGAGATCGAGCGAAAGCTTGACGCCCTCGTTGATTTGCATTTGAACGGCGATATTGAGCGCGCGGGGTATCTCACGAAAAAAGACGAGTTTATGAGGCGCAAGCTTTCGCTCGATGCCAAATTGTCAGCCGCCCGACATGGCAGAAAGAATTGGGTCGAACCCCTGCGGCAGTGGATTTTGGATTCAAAACGCGCGGGGTTTCTGGCGAGCAGTACAAACTACGCGGAAATACGCGAGTTTGTCCGTTCCTTCGGAACGAACCCCGCGTTGTGCGACAAGACCATTTCGTTTTCATTTTGCCCGCCCTCCGAATTAGCTCGCGCCCGCAGGGCGCAATCCGCCGCCGCCCATTCCCGCGCCGCTTCGCGGCGCGGCTCCGCCGCACTCAATCCGGACGAAGTTCTAAATTGTGACCCTACCGGGAATCGAACCCGGGTTTAAGCCTTGAGAAGGCTCCGTCCTAGCCGCTAGACGATAGGGCCGCAACAGGAATATACCACAATTCTCTGCCCTGACCAGACCTTTTGAGTACAAATATTTGGAAAAAGGACTCTTAGAGCCCCATTGCGCGGCTAAATAAATATGCCATGACACCTACGATTGCCCATAGGGGGATGGAAAGCCAGCTGGTGTAGCCTTGAATAGCTAGGCGTTTATACTCCCACAACCTCGTACCCAGTGCTTGATGATAGGCCCACCCCACCAGCCATTCCATCATCGTGCCCCCAATACCACTCACAGCTCCGACAACCAAAATTTTTGGCCCGAGTGTGTATGAAAACCAAACTGTAAGAAGCAGTGGCGCAAAAAAGAGCGCAACATATTCCGAAATACGGAAACCCTTGGTCTTTTTTCCGTAGGATGCGGCGACAAACAAACCAAGTACTGTTGTAAGTGAAAACTGAATGAGCTCAGTCATATACCTGTAACATCAGTGTATCACTGGTACATCACACAATGGCAATCCATTCCCTTTCTTGTCGGACAAGTACTTTTTTTGCTTCCGTCGGATCGGCCATCACTTCTTTTACAAACCGTTCCATACGGATCTTGTTTTGTGATCCTTTCACCAACACGATGTCGCCTTTTTTAAGGAGTGGTGCGAGTTCTTTACCGGCTTTTCCTGACTCGCCATACCCATAGCGCCGAATATGTTCCAGAGGCATACCTGCGGCAAGTGCAGATTCAGCAAGTGCACCGGACTCTTCGCCTACGGTGATGAGCTGGTCTGCAAGCGGAGCTACTTTCCTGCCCACGCGTGCATGCGCGTCTTTGCTATGCTCACCCAGCTCACGCATGTCGCCAAGCGCGACGAGTATCCGCCCCCCGTGCTTGCGCAATTCTGCAAGAGTCTCAAGTGCAACCAGAACTGCCGCAGGAGATGAATTGTATGAATCATCAATGATAGTAGAACCGTGAAGGCCACGCACGATGCGCATGCGGCCGGGTGGTGCAACATGCCGTGCATATACTGCTTCAATGACACGCGGCTCAATCCCTTCGGAAAGTGCTACCGCGACACCGCCTAACACCGCATACACATGAGCCCGTCCCAAACATCCGGGAAGCATTATGGCGAATGAACTGCCTTTATAGGAAACGCAGAAACGAACGCCCGCTGGCACATTATTTTCCCACACAACTTCATAGTCAGTTGCGCGCACCATCACCCCCTCAGTAAAACCATAGGTGAGTGTGCGTCCGCCGGCGCGATTTTTCATACTGCGCACTCGTTGATCGTCGCCGTTCAGTACGAGCGTCCCTTTTGATTTCAGCGCGGCAACGAGCGATTCTTTTTCCCGTACTACTGCCTCGACCGAGTCGTAAAAGGCAATGTGTGGCGGAACATCCGGCACTCCCGTCACTACCGCACAATCAGGTACAAGGTAACGCATGATTCGCGCAATGTCCCCAGGATGGTCTGCGCCCACCTCGAGCACAAGCACACGAGCAAAATGATTCCGAAACACAATCAGTTTAAGCCCTTCCCATAGTACAGAAAGCCATCCTGGTATACTTTCCCACGCATTGGTTGCGCCCAAAATTGCCAAAGGAACACCGATATCAGTGTTTAGGGTCTTTTCACTTTTTTGTACGAATTGCGATGAGCTGAGCGCCGTAAAAACGGCATCCTTGGTAGTGGTCTTTCCTACACTACCAGTGACCGCAATGACGCGTGGCTTGTATTTACGCAATACTATACGAGCTTCAAGGGTGACAAGAAATACAACAATACTGCGAAAGAGAGCTTTCATAGATTATCTATCGGGGGGCACATCATAATAGCTAATTAAAAAGCGCGCGAGCTCACCAAATGGCTCGGCCAATGTTTGCGATGCATAGGTAACACCTTTAGGTTCGACGGTGAACAGGAAAATAAGAAAACGGGCATCATGTGCTGGAAAATAGCCAAAAAATGAATGGAGGTATCGATCTGGATAGTAGCCACCGCCTGCCACAGCGATCTGCGCCGTTCCTGTTTTTGCAGCTATTGAGTAGTGCTCCATCTTTAGCTTTCCTTGGAGCAGGGCATCGTCAACAACTTTTACTAACATTCGCGTCACCGTGTCAGCGCTCTCAGCACTCACAACACGACGATCCCCCTCTTGCCACGCTCGATGATGCACTCCGCTTGGGTAATAAAATTGATCAACAACATGCGGATTTACAATAACGCCATGATTGGCCAGTGCGCCAAGTGCGCGTGTCATTGCGATAGGCGTTACCGCGATTCCCTGACCAAACGACGCGGAAGCGAGGTCGAGTGCGCTTCCGCTTTGCAATGCCGACAACAACCCTGGAACTTCACCTGGCAAATCTATTCCGGTTTCTTCACCAAGACCAAACGAGGTGAAATATCGAGCAAATGTTTCAATACCCATTTGTTCGGCGACAAAAGCTGCGCCTGTATTGAGCGATTGACTGAGCACTTCTTGCATGGGTACACGCCCACGCGCTCGTCCGTCGTAATTTGAAACGCGTGCACCATCGCGCACAATCACACCAGTATCAGTGTATTCGGTCGTAGAGGTCACAGCCTTACTATCGATTCCAGCGAGCATCGTCAATGGCTTCATGGTGGACCCAAATTCGTACAATCCTTCGACCATCGGATTTGAAAAAACACCGGGGTCGGTTACAGACCCATATGCATTCGGATCAAATGTGGGGTACGCTGCCATGGCAAGTACTGCGCCTGTTTTTGGATCCAAAATGACACCACCGACGATTTTCGGCGAATAGGTTTCTGCTACTGATGCAAGAATTTCCTCCAAACGCTGTTCGACAGTTGGTTCAATTGCGGTGATCAGATCTGCTCCCTGTCCGTTTGCATCACCTCCACCAAGTGCCACTGCATTTACCAATAGGTCCGCAAAGAAACTTTTGTTTGGGCCTTCGTTTTTCTTAGAAATCTTATCTTCCCAGTATCTTTCGAGTCCTGCCCGGCCAACCCGTCGATCGGCTTTGTACCCCACAAAACCTAGCACATGTGCCCCGTGTGTTCTCCCAGGATAAATGCGCAAGCGTTCTGGAGAGGTTGATACCCCGATTATTTTCAATGCGTTAATTTTTTCCACGACTTCACGGGACACATGCTTTGCCACCGTTTCGTGAGGATCGTTGATCTTTGCAACAGCACGCTTAAATAGTTCAGAATCTATCGGTGTAATTGCATTCAGCGCCGTGTACACTGTGTCGGCGTTTTTGAGAATTGTTAAATTGAGATTTACATTGTAGGCAGTTTGTACAAGTGCAGCGGCAGCTCGACTACCACTCTTTTCAGTAAAGAAAATATCTCCTCGTTCGAGCATTTCCTGTGTAGCGCCGCCTAGTTGATTCTCAGCCTTTGCCAAATAGGCATCGTGTTCGACTACCGAGATGTAGTACAATTTGGCAACCAGTATCAGCGCCACGGTAATAAGTACCGCAGCGATAATGCGCAATCTGACAATGAGGGTGCGCCTCATAGATTCATTCTAACAGAACGCGCGTTAGCGTGTAGCCTGCCCAAGTGTAACGGTGCGGGAAGCGAATACTTTGTCGCTAGTGGCAACAAGTTGAAACTCCTCGGCTCGTTGTGTCGTAATCGAGCGGGCAATCTCAGCATAGTCTCGCTCCAAGACGGCAAGCACATTCTGCTTTTCGCTGATTTTTTCAGCAGTGTCTCGTTGCACAACAGCGTGTAGTACTGAAGAAACGGTTAGATAGCCGTAACCAGCCAGACAGAAAATCATCATGAAAAGTGCCAAACGACGAACAGACACCTCTCGAGGGTGTTCGTGGTATACCAAGCTTTGCGTTAGTGTGTGGTAAGTCATATTTTTGAAAAAACAAAAGTGCGAAGTTTCGCGCTGCGTGCGGCGGGGTTTTCATTCATCTCGTCTCTCGTCGGGACAACTGGCTTTTTGGTAAGTGGTAGACCCATTCCCCTTTTTTTCCATTCAAGAAATCGCCGTTTTACTATTCGGTCCTCTATGCTGTGAAAAGTGACAAATGAAACTCGTCCATCTGGTCTCATTCGTGCTGGTAGCTTGTCGAGCACTTCAGCCAGAGCACCCATCTCATCATTTACCGCCATGCGCAATGCCTGAAAAGTGCGTGTGGCAGGATGTGTACGACCACGCTTAGGAAGTACTGATTCGATGATTCCCGCAAGCTGTGCGGAAGTTGTAATCGGTCCTTTAGTGCGTGCAGAAAGAATTGCCGACGCAATGCGCTTTGCCGCCCGCTCTTCTCCCCACCCTTCCAGAATCGCAATAATGCTTTCGGGCTCCCACTCGTTCACAATGTCACTCGCAGTCAGTAGTTGCTTTTCTGATGAAAATGTCATCAGAAGAGGCTCGTCTGCGCGGAAAGAAAATCCACGCCCCGACGAAAGCTGTTCAGTGCGCCATCCTAAATCAAACAAAGCGCGGTCAATCTGCGGTATGTGCAGGTTGTCGAGCACTGATTCGAATGAGCGAAAGTTGGCGACAGACAGATGCACCTGTGGTGCAAGCCCTTTCGACTCCGCGGATACTTTTTTTATTGCGTCCGAGTCGGCGTCAATACCCACAAGTACCCCTTCACTACCGAGAAGAGCCCCTATGGCTTTGAAATGCCCACCCGATCCCACGGTCCCATCGAGCACATGATGCGTGCGCTCGATGTCCATGTGTGAGATTACTTCGTGTAAAAGAACAGATCGATGCGTGTTTCGTAGCATCGAGTTGCTGGAGGATGTGAGTAGTCGCGTGCGCATGACGTATGCAAATCCCCCAGCAGCTCGAAGCCGCAAATTAAAGAACCCCGATCTCGCCCAGCTTTTCAGCCATGGCGTCTGCCTGCTTCTCGATGCGAGTCTTGTATTCTTTCCAAGCCTCCGCATCCCAGACCTCGACCCGATCTGATACTCCGGCAAACACCACCACCTTTTGCAAGTGGGCAAACTGCTTCTGGTGGTCCGGAATCAAGATGCGTCCGGTCTTGTCCGACTCCACTTCAGCGGCCCCAGCCAAGATAAAGCGGTTGAAACCGCGAGTATCTGCTTGCGCAAAAGAAAGGTTCTGTAGGCGTTCAGCAATCTTTTTCCATGCAGAAAGCGAATAGACGAAGAGGCAGTTATCGAGACCGCGAGTGATGACCATCTTCTTTCCTAGGCCGTTTTTAAAAGCCTTAGGAAGCATCACGCGCTTTTTCTCGTCCAATGCATGCTCGTATTCACCGATAAACATATATGTTGTTTTGCCGAAAAAACTATTGACCCACTTTTTACCACTCTGTGTGAATTATACGCCACTTCTTACCACCATCCTACCATAGTTATCCACATGTCTCCAAAAATTGGGATACAAAAAGCCCCGCACTAAGCGGGGCTTTATCTAGATACGCTTTACGCCAGAGTCGGGAGTGGCACTGAAGCCATCCCTCACCTTGCCGTCTTCGTGAGCATATTCGAGCAGAATCGGGTAACGCCAGAGACGC
Source organism: Patescibacteria group bacterium (assembly GCA_038064835.1). Taxonomy (GTDB): domain Bacteria; phylum Patescibacteriota; class Minisyncoccia; order Phycocordibacterales; family UBA2100; genus JACQKA01. Next base: position 7,199 of record JBBTSD010000012.1, read on the forward strand.
GTCAGGTATTGCATCACCTTTTTGGCATCGTCATCGGCAAGCCTGCTACCATCCACGACATGATAGCGAAGCTTGAGTGTGCGATCACCACGCAGATCTGCACCTACCACTTGAATATCGGGGTCACTGCGACCAGCATCATACATCCCCGCAAGTGTCCGGCGCACATGCCGGTAGCCGTGAGGATCATGAATGTGCTCCACGGTGACATGCCGTTCACCCTCAACCCTCGAGAGCGAGAACAGACGCATATCGCGCATCAGCTTGGGACTCAAGTACTGAAGAATGAACGACTCATCCCGATGTTCAGCCCACGCTTCGCGCAATGCCGCACGCCAGTCGGTTTTGCCGACCAAGGACGGCACATAGTGTAGGTCTTCTTCGGTAGGATTTTCGCACATGCGACGGATATCACACATCATTTCAAAACCAAGCTTGTACGGGTTGAACCCGGTAAAGCGCGGATCATCGAATTCAGGTTGCGTAATCACCATCGAGTGCATGTCTGCAAATTCGAGCATGGCGCTCTCGGGCAGAAGTCCTTTTTCCCACAAGCGGTTCATGATGTAGTGATGCACAAAAGTTGCACATCCTTCATTCATGACTTTGGTCTGCCGTTGTGGATGAAAATATTGCGCAATACTGCGGACAATTCGCAGAAGTTCTCGTTGCCATCCATCCAGAGACGGTGAATTCTTTTCCAGAAAGTACAGAATGTTTTCTTCTGGAAGTCGCAAAGGCATCGGCCGTTTGCCATCACTGAGCGAAGTGTATTCCTCTTCGTCGTCGCCGACGGGTGATTGAGGCACCGTGCGGTACCACAGCTCGTTGAAGCGCTCAGCCTCATAGTGCCGACGGGCTTTTGCCCGTTCGATCTGCTTGGAATATGACAGCGGCGGTGATCGCTTTGCACGAAACACACCCTGCGGCATGAGTGCGTGCGCGGCGTCCAGAATATGCTCCACCGCTTCGATCCCATAACGGTCTTCACACTTGGCGACATAGCCCTGCGCAAACTGCAGGTAATCAAGCACCGAACCCGCGTCTGTCCACTCTTTGAACAGATAGTTGTTCTTGAAAAAGTGGTTGTGACCGAATGCCGCATGTGCAGTGGTCAATGTTTGCATCGTTGCCGTCGAGTCTTCCAGGTAGAAGCTGATGCAGGGATTCGAGTTGATGACGAGTTCGTAGGCGAGTTCGCGCATGCCACGACGATACAATGCATCTTCTCGAGCAAATTTTTTGCCAAATGACCAGTGCTTGTACATACTCGGCATGCCCACTGATGCATACGCATCGAGCATCTGCTCTGACGAGACGACCTGCCGCTGATTCGGGTAAACATCGAGTCCGAGCTCATCACGAGCAATAGGTTCGATTGCATCATAGACCCGCCGTAGCAAATCGGCGTCCCACGCTGCTCCTTCGTAGAGAAATGCCATTGCTTTCTTCCTTTCATTCCTTGCAATACCCTGCCAGAAAAAGCGCGCCCAATCAATGGGCGCGCTTGGCGAACAATTCGCGAAACACGGGGTAAATCTGCGTGGCCATATTTGCCACTTTCATGGCAAAGTTCTTTTTGTTGCCGACAGCTTGCTCATAGGTCGTCCACAAGCTGGTCTTTTGACGCGAAATCATCGATGTCTGCTCTTCGACCACTTCCAGATACGCGAAGTATTGGACCATGGGCAAGAGGACTTCAGACATCACTTGCGCACATTGCTCGTTGTCATCGGGTATATTGTCGCCGTCAGTCGACTGAGCAATATAGATATTCCAATCCGAGGAATTGTAGCGTTCCTTAATGATGCGCACTGTTTCGTTTAGCGCACTACTAATTACTGTGCCGCCGGTCTCAGTGCCACGAAAGAAGGTCTCTTCGTCGACTTCTTTTGCTGTCGAAGTGTGCCGAATGAAGACGACATCCACATCTTGGTAGTGTCGTGTCAAAAAGAGATGCAGGAGCATGAAGAACCGCTTTGATAGGTCCTTGAGGTGCTCGCTCATTGACGCCGACACATCCATCAAACAGAACATTACGGCCCTGGTTGCCGGTGCCGGTCGCAATTCAAAGCGTTTGTAACGCGGGTCAATCGAAGGATCGATATACGGGACGACAATCTGTCTCCGTCGGAGCAAGTCGAGAAGGTCGCGAACAGTCGCGAGTTCGACAAGCTCTTCTTCGAGAATGATTTCGAGAGACGCGAGCTCGTGTTCACGCTCCTCGAGAAGGAAGATTTCATCATCCGTTGGTCGATGCAAGGCAATGCGCCGACCAATGCTCATACGCATCGTTCGTGCAATGTCGAGATTTGACGGTGTGCCCGAACGAGAAGTGCCCGCGCGCCGTGGCGCACCAAGCAGTACACTCGAAAGCGATGTCTTCACAAGATCGGGAAGTTCCAGATCCTGAAAGAAAATACTGAGGAACTCATCGCGTGTAAGGACGAACTTGAAATCGTCTTCTCCTTCGCCGTCGGGCGAAGCACCCTTGCCACGACCACCCCCACCACCCTCTCCATCGGGGATCGGAATCTTGTCGCCAGACGAATAGGTCTTGTTGCCTGGGAGAACGAAATGTCGATTACCTTTTTTACGATCGTTATGGAATGTCGGTTCCTCAGTGTTCCCGATGGGGACACTGATGGATTTTCCGTCCGAGGCCTCTTTGAGGGTCCGTGAGCGGATTGCCTCATCTACCGACTTTTTGACATCCTTGCGATGTCGGCGGATGAATCGTTGCCGATTCCCGAGGTTCTTGCCGTGCGGTGACTCCCGCCCGTCAACAATCAAGTCGCGCATGCTTTCCTCCTGCGTCTCTTTCGCCCATGTCTGCGTTCAAGCCTGTATGGACTCTAGCAAAAAAGGCGACATTGTGAAATGCCGCCCCTTTTATACTGCGTTACGCAGCTTTCTTGATACGCACATACCACTCGACGACACGGCGAACTTGGCGGGGAGTATACCCGCGCGCAATCATCCGTGCGACGAAATCGTTGTGCTGTTTCTCGATTTTCGAGTCCTTCTTTTTGTCGAAGGAGATGACGGGGAGCAACTCTTCAGTCTGACTAAAGATTCGCTTTTCGATAACATCACGAATCTTCTCGTAACTCTTCCAATCCGGGTTCTTGCCACCCGATCCAGGCTTTGCTCGCTGACGAAGTGCGTATTTGACGACCTCGTTGCGGAAATCTTTCGGATTCGCAATACTTGCCGGCTTCTCGATCTTCGAGAGCTCTTGGTCGAGAATCTTGCGATCCATCAACTGCCCTGTATCGGGGTCTTTGTGGTCGGTATCTTCGATCCACGAGTCAGCATAGGAAATGTATCGATCGAACAGATTCTGACCATATTCATCGTACGATTCCAGATACGCCTTCTGGATCTCGTTGCCAACCTCTTCCGCGTAGCGCGGCGTCAGCTGGTCCTTAATGAATTCGAGAAGTTTCTTTTCGATTTCCTCAGCGAACTGTTCGCGCTGAATCCTCTTTTCAAGGACCAGCAACAGGTGAGGTGGATCGGCTGCAATCTCATTCGGGTCATAGTTAAAGACTTCTGAGAGCGTCTTGTACGCAAAGCGCGTCGAGATGCCGCTCATTCCTTCGTTCTGACCGGCTTCGGTGATGTACTCGAGGAGCGACCGTGCCTTGGGATCCACACTCTTGGTCTCCTCGCCGTCATAGACGCGGAGCTTTGAGTAGAGCTTTGAGTTCTCTGGTTCCTTGAGACGGCTCATAACCGAGAACCGCGCGAGCATATCGAGTGTTCCCGGCGCACATGCCGCACTGACCAACTCACTGCCTCGGATGAGTTTCTCGTAGATTTTCTTCTCCTCAGAAACGCGGAGGCAGTACGGAACCTTGATGAGACAGATACGATCGATCATCGCCTCGTTTTTCCGGTCTCCTTTGAAGCTCGTCCACTCGGTTTCGTTTGAGTGAGCAAGAATCATGCCTTGATACGGCAATGCGCCGATGTTTTCAGTGCCCACATAGCTGCCGTCCTGCGTCGCAGTAAGCAGTGGATGGAGCATCTTGATAGGAGCCTTGAACATCTCGACGAATTCGAGAAGTCCTTGGGTTGTGCGGTTCAAGCCGCCCGAATAACCATATGCGTCCGGATCATGCTGGCTGAATTTCTCCAACCGGCGAATGTCGATCTTTCCAACCAGGGTTGAAATATCCTGATTGTTTTCGTCGCCCGGTTCCGTCTTTGCTACGCAGACATTCTGCAGCTTAGACGGCTTCATCTTGGAGACACGGAATTTAGAAATGTCTCCCTCGAATTCGCGCAAGCGCTTGACCGCCCAGGGCGACATGGTCGTCACGAGGCGGCGTCGTGGAATGTGGAATTTCTTTTCGATCCGCTCGCCTGCGCGATCACGGTCGAACATACCCAATGGCGATTCAAAGACGGGGCTAATCTGATCCCCTGCTTTGAGCACATAGATCGGCTCGATTTCGGCGAGCATCTTGAGGCGTTCGGCTAGTGACGATTTACCGCCGCCAACGGGGCCCAAGAGATACAAAATCTGCTTGCGCTCTTCGAGACCTTGCGACGCATGCTGGAAAAATCCAACCAGCCGTTCGATAACCTCTTCCATGCCAAAGAAGTCGGCAAAGGCGGGGTACATACGGACGGTGCGGTTGAAGAAAATCCTCTGCAAACGCGGGTCCTTGCTGGTGTCGACAACCACCGGCTCGCCGATTGCGGTGAGCATGCGTTCGGCGACACTCGAATACATCCGTGCGTTCGTCTTGCATGCTTCGAGATACTCGTTAAGAGACATCTCGTCTTCGCGCGCAAAGTCGAACAGATCACGAAGATCGTTCAGAGGCTCTTCGTTCATCGTGTTCCCTTTCTGCTTCCTTTGGTAAAGAGCAGTCTCTTCCTAGACTTCCTGTCGCAGACTAGCACAACAGATTCTGCCAAGTAACAAAAGTACAATCCACAGCACAGAGTTAGACACTGGGCAAATCAATCCTCAAAATCATCGTGTGGCTTATCGATGGCAATAGGCTCAATCCCGCCACCTATACCGGAAATTTTGATTACATCTTTGTCGATTTTCCCCAACTCTTTGTAGCCTGCGTTGTAATGACTCACGGATGTCGTGAGCGAAGTTCCCAATCGCTTGTAATAATCTTCGTATTTGGCGATATGTCGTCCCAGATTTTCGACATGCTTCCGAATTTCCTTTGCAGATTCTTCAATCTGCATACCCCGTAAACCCTGTAGCACTGTCTGCAGATAGGCCAAGAATGATGTAGGCGAGACGATGATGACTTTTTTTGTAAATGCATATTCAACTAAATCTCGTGCCGAAATACCCGTTCCCACTGAACCCACCAGCACATCGTAGTAGAGGCCTTCAGAGGGAATAAACATAAATGCAAATTCAAGCGTGTTTTCATTCGGGCGTACATACTTGCTCGTCTCATCAATGCGGTTCTTCATATCCTGCTTGAATAGTTTTTCGAGGCGAGCGCGCTCGGCCTCGTCGCGAGTATCGAGAAGACGGTTGTAATTTTCCAGAGAGAATTTTGAGTCTATCGGGATAACTTTATCTTTGACAAAGACCACTGCATCAACAATCTCACCATTTTCGAATGCGTACTGCATCGCAAAACTCCCTGGAGGGAGTGCGTTCTGCAAAACCGACTCAAGGTAGTATTCTCCCAAAATCCCGCGTTGTTTTGGATTTTGTAAAATATCTTGGAGTCTTTGCAATTGTTCGGAATATGAAACAACCTGACGATTTGTCTCTTCGAGACGCGTTAGCTTCTCGGTCACTTCACCCACAACGCGTTGAGACGCCCCCAGCTGGCTTCTCATTGAATCCTGCATGTCGCGAGAACTTTCGGTGATTTTTGAATCAATGACTCGGCGCAATTCCTGCATTTCGCTCTGGAGCATTAAGAATGGCTTGTCGTCGGTGGGAACGACTACTGCTTCTGATTTTCGCAAGAAAATGAAAGCAAGTGCTCCAGCCAAGAGAAACACCAACATCGCAAGAATGCCTACAATAATTTCCATCAGGGTATTCTACCATGCAGTGTTTGCGGAGAGGTAACGAAAAACCCCCGCGAGCAGAGCTCAACGGGGGTTCTATGATGAGGGGTGGGCTAACCTTGCCCTTTTGTGTGCCGCCTCCGGTGTCCCCAAGTAAAAGCGGAGAACAACACGGCGACAAGGCCAGTCACATTGGGTCCCCTCGACCCGAATTCTTTGGGATGGTGAAGCAGTCGACGGTTACCCGTTGGCTTGCTGCCGCACCTTGACCTACTTTCGGAACCAGTCCTCACACACCGCGCATTCCTGCACGCGGGTCGGTGGCTGTGGTGTAGGTGGGATCCCGGTCCCCTCCGCGCTCCTGCCAAGAGCTGTGCCATTGCCTTTCGGCGCTCTCCACAACCATTCCGAATGCCTCTCTCTGAGACACCCGAACAGTCGCTTCAACGAGCAAACGCAAGGGGCACTTCCTCACATCTATGTACAGTATACACCTGTAGGGTTTGCTTGTCAAGCCTTTTTGTGGTCCTATTTCTTTCCGCTTAAAGACCTTGCTTTCAGTGGCTTTTTGGTGCCTTGCGCGCCCACCATTTTGCCGCTTCAGTACTGAGAAGGATCACGACACAGAATCCAGCAAGCATACCCATATCCGCAAGAGACAGGTAGGTTAGTGAAAGCAATTCCCGAGTGAATGGTAGCAAGATTGTACCCGCCAACATTCCCACGCTCCCGGCGAGAGAAAAAAGGAGCACGCGGTTGTTGAATGATTGCAAATGAAAGACCGAATGGTCTATGTCTTTAAATGCCACCGCAATGACCAAGGCCAATAGCGAGAGTGCCGCAAATATAACAGTGCGAGCATGGTCAAGATTGTCGTCGAACGCAAATACAAATGCATACAGCGCAAGCAAAAGCACACTACCAAACAAACTCGTCCACAGTGTCAGCCGCATAAGTTGAGGTGAAAGGACATGTTCGGTGCGCCCGCGTGGACCACGGCGCATGACTGCCGGAGAGATAGGTTCGAATGCAAAAGGCAAACTCATGAATCCTTCGTGTATTAAATTTGTCCATAAAATTTGCAGTGGCAACAGTGGCAACGGTGTAGCCGCAATAAGCGCGCCGAGAATCAACAACACTTCAATCACTCCTGTGGAAAGAAGATAGGCAATAACTTTTCCCAAGTTCGCAACAATGCGCCTCCCTTCGCGAATCGCGGCGGTAATGGTGCCTATTGAGTTCTCGATAAGGATAATGTCGGCAGATTCTTTGGCGACATCGGTGCCACTTCCCAGTGCAACGCCGATCGAGGCTGCAGCAAGCGCGGGCGCGTCGTTTACCCCATCGCCTGTCATCGCAACAACTTCCTCGTGTGCAGTCAACACTTCGGCAATGCGCAGTTTTTGATCCGGCGTCACGCGGGCAAAGACTTCAGTTTCATGAAGCGCGTCGAGTAGTTGCACATCGTCCATGTGGGACAACTCGGATCCAGTGATAATTTTCTCACCCACTGGGAGAATACCTGTTTCAGTAGCGATAGTACGCGCAGTCTCAGCATGATCGCCTGTCAGCATGATAACTCGGACACCTGCATCATGGATCGCAGTAATCTCCTCGCGGACACCTGCACGCACGGTATCTGAAAGAACTAGCACCCCTGCAAATACGAGGCCATGCAACGCGCTCCCGCCCATACGAATGTCTTCGGGGATATCGCCATCTACTACCCTATAGGCAACCCCGAGTAGTGCCTTGCCTTCGGCGCTGCGAACACTTTGTGCTTGTGCAAACAAACTACGCATTTCTGCATCAAGCGGCCGCTTCCCAGATGCCACCGCAATAAATTGTGAGGCGGCAAGCAGGTGTTCGGGTGAACCGGTAAGATATACGCGCTCTCGGTCGCTAGAATGCGCATGCAACGATGCTGCATAACGCCGACTTGACTCGAATTGCAAAAATTGAATGCGCCGATGATCTTTCGAAAATAGTTCGGCCTGGACCACATGCGCATCCATCCCGGCAGAAACAATCGCTCGCTCGATAGGCCGACCCCGTACAACTATTCCGGCGTCGGTCTTGTCAATAAAAGCATCGGACGCCAGCACTGCCATCTGAAGCAGTATTTTGTTGTCTGGATACTCCACGGTGGTCGCATGCTCTTGGAGTCCCCGCGGGCTCAAATATTCGTTGATGGCCATTTCGCCCTTTGTCAGTGTCCCTGTTTTGTCGGTGAGAATGACAGTTGTCGACCCAAGTGTTTCTGCCGCAAGTAAACTTTTGACCAGGCCACCGCTCTTGAGAATTTCTTTGACGCCTACTGCCAGCACAATCGACATCGCGGCAGGAAGTCCTTCAGGCATCGCGGCAACTGCAACTGCAACTGCGATCAGCAACATATCGAGCAGTGGCTCGCCGCGCAAAAATCCGACAAACGACACTACAAAAATGAGTACCCCCAACATACTGATGACCGCACGAGCAAGACGCCCCACATCGCGCTGTAATGGTGTTTCGTCCAAACGCACCTTTTGCGCCTCGTGAGCGATATGCCCCAGCTCGGTCCCCTCTCCTGTGGCTACTACAACGCCACTTGCAAAACCCGAAACGATAGTTGTCCCACTCCACAGCATGTTTGTCCTGTCAGAGACAGGAGTCTCTTCCGAGATGAGCGCTGATGATTTATTTACCGGCTTCCACTCGCCAGTAATTGGTGCCTCGTTTGTTTCAAGACCTTTTGCCTCAATCAAGCGCATGTCGGCGGGGACCATCTCACCTCCCTGTAAATGAACCAGGTCACCGGGCACAACTTCTCGTGCTGGAACGACATGTTTTTGGTTATCGCGAAATACTGTCGCTTTGTGTGCGTGTGATCGTTCCAGCGCCAGGTAAATACGCGAGGCATGCCCTTCCTGCGCAACACCAATCGCCGCATTAATAATGAGCGCAACCATTAATACGACCGCATCAACAAACTCACCAAGCAAAAAGGTCACTGCACCAGTCGCGAGCAAAACGACAGCAAGCGGGCTTGTAAACTGTGCAACCGCTGATCGTAAAAAATGAAAGGATTGTCCTTGTGGGACCTCGTTATAGCCGCGAACAGACAGGCGTGTTCGTGCCGCTTCCTCACTCAGACCCGCTGGCGATGATTCAAGCGCACTCAATGCGTCTTCAGGGGCCGCAGCATGCCAGGCAATTATATGCATAAAGAGTGGAGCAACTCCATCACACTCTATTGTACAGCTTGTGCGAGGCGACGACCCTGCTACACTGGATATCTATGATTACGAAACTCCGTGAAGAGATGAAAGTCGCCCTGAAGGCGCATGAGGAATTAAAATTATCGGTCATTCGATCCTTAATTACCGCACTCACCAATGAATTAGTTGCAAAAGGACGCAAGCCAACCGACGCACTCACCGACGAAGAAGCTCTTGCTGTTTTCAAACGCGCCGCAAAACAACGCACCGAAGCGGCAGAACAATTCAAAAACGGCAATCGTCCAGAGCTTGCCGAGAAGGAGCTTGCCGAGCTCGCACTCATTTCCGCATATCTACCCGCGCGAGTGCCCGTTGCTGAAATCGAGCGAGTTGCCCGCGAAAAAATTGCCGAGCTTGGCATTACCGATGCATCTGGTATGGGCAAACTTATGGGTGCCGTCATTAAAGCATTTGGCGGCGCTGCCGACGGTGGTGATGTTAAAGATGTCGTCAGTCGTCTATTGTCATAGCCCACTGCCAAACACCTGTGCCTGAAAAAGCATCGTCCATTGCGCACTTCCCTGCTATTCGCTAGAGTGTTTTCAGAATATCGCGAGACAGAACCTGTCATGCAAATAGTCTATGTCTGCCCCACACGAGCAGTGGTCGCCATTAGCCCAGGAGGCCCGCAAATTACCTTTGTGTGCAAAGTAACCGACAAACCTCTGGCAAAGGATTTAGTCATCAATCTGTGTGTCGGGTGTCGCCCATCAGACATCAAACCTATCGAGGAATCGCGTGCTCGCGAACTTGCCGCGACAGAGATTCGTCGGACCCGCTAATCACAGCCCCATCATTTCGATGGGGCTTTATTTTCATCGCTTTACAAGCAGACGCGTTCATTCAAGCGTGCAGTGTATAAAGTAGCGATAGCGGCCACCAAAATCCCTGCCGCAAATCCTATGGGAATACCGCCCACATACGCGCCCATCGCAACAACTAGCAAGCAGAAAGTTCGCCCCAGGTTGAGCCCTATTTCCTTGAGTGCCGTATATTCATCTATGTAGCGACCATTGTCTGCAGCTTGTTCGTAAGTCATCGCATCAATGGTCATACGGTTCACGCTTTGCCCAACACCGTGATAGGTATCGACGACAAAAATTCCCAATGGCGTCGCCACGAAGAGTCTCAAAAACCACCCGCTTGCAGAGAACACAGCACCCCACCACAGCACGCGCTTTTTGTGGCCAGAATCAAATAGATGTCCGACAGTAAATTGCAGGCACATAACCGCAAGAAATGTAAGCGCAGTGATTGCCCCAAGTGCAACATACTCTTGGTCAAGAAGCAGAAATACAAAGAGCGGCCATACAATCACTTGTGCAGCGGATTGCGCACCATCACCCACATACGCCGCAAACAGGGGGCGGTGCTTCGCGGAAAACAACTCACGAAATGATTGCATAAACCCCCATGAATACTCCTCGAAGTGATTTTGAATATACATAAGCGGAAGTAACGCCGCCATTGTCAGGAGGAGAGAAAGTATAAATAGCGCATCAAATCCGTATTGTGCCACGATAAGCCCACCCCAGAATGGCATCACCACTACATTCACATCGGCAACACTCATCAGAAGAGCCACTTGAGAACCACGATGCCCCCTGTCGATCAGACGCGTCATATCCACCTGATACGGTAACCAATAAAATGCCCGATACAATGCGGAGCAGACGACAAAGACTACCATCACCCATACCAATGGCTCACCACCCGGATTCACCGAAAGGTGGTACAGCGCAAGAACACCTACGGATGAAAATGGTAGGGCAAGTACTATCAGTGTGCGTAGGCCCAAATGCGAAAGAAGCTTCCCGGAAAGCGGCGTCAGTAGTGCGGTGAGAAAATACATTGACCCAAAAACAGTAAGTACCGCCCAAAGAGAATCGTGAAAATATTTGTATACGAACACGACAGTGAACACACCTGCCACCACAAACGCCGCGTGCATCAAAAGGCGGTGTATATAAAGAGCCATCAATTCGCCCGACATATGTCCGCTATAGGCAACGACTCTCTCTCGATACGACTGGATAGACATTGCTTCTATGCTAGCACGCGCTATATCACTTGTTGCTCATAGTGTGAAAAAGCCCCGCACATGCGGGGCTCCTTAGTACTTCTCGATCAACCGTTACCGCACAGGAGTCGCGAAACTTCTGCAGGATCAGGATGACCAGCAACAACTCGTTGCGCTCGCGACAGGTACGCCAGTACGCGAATCATGTCCATGTCGTCATCAACTTCATCACGCAAACGACCTTCGGCGTCAATCGAAGTACCAGGGTACTTCTGCATAAGTGGGTGAAGTGCAAAGACACTTTCGGCACAAAGGCCACCAGCAACTCCTATTTGGAAGTGAGGATTGTGTGCCTGAATGCTTTCCATATATGCTGAAAGTGTCAGGACATTGAGCGGTTTTCCATGTCCCCCACTCTGATCCAAGAGCACGCAGTGCGCAACATCACGATATGTTGCGACCCGCTGCGCAAGCTCGAGTGGCGAATGACCGACCTCATCGAGCGCCTTGCCCCCCACTTGCAACACAATGCGGTATTGTCCTGCAGTTGCATCGTGGAAGTCTTTAATCTGACCGATGTCGGGCCAGCACACATTGAGCTGGAAGCCGTGCAAATGTGGCCCTGCGACATCTGCCACAATATGCATCAAATCGCGACCCAGACGCCTTTTGTCGTCAGTCGCAAAGTGAATCACATTGAAGACCGCAGGGCTTTTCACAAACAAATCGTGAATCGCAGATACCCTGGGGTAGCGTCGCGGCCACTTATTGGTTTCTCCACGCAAGGTCTTTGAACTCATCAAGACGCCCACCATCAGCTGATGTGTCGTGGCTCGCCCGAAAAAGCGAATCGCCGCTCGTATTTCTTGCGGCGTCGTAAACCCTGTAACTCCGATATATGGTCTCATCGTTCCTCTCTCTTCCGGCCAGCTCGTACTGAGCTGGCCGGACTGTACCACAAAAATTACCATCTCAGCAAGAGTTTCTTGACAGGGCCTGCAAGTACCGTAGAATCCTGAACGGACTAGAACGACCAAGGAACTGGCGAATCATGCCTCAGAAATCAGAGACTGCGACTGGCCCCAATGGTGCAATCCATCATGCTCGTAAGCGTCCTGCACGGCGCGCAAAGCTCGACTGGGACACTGTCCAACTTGTTTTAGTGGACAAAATGGCGCACAAAGCATCGTTCGCTACCAAAGATGTTCAGCGCATGACGAGGCTAGCGAACAATTCCCTGTATGTGCTCGTCAGAAAGTTGCTTGCTAACGGGCTTATCGAAGAAATCACGACCACCGGCAAAGGCCGCCGATTCCGCGTGGTGGGTGCAACCCCGTCGGCCGAGCCGACTACTGGGACCCTCGTCACGATCACTGCGCCAAAGCGTGCACGCAAGGAGCGTGCGGCGTCTTCGCGGAAACCCAAGCCCATAGTAGGAAAGGTCAAAACTGCATCGGCATCAGACAAGATTCCGGTCAAAGAATTCGTCGCGAAGATGATTCGCGAGCTCCGTAAGCCACCGTATCTGGGTGTGCATGTTGTCTATAGCCAGTTCAACGACGCTTTCCGTGTCTACTACAGGAAAGACCCGCGAGCTGATATTGACATGCTGGTTGCTGAAGGGTTTCTGAAGCAAGAGCGTTCGCGTGGCGGTGTCGTCATCACGCTCATGAGCGACCTTATGGTCGCACAACCGAAGGGAAAATCCAGCAACAAATTGCCCGGCCTTTCTCCCAAGGTCGCCAAGGCGCTTGCAAAGGTCACCGGCACTTCACGCTAAAGAGTATCAAAGGCCCCGCATGTGCGGGGCCTTCTTCATGCCTTTTCTACACACTCTTCATTCTATTGACATGTACCTACTGGTGGGTATAATACAAATTAGGCATACCTGATTGTGCCGGGACTAAAGGTTAAACCCCTAGGAAAAGGAGCGCTTATGCGCCACCTCGCCACCACTCCCCAGCCTGTCACCCTGAGCTCGGGTGAAACGCCGATGATCGGCTCGTTCGCCAGTGGCTTCCGCCCTGCGACGATTCCGGCTCGTCCGCTGACGACCGAGGCCGACATCAAGGCGCGTTGCATGTACATCCTGCGACACAGGAACGGCAGCGCCCTCGACGAGGTCTACGAGCTCATCGACGACTGGCACACGCGCAAGCGCTGACGCCAGCGCGAGCCTCGCTGCGCGCCCCATTCATCCGGGGCGCGCTTTTGTTAGGTACTACTGTGGTGCAACAATCGGAATTGTAATTGGCCAACTACAATCGAGTACCAAAAGATACGGACATGCAATTTCAAAGATCGATGTATCGACGGTATTCACAGTAACTGTTGCCGCTGCAACAAGTGCGTCCGGATTAGTATTCATAACCTGCGTAATACTTCCTGTACTGTAGCCACCGGCAAGCACTGCACCCATTAGCGACAGCGCCACAAGAGCTTTAGTAGCTGGTAGCAAGAGTGCTGTGGTCGATTTCCCGGGCATCAGAAAAATATCTGTGGGCACGCGACATTTCGTCGCAAATGCGGACATGTCACAGCTAGCATCTTGTTTTGTGACAAGCATACGGTGATTTCCATACTCTATCACAAATGATTCGCTCTTTTTTTAGAATGCGCTAGTCTGTGTGAATGCTCGATTTAGCAGGATTTGTGCAGGGGGCTGGTTATGCAGGACTCACGGGAATAGTGTTTGCAGAATCTGGTCTGTTGTTTGGTTTTTTCTTTCCTGGTGACAGCCTACTGTTTACTGCAGGCTTTCTGTCATCCCAGGGTTATTTTAACATCGCACTCCTCGTACCACTTCTTGTTGTCGCCGCAATCGCGGGCGATACAGTGGGATATTGGAGTGGCCGCAAAGCTGGTCCACTTATTTTTACTCGCCCCAACTCTCTTTTCTTTAGTCAACAACGAGTCGAGCAAGCTCGCCTCTTTTTTGAGAAAAAGGGAGCTATGGCGATTATCTTGGCGCGGTTCATCCCTGCAGTGCGCACACTGACCCCCATTGTTGCAGGTGTCGCAGGCATGCAGTATCGCACTTTTGTTACCTACAATGTCATTGGCGGATTCTTGTGGGCCGGCGGCGTCACCCTGGCCGGCTACTTTTTAGGCTCGCTCATTCCTGATGTCGAGCGCTACCTACTCCCCATCGTTGGACTCATTATAGCGGTCTCATTTATTCCTCTCATTCGCGAATACCTCCATTCCCGCACGCAAAAATCTGATTGACTTATACCATCCTCAGTTGATCTCTGAGCACATGTCTTGAAAATGGTGGCTTCAGATTGGCGAAACTGGACTATCTCCTCGAGGGAACTGCTCTTGCGGCAGTTTGTGTATGTAGTGTCGAGGTCCTTGGATTTTGCATCAAATTCATTTGGGTGGACTCCAGCTTAACTTCTTTGAACTTTTTGATACGGGACTTGTTGAGATTGAAGGAGATTTTGGAACGAAGTGACCCCCGCCGGAATGTCCGTGCAGGGGTCGAGGTCTTTGGTGTCAAGGAGCCACACTAGAGCTTGTACAGCCTCGTCGTTGCGACGTGGTATCCAGCATTCAGCGCCTCGTGCTCCGCGTTCAGATCGCTCGCCGTCTGTGGGCTGTCCAGAATCTCGAATGCGACGACGGAGTCGAGATGCTCTTTCGGAATCTGCGCCAATACTTCGGCTACCGATGGCTTGAAAAAACCATGGTAGGCGAAACCGTGGTAGGTCGTGATGTCGCAGACGGGCTTCAGGCCTTTCGCCCTCTCTGCCGGCTTGGGGTTCCACGTATAGGCGACGCCGAACAAGTCCACCGGCTTGATGTAGTGCGGGTGGCCTTCGTCGGAACGGAAGAGCCCCTTCGCACCCTTGGCGAACCGGATGACCGGTTTGATGCGCTCGCCAAGTTCACGGATGCGCTTCTCTGGCACCTTCGGAATCCACGTCTTCTCCAGCGTAGCGGTCGCAGTGCGTGCCATGTGTAGCCTCTCTTTCTTCCTCTTGCAAAAGGACAAGCCGCACAAGCGGCTTCACCGTCTGAAATGATTTTACCATCCAATCATGTGTGCGTCAAATGTGGACCCAAGGAGACTCGAACTCCTTGCCTCGTCCATGCCATGGACGCGCTCTACCAGATGAGCTATGGGCCCCGCGGTGGCATTCTAGCAGATAGTGCCCTCGGCAGGAATCGAACCTACATCATCTCCTTCGGAGGGAGATATCCTATCCATTGAACGACGAGGGCGTGCGGTGAGTATACCGCTCACAATCACACTGCCAAGAAGCTACGGTTTTGGTGGTATTGGCGCAATGAATTTGCTTTTCAAGATTTCAAAGGCAACAAAAAATACTATGGCAAATAGAATGTAGTATATCCAAAACATTCCATAGCTGGTGCTCGGGTCCACAAAACTTTCACTGACAAAGAAAATTGAATACCATGAAGCACCCGCAATAACTGGCCCTAGGCGCATCGGCATCAAACGCCGTGTCATGAGTATACCGTTGATCGTAATGATACTGAGCAGTGTCCAGAGCATGAAGTACGCAGCAAGCGGAAGTTCTTCGCGTGTCCACAAAAGACCGACAAGCCCGACAGCAATAAGCACCATACTGATACGCAATGCTGCATACACCACATGCATAAGCCCGCGTTCCGATTGATCAATAACACCGTCACTTAGTGCTTTGATAAAAAAAGCAAGTGCAAAGGTCGAAGACCCCGCACCTAGTGTAGTGCCCATTTTAAAAATAAAAGGTGCAAGCGCTGCGAACAATTCCATTTCATCACAATACCACTTAAAATAGACTGTCCGAGCAAGGATGTGAAAAACCTCGCATGACGCGAGGTTTTGTTAGTGTGCCAGATAGTTAGCGAGAAACGCGCTTACATATGCAAGCGCCATGCAAATGGGGAATGTAAGCATCCACCCCAGAGCAATCCACGAGAAGACTCTCCAGCGCACCCCTTTTGCGCCGTTCGAAGCACCTGCTCCCGCAATCGAGCTGGTAATCGTATGTGTCGTTGAAAGCGGGATGCCAAAAGATGACGCCACATAGATAATGCATGATGCAGTCCCTTGCGCGGCAAAACCTTGCCAGCTCGTGAGCCGTGTCATTTTTTTGCTGATGGTCCCGATTATGCGCCACCCGCCAAGTGCGGTACCAAGACCCATTGAGAGAGCGCAAATGAGCATCACCCAAAATGGTATGGTGAATTCAGGAAAGACTCCTCCTTGCAGAAGCGCAAGGGCAAAGATGCCCATAAACTTCTGCCCATCGTTCATACCGTGCGTAAATGCCATCGCAGCAGCAGCGACAATTTGTAGCCGATCAAAAGTGCGTTTTGTCGGCGAAGGGCGTCTGCTTCGTGACACCCCACGAGCAAGCAAGGCAACGACAAGCGCTCCAAAGAATCCCGCGATGACGGAGAGGACGATTCCGTAGCCAACCTTGACCCAACCACTCGCGATAAGCGCTTGCCAGCCACCACTTGCAAGACCTGCTCCGGTAATCGCGGCGATCAGTGCATGTGATTTGCTCACAGGCAATCCAAGCTTGCCAGCCATACCTCCCCACGCCACGATTGTTATCATGGCGGCGGCTATCGCAGGAAGCGTGACGACCGATGACTGCACAATGCCTTTTCCGATTGTTATCGCAACAGCGGTTCCTGCCATCGCGCCAAGTGTATTGAGTATGACTGCCATCACAATGGCCGCCATTGGTGGCATAACACTTGTCGAGACTACTGTTGCGATTGCATTTGGTGCGTCTGTCCAACCATTTACAAATTCAGCGGCTAGAATCAGAAAAAGCACAGCTAGAAGCAATGTCATGATCACGCCTCCTGACGCGCCATAGATTTTACTCGTGAGCCACAGTGATTCGCCGAATCAGTGACCTGCTCAAGCATTTTGTAGAGCTCCTTCAGTGCAAGGTAGTCAACCATGCGATCTACACCGACATTTTTGTGTCCGCGATACTCATGAACCAGACCAGTTTCGCTTTCATGAAAAATGTGATCGGCTTCAGATTCAAGCTCTTGCAAGCCCAAGTCGACCGCCACAATTTCATCCAAGGCAAGTGGCGAGACTGAGAATAAAGCGATTTGCGTTTCTACCTTTCCCGTCATCTCAACAATGATGTCGAGCAAGCGAAGTGCTGGTTGCGGGAGGTGCGGTGTGTCGTCAAGTGTAAACACCGGACGGTGGATCGCCACATGCTCTGCAACCTTGCGCATGCGATCAATAACATCATCAAGCTCGTAGGCAAGCGCCGTGAGCTGAGCTTTGTCGTGGCGCAAGATAAATGCTCGGTCGAGCAGTTCTCCTAGTTGGGCTTCTACTGCATCACCACTGTGTTCGAAGGCAATAATGCGATCCTTGTCATGCGCAATAGTACGCCGCAGATGCGCCGCGCACGCACAGGCAATTTGGGCTTGTTCGCGCAACAGCCGCGAGCACTCGCGATCGTCTTCGTGCGTCATGACTGTTTTCCAGGCCTTACTAAGGAGAGCCAGTACTCGATGTGGCATGAGGGTTCTCACCTATACTATCTCATTTCCACCTATTTATAACACGCAAGAGTATCTATGTCTACATCTCATTCACATGTCTTTCTTGGTGACATTTCTGCAAGGTTGGCAACACATTTTTTGCAATGCACGCCTTTATCTATTGGTGCACACATTATGCATATTAAAAAGTGCACATGGCAATCGAGATTGGCACAATTCACATAGCGTTCAGTGGCATCTTGGCACCAATCGCACTTCCCCACTATTTTTCTTTCACCCCCAAAATCCATCACGATGCGCTGGTCGAATGTGTACAGGGTGCCTTCAAAATCTTCTCCGGGGAATTTTTCCATATACGCATGGATTCCGTCTTGCAATTGGTGTACATCAGAGAATCCTTTGTGTAGTAGATACGCTGACATCTTTTCACAGCGCACGCCACCAGTGCATACGGTCACCACTTTTTTGTCTTTCAGCGGTATAAGTTTATCTACAACACCCGAAAGATCGCGGGAGTTTTCGAGTCCTGGATCTATGGAATCCTTAAATCGACCTGCTGAAAATTCGTATGAATTGCGCATATCCACAACCACGAAATCATCGCCCGTACGAAACCATTCGTGAAGTTCTTCCGCGCTCACGCGTGGTGCAGTGCGAACACGGGGATCAACATCCTTAGGGAAGCGCGTCCCGACAATTTCTGCACGCACGCGCACAGAAAGCTTGGGAAAGGCACCCCCCTTCCCAGCACTTCTTTTAATTGACATATCTGCCAAGCGTTCGTCTGCAACAAGAATTCCTGCAAAAGCTTCAGTATTTTCGATGCTACCCTCTACTGTGCCGTTAATCCCCTCTTCGGCCACAATAATACGACCAAGGAGATTCAAGCGTTCGGCCTGGCCGCGCATATGCGTAGCCAAAACAGCAGCATCGTCGATAGTCACATATTTATAGAAAAGAAGCACTTGTGTCTGCATACAAATACCCCGAAAGGCTAGAAAAGTTTCTTACCTGCAGAGTTCCAGCGCCAGTACAGATACAACGCGGTAGTGATGTAAAGAATTGCCGTAAGACTGTATATAAGCTGAGCAGAGAAAATGGTCATACCAATATTCTTGGCTGATAGACCAGTGATTCCCAAATTGAGTCCTGACACAGTACTGACAAGAAATGCAATGGTGTCTTTCATCTCTTCAGCACCAAAAATCTTCCTGCCACCAATGTACCAGCGATATCCCAGATATGCAGAGGCCACGCCAGAAATAATCCATGCGACGGTCAATATAAGGCCAGTAATACCGCTCAAGAAGCCAAACGGGATAACCAGACGCACTACAGGAATTCCCCCAGCAAGAAGCGCCACCGCACCAAGCGCCAGTCGGGCTTCCGACCAAAGGAACGCATAATATTCCAGTTTGTCAGGGGTGGTATGGGCTTTTAACTCTTCAGCTGTCTTGGGGATTTTTGGTATTTCCATATGTAGGCATGATACCAGACCTTCATTTTCTTGCCCAGAGAGCGTGGAGCACTACATCGCTTGGACGCCTCGCTCTAGAAATTGCGGGACAGTCTCGTATCGCTCAATCGGTCCCACAATTTCCGCCGCTCGCTCGATGAGCGCCTGCTCTTTTGGCTTCATACCAATGGCACAAATACGCACGCCTCGTTTGCGCAAATTTGAAAAGTATTGACCAAGTTCTTCGAGACCAGTCAGGTCGATGTGATTTATTGATCCGAAATGGAGTGCCAGAATCTTAAAATTGCGGCTATGCGTCAAGAGATCAAGTTGCTCTACGACATATTCTGCATTTGCATACAAAACAGAAAGATGAGGACGCACGCACACAACCGCTTCAAGCCTTTTGACACCCTCTTCGGTGAGTGGTCGCATCAATGGCTCTCCAGGTGCAAATCCCATCTCTTCTACTCGAGGCCACATAATGCGATGAATAAAAAGCACGAGTGCAAGAGCCATGCCACCGATGATTGCGCTGTCTGGTTTGATAACTAGCGCAATGCCGAGCGTTGCACACGCAAGCAGGCCATCGATACGCGAAATGCGTAAAGCACGCCCAATATCACGGATGCGCACCAATTGCACCACTGATGCGATAACAACTGCCGCAAGGATTGCTTTTGGCAGATACGCTAGGAACCATGTAAAGAAAAGGAGTGTCAGTAGTGTTGCAATCGAAAGCACGACACCTGTGACGGCAGTCTTTCCCCCCGATACTTCATTTACCGCGCTTGCTGAAAACGAGCCTGACACGGGATACCCGCCGACAAACGACGCGGCAATATTTGCCATGCCTTGCCCAACTAATTCTTGGTTTGCAGCGACATGTTCATCGTGCCTCTTTGCAAGCGCGCTGCCAATCGCATAGGTCTCCATGAATCCCACCAGGGCAATGACGAATGCGCTCCCCAAAATACTAATCACTGCAGAAAGCGACAATGACGGTAGGAAGAACACTGGAATCCCTGCAGGAACAGCGCCTACTAAAGGCACACCGTACTCGCCCAGGGGCACTACCAGGCCAAGCAAGATGGAACCTGCCAAAACGAAAAGCGCAATCGGTGACCGTGGAAAAATTCGCCGCACAACCACAATGACAATCAAAGCAGTAACGCCAATAAACGCAGTGAGCCAGTGTGTTTTGGGAATCGCAAGGACCAACCCCCACAATGTTTCAATGACGAACGGTTGTTGCTTGATTGAGAAGCCCAGTAAGTTTGGCAACTGCAAGAATGCAATAGTGATACCCGCAGCAACTGAAAATCCGGTGAGTACTGGATGTGGTATTAGGCGAGAAAGAAAGCCGAGATGGAAAAAGCCCGCGAGCAACTGTATCAGACCCACAAGAAACGCAAGCACTACCGCAAGCGCAATATATTCAGGTGAACCAGGTTCAGCATGAGGAAGCAGTGCGGTAAGCGTCAAAAGGCTCACCACCGCGACCGGTGCGGTGACCACAAATCGTGATGACCCCCACAGTGCGCCAAAAAACGAAGCGACGAGAAGTGCGTAGAGACCGTACACTGGTGGGATTCCTACCAAAAGCGCCTGCGCCATGGCTTGGGGAATGATGATGCCTGCGACTGTAAGACCTGCGACCACATCAAAGCGAAACGAATCGCTCGAATACCCGTGCAAACTCTGCCGCCACGGGGTAAGTGTCGCGACTGCATATTTGGCAACTTTCTGTGCTGCCTCAAGTGGTGTCATTTTAGTATTGTATGCGAAATTTCAAGTATGTGTACTGATCGAGCGGAAGACTTACTCTTCTTATTTTTTCAAGTCGTTCTAGTAACGGCTTGAGGAGGACGGACACATCTCTTTCCGCTGTGAGTTTTTCTATGCGCGATTCCAACTACTTGGCGTCTCCTCTTTTGAAATCGAGCTGTTCGTCCGGGATGCCAATAGATTTTCCATAGGCCACTGCATCGCTCCAAGTTTCCTTGTCTGAAGATTTAATCGTAAATATCTTATCTTTGAAAATTACCTTCATAGCATCGTTGCCGTCCTGCCAAAAATGCATATACCAAGGACCGTACTTTAAATGTCTTCCGAGTTCGGGAAATTGTCGCTCGCGCACAGCTACATTATGTAGCGTCCAACCGTCCGCTTGGTATACCTTCTCTTTCTTAAGTGATTCGAGAATCTGTGTGTCATGCAAACTTTCCTGCACAATTGTTCCTTTGTACGGAGCAGACTTGTCGAAATCCAGCATGCATTCCTCATGCAGTTTTTTGAGTCTGCCATACTCTTTCTCGGCTACTTCTATAAGAGCAAGTGTATCTCCCATCACCGTACCCCGAAGCCGATCCCGGACTTCGGCACGCACAGTGTCTTGCATTCGCCCCTCTATTTGTCCGCGCAGATCTGTCAGCTCATTCAATTTCGCATCTAGTAGCTTTTTAAGATCCCCACAGTGCGAATCATCCTCGGTGTCCACCGTTTCGTTACTCTTGCAGATTATGCGTACTGCAAAGTAGCCGACCGGTAATGCTACAAGCAAAGCGAGCAGTGCCCACAGTATCGATAGTGATTTGACATCGTCTTCTGTAGAAACAACTTCGGGACTGGTGCTCGCAAGCACTATCGCATTCTCCGGAGTATTCGACTCTGGCATGACAGTAGGTGAAATTGGCTTTGCCACGACTGGTTTGAGAGATGGAGTGACTGTCGGTTTTACTCCCATTTCCACATCTGCAGGTACCGGCGCTTCGACCGGCATAGGAGCCCAAGATTCTGTGACCATTTCACCAACAGACTCGTCCGTTGGGGCTGGACGCACTTCGCTCGCAGGTACTTCGCTTTGCGGGGGCGCACTACCACCTTGCCCGTCGGACTGAGCGCTAGTTATAGCGGGTATAAACAAAAAGTAAAAGGTGACCGAAAAAGCAACGGCAAGTAGATTCTTCCCGAGTTTGCCCTTACAAATACTGGCACACATACGCCTGTAATTTCCATCTTTTGAAAGTTACTGTAGGTTAGTTTTTGATTTGCTGCGAAGCTCGCATACGAACAGCGCGTACAATTGCAACTATAAAAATCGGTAGATAAATTATGCTCGTAAAGAAAAGATATACGGTTACAAACAGCTGATAGGCGTGAGGGAACAACAAAAACTCATACAGCGGAATGGTGCACTCCAAGACCGTATCAATGTAGCCCCCTATACAACCCGAGAGGTAGTACAGACATAGTGTGGCCATGACTCCCGTAGCCGGAACAATCCAACCCCATAAAACAATCTTCCCGGGCCTATTCCTAAAAATTGAAAATATAAATTGCATAGTACGACAGTGTTTCGATTTGTGGACCCATGGAGACTCGAACTCCAGACCCCCTCATTGCAAATGAGGTGCTCTACCAACTGAGCTATGGGCCCATGGTTACGGAGGGCATCCGGCTACACTGATTGCATAGCGAACGCACTATACCACACCCACTTTTTGCGCACTAGAGGGTTCCTGTAGAAACAAGAATCTTTGCGCTCACAAATGTAGCAATAGCAGTAATCCCTAAAATGTAGCCTGTCTTTCTGAGAACAACACTTCGCGGTACCTTCTTACCTGCCCAGCGCCATTCGGGTTTCTCGCCCGTAAGCGCACTCACGACGGCAAGCAATGCAGTGAGTAATGCAACGAATGGGACAAAGCTTCCCAAGGTGTCACTTGCGGAATACGATTCCCCATCAAACCAGTAAAATGCTCCTGCAATGGCACATGCCCACAAAAACACGATACTCCACCCCTGCCAGGTGACAGGCTGCCATCCCCATCCATACTCTTTTGCTTTAAACCAGCGCTGTTTTTTCATCAAAAAAGAGTACCATAGAATGAACCCGCGAGGCGTCTTTTCCACATCTAGTGCCACATTCATAAAATTTTGTCCTGAGAAAACCGAAGAATCGTGAGCGAGGCGACGGCAAAAATACCGCGGCAATGCAGTGGCATTGGCAAGGAATTTTTGCCGAGCCGCAGCCGCGATTATGCGGTTTTATGGACAAAATTTTATGAATGGGGTACTTAGCTCAACTTTGCCAATTCAGCAACGATAGCCGACCCAAAAAAACGACTTCCCAGCTCGTCGAATTGAAGAGAGGGTTTTGTAGAAAGAAATTGCCGTGCGCCGTTTTGTATAAGTGACGCTTCGATATCGGGATGCCTCACCAAATAATCCGCAAGCTTGCGTGGGACAACATTCTTTTGATTAACCACAGCAATCGAGAGGCCTAGTACTTCACGAATTAGAGGCTCGAGAATGCCGTAATGTGTACATCCAAGAATAAGTGTATCGATATCGTATCGTCCCAACGGTTTCAGACATCCCACAACAGTCGCCTTGGCAATAATTGATCTATCAAGACCTCGTTCGACAAGAGGCACCAAAAAAGGACATGCTTGCTCATACACCTCAACCCCTGGATTTAATTTGTGTACTTCGCGTGTAAAAGCACTTGAACGCACTGTTGCTTCAGTAGCAATCACGCCCACGCGTTTCTTTTGTGTGCGTATCACTGCCTCCTCAGCAGAAGGAATCAGCACGCCCAAAACCCGCTTACTCGAATTCGCCGGTATATCTTCGCGTTGAATAACATGCAACGCTTCACTAGAGGCACTGTTACATGCCAGTATCACCAAGTCGCAATCATGTTTAAAAAGATATTTCACTGCCTGTCTCGTGAAGGAGTAGATTTCTTTTTGAGAACGAGGGCCATACGGCACACGAGCACTGTCTCCTAAATACACATAGCTATACTCGGGCAACTCTGCAACGATACCAGATAGCACATCAAGCCCGCCAAACCCGGAGTCGAACACGCCGATTCGTTTTGTACGAGTCATACCATCGGGATACCCGGAATCGAACCGAGCCTACATGCCCCCCAGGCATGCGTACTGCCGATATACTATATCCCGTACCGACGAGTATACCGTTTCCTAGTGTTTTTTCATCTTGTTCGAGCGGTCTCGATTATTTTGTTCAAAAGCTGAGGGAATGTGATACCAACTGCAGCAGCGGCCTGTGGGTACAAACTGGTTTCGGTCATGCCTGGGATAGTATTAGTTTCGAGCATATAGATTTTTCCTGCACGCACCAACATATCAGTACGCGATATACCCCGGCACCCCAACAGATGATGTGCAACTAATGCAGATTCTTGAATTTTGTCGATTACTTTTGCAGGCAACTGTGGTGGTGTTATTTCCTGTGTCGCCCCTTTAGTATATTTTGCATGATAATCGAAAAATGCACTGGACTGCGGAATGATATGTGTTGGTGGTAGCGCAATTGCGCCCTCGTGCTCGTCAAGAACTGCACAAGTCACTTCATCGCCTTGAATGTATTCCTGCACAATAATGCGCGAGCTAGACTCTTGTGCTTTTACAAGCGCTGGAGCAATTTCATCTAGTGATTTAACTATCGATACGCCGACACTTGAACCGGAATCAGCCGGCTTCACGACACATGGCATACCAAAAGCCTTGGCTTCCTCAACAGCCTCCTGTGAGTGACTTAGGCTATGGGGTGAAAGCAATATAGTCTTTGGCACTCGCAAACCTGCATACTTGTACAACGCAAGCGACGCGCATTTGTCCATTGCAAGTGTGCTCGCAAGGACACCAGACCCGGTATAACGAATGCCCACACTATCAAACAAAGTCTGAATCGTACCATCCTCGCCAAAAGTGCCGTGCAGCGCGATAAAAGCAATGTCGGGACACACTTTTTTCTTAAGGTAGGTAACCGCGTCCAGATGATCAAATTTTTTTGCACTATCGGGGAACTTCCATACTCCTGTTTTACTGATGAAAATTCGAGTGAGTGAGTACCGATTTTTATCAAGATTTTTAGCAATGACTCTTGCTGTACGAACAGACACTTCGTGCTCGCGAGAGGGCCCACCACTGATCAGTGAGATATGTATTTTCTTTTTGACTTTCACGGATTTCTTTTTCATACGGTGTGCACCCTTCAGGATTCGAACCTGAGACCTTTCGAATGTGAATCGAACGCTCTAACCAGCTGAGCTAAGGGTGCATCCTGGCATTATGCGCAAACCCCCAGTTTTCTCAAGCAAACGAAAAGCACCCCCTGCTGGGGGTGCTTTCTGGCCAGTATCACTTAGCTACAAACACCAGGCTGGTGCGTGTGAGGCGCGGCCGCACCCACTCGCTTTGACACCACCTGCATAAAGCTTCCAAGCGCGGAAATTGCAAGCACCACTACGAAGAAGCGTCCGATCGGCAAGCTGACATACAGACCTGTTGCCATCAAGGCAGCCCACACGCCAGTACACCACAAACATTCGATAAGCTCTGCAGCCGCTCGTCGAAATCCCTTGTCCGGCCTTATCTCACTACCGTCCGGCAAGGTGTTCATAAAGGCCGCGCGAAAGAAGCTAAAGATTTTGTCGAGAGTCACCAGGCGAATCAGACGAAATGTTGCCAATCCAAGAATGAGTAAGTCCAATACAGTCAGACCCATCAGCTGATCCATGCCAGTACCTCGATTAAGTACCCCATACAACAGCACGACTGCTATGGGAAACGCGCTAAAAAATAGTGCGTTCCACACATGGCGGTCCGGTGCAAGATTATTGTCCATGATTTTGGTCGGTCCCGCATGCGCCGTCACAGACATGGCAGTTGCCACATCCGGAACACTTCGCGCACCAACACTTCATGCTTTTCGGGCCAGGACCATTCACGGCGAGAAGGAGAAGTCCGCCAGTAATAGAGAGATTTTTGAGAGCCATCATCAACTGCATTTGGTCAGCAAAGTTGTTGTGGAACAGTGCTGTTGCGATAAGCGTGAACACAACCAGCATCCATGACGCAAGGCGCGCCATAAAGCCTGCAATGAGCATAAGTCCTCCACCAAGTTCGATAATGATTGCCAAGACCGTGAGAACGGACGGCATCGGTAAACCGACTGATGCTATGTAACCGGCAGTGGCAGTAAAGCCTACAATCTTGCCCCATCCGGCAAACACAAACAGACCTCCTAAAAGAATACGAGCAATGAGCGGGACCCACTGCTTGATCATACTACTGTGCATAAAACCCATATATTGTACGCGCACGCGTGTTACTGATATACCACAATCGTAAGGCCAAATTGCCAGGGCGCAAGTGCTTTTGCACAGGGAGCTTCCTACGCCGATTACCCAAAGGTGAAAGTGAACACCTCAGGCATCCCGTCTTCGATGATGACTTCCAGTACATGCTCACCTGGTTTCATCATCTCAATGACTTTATACAGGCGGTCTTCGTCAACCCGCAGTAGGCTACTAGCATCCACATCGCTCCCCGCAGCCCCTGCAACAGAGGCGGGATTGCCGTCAATAAACACTCGCAGTGAAGCTCCCTCGTCTGAACGCGCAACCATGTAAACCTTGCTTCCAGTAAAACGCATCTTGATCGACCCATTACTATCCCCTTTCGCATATTCAGACTGAATATCCCATGTACCGGAAAGATATGCGGTGTCTTTTTTTAAGGTGATGTTTTCTGGCAATGAAAGCCTTTGTACACCAATTGCTCCTGCGGGTACATTTCCCAGTCGACTGTTTCGTCGCGCCCCAAAATAAGTTTCGGGTGAGCGATTTGGCCGCTTAGCAAAAACTTCGGCACCCGCCGGTGTAGCCAAACCAGTAGAAACAGGTGCGCTCTCGCCAAGCTTCGCATTTCGCTCATGCAAAAGTCGCTGGATAGTCTTTTCGGTATCCTCATACCCACCTTCACCAATGCGGTCGTACACAATATAGCCATCGATGTCTATAAGATACTTCCGGGGCCAGTATCGATTTTGATATGCGCGCCAGGTCCCATAGTCGTTATCAAGCACGACGGGATACTTGATACCAAATTCTTTTGTCGCATTCACCACATTTTCGTACTCTTCTTCAAACGCAAACTCGGGCGTGTGTACACCAATAATTAAAAGTCCTTCGTCTTCGTATTTTTCGTGCCATGCATTCAGGTATGGCTGAACGCGATGGCAGTTAATGCAGCTATATGTCCAAAAATCGACTAGAATGACTTTTTTACCAATCTGCTCCCGGATAGTAATTGGTAGATTATCGGTATTTATGAATCCGGCAGGGGCAACAAGCTCGCGGGCCTTTGAGAAACGGCGTTCTTTTTCGGCGACAGGTATCACCGTAAGTGGTTGTGCGGAAACGCTCGATACGGCTGGTTTATCTTGAAGAAAGTATATTGCTCCTCCAATCAACACAAAGACACTCGCAAGGAGCAAGTAGCGCCGTATGTCTATCGTCGCCGACATAGTATTACACCCCCAGAAGTCGCTCGACCAACCCAAAACTTGCAAGGAGCGCGAGTTTTTGTGTGAAAATCAAGATACCCAAGCCAATCAAAATCACGCCAAATCCGCGTGTAATATATCCGGCAACATTGGCAAATCTAGTCATAGCCACCCCTGCTTCGCCGGCAAAAAGACCGACTACAAGAAATGGCATGCCGAGACCAAGGGCATACGCCATCAGCAGCGAAAATGCTGTACCTGGCTCAGACGCCGCGAGTCCCAGTATTGCACCCAGGGCTGCGCCTACACACGGTGTCCATCCGGCAGCAAACGCGGCGCCGAATATAAATGAGGTGAGCTCTCGTGATGAAAATTTTGTTTTGACTGAAAATTTGTGTGCGCGTTCTAGAAAACGCACACGAATAAGCCCCGTGAGATACAGCCCAAAGAAAATAATGATGGCTCCGCCGATCCGCGCAAGCCATACCTGGGCATCATAGGCCACGCGCTCAAGCAGGGTGTTAAGGAGAACGCCAAGTACAGCAAAAACTAGGGAAAAACCCAGGACAAAAAAGGCGCTGTTAAGAAATATTTTGAAGCGACTAGGTTGTTCACCCACCGCAGTCCCGCCAGCAAGATAGGCGAGGAACCCCGGCACGATGGGGAGCACGCAAGGTGAAAGAAACGACACAACACCCGCACTAAACGCTACTACAAATGAAAGCTCAGTAATCATATGTCTATTGTAGCGCTTCTTTTATCGCCTCGAGATAGTTGTTCTTATCCCACGAAGTCGGGGACTTGCCGAGACGATTTCCTCCCCTTAGCAAGACCTTGGTGTGCTGATAGCCCACACCAAATTCACGCGCAAGCGCCTGTTCGTCCGAATCAGTGTCGGGATCGTTGTAGTTAACACGAAAGCCGACAATTCGATCATCAGTGAGAGCATTAAACGCGGCTTGAGCCTCAGGAAGCTCCGCCTGACAGTAGGGGCACCAGGTGGCGTAAAAGAATAAGACAATCAGCCTACCTTCTTCAGTGGCAAGGTTGTAGTCTGCTTTGTTAAAATCAAGAAGCGGTGCTGTGGTGCCAGCGAGCACCTTACCCGTGTAAGTCTTTTTTGTGGAGGTATCTTTGATTTCCATTTTTCCTTCGTTCTTCATCATTACATTTTCATCCGTTTCCCTCTCCTCGCCATCTTTCAGCATCACATCTCCTTTTACTTCCATTACATCGTCAGACTTTTCCGCCATGCTAACGGAAGTTGCGGGCATATAAAAGTACCAAGCCAGGCCACCCAATGCTAGTACACCTGCAAGTATGGCAGTCAATTTTTGATGCGTCATATCAATTATAGAAACGAGTATATAAACTACTGATAATTTTAGCGATCACCATCGTACCAAGCGCAATAAGAAGCGTAGGCTCGATACTGTGCTGGAGAGCACTGATAATGATTCCAATACAGAGCACGCTTGCACCGGCCAAATACGCCATCCGGCCGGCTGTTGCTTGATGTGCTGAATCTCGCTCGTCGGTATATGAACCTTCTCTCCATACAAGTGTTGCGAAAACAACGAAAGCAATGAAGAGAAGAAGTACAATGAGCATGGCGGCCCGTGAAAGCATCACCACATCAAATGGATTCAAAAGCAGAACCAGCAGCAGCATCACGATAAATGCCATCGACAGTTCTTTTTTGCTTTCACGCAAGAGGTTACTCATAGAAAAAATAAGTCATCGACTTTGCATTTAAAAAATCGCCCCAGTTTTAAAGCAAGAAACACTGAGGGTGTGTAGTTCCCCCTCTCGATTGCAATGATAGTTTGCCGAGAAACATCGACGGCTTCGGCGAGCACTTCTTGAGTGACCTGAGCCCTTGTGCGGAATACGGAAACTCGGTTTTGTGGCATGCCTTTCATACATCTAGGCATCCTATACTCTCCTTTTGTAGTGTCAAGTTAACTTTACATCATTCTGTGGAAAAACTCCGGCATAGGCCGGAGTACATTGTTACAGCGAATGGTTCTTGGTATCCGCACGCATCGCAAGTCGGACACCGACAATTCCACCTATTAGAATACCCATACTCGTCCAGATCCATGGGGCTGACTCCTGATGGCCAAGAAACAGGAACGCCGGCAGGCCAAGCAATAAAGCGCCAGATATCATACCTCCAATTCCCAGCATTATTAGTAGGAAACCGGGGTTATCCATGATTTCGTGGCCCTCGTGTTTAACCCTTTCAGACTCAGGTCTGTGTACATTTTTCATTCATCTCTCCACCGAGACTGCCACTTCTATAGCACAGAAATGGCACCCGAGCCACATTAGACTATGGCCTCTTGCAATCGCTTAATGAGAAACGAGCGGTCTAGTGTAGACAGAAACCAACCAGCCTGTGGCCCAGAGTCACGACCGAGAAATATTAGATAGATAGCGCTAAAGAAAAGCTTCGGATCAATTCCTGTAGTTTTTCGAATTTCATGAATAGCAGTGTGTAGCACCTGACCTTCAAGGTCTTTGTGCATATCAACAAAAGCGAGCAGCTGCTTGAGGGCTGTTTTTTGATCATGAGAAAGTGTGCGTGCACTTTCAGGAATGGTATCGAGATGCAGGGTAAAGCGATAACGCTCGGGAGCATGTTCTTTGAGCCACTGCACCGCATACTTCGCGCGCTCAGACAGAGTCGCGCTTTCTTCGGCGGTCAGCGGACCACCTTTCATCTTTTCAAACTCCATATGAATGTTGAGGTGTTGCATCTGTACCACAAACGCCACTGATGAAAATCTTGGAAGGAACTGCTTCAATGGTGGCTGATGATGGTAGATAAGTTCGAAAAGTCGCGCATCGTCATCACCGACAGTATCCCAGTACTTTTCAGCAATCTTGTCATGCCAGTCAAACCAAGTGGGCACAGTCTCTCCTGCGGGATCAAAGTTGATGGCACGATGCGGTAATGTACCTAACAAAGCAAGGCGGATAATCGAGGGTGGCACTAGCGCCGCAACTTCAGCGGCAGACGATCCTTTTCCTTTTGAAGACGACATTTTTTCGCCACCTACCAAGAAGAATTCGTAAGGGATATCGTGCGGAGTGTCGACAGAGAAAACTTCACGCGCAATATGATTTGCTACATCCCGTGCACCACCTTTTGTGGAATGATCTTTGCCAGCACCTTCTACCTGCACACCCACCACTTTCCACTTGGCAGGCCATTCGACTTTCCACGGAAGCTTGGCATTTCCATCGAATGGCGAGCGCTTCCCCTCATGACCACACCCCTCTGCCCCACCGGGGCCTTTGGTGCACCGATATTCAACCTGTTCGCCGTTCCATCGAAATGCCTGTGTCGTTCCAATTTTTCCACAGTCGCTACATATAATCGAAATTGGCAACCACACTTCCGGCTTTTGTGATCCTGAT
This sequence comes from Patescibacteria group bacterium, assembly GCA_038064835.1. Classification (GTDB taxonomy): domain Bacteria; phylum Patescibacteriota; class Minisyncoccia; order Phycocordibacterales; family UBA2100; genus JACQKA01. The sequence continues at coordinate 38,199 of JBBTSD010000012.1, forward strand.
ACTTCCAAGTAAATCCGCCGGATGGCATCCGCGCGATCTAATGCAAGGCGAATTACTTCGTTCATGTTTCCGCTTTCATACAATTCGCTCGCGCGATAAAATTCCGGTGTGAATCCGCTCTCGGTAATGATGCGCATGAATTCTGCCGCATAGTATTCAGCGAAATTCTTGGCGCCTGGCGCAGGCGACGGGACTTTATTTAAAGGGAGGCCCAGATACTGTTTCCATTCGGACTCAGGCAAGTTTGCAGGAATGCCATCCATTGGGTCGAAGTCATTAATTTCATAGAGAAATTTTAAATCAACTCCATGTGATTTAAGAATGTCAGCGACGATACCATGCACCGCAACGCCACGCATTGACCCAATATGGACACGCCCCGATGCAGTCTTTTCGTCTCGCACTATGAGTGGCATTTTACCCTTGAGCGCCTCTCTGTAGCGTTCAAGTATTTCTGCAGCGATGGAGTCCGCCCAGAACATAGCATTCGCAAATTACTTTACTGTAATAATTTTATACTTCTGCCGGCCGCGCGGAGTTTCGAATTCGAACGATTCGCCTTTTTTCTTTCCCATGAGTGCGGCGCCCATTGGCGAGATGTGAGAGATTTTTCGTTCTTGGATATTTGCCTCTGCGGAACCAACTATTTCGTAGTCGTGCTCTTCATCATCATCGGCCTTCTTGATGGTCACCAAACTTCCAAGTGTAACTTTGTTTGTTTTGTTGTGAGAAATGATTTGCGCGTGTGCAAGCATATCTTCGATTTGCCGAATACGCTCCTCGGTTGCGGCTTGAAAATCGCGAGCCTCTTGATACTCGGCGTTTTCAGAAAGATCGCCCAATGAGCGAGCGAATTCAAGCTGTTCAGCAATCTCTCGCCGACGCACAGTCTTGAGATGCTCTAGTTCCTTGGTAAGCTCGTCAAACTTCTCTTGGGTCAGATAATTTTGATCTGGTGTTGTCATTGGCTGAGAGTATAGCATATGGGAAGGAAAGACATAGTCATACAGACGAGCCCCTAGCAAGGGCTCTTTACACGATTCTAGCGGATCAATTCGTCCTTTGAGTCAACCTTCCGGCCATTCCGAAAGATGTGGACGAGTTGGGGATTCCCCTCGAGACATTCGTCACATACATGGAGAACCATGCGGGCATCTTCGCTTACGGGGTCGAAAACAGTCGAGCCGTAATTGCCATGTGAACTGCAGACAATGCCATAGCGAGGCTGCAGAGGATCGTCTGTGGCCTTGTGCAAATGCTTTTCGCACTTGATACACTGCATTTCTTTCGCTCCCCCAGATTCTCTGGTACTTTTTATACCACACCCAGCATAATATTGCAAGCTACTCCGGAGAACCGATGTCGATACCTTCAGAGACGACAGGTTCGGCTGTCTGATCATCTCGGTGAATAAGCCACTCGAAGAATCCACGCATAGCAGGCGCTGCGCCCGACAGTGTACCGGCCGGCGCTCGTTCAAGCACTACCGCAAAGGCGTACTGCGGATTCTCGGCAGGCCAAAATCCAATGACCCACGAATTCATATATTGTTTTCTCGCGCCCACTTCAGCAGTTCCTGTCTTTGCTGCAATGTCGATGCCCGAGATATTCAGTGAGCGCGCCGTCCCTTTGTCAGAGGTCACCGCCTTTCTCATCCCTTCACGCACAACAGACAAAAACTCAGAGTTAATTCCTATGTCGGTGCTTTCCGGAGTCGAGCTGGCGCGCAATGAAGGGATAAGTCGCTTACCACCATTCGCAAGCGCGGCAGTTGCAACTACAGCCTGCAGAGGAGTCACTTGGAATCCATATTGTCCAATCGATGTATTGTATGTATCACCCAGACGCCACTCTTCTCCGTTGAAGGTGTCTTTTTTCCATTCGGGTGTTGGAATAAGTCCGGTAACTTCTCCAGGCAATGCAATCCCTGTTTCCTTGCCAAAACCAAAACGAGCTGCGTAGGTTTCCAGACGCGAAATCCCCAAGCCTTTTTGGTCTTCGTAGCCACCTCCCACGGCAAAAAAGTACACATCAGACGAAACCGCAATCGCATCGCGCATCGCTGTCCAGCCGTGCGCACGCCAGTCTTTGATTATGGTTGGCTTGTCGGGATTGTACTGATTGGGAATGGTAATAAAACCCGGGCTGAAAATTTCTTTGAGTGGTGAGATAATTTGTTCGTTGAGTGCCGCCACGGCAAAAAAAGGTTTTACGATTGAACCTGGTGCATACACACCGGCAATAGCGCGATTTAAAAACGGCTTCAGCTCTCCGGTAGCCAGCTCGCGCACAACCGCAGGATTTGCATCAACAACATCCTGAGACTTGAACTCGGGAGCACTTGCGAGGGCAATGATTTCTCCAGTCTTTACATCAATAATCACTCCTGCACCCCCCTGAAATCCATTTCTAGTTGCATGATTCTGAATCGTGGTATGCAGTTTGCTTTGCATTTCTGAGTCAATCGACAAGACCATGCTTCTCCCGTCGCGCGGTGGGTCAATAATAGAGCGACGATGCACAACACGATTTGCATCAATTTCCGCCATTGCTTTGCCATTCACACCTGCAAGCTCTCCATCAAAAATGAGTTCAGCCCCAGCCACTCCACTCGCTTCAGTGCGCCACCATACACCAGCATTGTCTGCGCGCGGATAGCGCACATAACCTACGACATGTGCAAGTCCTGGCACATCACGATATCGCCGTAAAAGGTGCTCGGCTTCGCCCACCTCATTCCACGCCAGTTCAATATGTTTCCTATCAGAAATAACACCTCGCTGTGCAAATACAATAGTATGGGTGAGGCGATTGGCTTCGGCCAATGCTGTCAACTCTTCGCCTTTTACGAGTTGTAAATCGACTGACTCCCATGAATAGGTACCTGCTACCAAAAGGAAAACGACGCCGATTGCCCAAAGCGCAAGAGGTGATACGGGTTTTTCAACACGCCCTTCAAATTGCTCGACAGAAAGACTAGGTAGGTTTGAGGAATCAAGAAAAATATCGTCAGGAGTTATTTCGCCAGATGATTTTCTTCGTGATCTAAACCAACGCATTCCGGAGAGTATACCTCAAGTCATGATATTGCGACGAAACGGCTCAAACCCGATCAAAATAGCGGTTGCGCATATGGTCGCGGGAATTGGAATCATGTAAAAACCACCGGGGGGCAGGTAGAGAAGGTCGACGCACACCCCCATTATCAGAATCTCCCACGCACGAAAGCGCAGAGAGAGTACTCCCATCAGAATGAGCGGTGCCCATGGTGGAGCGAACAGGACACTGGCAAACGAGAGCCCGCTGATAAAAGGGCGTATCATACTATTCGCCGAACGGTGGAATTATCTCAACAAAAGAAAGTGTCGGAATACTCATCGGTGTTCGCGCCAAGATGAGTGCAAGCGGGTCTTGGGGATCTCGCTTGATGAAACCAACAACGCCAATCGCAAGCGGTGTGCCAGGCAAATGTACGGCATCACCCACTTCCACACTCACCCCGCGTGGCGCTTCTATGAGCCCATTGCCATCCCCGCGGCCAGTGTAAGTAGTTTTTACATCTTTCACTATCACTTCAACTGTTTTTCCTGGAGCAGAAAAAAGCTCTACCAACGAATGACCGTAGTGCACTTCGACCACTTTACCAATCGCGACACGCGGTGCTACAACAACCACACTACCCACAGCCACCCCATCCTTTTCCCCTGCACCAACAACAAAAGTGCCATAAGGGGACACCGAAGGGCTGGAGAGTACGGGTGCCGCAACTCCGAGCGGGTAGTCTTTGGCAAGCCCAACCAATTCGCGCAGCGTAGCATTTTCGCCACGAAGCACATCGTTTGTAAGTGAGAGGAATTGTGTGCGTTCAAGCTCTTTGCGCAATGCGAGATTCTCTGCGGCCAAACTCCGACGCGAAGCGAACCCTGCGCGCTCGTCTATATAAGTGCGTGCATGGTGCGCGACTTCCCAGACATTCGCACCAAGCGACCGCGCCCCACCGCGGAGAAATGCACCTGCATTCCCTCCACTTTGCATTACTAACCCGAAGGCCGTAATACCAAGCAAAAGAATGACTCCCCATTTATTCTGTCGGAACCAGTTCATTGTCGGAATTCAATAATGCTTCTTTGTATTTGTCCAAATCCTCAAGCACCATACCTGTACCTCGCACTACTGCCGTGAGTGGGTCTGCAGCGATTTTGACTGGTATACCTATGGCTTCTTCGATCAAATCATCAAGGCCGCGAATAAGCGCGCCTCCACCTGCCAAGTACACGCCTCGTTGCATCACATCAGAAAGCACTTCAGGTGGTGTCGTTTCAAGAATCCCTTTGATAGCGTCTACCAGTTCTTCTATTGAATGCGCAATCGCGTTCCTCACATCGGAATCAGTCACGCTCACTTCGCGCGGAAGACCAGTAATCAAATCGCGTCCGCGCACGACGAATCGCAAAGTCTCTTTTGCAGGCGCCACAGAGCCCACTGCGATTTTCAACTCTTCGGCACTCTTTTCACCGATGAGGATTTTAAATTCGTTGCGGATGTATGCGACAATGTCGCTGTTGAGACGGTCCCCGGCAATGCGCACATTTTTTGAGTTCACCAATCCCCCCAAGGATACGACGCCAATATCGGTCGTGCCACCGCCAATGTCGATAATCATGCTCCCGCGTGCATCATGCACCGGAAGCCCAATACCGATTGCAGCCGCCATAGGCTCTTCTATGATATGCACTTCGCGAGCACCCGCCTCCAAGGTTGCGTCGCGTACGGCTCGCACTTCGACACTGGTGATACCTGAAGGTACGCCCACAACCACACGCGGACCCAACAATTTCGGGCTCTTTGCTTGCGCTTTGCTTATCAGATATGCAAGCATTTGTTCGGTAACTTCGTAATCAGAGATGACTCCGTCAATCAACGGTTTTACTGCTTTAATGTGCGCTGGTGTTCGCCCAAGCATTTCTTTTGCCTGTGTTCCCACTGCTACCACCTGCCCTGTTTTCTCGTTCATCGAAACCATTGACGGCTCGTTGATGACGATGCCTCGTCCGCGTACATACACCAGTGTATTAGCAGTACCTAAATCAATACCGATCTCGTTTGAGAAAAAGCCGAGTCCCTTCGCGTAGAGCGCACGAGCAGTCTGAAAAATCTGAGGCATAGCAAGGAAAATCAGGAAGTAAGGCGCGTGATGATACCGCTTTCAGGAACTAATTCGGTGGCACCAGTGGATCGGTGTGTCATTTCGACAACGCCCGCCGCCATTGTTTTCTCGCTGACAACCATGCGATACGGGATACCAAACATATCTGCATCAGCAAACTTTTCTCCTGCGCGCACATCACGATCGTCAAACAGCACTTCGATGCCATGATCGAGGAGGAGTTCGTACATATGTTGCGCCTCGCGCGCAACATCTTCTTTAGACCCAGCAAGCGAAATCAGATGTACTCGGAACGGCGCAATCTCTTCTGGCCACACCATTCCCTTCTCGTCGGAAAGCACTTCGACTACCGTGCCCATCAGACGCCCAAGGCCAATTCCATAGCACCCCATATACGGATAATGTTTCTCTCCCTTCTCGTCGGCAAATTGCAATCCAGCGGCCTCGCAGAAACGGGTAGCCAGTGGGAAAATATTTCCCACTTCAATCGCGCGCTCTTCGCGCATTTCAGATTTAGTCAGGCCCAGGTCTGCGAGCACATCGTCGTGGTACACCTCTTTGTTTACCGCAATATGCTTTTCATCATTAATATAAATAGTGTCTTCCCCAGCAGGAGTGACTGTTTGAAATTCGTCGCTAAAACGCGAGAACGATCCGCCGCTTGCAAAGGTGCGATAAGTCATGGCGCCAATTCCCATGCGCATAAAAATGCGCATGTATGCTTCGGCGCACTGTTCGTAAAATTCACGGAACCCCTGCTCATCGGTGTTAAACGAATACAAATCTTTCATTTGAAATTCGCGGGTGCGCATAATGCCAGACTTCGCGCGTATTTCGTTTCTGAATTTGGTTTGAATCTGATAGATGTAACGAGGCAAATCACGATGCGAAGCAAGGTGGTCGCGAAGCAAGGTGGTGAGCGCTTCTTCGTGTGTGTTTGCAATGCCCAATTCTGCTCCCTGATGTGGCGCGTCGCCTTTGTGCAGATGTGTCTTGAACCACACATCGACAGCGCTATCATCCCAACGACCCGTGTGCTTCCAAATCTCGGGGTCTTGGAGTGTGGTCATCAGCATTTCTTGTCCTCCGATTGCATTCATCTCTTCGCGAATGACGCGCGCGATTTTGTTGATAACACGCAAGCCCATCGGCAAAAGCGTATAGACACCCGCCATTTCTTTGTGTATAAAACCCGCGCGAATTAAGAGTTGTGCATTCTTAGAAACCTCGTCTTTTGGCGCATCTTTACGCGAGTGGGTGAACAAATGAGTTTGCCGCATGAGAGAACTATAACCGCAAACCGGGATAAAACGAAATAATGCCTTTCACCTTCGCTCATGCTCGATATATTGCATATTTTTTGACCTGTTGTATAGTGAATAGTGGAAAAGCCAAGGAACCTGGCCATCATGTCGACCATAGTCAAGAAGCGTCGCTTCGTCGAGCCTCCTGCAGCAACTCTTCAGGAGCTTCCGTTGACAATCAGGCGTCTCCTCGCCATTAAGCCCGGCGAGACAATCGTCTACTACACCGGCAATTTTGACGCCGACATTCAGCGGTGTGTGCCGCGTTCTCCTCAGGACGACGGCGCCCCGCGCTATCGCCATGTCCTGCAGAGCATCCGATCCTGCGCCAATCGACTGGCAAGTAATAAGCGAGTAACGCTCGATACCGAGACCATCAAGCATGGTGGTCTTGTCGAAGGAATCTCGTACGAGGTCATCGCCTACCGGGCAACCGGCCTCGCATCCTAGCGTTTTTGCAATAACACCGCCTTCTAGGCGGTGCTTTCTTTTTTCATAGCAAACACACCGTCATATAATTTTTCAAGCGCTTCGCGTGTCAGAGGAGTAGCGCGTTCGTCTTCACCAACTCGTTGCGCATAATGGGATGCGGGCGAATCAACAACGCTTTCGCTCCATATTCTCGCCGCTTCTTCGTACCCCCACAATGGCAGTTTCTGTTGAGCTCGTTCCTCATTTTTCTTCTCTGTCCACAGAGCTATGGCAAGTGCCTGAAGACGCACATCGTTCGCCGGAAGTACGCCTGCCGGAATGCGCTCGAGTAGCTTTTTTAGTAGTCCGTCAAAAGTGCGCTCTGATGCTGTTGTGCTTCTTTCCATCATACATCACGCGGCCAGGCGGATTATATCACCATAGGTTACCAGCACCATCAAGACTAGGATAAGGGTGAAGCCCACGGCATTTGCCACATGCGCAATACGCATCGGTATCTTTTTGCGCATCACCGCCTCGATCCCCACAAAGAAAAGGCGACCCCCATCGAGCGCAGGAATCGGGATTAGATTGATAACCGCGAGATTGATTGAAACAAGGGCCGCGAGCGCAAATAGTTGGCCCAGTCCGTGCGCGGCTGCGTCTCCTACTGCACTTGCAAGACCCACAGGTCCCACCAATGCGGTGATATTTGCGTTACCAAACACTGCATCTTTTACCAGAGACCCTAGACGAGACACGACAATGCTGAATGCGTACCATGTGTGTGAAAACGATTCTTTTGCAGCCGCAAAAAACGGGAGTCGCTTCTCAGCAATAAGAAGCAAGCCGGCGCCAAGCGCGGGATCACCCGGAGCGTTTGCAAGCACTGCGTGCACCGGAATTGCTGTTGTTTGCGTCTCGGTCCCATCACGCACATAGACAATCGACAGTTCTTGGCCGGCGCGCTCTCGCACAAATGCCACCACTGATTGTGGCGTCAGTTCCGCAGGACCGCGTGCATCGGTCATTGATTTTATTTCATCCCCTGGTGCAAGGCCCGAACGATATGCCGGAGACCCAGGCAATATCTCGCTCACAATCAGTCGAGCACCTTCGGTAGCATCCGACACTTCGACAGGCATTCCTGTCATAAATCCGCCAGTGTACAACACCCATCCAAAGAAAGCGTTCGCCACCACACCCGCGATTAGAATAAGTGCTTGTCGCCAGCGTGACGCCTGCGCAAAGCTTCCAATTCGTCGGCCAGCGTCTTCTTCTGTGCCGTTCTCGTCACGCAAACGAACAAAACCGCCAAAAGGCATCCAATTCAGTGTGTACTCTGTGCCTCCGCGCACCCCAAAGGTGAATGCCCGTGGCGGGTAGCCAACGCCAAATTCTTCCACCGTGACCCCCAGCAATCGTGCGGCGAGAAAATGACCAAATTCGTGCACAACAATCAACACAATAAGTATGATGATGAGCAAAAGTGCAGACATAAATCGTAAACGAACTACTCGAGCATCTCCTTTTCTTTTCTATCGAACATGGTTTCAAGGTCTTTGTTTGCAGAATCTATCTTTTTTTGCAATTCATCTTTGAGGCGAAATTTATCATCTTCGCTCAGTGTCCCCTCTCGTTCCTGCTCTTGGATCTCGCTCCAGCTTTCATCGCGAACACCGCGTACACCCACACGCGCCTCTTCGAGTTTTTGTTTGGCGACTTTCACCAACTGTTCGCGTCGCTCGGAAGTAAGCTCGGGGAAACTCACACGCACGGTCGTACCGGATACGGAAGTACTCACTCCCAAATTTGCCACTGCGATTCCTCGTTCTATTTCCTTGGTAAGAGAAGTGTCGTACGGAGCAACCAAGAGCGAGCGCGCCCCTTCAAGGCCGACATTGGCGACTTGTTTGAGCGGTGTGCGCGAGCCATATGCTTCGACTTGAACCCCATCAAGAAGCGCAGGCGACGCTCGGCCCGTGCGCAGTGCCTGATATTCCTTGACGAGCCAATCTTTCTTTTCAGAAAGCCCCAATTCAACCATCGAAAAATCGTATGCCATGTCCCTACTATAACACGAAAGATGCACCGAGATGAGTTTTCTTAGACAGCTTCTTAAAGCTTGGGCACCAAAATAGCGACCTGCTCGAGCAGGTGTTTTATCGAGGCACCATTGTCGGCGAGATAGCGTTCAGCAAGATAGACCGAGCGTAGAGCCTGTATCTTTTTCGGCGAGTATGGGAGTGACGCGAGCGCGTATTCCATATCGCGCAAAATTGTAAGCGGCTCGCCAATGGTGCGATCTTCTTTTTCCTTAGTCATCTTTTTTATAATGTCCATACGCGTATCGACATGTGCGGAAAGGAACAAGTGTGGCGCTGTGCGTGCGGCTATTCCACCAATCATTTCTACGCGCGATCGCAATGTTGCAAGCAACTGATATGGCCGTGGCGTGAGCAAGAAAAAAGTTGCCTGAATCGTTGGCTCTTCAAGTGACTTTAACAAGGCATTTTGTGCGTCCGTGGTTGCTCCTACAAATTCGATAATAAAAATCCGCCGCGCGAGCTCGACAGGTCGCGTCTGTGCACGCATGCGAATATCTCGCGCGTCATCAATTTTGAGAACATCGGTTACGATACGAAATACATCCGGGCTTGCCGACATTACGCCGCGTGACGCTAGCTCAGCGAGAATCTCTGTGGTAGTGGCTCGCGCACTATACGCATGATGAAAGTCTTGTAATTTTTTCGGAAAATTCATGCATATAGTGTAACAGAAAGCCCCCTTACAGGGGGCGACTATCACTCAAGGGCCACGACCATTGTCGCAAGCATTCCAAAGATTGGCCCAATGATAGCCATTGCTACCGCCGCTTGTGGCGCACTGCCAAATGCGGCACCAGTGATGCCGATTCCGATACCAAGCCAAATGCCGACGATTGCTACACCTTTCCACATGGATTTTTCTCCAATTAGCTCGCTAGACGCGAACGGAATCTATCATGCCGAACCAGCTGTAGCTGATTGAAATTGACAAGAATGTGGGTGGCGCACACCGAGCCAAGCGGCCCAGCCAGAACGGCCGAGACGGCACCGATATCACCTCCGCCACTGACACCATAGCTAACCATAGTAATCGCAAGCGCCCATGCGCTCGCGAGGAGCACGAATTTCAACTCCACTACTCCCTCTCTTTCTCTGCCGGTAAAACTATATGTATATTCGATGAATCTGTCAACTTTCCTAGCGCTTTGAAATAATTGCCTTTTTGTAAGTAGCCAGGTGCTTAATGACTTCACCTGTCCCCTTTGCCACGCAGTATTGTGCGTCTTTGGCCACGCGAGCCTTCACCCCAGTGCGACGGAATACTAGTTCGGCAAGATTACGAAGTTGCGATGAGCCACCCGTGAGCGTGATGCCATGATCGATGATATCTGCTGCAAGTTCGGGCGGTGTTTCCTGAAGCACATCACGAATAGCGCCAATCATAATGCGTAGCTCGCGCGATATGGCACGCACAATTTCGTTTGTGCCTACATCTACCGAACGCGGCAGTCCTGTGACATAGTCGCGCCCTTTGACGGGCATGACAAGCTCTTCTTCAAGTGGTACAGCAGACCCAATCTGTATTTTTATATCTTCAGCCATTTTGTCGCCAATGGCCAAATTGTGTGTGCGTTTTGTGTAATCAATGATTGCTTGATCGATGCGATTGCCCGCACATTTTACCGAAGTAGATGCAACTATGCCGCCCAGAGAAATCACTGCGACATCAGTGGTGCCGCCTCCGATATCGACAATCATGTGTCCGCGCGCCTCCTGGATAGGAATACCCGCACCAATCGCCGCAAGGATTGGTTCTTTCACCACATAGGCTTCGCGCGCACCAGCTTTTGTTGCCGCTTCGATTACAGCACGGCGTTCGGTCGAAGTCACACCAGCAGGAACAGAAATCATCACTTCCGGTTTGAACATATTAAAGCGCCCAAGTGCTTTTTTGATGTAGTAGCGCAACATTGCTTCGGTGACACGATAGTCGGCAATGACGCCATCTTTCATCGGGCGATAGGCAATGATGTCGTCAGGTGTGCGCCCCACCATTTCTTTCGCCTCGTTTCCTACGGCAAGGATTTTGTTGTCGCGTGTCGATACCGCAACCACCGACGGCTCGTTGAGTACGATGCCTCGGCCGGGGGCGAACACCAAAACCGTTGTGGTTCCCAAGTCGATACCTAATTTTGGATTAAAGAAAGCGAACATGGGCGCATTCTATGCTAGTGTGCCCCCCTTTACAAACAGAACACGAAAAGGACCCCCTGCTCGCGGAGAGTATCTATACGGGAATGGGTCCTTTCTGTTTGTACAGAAATGCTTCACAGTGGCGCACTTTGCGGAGACGGTACCGGACTGGTGCCAGTATAGAAGAAAAATCCTGTCTAAACGCATTTGCCCGCCACATCGGCACCAACTAAAGTCCGAAGCAATCTTCTAACGATGTGCGTTTCGATTTCAGATAACTCCTGTTCTCTAGACGGCAGGCTTCCAATACTTCTCCGAGATGCGTTTGTTCGAAAGGTCTTCCCAGTAGCCGTCTGTAAAGCGTCTATCCATATTTTTTAGTTTGTTTTTGACATATTTTATTTTATTTCCGAGAACTTCATCGTTGGTCGATTCCACTCTGCGCAATAAATCTTTGTAATCCACCATCATTGCTTCAAATACCGTCGCCATATCCTCATGGTGACTCATTTGTCCATATCCTCGAGCGAACCCGAGAGGCTTCGAGTTAAGGTCATCTAATCCGGGCGCGGGATATGTAAAGCCAGGCGGATTCAGAGCTATCCAGTCACGGTAGTCATCGGCGTCATTCATTAATAAAAGATGTCCAATCTCGTGATGTGTTGTGCTTTCTCTCAGGGTTTTTCCCAAAGCCACGAAATAAGGCCTGAGAATATTCGTCGGCACTTGCGCGGTCATTGCGAGGCTATGTATTGTCGTTATCAGTTGGTGCCCACCGTTTCGTTTATGCCTCTCGGCGATGCCTCCGATCGGTAGCGGAAATAACCATTCTTGAGTAAGGCCGGCACCAACGCCTATGCGATGTACATTTTGTTGAATAACTTCTGGTGGATATTGGCTGAGTACATGCGAGAGGTTCTGCAATGTCACCAATTCGGCCATTGCTGAATTTATGTGCGTCACCATAACATCACCACCTTTGAAGTTTTCCTCTCGTGTCTGTAGATCAGGTGCGCGCACATCGATTCGTATTTTAGGCCCATCCTTCTTTGAATATCTTTGCTGTAAGTGCTCAATGAGAAGTTGCTTTTGTTGTTCAATCGTTTCTCCTGCAAGTAGATTTATCGCTTGCTCAGCTAGCGGAGGGGCGGTGGCGACTGAAAGGCCTGCGGCACTGACACTGCGCATGAACGCTCGCCTAGTAATTCCTTTTTTCGGAAGCTCTTCTTTCACTACTGAATCATAGCATGTGTCTCAAGAGTGGTGGCCGTACTCTCTGGAAAGTGGGATCACAGGCCTTCGTACAAACGGGGGAGTCTTGCAAAAAAAATCACTCTTGCCCGCTATCAAACAGGTTCCCATGTCGTCTAGTCCTGTCCTGAGGCAAATTTGGTAACCCAACACCTGTGCGTTCGTGCGAAAACCCCCGCACGAATGCGGGGGTCCTTGAACTGATGTAGCCTCCTGGCCTACTGCAGGCGACGATGCTCGCGCGCCTCGGCCTCGGCCCGATACTGCTGGGCAAGGTCGTGGAGATCGGCACCTTCGCGGGGATTGAAGGCAAAGGTCATCGCGACCCTTGCCTTCTGCGCGGCTTCGTCAGCGAGTTGTCGCAGGTCGGCGGGGGTCAAGGTGGCGAAATCCGTGGGGTCGATGTATCCGCTGTGTGCGAACATGGCGGGCGGTTCCCTTCCGTTCAAGCTGATGGGCTCACCTGCCCACCTGGTTCCATTATAGCATTGTATACCAGTATTGTCAATTAATCGCAAAAACCCGATGTGGGACTTACGAAGTCCCACATCGGGTTTGAATATATAGAGACGCCGAGCGAAATGCTCGGGGTCCTTGTACAGGGTCTCCCGCAACTGCGGGAAGCTTTTGTTATGATGTGCGTATGTTCGTCGTACATGTCTACCCTGTCCTCCGCGGCACTCCGCTCGAACGTCTCAGTTACTTTTCGCGTGAAGCATATGCCCGTGGTTCGCTTATCGAAATCCCTATTCGGAAAAAAATAGTCACTGGTATTGTGGCACGAAGTGAGCCTGTAGCACACGCACGAGGCATGGTACGCACCAGCGATTTTGCTTTTGCAAAGTTACCGCCGGGAATTGCCCGTCATCTCTGCGGAGAATTATTTGTAGATGCCATTGAACAAGTGTCGGCAAAAGGTACTGGTACACCCGGTGCACTCCTTGCCTCACTACTTCCCCAAGCACTCCTTGCCGAAGAAATAATGCTCGCGCCGTGCGAAAAACGCGAGCTTGGTTTTGAAGAACAACTGTTACAACGAGGCCGCACTGAACGCTTCGACATCTATCGCACGCTTGCCCGCGAAGCAATGGCGCGATCATCTTCGCTTGTGGTCATAGTGCCCACCGCACAGGATGTCGAAGCGTTAAGCCTCGTACTTTCTACGGGGTTGCCTGAAAGTGCGCTCGTCAAACTCCATGCCGCTCTCCCCAAAAAAATTCTACGAGAAACAATGCAGAAAACCGCACGAAGCGCAGAGCCTCTCCTTATGGTGGCCACGCCATCGTTTGTCTGGCTTACGCCCCCAAAAACCGCCGCAGTCGTAATCGAGCGAGAAGCAAGTGATCACTATCACCGCGACGAACGACCCTATGCCGACATGCGAGACATCGTACGAGCGTACGCGCGTACGCGCGGCGTCACTCTCATTTGCGCAGACTCGGTACTGAGTATCGCCACGCGCCACTCACTCGAGCAAGGCACTGTCGCCGAACACCAGCCACTTACTCATTCCATTCGCACAACGCCACACACATCACTAGTAGATATGCGCGAATACAAAACAAACGGGCGCGGCGAATTTATTGCGGTCTCACGCGAGCTTGCGCAAGTAGTAAAAGATATTGGACACGAGCAATCTCGGTTGTTTATTCTCTCAGGAAGACGAGGACTTGCGTCGTCAGTTATTTGTGGCGACTGTGGCTTGGGAATCTTGTGTAAGCGCTGTGGTGCATCCATGACACTGCACACCGCTGCGGGGAAAAAAGATACTCCAACAAAATTTCTCTGCCACCATTGCCGATTTTTTGACGACAGTGAGGCTTTGTGTACTGCATGTACTTCATGGAATCTGAAAGCACTCGGTGCAGGCAGTGAGCTGGTCGAAAAACAAATCCGGGCCATAACGACACTCCCTGTTTTTCGCCTTGATAGCGATACTGCCAAGACTCCAAAATCTGCGCAAAAAATCACTCATGACTTTTTATCACAGCCATCAATCATGGTGGGCACTGCTCAGGCACTCGCGTTTCTTCCCGAACGGATTCCCCATAGTGCCGTGGTCGCTATCGATTCACTTCTATCTGTCCCCGACTACTCAATAGAAGAGAAACTTTTTGGCCTTATCACTTCTCTCATCGAACGCACGGAAAAAAGCCTGCTGGTGCAGACACGCTCGCCAGACCAAGCAACCATTCGTGATGCGCTCGGTGGGCGCATCACCGAATTTCATACTCGTGAACGCGCGCAACGAGAACAATTTGGCTTTCCACCATTCGCTGCTCTAGTAACCATCGGCCGGTTTGGCAACCGTCAGACAGTGACCCGCGACATGGCGCTTATCATGCAAAGATTTTCTCCCTTCTCACCAGTTCTTTTACCTGCCCGTTTAGGCAAGGATCGCGGTACCGAGGCTTTCATAAGCATTCCGAAAAAGGCATGGCCGCATACTGAGCTCCTCGCGCAAGTGCGCTCGCTTCCCCCTTCGTTCCGTGTGCAAATTCGTTTGTCCTAGGTATAGTAGCACTATGTCCGATATCGTCATCGCTGAAAATCCCATACTGAAGCAAATTGCCACTGAGGTACCCCTTGCTGATATCCCCGGTGAGCACATCCGGGGAATAATCGCTCATATGAAAAAGACACTGAGTCGTGAGCCGTTGGGTGTCGCAATCGCCGCGCCTCAAATCGGTGAATCTTTGCGCATATTTGTCGTGGCCGGAAAAGTCTTTATGGCGCGCAAGGGTGAAGACGCCCCAGCCGAGCCCGACCGCGTCTATATCAATCCAGAAGTGCTGAAAATGTCCCGCAAAAAAGAACCCATGCACGAGGGATGTCTTTCGGTTCGAGGAAGCGGTCCCGACATGCTCTTGTGGGGTACTGTCGAACGCGCGCAGAAAATGCGCATCCGTGCCTACGACGAGCATGGTGTGCAGGCCGAACACAAAGCATCCGGATTCCTCTCACAAATCTTCCAGCACGAAATAGACCATCTCGAAGGAATTCTGTACACCGAACGCGCAGTGCATGTGCAAGAAGAAAAGGATCCATCATATGGCACCTAACATTCGTTTTTGTTTTTTTGGCACACCAGAGATTTCGGTCGCTATTCTTGATGCGCTTTATGGCGCGGGTCTCACTCCTGCACGCATCGTTACTCGGGCAGATGCACCTGCCGGGCGAGGAAAAGTGCTCACTGCCCCACCCGCCAAGGAGTGGGCGCTTGCGCATGGTGTGCCCGTGTCACAACCGCACAAAGTAACTCCCGATGTTGTGGCTGAAATTGCACAGGACGGCCCATGGGATGTGTTTGTGGTCGCGGCCTACGGAAAAATCCTGCCACAAGCGCTTTTGGATATTCCGAAGCACGGCACACTTAATGTGCACCCCTCGCTCCTTCCTCGCCTGCGTGGTCCATCACCGATTCGCTCGGCTATTCTTCAAGATGAAAGAGAAACAGGGGTTTCAGTAATGCTCCTCGATGCGGAAATGGACCACGGCCCAGTTCTGGCACAAGAAAAAATCGCGCTCGACGAATGGCCACCCCGAGCACAGATACTCGAAAACCTACTCGCAAAAAAAGGCGGCGATATGCTTGCGACTATCCTTCCTCAATGGATCGCGGGCACTATTACTGCACGCGAGCAAGACCACTCACAGGCAACAATCTGTAAGATGATCCGTAAAGAAATGGGTCTTATCGACCTCTCTGCCGATCCGTACCAAAATCTTTTAAAAATTCGTGGTCTCGAAGGCTGGCCTGGCGCGTACGCATTTTTCGAACGCGGTGGTCAAAAAATTCGCGTGCACATTCTCACAGCACACCTCGACGCTGGCGCGCTGATTATCGACACGGTGCGCCCCGAAGGAAAGCGTGATATGCCGTATGCTGATTTTCTGCGATCGGGCGCTCAACCAATCCCTACCTTCGCAGCATCTTCTTGATTGCCGCACCTCCTTTGCGCACGGCACTCATGCGTTTATTTTTTCCTGTGCGCAACTGTCGCATGATTTCGTCCTTCACTGCGTCAATTGCAGCATTGATAGTAGTGTCGGATTGCTCGACACGAAATTTCTGACCTCCTGCAGAGAGTGTTATTTCTGCGCGCCACGACTCACCATGTTTTGATGATTCATGCGCCAGCTCCACACGACACAGTGCCTCGGACTCAGATTCGTCGATCAATTTTTCAACCGCTTTCATCCGTTCGTCGAGATACGATTCCACCTGCGCATTCGCTGTGGCATTGGTCCATTTTACGGTGGTGTTCATAAGATTTTTTTCTTAACACTGATTGCTAATGTCTTTCTTTCTGCCCGATGTCCCGCAATGATGCGTACATCACTTCGTGCCACTTGGTATATACGCGCAACAAGCAGACATATCCGCTCGTTAGCTCGATTATCGCGCGCCGGCTCCTTGGTGTAAATGAGTAACACCCCTTTGACATCGTGTATCACTTTTTCCTTTCGCGCGTCCGCATGGACCACTACACGAATTCGTTTTATATCACGGGCGCTTTGTGGCATATTCCTTGGTCAAATACGCAACGATGTCGACAGATTCGTACATTTCAATGCCTTTTGCTTCGTCAACAAGAAAAGGCACTTGGTGCATGCCGCCACGGGCAACCAAATCTGCATCATGGTGCGGGTCGGCGATATCTTTTATGTCGAGGATAATGCCAAACTGATTGGCAATCGAGAGAACACGCTGGCAATACTGACATCCTTGCCTTACATACAGCGTCATGTATTTAACATGATACCACACTTATGCTAGTATCGGCATAATGTTTGCTCGTCTTGCATCGAAGCCAGTGTTGTTTGCGGTACTTGCCGTTCTCTTGGTGATTGTCGGTACACTTGTGTGGGGAGGAAGCGCCGAAGAAACGACCGGATACACCGTCAAACGCCGTAATCTCGAGCGATTTGTGACCTTTTCCGGAACCGTTGTCCCACGAGAGCGCGTTGAGCTTGCCTTTGAACGCTCGGGGCGCATTTCGCGTATTAATGTCAGCGTAGGTGACACCGTCAAACGCGGCGCTAGCATCGCAACACTTGTCGCCGACAATGCCTACGCAGCACTCCAACAGCAAGAAGCCGTGATTCGCACCAAAGAAGCCGACCTCGCCGCACTTCGTCGCGGTTCTCGTCCTGAGGAAGTTGCTGTAAAATCTGCAGAATACGAGAATGCAGTACAGTCCTCTGCCGAAACTGAAAAAGCACTGCGCGATGAACTCAACGATGCATTCGCCACTGCCGATACCGAACTGCACCACACCATCGATCAACTTTTCGACTCCCCACGCACACTTCCCCACTTGAAATATCCAGGACCGGACAGCAATCTTGATGCGCGTATCCGTAGTGAACGCCTCGAGCTTGAGGACCTGATGAAGTCGTGGCGAGCAGATGTGCAGGCAATCCAATCCAACGCACTTTTTTCACAAACATTTAATCGCACCGCATCTGTTGCAGCACTTGCGGTTGTTGCGACGGAACCGAGTCTTGAGGAAATGACCGACAAAACACGCGATCGACTCGCGCGGTTGTTTGAATTCACTAATGTTCTGTCTACCTATATACACTCAGTTACTGAAAATGCCGCGCTCACCGAACAAGCACTCGAGGACCACCGCACAGGGATTGCAGCCGCCCGCGCCGCCATTACCACGGCAACATCCGCACTCAACACCGCACGCAAAAATAATGCTGATGCGCGAGCGCTCGTTGTGGTGCGGAAAGCCAGTCTGCGTGTCGCTGAAGTTGGCGCATCTGCCGAAGACATCCGCGCTCAGGAAGCTCGTATCGACGCCGAACGCGCTCGTGCGCGCGAGCTAGCCGGCGAGCTGCGCAAATACACTATCTCGGCACCATTCGAGAGTGTCGTTATTGAGCGCCTTGTCGAGCAGGGGGAAATTAGCACTGCGGGCGCGCACGCATTCACCCTCGATAGCACTGGCCACCTAGAAATCGAAGCCCGTGTTTCCGAACTTGATATCATTTCAATCAAACCGGATGCGACTGCCGAGGTAACCATCGATGCCTTTGGTGACGATGTTGCTTTTTCGGCGCATGTGTCCCATGTCGACCCGGCCGAAGTCGATGTTGATGGTGTCCGTGGATACGGTGTCTCGCTTATCCTTGACCCCGTCAAGGATACTGTTGTACGCGCTGGTATGACCGCCAATGTCCTCATTCATACAATCGAGCGCGAGCAAGTGCTTGCAGTTCCCTCTGGGTATATTCGCCGTGAAGCAGGAAAGGCGTTTGTGCAGATTGAAGGCCGAGACACCGAAACTGAAGTCTTCCTATCTGCAAGCGTCCCGGGCGAATTAATCGAGATTACCTCTGGTGTCTCCGAGGGAGATGTACTTACTCTGTATACCATCTATCGCTAATTTTTCACGAAATGTAATATGATAGGACTTGTACAATTGGATGTAGTTCGAGGCGCGCGAGGAAAACAGTGTGAGACATATTGCATAATATGATGAACAATATTTTACGATGCGCAACGACGAAATACGCCGATTGTGGAAGTCCTGTATGAAAGAACACGGCCGTAACGGATGGCGCATTGTGCGCGTTGCATTCTTCCTTGCGAGCCGCTACATCGCTCGCACCAGCATGTGGCAAACAGGCCTCGTGGTCTTTGTCATGTCGCTTACCTTTCTCAACTTGGTAGTGGTGAATGGAATTCTGGTGGGCCTTATCGACGGAGCCATGTACGGATTCCAGCAAAACTATGCGGGCGACCTCCTCATTTCGAAACTTCCAGAGAAAGAAAGTATTGAACGCGCTTCAACTATTCGCGGCATCGTCGAACAAAACGACGATATTGTTGCATACTCGGCCCGCATCGTAGAGCCCGCCACCATCGAAGCAAACTATCTTGCCAGTGTCTCGCATCCGAATATCGTACCTGACCGTGTCGCTGCATCGGTTGCTGGTATCAACATCGCCCAGGAAGAATCGGTGACAGGGGTTGCAAAAAAACTCATTGAAGGATCATTTCTCACCGAGACCGACGACGATTCGGTAGTTTTGGGGGCAAATCTCATTGACCGCTACTTCCCCGCCGTAATAGGCCTGCAGACCCTAAGCGAGGTATATCCCGGCGACAAAATACGGATTACCATTGGCAAAGCCACTCGTGAGTTTTTCATAAAGGGAATCGTCAAAACAAAAGCTGATGCGACAGATCTGCGCGTGTTTATGCTCGAGAACCAGCTTAAAAAAATGCGTGGGGGCCTGGGTACAGCAAACACCGATGAATTTGCCCTACGCATACGACCAGGAAAATCAATTAGCGAAGTGCAGAACGATCTCTTTGCCTACGGAATCGGCTCGTTGGCCTTGGTGCGCACCACCGAGGAGGCGATTGGTGAATTTTTGGGCGAGATAAAAGATACCTTCTCGCTCCTCGGCAACATTATCGGCGGTATTTCAGTGATTGTTGCTTCTATTACAATTTTCATCATCATTTTTATCACCGCAATTACACGCCAAAAATATATTGGTATCCTCAAAGGTATTGGTTTGTCCGGCATTACTATCGAGCTCTCGTATGTAATACTTTCCATTTTCTATTCAGGACTTGGTATTCTGATTGGAGTTTCCTTGTTGTATGGCGTGATGCTCCCCTACTTCAAGGCGCACCCCATCAACTTCCCCTTCAGCGATGGAATCCTCAGTGTCACCACCGTTGGCGTAATCGTGCGTTCGCTGATTCTGATTGTAACCACCATCATCGCCGGGTACCTCCCTGCCAGATTGATTGTGCAGAAAAATACGCTGGATGCCATCCTTGGCCGCTAGTTAGTGTGACTTTAATATGATTTCAGGACAAAAACTTTCACGCACTTTCGTCATCGGACAGAACGAAACGCATGCTCTTTCGAATGTCGACTTTTCTGCAAAAGACGGCGAGTTTGTCGCCATCATCGGCAAATCCGGTGCCGGGAAAAGCACCCTAATGTATCAGCTCTCGCTCCTCGATACTCCTACCCATGGGTCGGTCACTATTAACGGTATCAATACCAGCACACTTTCGCCAAACGAGCGCACTAAATTCCGCCTCGCATACTTGGGCTATGTGTTCCAAGATTATGCGCTCGTGCCCGAACTCACCGCCGAAGAAAATGTGCTACTCCCTTTATTAATGCGCGGCGAGCAGTACGGTTATGCCCTCAAAAAGTCACGGGCAACACTCGAGAGCCTCGGTCTCGGCCACCGCCTCGATCGCCGGCCAGGTCGCCTTTCTGGCGGCGAGCAACAACGCGTATCAATTGCTCGTGCAATCACCCACGAGCCACTGATTTTGTTTGCCGACGAGCCAACCGCAAATCTCGATACTGAATCATCCAAACAACTCCTGAGCCACCTCGAAGATATGCACAAGCGCGGACAAACCATCATCATGGTGACACACGAACTCGACTATGCGGCTCGCGCCCAGCGCGTTCTCGAGCTTTCAGACGGCAAAGTGACCCGTGAAGGGACGCCACAAGAGCTCAATCTGCTCTCGGGTGCCGTGGTACGCTAGCTAGACCATACGCACGATCGCGCGGACCGTCTGCGTGGCGGTGTCGTGGTATCCCGGATCGTCTGTGGCAAACAGCAATACCCCTCCAGCAATAATTCCGGCCGCCAGAATCAGGCCAGTAACGCGTGCAAGCGAACTCATGCGCTCAATATACCATTTTTAGTGAATTTACGTATACTGCCCGGGCATGCCCAAGAACATCTTTTTTCACTTTCTACCCCACCCCCACCTTGAATCCGCTCTGCGGGTGGGTGCCTTTGCAATCATTATCTTTGCCTGTCTTGCTTATGGGATTGAAATTGATACCAAACTTTCCGCAGTAGTCGCGGTGCTGTTTCCCATTACTTACAATCTCTATTACCGCCCGCGGGAAATATCCATCCGTATCGCAATTGCCCTAGTGTTTGCCCTGACTGTTACGAATGTAAATCATTATGTATACGACACACCCAATATCTATATCGGAAACAGCAATCTGTTCCCTTTGGTCATGTGGGTAGCCGGATTGCTCTTGATGCGTGAAATTTATGATTTAATACAGGGTCGCTATCGTTATCTGATGACCATACTTTCCTATTGGTCTCTTCTCTTTGCACTTGAATATGTTGCGTACTACTGGATGGGCGTCCGCACCAACCAAGGCAACCCCAGCTTCCTGGGTTCAGGCGTATTGCATGGCACCGTCTTTATGCACTTCTTCTATCCGCTTTCTGGCCCTACCTATCTACTGATTCTTGATGTGATGCAAAAGCTCGCATCCAGATACACCGTCGGGTATAGTGTCATCGGAAAGAAATGGAGCCAATCGTGAAGAAACGCCACTTTCTCAATACTGATATTCCCGAGCCGGTACTTGAGCGCGTAGCACCTGGATCAAAACTGCGCATTCGTCCGCGAGACATCACTGTTCGTCCCCGTTGCTCTGCAGGGCGATTCGGAAAGTGCGAAACAGAAATCGCCGCAGGGCGCCTTGTGTTGTTTTTCAAACAACGAGGCTACTGGAGCGCGTTTACCACTGCAGAGCTCCGCGCATTCTCTGTTGAGAAGGGGCTACTCGGCGAAAAGGAGGATCTCCTTTTCGGGCTCACTGGTTTCTGGCTGGATGACGGCGTCCTTAGCTTTCGTTATGTCGGAGACA
Organism: Patescibacteria group bacterium; assembly: GCA_038064835.1. Lineage (GTDB taxonomy): Bacteria > Patescibacteriota > Minisyncoccia > Phycocordibacterales > UBA2100 > JACQKA01. Next base: position 60,259 of record JBBTSD010000012.1, read on the forward strand.
CCTACATCGTCCTTTTGCCCGACGGCACCTGTGCCATCACAGAAAAATTCATCGAGCAATGCGCAAAAGCATAATCTGATGACAAATTTGATTACTGTGATATAGTATTTCTGGTCAAGGAGGTACATCGTGAATCTTGCCCTGGATGCCGATCAGGTGGCCAAATTTCACCACGCGGCAAAGATCATCCAAACCGACGGCAGTGAGGGAATCCGCACTGCGGCAGGCATAGTCGGTCCCGAAATCGCGATGGCGATGCTGGTGATGTTTATGCGTCAACAAGCATGCCCTGATGGCTCGTTCCCTGTGTGCCCGTGTGTAACTGAAGAAGTCAATCGCGCTCTGCGCGGTGAACACCTCATCGCTGAACCCGACACAACAGTCAAACCATCCGCAGTGTGGGCGCGCGAGAGTCAGCTCTTTGTCCATGATCCTATCGGATGGCGCAAAGCTGATGTCCCCTGGGAAAAGCCGATAACGAAAAAACAATTTGATCGGCTGCTCCTAGAATCCCGTTTTGGACCCCCACTCACAGCCAGTCAATGAAATACAGCCCGCTCCAGCGGGTTGTTTGCTTGCTCCCACAGACAATTTCAAAAACCCCTTTCAATTTAAGTAACTGCTCACACCCTATATAGGGAGCCACTGTGGAACTTTCCCCGCAAGATCGCCCATGAGAAGGTCTGACCTTCTCATGGGCGCAACTTCTAGTCCCAAAACTCCATGTTGGACTTACGAAGTCCAACATGGAGTACTCTGTGTACCACAGAGACCTGACGCTCTACATGCGAAGGTATATGGAGATGCGGAGGGTGATTCCAAGCTATTGAACCACGTTAACTAATCAAGACCTTGTACTCACCCCCAGCATCTGACTGGGGGTTTTGTA
>JBBTSD010000013.1:0-42640 GCA_038064835.1 Patescibacteria group bacterium
AGAAGAAACCCGCCAGAGCTCCGAGAGGAGATGGCGGGTCAGTTTAGTTGAACGACACCAGAAGAGGATTTCGAGTGAAGTACTCCTCGCGCCCGTGGACTCCAGACGAGATGATCCGAAGAAATTGCCGGCTGAAATCTCTCTGCACCGGCAAGCTCTCGTGCGGAGTCAGAATGCCGATCTCGTGGACTTCGCCGGCCTTCAGGAAGATCGCGCTGCTGAATGGATAATCAGTCGCAACATGGCCGATGTCGCCATCAGGCGATGTATCCTCGTGTTCAGCGTCCCACACAGCGCAGCTGTCGTCGAGGTTGTTGGCGAGTAGAATCCTTACATCACGATCGAGAGTGACGCGGTGTCTTGGCTTTGGTTTGGGCTTTGGTTTTGGACTCGGAATTGGGGTTGGTACACCCCATCCTCCGCCACCGCCTCCCCAACAATAGATTTGACCCGGGACCCTTCCCACCTCTGTATGCAAGGCGCGACCGTATTTTGCGCGCTGCCCGCGATGAGGAGTCCCTGCGGCGGCGATAGATTCGTCGATCGTCAGGAAGCCGATGTCGCCTTTTTTCAGAAACACCGAGTCCACGATGTCACTGTAAGGCGCATAGATGTTGGGAATCGATGCCGAATCACCTTGGATGTACGGCATCATCAGACACCGAATACCCGAAAATCGAGGGAATGTCACTGTCCGTCCTGTGTTTGTGTCCACTGCCTATTCCTTCTTTCAAGGTACCGTTTGACTGCATCAAGCCACAATGGCTTAATCTCTCGATATCCTACAATAATAGCACCTCAGCGTCAAGGGCAACAAAAAATCCGCAGATAATGGGATAATGGAGTTAGGACCCATTCTTTCAAGTCAACCTGTGGTCACGAATAATTTTGCTGACACAAAATTTTCTCGACCCCGCCTCGCGGTTTTTGCCTTTCGCTTTCTTCATTCTCTGTGGTCACACCTCTTCTCGGCTTCCGCCTCGAAGGGTGCGACCCCGCCTCGCGATTTTTTGCGCCCAATGCGCAAAAAATATCGCTCCGGCCGGCACAAGTGTCGGAAAAAGCAAAGCAGTTTGCTTTTTCCTACCTTGTGCCCCCACCAGGACTCGTCCCAGAATCGCGGGCTTTTGTTTCGTCCTACGGACTCACAAAAGATCTCGCGTTCCCGGACGGCCGCTCGGGTTTTCCGCTCGTGGTACTCGCGAAAAACATCCTGCGCGGCTTCGAGTCCTGACGTGGTGTGCGCAGGCACACTACTGCGTGGTCACTTCGTTCGCTCCGCTCACTCAGTGCCCCCGCCAGGACTCGAACCTGGAACATCAGCTCCGAAGGCTGATGTGATATCCGTTTCACCACAGGGGCAGTGGTCGCATCATACGGTGCTATTAAAGGCTCGTCCAGAAACAACACAGTAACCCGTCACGCCTCCGCATCTTCGTCTGCACTGCACGCACAATCGGGTATACTACCTCATGCGCTCACGCGTCCCACCCGAAGTGCTTGCCGTGCACCAATCCCTCGTAGATGCAGGGTTCCAGGCATACCTCATAGGTGGATGTGTTCGCGATCTTCTCATTGGACGCGAACCAAAAGATTGGGATATTACTACAAATGCCACCCCAGAAAAAATTCAAGAAATATTCCCTGATAGTTTTTATGAAAACTCATTTGGCACTGTTGGCGTAAAAACACCCTCAGAAGACCCGAAGCTTCACATTGTAGAAGTTACACCATATCGGCTCGAGGATGAGTACAAGGACGCACGGTGGCCCAACAGCGTGGTGTGGAGCGACAAGCTCGACGACGATTTGAAACGCCGTGACTTTACGGTGAATGCAATTGCATACGACCCCATCAACGAATCGTTTACCGACCCACACGACGGTCAAGAGGGGATTCGTCGCAAGACACTCGTCGCTGTGGGGAACCCGTCCGAGCGCTTTGCCGAAGATGCCCTGCGCATGTTGCGCGCCGTTCGTCTCTCTGCCGAGTTGGATTTCACCATCGAAGCGACGACCATGGCTGGAATTGCTGAAAACGCGCCGCTTCTCGCAAAAATATCGCGCGAACGCGTTCGTGACGAATTCATCCGGATTCTCGAGACAAAAACCCCCATGCAGGGCATCTATATCGCGCAGAAACTCGGGCTTTTGAAGTATATTATTCCCGAACTCGAAGAGGGGATTGGCTGCAATCAGAATCAGGCGCATTCATTTGATGTCTTTGAACACTTGGTGCGCAGTCTTCAACACGCCGCCGACAAAGGCTGGCCACTCGCGATTCGCGTTGCCGCCCTCCTCCATGACGTGGGCAAGCCCGCATCTCGTCGCTTCGACGAAGAGAAGAAAGATTACACTTTTTACGGGCATGAAGTGATCGGTGCGCGCACGGCAAAGAAAATCCTTGAAGACCTTCGATTCCCCAAAGATTTATCGGAGCGCATTGTGAATCTGGTGCGCTGGCACATGTTTTTTTCCGACCCAGACAAAATCACCCTATCCGCAGTGCGTCGCATTATCACCAATGTCGGCCAAGAACACATTTGGGACCTCCTGAACCTGCGCATCTGCGACAGGATTGGCACTGGCCGGCCAAAAGAACAGCCATTCCGCCTGCGTAAATACACTTCTATGGTAGAGGAGGCGTTGCGTGACCCCATTTCGGTCGGAATGTTGCACATTGACGGAAAGAAGCTTATGGAGCTCTCTGGCGAACGGCCAGGGAGGAAAATTGGATGGATATTACACGCACTTCTCGAAGAGGTGCTCGACGACCCGCTAAAAAACGATATCGCATACCTAGAGCGCCGTTCTATAGAACTATTGGCGCTCCCCGAGGAAGAATTGAGGAAGGTAGGCGAGCAAGGCAAAGATCGCCGAGCCGAGGAGGATGAGCGCGAGATAGAGCTTTTACGAAAAAAGCACCATGTTGCATAAGCAAAAACCTCGCGCACGCGAGGTTTACCCGTCTCTTATGGAAAGATGGGGAGAAATCTGAGCGGGAGAAGCGCAAAAGTCGCAACCCACCCAAGCGCATAGAGCACGAACCACAGCAACGGCCACAGAGCGAGCCCCACAACAAACCTATCGACAGGGCCACAAAAAACCTGTTGTCCATCCGCCTCGATGGTTCCGTATTTTGCGAAGGCGAGGGCAAAAAGCACCCACGCTCCTATTGATATGCCCATATAGATATCCATTCGTTACTCCACCCTTAACCCGCGTGAACATAGCAAAAAAGGTTGGTGCTAGCAAACTGATTCGTATTTGAGAAGGTCAGACCTTCTCATTTTGACTTCAAACGCTTCTGTGGTAGTTTCCGTGTGGATTAGAAAGCGACAGAAGGAACATGGTATGACCGGAACCGCATGGCAGTCTTTCATGACATTCATGCAAGATCCGCCTGTTTGGGCGGCATTGCTGATTGTCATGGTCGGCGCCTTCATCCTGAACTACGGGCGTGACCTTTGGGTCGTCGTTGTTGCCGGCATGCTGGGCGCGTTTGCCTGGTTTGCGCTCGGTACACTTGTCGCCTCGTTTGCAATGGGGTGGCCCTATATCCTCGCATGGATCTTGGTTGCACTGATTCTGCTCTACAACATGGGATGGCTGATCGAGAAAGAGCGGTACTTTATGCTCACGGTCAACCTCGTCATTGTTGTCGCGCTCGCATCAATCATCAGCTCAAACCTGTTCCAGCTTTCGTTCTGGAAAAGTGTGGGAGTGGGACTTGTCACCCTTTGCGTACACTTGTTCATCGGCTTCTTCGTCGCGATGCTCAAGTGGTGGAGCTTCAACCGCAAACGCCTTGATGTCGGAAAAGATTCCCGCGCCGCATTTTTGGTGGAGTTGCGCCAAAAGTACGATCGTTTCTTGCACTTGCGGGCAAATCCCCGCATGACACGGGGTGGTATGGCCCAAATCACTGATCCATCTGATGAGTTCACTGACGCTGAGGGCACAGCCATCCTCGCTTTTCCGACCGAACAACGCGCATTGCGCAACATGCCAGTTCCCGCCGTTCTCATCGAACGGTATGACCGACATTTGCAATACGCGCGAGCGCAAGTACCAACACCGTACGACATGAAGGACAAGTTCCTGTGGTGGATGATCGCGTGGCCAGCCATTCTGGTCCATATGACCCTCGCCGACCTCATGGAGCACCTGTGGCGTTGGTTCTTTGAGATGATCGACGCTGTCCTGGTCAGTATCCAGCGAAGTGTCTTCCGTGGGAACGAAGAGTTCCTCAAGAAGTAAACCTAGCCAATACAATGCAGAAAAGCCCACCATTTGGTGGGCTTTTTTCATAGTGTACAGGCTTCAATCAACTGGTCGGCCAGTTCTACCGCCTCGGAATACCAGGGGCGATAGGTGCGCCACTCTTCGGGAATTCCCGCAAGGCCCACATTGGCGCCAATCATGGCACCCAGGATTGACGCATTACTATCGGCATCGCCTCCATGGTTCACAATCTCGATGAGTCCTTTCCGAAAGTCGCACGGGTGCCGTAGGAAAGTGCCCATGGTGATTGTGAGTGTATACATGCAGTGGAATCGCATGTACCCCTGGATATTACGCAGAGCGACGGGGTCGTGGATAACCGACTCGATAAGTTTCAAGCGGTCACTCACCTCGGTTGGTGCATTCAATTCATTCAGTTCGACATGCCTCACACGAGGAATGAGCGTGTTATTGAAGTAACCAAGTGCCTCGCTCGCACCATCAAACGGACGCCTCACCGCACGAGCCATCATGTTTCCTACTGCAAAAGCAGTGATGCTCGGCACAACGCCCGGGTGGGTGAGGGAACCCAGTGATATACAGTCTTTCTGAAAAGAATCTGTGTTCCTTGTTTCGAGCGCACTTACAACTGCCAAAGGTGACACCTTCATCATGATGCCGTTGCCCGCACCCTTGCCTGGCACGGCCTCAGGAAGCAGATCGGTCACTGGGTCACGCCTGCCGTCCCTTATGTCCTTTATCGCCCTCTCGGTCGTGCCACCCCAGCCAGTGTTGCGATCCGCGAGGGCTCTCACATGTTCAGATGCCATGTCGGCAACATTTACATCGCCATGATTCCGGATAAGTGAACGGGCAACAGCCTTAGTGAGCTGCCAGTCATCAGTTGTATCTCCCGAGACAAGGTGATCTGTTCCAAACATCTCGCGACTGGTTTCCGAGGGGTCCATAAAACCCACAACGCCGCGTCCGCCGTTCAGGAGGGCAATTTGTTTTGGCTTCATACCTTCGACAGGCATACCAAACGCGTCCCCGATGAGCGCGCCTGTGAAACACGCATGAATTCGGTCTCTTTGATCAACTGGAATCATCTGACTTCTCCTTTTCCGTGCGGAGCATAGTATATAAAGGACAAAAAACAAAGCTCCTGGCTTTGTTTTAAAAATTTCGAGACTGGATGCAGTTCGCGGAGCGTAAGCAAAAGCCCGCGAGGCATATTGGGAAATCGGGCTTTTGAAATGGGTCCAGAGGCGAGGCGCCGACGAGCAAGGGACCAAGGCGTACTTGGAGAGTACGACGCGGGATCGAGCAAGGAAGGCAACAAAGCATATGGGCTCATTTCAAAAGTCCGGAAAAAGAAAACCGCCTTGTGGTGTGTATCTTTCCCCACAAGGCGGCTCTTATGCTGCTATTGCAGCTTTATATAGACACAATCACTAGGGATTCAGTCATGAGTACATTTTTATCCAATCAGCGCGTTCATCTCGGTTCCGGCGCCTACTATTACTTATTGTGGAGAGTACTTTGTACTGAGGAGCATCGGAGGATGCTTCCTGTGTCGTGCCTCAAAGACCATCTGTGTTAGAGAATACCGCGCTATCGGACACAGTAAAGGACATGCGTGTGGATAGCTGTCCTTTACAACAACTATGTGTCGAGTGCAAGGTCGAAAACGCCAGTCTCTCTCTGCACAAACCCTAAAGATGTATACAGAGCGCGCGCGGCGACTCTTGATGAGTTGCTGGTGAGTCTCACTTTTCGTGCGCCCCGGATACGCGCCTCTACAATCAGCTTGTTCATGATTGACCGCGCAACACCTTTTCCCCGATAGGCATTATCAACAACGACATCGTCCACATAGGACTTACAGCCTCCAAGAGGAAGGTATTCGAGCACCAGCGCTGCAATCCCTATAATCTTGCCGCCATCACGGGCCAGGACTACATAGCTTCGCTCGGCACTCAACGCAAGCGATGAGACAGTTATGTCCCGTTTACGATTGGAGAGCTGTGCGGCTAGCAATGTGACTTGCCTTACCATGTCCTGGGTTACCTCGTGTTTTTGGAGAAATCGATAGGTAATCATGTCCATACTCCTTATCTAACCCAACCCTAGCAGAAAGGGAGGTGGTTTGCATGAACTCTCGCTAAAGTGCGACCTCAATCGACACAGGACAATGATCAGACCCGAAGAAGTTATTGTGTATTTCTGCTTTTTTTATCTTTTTCTTAAGGGCGCTTCCTACAAAAAAATAGTCGATGCGCCAGCCAATGTTTCTATCACGCGCTCGTGAAAAATTGCTCCACCAGGTGTAGTGTCCGTTCCCCTGTGTAAAAAGGCGAAACGAGTCCACAAATCCCGCATCTATCATGTTGTCGACTCCTACGCGCTCTTCTTTGGTGAAACCGGCCTCTCCGTCATTTGGTTTGGGATGTGCCAAGTCATCTACTGTATGCGCCGCATTCAAATCCCCACAAAAAATAACCGGCTTTTTAGCGTCAAGCTCTTTACAATATTCGAGGAACGCCGGATCCCAGTGTTTGTGTCGCATCGAAAGGCGGCTTAGGTCATTCTTGGAGTTGGGTGTGTAGGCGGTCACAATGTGAAACTTTGGGTATTCAAGTGCAATGAGTCGCCCCTCGCTATTCAAATCGCCGTATCCGTCCACCAAATGGTATTTTTTCAAGAGCTTTTCAGGAAAATCAAGCAGTACCTTCTCTGGTTTGTGCTTGGTGAAAATCGCCGTGCCACTGTACCCCTTCTTTTTTGCCGAATTCCAATACTCTTCATATTCTGGCAAGTCAATTTCGCACTGCCCCCGCTCGGCTTTTGTCTCCTGCAAACAGATAATATCTGGTTTCAGGGATTGAACCATCGGCAGAAACATTTTCTTGTTGTACACCGCTCGAATACCATTCACATTCCATGAAACTATTTTCATGGACCCATCCTATCATCTACACTCATACAGAAAAACCGCCATAGGCGGTTTTTATGCGTTACCCCACATATCCGGCGGACGAGTCCAGAACAAAAACATGAACCACACCATCTTTTACCCCAACAGTGAATCTATCGTTTTCTTCAAGCATTTGGGGCATTCCTTGGTTGTCCCGAGCGAGGGAGATTATACGCTCTTTTAAAACCATGCTTGCCGCATGAGATTCGTCACGCATTACCCCAAGCATGGGGTACCACCGGAATGCCTTGTGCCACGCGAAAAACCAAACTGCCACAGGGGCTCCTATGCCGAGCAAAACAAGCAATGTACCCGCATTCATTGTGTTTGTGCCATATCCTCTTAAAGACCCAATCACGATTCCAACCAAACAGCCCACTATAAGCACCAAAAACCCTCCCACAACCATCATGGTCTCGTACGGTTTCCATCGCTGTATCTTGCGGTCCTGTTCGCAAATCCACGCATACTCATCAGGTGTAATCGGAAAAGATTTCTCTAGTGGCACTGACTCTCTTTTTAGAACACACTCCGGCATGTAATCCTCCTCAAATTCTGCGCCCAGTATAGTCAGCAAGACATCGCGAGCAAGCGTGGTGCGAGAGCTTGACAGAAAATCTACAGGTGGAACTATCGATACAGAATAGACGGCGAGGTTGCCCCATGGCAAAAAAGCGTATTCTCGCTCATGCACCCTCGCCGTTTCTGCGAGTATTGCTTGAGATTGAAGAATTTCCTGACGACATGCTTGTTGCCGCAGGAAAGCAACTCACGGCGCCACAACCAGGCGATCATATCTCAGGACCCCTTCCAACCTATGTACAGCGCGTTGTTGCATTGATGGGAAAGAAGGGATTTATCCAGGAAGCTGCTCGAGAGCGGGAAGACTTCGTCATGGTAGCCGCCATGACCGTCGATACCAATTTCCTGTATGCGTTGTTGGAGTTTTTCATAGAGCATGCCGCCACCCCTGCAAATCTGCGCGGCAAAACCGTGACTTGGGCAATTCGCCGTGGATTTATTCTCGTTTTTTACGAAGACGAAGAAGGGGACGCGGGCGACGACGATGAACTTTCGTTCGAACCAGACCTTGGATCAGACGCCGACGACAATGGTGACGAACCTGCACCCAAAAGGAGAACACTCCACTGAGAAAGGCGCGGAAAATCCGCGCCCTTGTCTTTTTCCCCCTCCTCGCCTAGGCTCATAGGCGGAAAAGATGAGGTAGGTACATGCAACCGGTAACTCGCGTGCGCATTATTCAACAACGCACTGCTCTGATTGATGCGGTGCGCGCCTGTTCGCGGGCGCAAAAAGACCTGTGGCAAAAGGTGCCGTGGCTTGCCCTACAAGCCGATGGGCGAACCGGATATTCCGACTCATACAGCCGCGCATACAACAACGGTCTTTGGACACTGACAGTAGCACACCATGGCTATTGTTCTGCCTTTGTAGACTGTGCCACCGGCGAGCTTGTGGACGCAGAGCTTCGTCCTCTTGTCGAAAAGTATGTTCTGGAGGTTGCAGCGTACATCGAACAGATTGACGCGCACGCTGTCACCAAAGGTCTTGCAGCGGACGCCAGCAGACGGACAAGTGATTGCTACAACGCCGACGATCAGGCATTGTGGCGAAAAGAAACCGCGCAGTCCCTCAATCTTTCTGAAGGATATGTTCGTCTCAAAAAGCCACAATGGAGCGAGGAGTTCAATTGATGGCTCACACTCCGAAAAAGCTTGTTACTCTGGCGACAACAAACCCTGGAAAAGTAATTTCTCTGCAACGCGCAATCGAAAAGTACGGCATTATCGTCGCCCATGCGGAAATTGAGCTACCTGAACCGCAGACACATGACCTCGAACACATTGCTCAATTCAAGGCCGCGCATGCCTACAAAATCTTGCAGAAACCGGTGATATCCCAAGACTCTGGCTTCTACCTCGATGCGTGGCCTGGTTTTCCAGGTCCATTCGTCAAACACGCAATCCAAACACTGGGAAACCCTGGTCTGCTACACCTTTGCAAGGGACTGGTGCGCACTTGCGAATTCAAGGAGTGTATTGCATTCGTTGATGGGGAAGATACCACCTGGTTCACTTCGTCGATTCCGGGCACCCTCGCGCAAGAGGTACGTGGCGATTTGCCCAAAGATGCATGGAGTCCGTTGTGGCAGGTTTTCATCCCTCAGGGATGGGGCCGCACAATCGCTGAAATGACCCCTGCACAAAGAGAGCGGTGGCGAGCAGAGCGAGGAAATACCTGTGCGACTCAATTCGCGGAATGGTACTCGTCGTAATAAAGAGCGGACTTAGTCTGCTCTTTTTCTTTGTTTCCCATGAAATTGCTTGTGAATGTTGCGTAGATGTTTGTCGGTTACATGGGTATAGATTTGGGTCGTATTGATACTCGCGTGGCCCAAGAGCACCTGCACACTACGAATATCAGCGCCGTTTTGTAACAAATCCGTCGCAAACGAGTGGCGCACCACATGGGGAGTGACTTTTTTGGTAATACCTGCGGCGATTGCATGTTTTTTAATGATTCGTTCGACCGAGCGTGGGGTGAGCCGTGACGCTTCTTTTGATTTTCCTGCTACTCCGTATTGTACAAACAAAGCCTCTCCCATATCGCCTCGTTTTTCCTTATATTTCTTTATCGCCTCCTTGGCGGCTGGCGAGAAAAACACCACACGCAACTTGTCTCCTTTGCCGCGTACGGTAATTTCATCGCGCGATAGGTCGGTGTCACTATTGAGTGATGTGAGCTCGGATACGCGCAACCCAGTGGAAAACAAGGTTTCCATGATGGCGCGGTCGCGGAGCGCCGAGAGGGAGTCCCCCTTTGGGGCAGACAAGAGACGCGTCAGCTCTGTTTCAGAAATCATATCAATCTCGCGATCGGGGAGCTTTGCAAGCTCGATATGTTCAGGCTGAAGTGCCACCACACCCCGTTTGCGTAGAAATTTTAAAAAAGCTCGCAGGGCGATGAGATAGTAATTCTGTGTCCGTTTTTTCATAGTGCCTTCGCGTGTCGGCGCACGATTGAGCCCTAGCCGAAACTCGCGCACACTGCTTTCCGTGATGTCTTTTGGGGTTTTAATGCCTTGCGCGGCAAAAAAGCGAGTCAAGTAACGATCATAATTCTCAACGGTCTTCACCGAACGACCCCGTTCGATCTCAACATACTCCAAAAAGTTGTTTTTGAGCCTTGTTACCTCACTTCCGATAGCCATGGGGAAAGTATACCTCTTTAGAGAGAGGCCGAAGTGTCGGTACAGATTGCCTCAATCACCGAGTATACTGCAGGTATGAAATCGTTCGGGGAAAAAGTGGGAACAAATGGAAAGCGGACGGTGAATGATCTTGGCGCGGGGATGACGGACAACCAACGGATGGAGGAGTTTGCGCACACAGGTGACACTGCATATGTCATTGGTCGACCAGATTTGATGACGCGGTTGGGGATACAGGTAGATGCCAGTGGCATGCCTCATTCAACTCTTGGAAAGTCTAATTACGAGATCGAAGACGAGGTCCTCGCATCTTTCGGTGCCAACAACGAAACACTTGCCGGACTGCCACTCAAAGACCGTGTGTGGCGCCTTCTGGACATAGCGATGATGCGAGCGAAAAAAGCTGGTAGCGATGAGGAGTTCGCAAAAGAGATAGCTGTGCGGCGGCTTTATGAAGCACTCTCTGCACAACCCATGTCTGTAGCTGAAGCGATATTCGTTCGCACAGATCCGACCACCATTAAAACACTTGCCCTTGTTCCGGTACTCGAAGCCTTGTATCAACACACGCAAGATGAGGTTGCCAATCTACGCATCGGTGGTGCAAGCCCAAAAGTCTATCTTGCGCGTTTTAAAGAGCTGTCGCTTCCATTTTCCGATGCAGCGCGAAAAGCATGGGACAGAGCCAAAAACGATCCTGATGCAATCTTTCTCGTTCGTAGCTCCCTATTTCCTATACTCTTCCACATAGGCAACTCTGATGAAAATGTCCGCAACTCTCGTACAAGAAAACCATTCGAGCTCACCGAGGGTAGGTTCGCGGTACTTTCTGACACCGAGGACCGAATCTACTTGGCTCCCGCAGATATCTACGAAGTGATACGACAGAACCCCGATTCACAAGAGTCTTACGAGATGATTCTGGACCAAGGAATGCCCATTGACGAGAGCATGTTTGTAGAGGCGGGGCGAGGAGTAGCGCAGGTGACGCTTGATGAATTTATTCTTGTGAGCCATCCAGAGGTACGCAATCTGATTTCGTTTTCGTTTGGAGTCGACATCACGAAACTCACACTGCGAGAACAGCTCCACTTCCTAAGCTTTCTCAAAACAGTGCGCGTGCGAGAGGCGGAGGATGTTGAACGATTCACAACGACTTACAACGAAAAAGGGCTGAAAACTTTCCTCGCGCTCGCACACAAGCCACAGCTGGGGGAAAGCATTGTCGCCTTCGGGACAGCGCGACCGGAGTTTGCAAAGCGTGTGTTCGCGCAATTTGGCTCAATCGCACAGGCCGCAGACGATGTCGCGCAATTTATCGGCTCACATATCCAAGGTGAGCATACGGCCGCGCTCGCAGATGAGCTTGCCGAGCGATTCCGTCGCAGAGGCGCAGAGTATCTTGAAGCGTTCATCAAAAAGGGCCTTGGGTCGGCAGCATCAGATGCCGAGCTTTTGCGCGAACTGGATCAGGTGCGCACAAGCGTTATTCTCTACACTACCGCGACACGCCTTCTTGCAGAACGGGTGAGCTTACGCCCGAAAATCTCTCAGGCGCGCAGGTGCGGAAGACACCAGGCGGCTCATTCACCGATACAGAACGCAAGGCCGCACGAGCGATACACGAGAAGCGCTACCGAGGAAGGCCGGGCTACAGCGACGAGCTGGTAGATGCGCTCGACACAGGCTTGCTCAGCGCACTAGAAGATCCTTCCAACACCTTTTACTGCCTCTATGCCAAGACCGACGCGAACAGTACTACCGAGGACTTAGTGAGCTATCTGCGCTTCAAGCAGGATGGCGATCGCACCAAGCTCGCCTCGGTGATGGCGAACGACGACTTCCAGGGAGGAAAAATGGGTGAGATGCTCGCCGAGGGCGCGTTTCGTGAGCAACAACGGCTCGGCGTGCCCATCTATGCCGAATGCGACCCGCGTTCGGGCATCACGCAGAAATATCTCGAGTGGGGCTTCGTGGGGCTTTCTGCAGGAGAAGAGCGTGGCCTCAAAATATTCAACATCGAATGGCGTGGTAGTCGCAACGCTCCACTCGCCACCACTCTGGAGAAAATGACCCGCGACGAGGTGATGCGCCGATCACAGGAAGCTCCCGATGCATCAAGGAAAACTGTGTTCCTCACCTGCCCCGCTCCCAAAGAAGGCGCGCAGACCGTGTCGCTTCCGGAAGTCGAACGACTCCTTGCTGACGGATACATGCTCACCCGCTACTTCACCGAAAAGGGCACGCACTACTCCGTACTTGAACGGCCATGAGCCGCTGCCACGGGGAGCGCTACCGCAAGCTCACTCTCCCACAACATTTCGAAAAGCGCCTTGTGCATTTCATATATATGCGGGTCGGTGATAATCACTCCCACCAAATGCTCGGTGCCCAGTGTGAAGTATGAAATACGACCATCGTATATCTGCATGACTGTCTTAAAGGGTGCACAGTGTGCGGCCATGAGCTTCACATCGGTGATGGTGATGTGATATCCAGCCAACAACTCCCGATTTTTGGGCGTATCGAGTAGGAGCGCTTTCTTCTTAAGCCCCCTGCGCTCGCGCTCGGCCACATACGACCTATTTATATCCCCAATATGGCGCTCAATCATTTCTAAATCAGCGTAGCTGTATATCGTCTCTTTTGCAGTGAGTGTGTCCTCAAGCACTCGCTTGATACCTGCCGGACCTTCATAAAACTTCACCCCGGGCCTCCCGATAGAAAGACTGAAAGCTGAAGAGAGCTCGGGAAGAGCGCCTTCGAGGGCTTTGAGTGCCTGCTCGGCATCTCTGCGCTTGGCTTCCGCCATTTCCTGAAGTTTTACCGGGTGCACCGCAGAAAATCTGGAGACCCCCCTTCCTTCGTCTTTTTTCTCCACAAGCCCCTTTTCCAAAAGGTCATTCAATACTTTGTACGCGAGCGTACGCGGTACCCCTGCTTGTAGTGCTGCCTTTGACGCAGGCATGGAGCCTCGTACCACCAACACCTCAAAAAGAGCCGCTTCGTGCCCCGTCAAACCCGCTTGCACCAAGTGTTGTTCGTAGGTCATAGGTCGTTTCTGACACAGTGCTTTTCAAGCCATGTGGCGATTTCGCCGATTGGTGGTTTTTTAGTGACGACCCACAAAACACCGTCAACAATATCGCGATCAGACAGAGCGGGTTCATACCCATTTTTGTGTATAAAAGCAACTGCGCAGAGAAATGCGGTTCGTTTGTTCCCATCTATGAATGGGTGGTTGCGAGCGATGGAGTCCAGGTATACAGATGCTTTTTCCCACATTGTCGCATACATGTCTTTGCCGCCGAACGCCGCCTTTGGACGCTCCAAGCACCCCGTAAGCGTGCCGACCTCGCGCACACCCGCAGAACCGCCTGATTGGCGCACTGCAATGGCATGAAGCGCGAGTGCTTCTTCAACAGTGAGGTAGTGCATGCCTACTTAGCTAACTCTTTAAAAGCCTCGATATGCTTTGAAACGAATTGATTCGCCCAAACAAGAACTTCGGCATCGCCATCACCTTTTGCGTCTATTTTGGTGAATTCGACCCTGCCGTGTGTTGCTTTGTTGATACGGATTAGGTCACCCACACTGAGACCTGCCGTTTGTGCGACATCCTTGGGTATGGTGACCCCTATGGAACTCCCTATTCTTATTACTTTTTGAGCCATATGTGGTTATTTATCTTATTATAATGCCATTATAATCATCCGTGCCATTTGTGTCAATCTCGCGCATGAGGGTGGTGTGGAGACCGCCACTCCCAAGCTGTAGGGTACCGCGTATAGTAAATATTGTCAATCCATTTTTACACTATTTTGTTGATTTTGGTATGAGGTTTTTATTGAAAATGAATCGCTATTTACACATCGCTGATATATATGAAAATAGATATTGACAAAAGTATATTTAGGGCGTATACTTTCCACAGTTAAAGAGTTCATTGGAATTGCTTCGAGTGTGTGCCCCACCTCTGATTCGCGAAAGCGAACGGTGCCTACGGCCGGAAAGCGAGGAAAGAGGAGAGAGTGGGGAGAGACACAGACTCAAGGCAATTCGTTTCCACGGCGATGCTTATGCTAAGGAAGGGCGGGAAACCCCTCCGAACCACGGCTCCGAGGCGCAAGCTTCGGAACACTCGCCACCCGGCCTTAGAAAAGGCATGGCTGCTTAGAAGGGAAATAACCACTCCCTTGTAAGTAGAAATGCCTCGACTATCGGAGTAACACCGATTCGAGGAGAGACAAAAAGAGAGATGGCAAACTGAGAAGCGAGCTGTACAAAAGACTTTGACAAGCCCTCTCGTCACCGCCCGCAAGGGATTGGGTGGCCAGAGACCATAGAGAACAGGGCCTGCGCAAACGGATGCAATCCGAGGCGCGCGAGGAAAATGCGACGAGGCGTACTACAAGTACGACGAGGAGGATTTTTCGATGCGCAACGACGAAGTGCGCCGTTTGTGCAGGCCCGACTCATTATTCCTTAACTGCGGGCAAGCTTCGCTTGCCCGCAAGGAAGGAGTTGTGAAAACGATTCCGAAGAAGTAGGGAAGCGCCCGCCCCCAAGTCGAAAGATGAGGGGGTGGGCAAACAGGAGCCGCCAGGGAAGCCTGGTGGAAAAAGCATGAAGAAATTTTCTCCGCGGCCCGCCGCTGGCGCCATCGCCGGCCAGATCTTCGCCGTAGGCGGCGCTCGCGCCGCCTACGACTACTGCGTCGAGGTCGCCCGTGGCGACCTCAGCGACAAGATCGCGCGGGGCGAGTTTTCGCCGCCTCGGGGCTTCAGCCCCGAGGCGGCACAGGCGAGGGTTCACGCTCTCGCCTGGCTCGCGCGCCACAAGAAGCGCGCGGCCTAATTTCTTCGGGAGTTTATGTGTTCTCCCCGGGTGAAAGTCCCGAAACAAGAACACTCCTTTCCCAATGTTGGCGGTCAAACATTGGAACGGTTCGGGGCGAGCACGGTTGGTTCCGTCGCTCGCCCCCTTTATCAAGCATGCGATATTCACTCGTGTGCTTGTAGAGAAATATTATTGGTATACAGAATGATCGCCAATCGAAAGAAGTATGGCGACAGATTTTCCTTTGCCTTGGTAGCGAAACACGATGCGCAACCTATAGGTGACAGAGAAGCTGTAGCGATCTTTCATTTTGCCGTGCAGTTTGTGCACGCGTAGATGACGATGATTTGTAGGGTCTCCGAACGCTTCGACGCGTTTAAAAACGCGTTCTTGTGTTTCTGTGGGGTATGCATCAAGTTCTTGGAGGAATCGCTCGGAAGTTAGCACCTGCATACATCAGAGCGTGCCCATCTGGTGCCGCTTAAGTAGCGTACGCAAATCGCCCTTGAACACACGTCCGCGAGCTATGTCTCGCTCCGCTTCTAGTACGGCCTGGATTGCCTCTTCTTCTGACATTTTCCGAATTGCCTTGCGCACAATGCCTGCTCGAGACATCTCGGGGTTGCTCTTTTCGAGTCGCTCGAGATTGCGTTTGGACTGAGCGTCGAGGGGAACAGAGATGGTAGTCATACAAATATAACAATAATTACTATAAAGTAATGGTATCTAGTACCTGTGCAATCGTCAAGCCAAAGCTATCCTGCCAAAGCTACTCAAAAACTATCCGAATCAGACACCGCGTACAGCAAGCAATCAAACACGATTGTGTGTTGTACGGGGCGTCTGCCCCAGAGAATAGAGAAACGCCCTCGCGCATGCGAGGGCACGGCCAGCCATGGCCGCAACCTCTTGAAAGGAGGACAACATGGCGAATTTTATCAACCTGACCCCCCACCCCGTCCGTCTGCGCCCGAACGCCGCCAACACGGCGGCGTCTCCGGACGCAACGGACATCGTCGTCGCCCCGTTCGCGGGGCCCGACGGCAAGCCCGCCCCCGCGCGGGTTTCGTCGACTCCGGGTGGGGTCGTCGGGGAGGCCGCAGGCCTCCCCATCTATGGGGCGCCCATGTGGGGCGCCGTCGAAGGGCTGCCCGCCCCCGTGGAGGGGACGATCTTCATCGTCTCCCTCCTTGTCCTTGGCCACTTGAGTGGCCGAGATGACGTGGTGGGCCCCGGCACGGGCCCGGCGGACAACACCGTCCGCTATTCGGAGCCCCCCGAAAGGAAGGGGCAGGTGTACGCCGTCACGCGGCTCAACCGCGGCTGACGGCAACCCCTCCGTGCAGGGGTGAGTAGTTGAATGGCCAGTGCGGCACGGCGCACTGGCTTGAGTAGAGAAAAAAGGAAGGTTCGGGGCGAGCGTGGATGGTATCCCGCTCGCCCCCTTTATCAAGCATGCGAACAATTCGTGTGCTTGTAGAGGAATTTGGCGACTATTCGTAGAGTGAGTGATCCCCAACATCAATGAGAAGGGCGATTACTTTTTTCTTCACAAGACGAATAACGATGCGCACACGATAGTTTACTGAAAAGCTGTGATAGGAGTTCATGCGTCCATGAAGCTTGTGCAAACGAAGTCGCTGATGATTGGCTGGGTCTCGAAAAAGTTCGACAGCATCCTTCACTTCCTGCTTCAGGTGAGCTCCCAGTTTTTTATACGAGCGTGTATAACGCTCGGTGAAGATGATCTGGAGCATGACTAGCGAATGTGTTTGACGATCTCGTCGATATCACCTTCGTATAGTCGTCCAGCTTTGATGTCTTCCTCAGCTTCGCGAATGCGGCGGAAACCCTCTTCGCGCAATAGGTACTTGAGCCCCTTGCGCATGACATCGGCGCGCGACGAACCCACCTCCTCTTCGACGAGGCGGTCGAGTTCATTTTCTAGCTCGGGAGAGAGGGGAACAGAGATGGTAGACATACTTAAAGTATTAAAAGTTAATATGAATAAATCATACACTCCGCTGTAGATTGGTCAATACGAACCACAAATCGTCAGACACCGCGTACAGCAACCAATCAAATACGATTGTGTGTTGTACGGGGCGTCTGCCCCAGAGATACAGAAACGCCCCCGCTAGCGCGGGGGCACGGCCAGCCATGGCCGCAACCTCGAAAAGGAGGACACATGGCGAATTTCGATTTGAGGGCGACATCCCTCAACGCGGGGCAGCTTCGCCGCCTCGCAGAGGCGGCGAAGGCGGGCATCGCCCGCCGTGGCGTCGAGTTCTTCGCGTGGAAGAACGCGCCGGAGGTTTCGGCCTCCGGCGCCATCACCCACACCTACGGGTGGGGCAGCAATGCCACCACCCGCGAGGTGAGCGCCGAGGAGGCGCTCTCGATTGACAAACAGAAGCTCGATGGCGCCTACGGAGAGCGCTTTGCGCTCTCCGTCGCGGTTGCCATCGGGCTCGCCGCGCGCGGCGTCCCCGTGCACCTTCTGCAGAAGCAGAAGGAGATCGGGACGCCGTTCGACGCGTCGGGGTGGCTCATCTTGGCTGTTGATGGCCACCCCGTCTTTCACATCAGCCCGGGCGACTTGTCGCTCGATGATGTGAAAGACATCTGCCTCCTCGTGCCCGAGGGGTCACAGGCCGACAGGGCCTTCGCCTACAAGGGCACGAACAAGGTCGGTGAGCTCTCAAGGCTCATCGACCTGATGGTCGTCTAGTTGCGGCGGAGTCCTGCCCACAGCCCCTAGGGCTGTGGGCTCAGGGCGAAAAATGAGGAGAAGAAAAGTGAAAAAAGATTTCAAGAATTACCTTTTGCCCGCCATCCTTCTCCTCGTCGGAGTGATGACGGGCGGCTCCATCGCCCGCTTCGGCGGGTGGGACATTTTGGAGCCCATAATCGCCGCGACGACGCTCTGCGTTGCCGCGGCAAGCGGGCTCCGGTCTCTGGCACTCGAGCGCAAGCTCGAGTGCTCGATGGAGCAAAAGTCCTTCCAGCTGACCCTCGGCCTGCGCGAGGGATATCTGGAAGGTGCGCCGGAGCATTCGTTCGCGGAGGCCGAGAAAGCCTACCGCGAGTGGATGCAACAGCGCGTCGACGGAGGTCTTCGGTTCGTGACCGGCCTCCTCGACAACTGCGTTCTCACTTTCCCCGTGCGCACTGGGGAAAGTGGTTTCCGGGTTACGCAGGAGCCCGGCGCGATTCTCTCCGGGTCGCTCTCGCCCCACTACGACAAGGGGCGAAGCGACGCGGAGGTCGTCGCGACCCTCAACGATCTGGCACAACACCTCGGTGTTGTGCTTGGTCAGGTGCGCGTCTACCTCTCCTACTGCGGGCGGCAGTGGACGGTGGATATCAAGAAATAAACCGCCCAAAAGTTGGTTCGTGGGGCGAGCGCGGATGGAATCCCGCTCGCCCCCTTTATCAAGCGTGCGAATTGTTCGTGCGCTTGTAGAGTAAGAAAGAAGGGACTAAGAAAATGGCATACAACATTTTCTCTCCGGGTGAGATTGACGAGTCCCTTTTCCGCGCGGTATGCGCGGATTTCCGCCTGGACCCCGAGTCCACGGCGGAGATGCTCCCTTACGGGGAGCGGGGGAATGTCGGGTGGGAAACCCGGCGCTTGTATTTCGACCTCGCCCGGGTGCAGGGCGGACTCTTCAATACGGAGCCCGTCTTGCGGCAGGTGGCGGATGTGAAGTCCGCACTGCCTGTCACGCGCATTTTCTCTTTCGGTAAGTGCAATGTGAGTTGCCCTTACTGTAAACGAGATTGCCAATTCCGCGACGACGATGGCAACATCGTCGTCGCGACGCATGTCGCGCTGCGCGACCTCTTCGCACTTGCGGAGGGGGCGCATGCGCGGGGCGAGACCGTCCGTTTTTCGGGAGGCGACCCCGTCGTCTTCCCCAAGCAAACCTTGGCCATCGCCGCCTACCTGCGCAGGCGGCATGGCGCGAAGGTCTCGATCGCCCACAACGGCTCGGGGCCGGCGTGGGTGAAGAAGCTTGCGCCTGATCTATCGTCGGCCGCGATCGACCTCAAGGCGGTCCCTGAAAAAATGGGACATGTCATGGGGGTGTCGCGGCAACTCGGAGAGCGCATCTACAAGCTCTCCGAGGAGACGCAGGCCGTGCTCTCCGCGCACGGCGTTATTCTGGATGTGCGCACGCCGATCTTCGGCGACTCGCCCATCGAAGAAATGCGGCGGCTCGCGGAGACTGTCGCCAAAAATAACCCGCGGACCTGCTTTTGGACGTGGCGGCTCTACAAGGCCGTCCACGGCTGCGACTGGGTCGTCCCGCAAAAGGAAGTCGTGTTCGAGATGCTTGACCGCATCTCGCGCGAGTTCCCCCATCTGTGGATGGGCGTGCGGGCCAAGTGGGAGCGTGGGGGCATGATGTACTGGCTCTCGGGCCAGCGCATCGCCCCCATGGAGATGGACGACGCCGAGGAGCGCGGGTCCGGCAACGGGCTCGCGCTCCCGAGGGCGGCCTGATGAAATACCAGGTCGTCGTGGGCTCCTCGGTTGCGCAAGCGGCCGAGGGACTGGTGCGGGGCGCGCTTTCTGGGCGCGACCCGCACAGTATGCTCGCCGTCATTGTTATTGGCGGCGAGCGAGTGCTGGTGTGCGACGAGGCAATCGTCGCCACCGACACCCAAGGAACCAAGGAAGAGATTGTGGGCATCGCCACAATCTCGGAGTCGGGCGAATCAGGGAGTAGCATCCCTGAAATAGTCGGACTCTTCGTGGCGGCACAGCATCGCCGCCACGGCATTGCGCGCGAGCTTTTCTTGCGCGCACTGAAGCGATGCGAAGCGCGGCGAGCCTTGGGCGAGCCGCGCTTCGAGAAGGTGGGGGTGTCCGTTCTCCACCCGGCAGTGAAGCGCATCGTCGATGCTCTTCCTGCCGGAGATCGTGCGCGACTTGTCGTGCACGATCACACGGATGCTTTCTCCTTCTTTTCGCTTTAGGCGAGTGATGGGAGAAAGCGATAGAGGTTTTCGGGCGACCGCCTCGGTCAAGTGTCGCCCTCTTTATCAAACCCCCTATGTTGGACTTACGAAGTCCAACATAGGGGGTTTGTAGAGTTGTTGCCAGCGCGCTGTGTGGTATGCGGAAGAAAATCTCTCTCCTCGCCGTACACTGCCCAGCGCGCTGCCTGCACACCAGGTGGCGAGAAGAAAGGGAATCGGGCAACCCTGCCCGCATGCTTCTGCTACTAGCCCAACCCCCAAGGCGGGGAATAGCGCAGAGGAAGTCGCTTAAGCGGCCGAGCAGGGTGGGTTTATCCGCAAGGAACCCCTGGCTCGAGGAGAGAGCATGACGGAAAAAAAGCTTCCGATTGCTCCGTTTGAAGATGTTGTGATGGGCTGTGAAGCTCCGTACATCATCGTCGAAGGAGACACTGGTTCAGGGAAAACAACCGAGGTGGTCCGGTGGTTTCGTAAAAGAGGGAAGAAAGTCCTCATCAGCGAGCCCCTCATCGAGACTGTGGTTGGCACCAGTGAGTATGTGGCGGAACTTGAAGGTGTGGAGCTGGGAACCGAAGTCGGGTATCGAACTGCTCACGAGCGGAAAGACTCGCCGCACTCGGAAATCCTATTTTGCACCGACGGCCTTGCGCTGGTGCGCGAACTTGCCGGCCACAATCGATTTAAGGTGCTCATCATCGATGAGTTCCACCAGGAAAACATCAATCAGAGCACGCTTGAAGCATGGGCGTGGAAACATGTCGCCGCAGGAGACTCTGACTTCGACAAAATTATTGTCATGTCGGCGTCGATGAATTCGGCCGAGCTTTCGCGCAAGCGGGGGAACGCGCCGGTGTTCAAAATTCCCGGCAGGCAGTTTCTAATCTTCGATCGCGCTCCAGGCCCCAGTATCGCGCACGATGTGCGCATGCTTGTTTCTGAGGGGTTCGATGTCCTTGTCTTCAGACCAGGCAAGCAAGAGATCGCGGATACGATCTCCGAACTTTCGTCTGGTGACGGAATCCCGGCCGAGCTGTTTCCGTTCCACGGTCAGCTCGAAAGGGATGAGAAAAAACGAGCGTACATCGCTTATCGACAGCCAAAGGTTGTCGTATCGACGAATGCGCTTGAGACAGGACGCACCCTCCTTCCCTCGCCCGGGCGCAAGCTCGCGGTGATTGACTGTGGTATGGAGCGTCGGATCGAAGTCGAGGATGGCGTCGAGTGCCTCAAGCTCAAGCCGATCTCGAAGGCGCAGTCAAAACAGCGTCGTGGACGAACGGGGCGTGTTGGTGATGGTGTCTATATAAACCATTGCCAACATGAGCAGCCCGAATACCCGGTTCCGGAGATCATGCGAACCCGGCTCGACCAGACGGTCCTTCGCCTCGCAGTGGTTGGATACGACATGGAGGAGCTGGAGTTTTTTCACCAGCCCGACAAGTCGGCGATCCACGATGCGCGCGAGACCTTAATCGGGCTTGGGTGCCTCAGGCGCAACGGCGATGTGACTCGCATCGGGCGCTTGGTGAACCGTCTCCCCGTCGCCGTGCAGTACGCACGGATGTTGGTGGAGGCGGACAGGCTCGGAGTCGTCGACGATGTATTAAGCGTCGCGGCGATCATGGAGATGGGCGGTATTACCGTCCCACCGCCGAGCAGAAACAACCCCGACCGGCCCGACTGGCGCCACATGGTGCCGAGCGAGCGCGAGTCTGATGTCATGGGACAGCTTGCCGTGTACCGGCTTGCGGAATGTATGACAAAGGACGAGATGCGTGAGCGCGGCGTCTCCATCCGGAGTTACTTCCGGGCCAAGGAGATCCGCAAACAACTCACGCGAGCGCTCGAGCGGCACTTCAAGCTCGACTCAACCGGCAAAAGGGAGGATATCCTGAAGGCCGTTTGCGCCGGAATGGTAGACCACCTGTACCGTGGGCGGTACGGGCGCTACCAGAACGGCGACAGCGAGCGCGAGCTGGGGAGCGCGTCGTGCGTTTCCGGGGCCGAATGGCTCGTGGGGAAGCCCTTTGATCTGCAGGTGAAGACCAGGCGCGGCATGACGACGCTTCGCCTGATCGAGCTTGCCTCGAAGGTCGACCCCGCGTGGCTCACGGAAGTGGCCCCGCACCTGGTCGAGACCAAGACCGGTCTCGCCCCGCGCTTCGATGCCGCGAAAGAGTCTGTGGTGTCCATAACCCAGACACTCTTCAACGGCTCAGTGGTGAGGGAAGATCTGGTGCTCGATCCGAAGCATCCCGAGGCGACTCGGATTCTGGTCGAGCATACCTATTCGTCATTCACTCGCCCCGAGCTTCCGCGGGTGAATGTGGACGAGGCCACGGTCGCCCCGTCTGTGCAGGAATGCATGGTCGGGAAACATCCGGAAACGGGTGCGGCGCTCATATTCTTTGGCACCTACCGGCTCGGCTGGTATGGCGCTGAGGCGATGTGGGTGCGCGAGTGTGGCGAGGCCGAGCAAGTCCGCGAGAAGTTTGTCGCGGACATGGCTCGAAGGCGCGAGGAAGCGTGCAATCGCCGGGCGGAAGAGGAGCGTGATCGTGCCACAGAGGCCGAGCGCACCCGAATCCGCGCGGAGGAAGTGGCTCGTCAGGCGGCCGGGGCTGAAGCGGCACGAATTGCCGCAGAGACTGAAGCCGCTCGACGGGCAGAAGCAGAGCGCGTGGCCATGGCCGCGCGCGAGAAGAAAAGGAGAGACGAGGAACTGCGTAAAATCGCAGACTCCTCTCCTTTTGGGAAGCTCGCCCAGCTTCTCAAGTAGTTAGTTCTTTGGTTACTAGCCCCCGCGTTTGGTTACGCGGGGGCTTTTTCGTTTCTACCTCCTCCTGTGCCGGTTGGACTGGCTGGACTGGCGGGTATTGCAAAATTCGAGCATGTGTGATATACTGGACAGATGCTGACAAAAAGAAAGAAAACGGCTGCAATTAAGGATGTCGCCCGTCATGATACCGACACTGGCTCACCTGAAGTGCAGATTGCCGTCTTGACCCGTCGCATTGACGAACTTTCAACGCATTTGAAGAAAAACAACAAAGATCGTCACTCGCGCCGTGGCCTTTTGGGCCTCGTTGCCGCACGACGCACTCACATGAAGTACCTCGAGAAGAAGAGCAAGCGTTCTTACAACGCCCTTCTCAAGAAACTTGGTTTGAAGTAAGCGACACGGGCCCTTTCCCCCGTCAGCGATTTAAAAAGATGTGCCCCTGGGTACATATAGTATGATTACAGCATTCTTATGGGAGTTATTAAACACGCAGAACAACGGGTTGGTGTTTTTATTGACACACAAAACCTTTACCACAGCGCAAAAAATATTTATCACACCCGAGTCAACTTTGGCGCCATGCTCAAAGAAGCGGTCGCAGGACGGTCGCTCATTCGCGCTCGTGCCTATGTCGTCACCACAGAATCCGGTGAAGAGAAGCCGTTCTTTGAAGCACTTGAAAAACTCGGTATAGAAGCACGCACCAAAGACCTCCAAATATTTTTTGGCGGTGCCAAGAAAGCCGATTGGGATGTCGGTCTTGCGGTTGATGCCATTACCGCATCACCGAAGCTCGACACGGTCATCCTCGCAACAGGCGATGGCGACTTCGTTCCCCTCGTACAATATCTTCAAAACCACGGAGGGTGCCAGGTAGAGGTCATTTCATTTGGCAAATCTTCTTCATCCCGCCTCAAGGAGGTCGCTGATGAGTTTATCGATATGGACCAAGATCCGAAGAAGTATCTGATTAACTACCGTGCACCAAAACGAGGTTTCCCGCGCGGCGATTCGAGCCAGGCCCCACAAGTGAGTGCGCCCGAAGATAGTTTGGGATAAAGATAAAAATCCACAATAAAAAACAGACCGCTTTGCGGTCTGTTTTTTTATGGTTTCTGTATATTTTCCACCAACTCTGGAAACACCTCACCTAGGAAGTGCCCACGATCTGGGAAGGTGATGAAGCTGGCAGCAGGAAGAGCCGTTTGGTATGCCTCGCTCGCAGAAAAAGGGACTACCGGATCATCGACGGAGTGGTAAAGATACACTCTGCCACACTGCTCGCTGATACGAGAAAGCGAGGTGGGTAACACCAGATCACCCTCGCTCCAGCTTGGTGCAACCAAATGAATCTGTCTCACCTGCACCGGCAAGGTATTTTCAGAAAAATACTTTGCGAGAAAATTGCCACCAAGCGAATGACCAACGAAAACAATACCGTCTTTCATATATGGTACATGCTTATCAAACCACCACCGCCACTCTGCGTAGCGTGCGCTCATATCGTTCGGGAAGCGCGGAAACGCACACACCCAATCGGCACCAAGCCGATCGACCATATCGTCTTTCCACTTTTTCCTCCTTGGACCTGTTGTAAAGGGATCATCTATTTTCCATTTCTTCCAGTGCTCAAAAAAATCCTCACCCGGGCTCAGTGAATCGCCACCGTGTACGAAAAAGAGTTGTTTCACAGGGACAGTATACAACGAGTACACAAAACGGCGCCGAGGCGCCGTTTCACCACTCACACTTAGTGCACCTCATCCAAAATTATCCGGTCTTTGAACACTCCCTTTTCTTGCGCCTTTCGCCTCTTGATTTCCTGAATCTTATTTCTATCAAATTGCTTGTAGTCTGCGATGGCATCCAACACTTCCAGGATATCAGCGAATTCTTCAGGACTCTCGTCGTTTACGAATTCGTCAACCTCCTCGTTTAGTTTTTCTTTTAACCTTTTCCAATACTCTTTGTTATCCGCCACATGCACGACTGGTATTCTGCCGTCCCTGACGATACTGTCGGGTATTTTGTCACGAACCAGTTTCTTGAATTTCATGCATGCACCCCGGGCCGCACCATTTCAAGTTCACTTTCTCGACAACCAAATTCGAAATTGTTACGAAGCATTTTGATGACATACTCGGGTCGTTGTGGGTTCTCCCACAACGACCGGTCTTTGATTCGAAGAATCTTGCAACGGGTGCCGATGCGACCGCGGCGCATGCTCCATGCGCTTGGGCCGCGATTGGTAAATTCGCACTCGTCTCCTGGTTCAAATCTGGGTTGCATTGCGTCTACCTCTTGGTTTTTCGACTTTTTCCTTTGGTGCATCCTACACGAAGACAAGACCCCCGGCTAGACCGGGGGTTTCATGAGAGATATCGAGACGATGTCTGTAAGAGTGGTGGGAAACTCACCGGTGAAGCACGCATCGCATGACTGTGGGCACACCTTTCGCCCCTCGCCATGCACCGCATGATACATTCCTTCGACCGACAGATAGGCGACTGTGTGTGCACCTGTTTTTTGTTTCACCACTGCAGATACATCAACACAAGGCACTTCAGGAGACACCAGTCTCTCGGCAGGATTATTCTCATCAATACCGTAGCGACATCCAAATCGCCACGGTGGGCTTGCGATACGCAGGTGCACTTCAGTTGCTCCTGCATCTTTGAGACGACGGACCACGCGTTTTGCAGTGGTGCCACGCACCAAACTATCGTCTACCAGAATAACGCGCTTCCCAGCAACAACTGTGCGGTTCACACTAAGCTTGCGCACGACATCAGTCGCTCGTTTTGCCTGTGTTGACTCGATAAATGTACGACCCACATAGTGGTTACGCACAACCCCAAGCTCAAAGGGGATACCGCTCGCTCGTGCATATCCCATCGCCGCCGGCACACCAGAATCTGGCATTGGCACGACCATATCAGCCTCAACTGGCGCTTCTTGAGCAAGGGCAGATCCGAGGCGTTTCCGTACCTCGTATGCATTCTTGCCGTCACTCACGCTATCAGGGCGCGAAAAGTACACATGCTCAAAGACGCATGGACGAGATGGCTCCCTCCGTACAAAACGATGCGAGAATGTGATGCCTGCATCAGTACCAAGAATTTCTCCCGGTCTGACACTTCGAATCACCTCGGCTCCAATTGCTTCAAGTGCACAGCTTTCTGAAGAAAAGGCAAACCCGTCCCCAAGTATACCCACCAAGAGCGGGCGAATGCCGTGCGGGTCCCGAACACCCACCATATTTCCATCACACAACAGAACACATGAGTACGCGCCCTCGAGTCGCAAGAGTGCATTCGAGAGTCGTTCGTGAAAAGAATTCCCCGACACAACCCCAATCAACTTGAGCGCAACTTCGGTATCAACACCGCTCGTCTGAAACATGTGCCCACCAGCAAGAAGCTCTTGTTTGAGGGCAACTGCGTTGGTGAGATTGCCATTGTGAGCAATCGAAACACTGCCGAAAGGGAAAAAGGCTATGAACGGCTGTACATCACGAAGTCGTTGTTCGAGTGTGCCGCTTTTGTCACCGGCGGTTGAATAACGGGTGTGCCCAATAGCGACATCACCCCGCAGTCTTTCGAGAATCGGTTCTTCAAACACCCGACTCACCAGCCCGATGCCACGATGCCATGCGGTGTGATTTTGGTCACCGTTATATGCAACAATGCCGCATGCCTCCTGCCCACGATGTTGCAGATGATGCAACCCTACCGCAACAAGGCGAGCGGCATCAGGAACACCAGAGACCCCAAATATTCCGCACATGTTCTTCCTCACTTTTTCCTTTCTGTGCGAATAGTACCCCGCGGTCAGGCAGGAAACCAGAGACAAAACCTGGTATGATTTTCTGATGAGTGGAAACAGGATGGATAGACGCACCTTTATTCTCCAAACAAGCAGTGCAGTAGCAACGGGGTGTAGCGACCTTGGTATATCATCGACCCCTGCAGAATCTGCCGTGGGAGAAAAAAGACCCTTTCATTACGAAGGCGGCTGGTTTTTTTCTGCTGAAAAAATGAGGGAGGCGTACGAGCGCGAATATCATGGAGAAAAACTATTGCAGTCACCTCTAACTCGAGTTGGGGACACCTTTGTGGGTGTTCACAAGGGTATTCGTGTCGAAGTCCCACAAGAATTTGTCGATCAGATTCTCCGACAAATTATTGAAATGCTACAAACTGGAGCTGCTTTATATATTTTTCGTCTTGACGCATATCATGGTCACTTATTTGTTACTCCTGAAATTCACCAGGTCCGTTACAAACAGTTTGATAAGTCTAGAGATATGGTGAAGGAAGTTGCCACAACACTTGCAGACCCCGACCTCAAAATTCTCCACCACACATTCGAGCATCTTGTTACTCCAGTGGCAGGTGATCCTCTTCTCGATTCGTATAAACAGCGAAATGTTGTTGGGTTTTTCAATGGAAAACCAAACGAGATACTCCCCATGCCACCTCCCCCAAAACCGAGCGGGATCAACACACCAGGAAGAGGGAGGATCCCCCAGATTATATATGTTGCCCACAAAGATGGCTTGTTCGCCATCAAACACCCGCGCACAGGCGAGGAAGTCCGTATAGATATATCATTTGATGATGGCACTTGGTATTTTTAGGGTGGCGTACAGACCGAGTCACCGGCTTTGTGAATTAAGAAAAACTCGCTATAGTCTGCATATTATCCGCATGGTCTTTAGGTAGACAGTATTCATGTGTGAATGCTGAAATCTGAAGACCATAGTAACCATGGTCTTATGCAAAAAAAGGAATATTCGATTGAGGTAGGGGGCAAGCAGATGACTGCAGTGTTCACCGATTGGGCAGTCCGCGCAAACGGATCGGTGATTATGAAGTACGGCAATACTACCGTATTAGTAACAGCGGTGATGGGTGGTGAAAAAGCGGGCCTTGGCTACTTTCCGCTTTCTGTTGAATACGAGGAGAAATTCTACGCAGCAGGGAAGATGTTGGGGAGTCGCTACATGCGCCGCGAAGGGCGCCCGAGCGACGAAGCTGTACTTTCAGGACGCATCATCGACCGCACTATTCGCCCGCTTTTTGACCATCACATTCGCCGTGAGATACAAGTGATTGCAACAGTTCTTTCGCTTGACGAAGACGATGGTGATGTACTGGGCGTCATTGGCGCCTCGCTCGCGCTCGGTGTCTCAAACATCCCCTGGGGAGGTCCGGTGTCTGCGGTGCGTATTGGCAAAATCCCTGGTGACGACACGCTCATTATCAACCCCGTCTATGCACAGCGCGGTGACGATGCACTTCTTGATTTCCTTATTTGCGGCAAGGACGGGCTCGTCAATATGATTGAAGTCGCCGCACGCGAAGTTCCTGAGGAAGAGTTGTCAAAAGCGCTCGAGCTTGCTGTTGGTGAACACACCAAAATTCAAAAGTGGCAGGAGAAAATTATTGCCGAGATTGGCAAAGCAAAGGCTGATATGCCAAAACACGCGACCTCACCTGCAATTGTTGAAGCTTTTACATCACTTGTCGCATCGAAACTTTCAGATGCAATTTATTCGGGAACAACTGTATCGGGCCTTTACCCACTAAAGGGGGAGTGGCTCGCGCACGCAAAAACACTTGAGGGCGTAAACCCAAACGATGCAGACGACTACTTTGAACACATGGTAGACGAAGCGGTACACCGCGGTGTCATAGAAGAAAACAAGCGCCCTGACGGTCGTGCGCTCGACGAGATCCGCCCCCTCTTCGCAGAAGCCGGCGGCATCTCACCCATGATTCACGGAACAGGTCTTTTTTATCGCGGTGACACGCATATTTTCTCGGCGCTTACCCTTGGTGGGCCTGGTGACGCACAAATTGTCGACACCATCGAATACCCCGAGGCAAGCAAACGCTTCATGCACCACTACAATTTTCCACCATTCAGCGTTGGTGAAACAGGAAAATCAGGAAGCACCAATAGGCGCATGATTGGCCATGGCGCCCTTGCCGAAAAAGCGCTCCGTGCAGTTATTCCTGCAAAGGAAAAATTCCCTTACACCATCCGTCTTGTATCTGAAACACTTTCATCTAATGGCTCAAGTTCGATGGGCTCCGTGTGTGCATCGTCACTTGCCATGATGGATGGTGGGGTACCAATTACACGCCCGGTCGCTGGTATCGCCATGGGCATGATGTCTGATGCCGAAAAAGGCGTGCACAAAGTACTCACCGATATTCAAGGGCCCGAAGACCATTTTGGCGACATGGACTTTAAAGTTGCAGGTACAAGCATTGGAGTCACTGGTGTCCAGATGGATGTAAAAGTTGCTGGTGTTGCCGTAGAAACACTGATGAAAGCATTTGAACAGGCGAAGAAAGCTCGTCTTGAAATTCTAGAAGTGCTCACCAATGCACTCCCCGCGCCTCGCGCAGATATTTCGCCTCGCGCCCCAAAAATTCTCACCACAAAAGTAAAGGTTGATCAGATTGGTATGATTATTGGCCCTGGTGGCAAAATGATTAATGGCATCAAAGATCGCACAGGTGTTGAAGAGATCACTATCGACGACGATGGTAGTATCTTTATCACCGGCAAGGGCGGCGCAGCTGAAGCGGCGTTGAAAGAAATACTTGGACTCACCCGCGAGTTTATCCCTGGCGAACGCCTTGAAGGAGAAGTGACACGCCTCATGGACTTTGGCGCATTTGTCCGTATTGGACCAAACACCGAAGGCCTAGTTCATGTGTCAGAGATTGCATCGTTTCGCATCGCAAAAATCTCCGATGCTGTGGCTGTGGGCGATATTGTTCCCGTGACCATTAAAGAGATTGACGAAAAAGGGCGCTATAATCTATCTATCAAGGAAGCAGACCCGTCATTTGCTGAGCGCAAAGGGTTGACACCTGCTCCTCGTGAAAACAATGACGGACGATCACACAACGGAGGAGACAGAGGTCGGAGCAACCGACGCTTCTAGTGCACCCAAAACAATTCCTCTCGAGAGTATTCCCCCGGGTGCACGCATAGACGAGCGCCCTGAGATGGGTCTCAAAACCGATATCTCGCGCATCCTTGCTGAGGTCAAACTTCCGGAACGCAGAGATACCCATGTCGCATCACCTCCTGCAACACCCATCCTGCAACCACGAAAGCCGGCGATGGTGATCGACAACGAGCATGCAATCCCGCCAGAAATTCTGGCCAAGTATGGTTCTCAAAATGTACGCATTGTAAGCCCTGATGGAACACCGCCAGAGATAAACACCTCGCTCCCTGCCGTACCAACATCTACTGAAACCTCGCTCCCTTTCTCTGTGGTCACGCCAGCTCCACCGTCACAGACGCGTGGGCCGGCATTCATGCCGAAACCTCCAAGCGCTTCTCAAAGTCCTGTATTCGCTGAAAGACCCGTTTCCTTGCCTGAGACTTCATTTGTTTCCAAGCCACCCACACCATCAACACTTTCATCACCATTTCAGGCAATGCCGGCACCTACCCCTGAGAAGAGTGATGTGCCGGAGCCAGTGATACTCGAAGAACATGTGGTGAGCGTACCTACAAGGATTCGTGAAATACCGCCAGTACTTACCCCTCCTCCGCGACCACCTGCGCCCGAACCCCCACCATCTGCACCTGTTAAGGCACCGACACCAACTTCAACACCGCACACAACAGGACCACTTCTGTCTTCTGAAATTGGTGTAACCGACACAGGGCCCACAGAACGAAAAGATCCAGTAATCCGATCAATGCGCACCCTTCGCGACGACCTCCAAGAACTAGTGAGTGTGCGCAAAATATCTTTGGTGCGCGCAGCAACACTTGAGAGCGAAAAGCGCGCACGGGGGAGCGAGGTTTCTGCGGCAGCAAGCATTGCACAAAGCCGGCACCGGGCGCGAGTCATGAAATTTACGATTGGTATTGTTACCAGCCTTGTCCTTGGGGGCATCGCACTTGGTATTGTGCTACTTGTTATGAACGAACGGGCGCCTCGCAGTGGGGCAGACGCCAATCCGTCACTTATATTTGCCGAGCAATCACTGGTATTTGGTCTTGAATCGCAAACTCCTCTTGAAATTAAAATTCAACTTTCTTCGGCGCGCTTGCGAGCTAATCTAACCTTGGGTGCCATGACCCGCGTAACACCGACTGTTCGCGAGTTTACAAACGACCCTGCGGGGCAAGAACGAAAAGCAGCCGCTGCAGAATTCATGACCTCGATTGCACCCGCAACACCACCAGACCTGCTCCGCTCACTGCTTCCTGAATTCTTTTTTGGCTTTCATGCAGTGGATGAAAATGTGCCAATTCTTGTACTCCAACTCGGCTCGTATGAACGCGCTTTCTCGAGCATGTTGGAGTGGGAAAAAACAATCAATGAAGATCTCTCTCCTCTTTTTGCCCGCGTCCTACACAATGTGCGCAATGCCCAGGGCATCCCCACGCTCGCTGGTTTTGAAGATGTGGTGATTCGCAACTACGATGTGCGCGTACTCAAGGGATCCCGTGGAGAAATCCGTATGTTGTATGCATTCCCTTCACGAGATATTTTGATTATTGCGGAAAGTCCTCATTCGTTTGTTGAAACACTGGCCCGCTTGCGCGCTGAACGACGATTGTGAAGCTTTTGTTAGGGCGGTCCAAGTTAAGACTTGCGGGCCGGATACCTGTTGGTATCATGTTCTCATGACATTCGATTCAAAAGAAATGGAGGCACTGCTCGACGCGGAAAAAGAACAGCTTGAAGAGGAGCTGACTGCCCACGGAAGAAAAGTCGGGGCAGATTGGCAGGGAACTTCAAACGAGGAACGGACTGCGGCGGCAGACCCAAACGATGTGGCGGACAGAATAGAAACACTAGCTACCAATGTCGCCCTTGTGGAAGAATTGGAAGAGCGATACCGTGATGTCCTCGCCGCGCTCGACCGTCTTAAAAATAACTCGTTTGGTTTGTGCGCTGAATGCAAACAGCCAATCGACCCCGACCGTCTCGAGGCAAACCCCGCAGCCCTTAAATGCATGGACCATGCATAAGGAGCCTCGATAAAAAGATAAGGCCCCGAAATATCGGGGCCTTCGTCGTTTGATCAGCTTGTATAGTCATTCGGGGAAGTGATGCCAGCCTTCAGGTGGCATATCACGCGCGAGTACACATGTGGGTCGCTCCGATTGTGGGGTTGCGCCGCGATCTCGGACGCAATCTGCTGGTAGGTCTTGCCCTCCCAAGAGCCACCTCTGCGCTTCACTACCGGCGCTTCGATGCCGATCATCTGATTGCTTGCCTTCTTTTTCATCTTAATCTGACGGCTCATCTTTTCCTCCAAACGAAAGCTTCTCGAACGCCTTCCTACCTCCATTTTTACTATACCAACAGTATGTACCCTGTCAATGCAGTAGAGTGTCTGCCTGACATACAATACCCTCATGTCATTTGCTCGTATCTTTTCGGCCCAACCAGGAATCCCTACAGGATATGTGGTGGAAGTAGAAACTGATGTAACCCGAGGACTCCATGCTTTTTCTGTCGTCGGCCTCCCCGACAAAGCTGTTGAAGAAGCCCGCGACCGCATGAGTGCGGCAATCAAACATGCCGGCCTCGTGCCACCCAAGAGTACCAACAAGAAAATTATCATATCGCTTGCGCCCGCATCGCTCAAAAAAGAAGGCGCTGTATTTGATCTCCCCATGGCGATTTCATATATTCAGGCGGCAGGAGAGGTTGCGCTTGATACCAAGGGCGTTGCTTTTGCCGGAGAACTATCGCTCGATGGATCACTGCGCCCTATCCGTGGTGCGCTCTCGATTGCGCTTGCGGCACACAAAAACGGTCTCACATCTTTGGTACTACCCACAGAAAATGCCGCCGAAGCATCGCTTGTCAGAGATATCACCATTATCCCCGCACAGACATTAGTGCAGGTGATTGACCACCTGCGTATAGAAAAACCAAAAAAGATTCCCCTTTACGAGCGGACGGCACGGGCTACAAAAGAATATGGTGCGCCCCTGGACGATATACGAGGACAGGACCACGCAAAACGGGCCCTCGAAATCGCTGCATCTGGAGGCCACAATATTGCATTATTTGGCCCACCAGGTACGGGGAAAACTATGTTGGCGCGGGCACTTGCATCACTATTACCACCACTCTCAGATGAAGAAATAATTGAGGTCACCACCATTCACTCGTGCGCAGGCATTCATGATGGGGAACCTGTCTTCAATGCGCCATTTCGCTCACCACACCATACGGCCTCGTATGTATCCCTCGTTGGTGGTGGCACTATCCCCAAGCCTGGGGAAGTGACTCTGGCGCATCGAGGCGTACTTTTTCTTGATGAGTTCCCTGAATTCCGGCGCGATTGTGTCAATGCCCTGCGTGAACCACTTGAAGACAAGGTGGTGTCGGTTTCGCGAGCACGAGGATCGCTGGTGTTCCCCGCAAATTTCACACTTGTTGCCGCACTGAATCCTTGCCCCTGCGGACGATTTGGCACGGCCCACTGTGAATGCCCGGCCCATGCAATTGAAAGGTATCGACGAAAAATATCGGGACCCATCGCCGATCGTATCGACATGTGGGTATTGGTAGACGCAGTACCCCTTGAATCCCTATCCGCACGAGCAAAGACAACTACTCACGAAACCCAACAAGCACGGGAGCGCATCGCTCGTGCCCGCGGGGTGCAACAAGGGCGTTTCGCCACTCACGAGTACGCACGAAAAAACAGTGACATGCGTGCAAAAGATGTGGAGGCCGTTGCAGATTTATCGGATGGTGCGGAAAAACAGCTCCAAAAAGCGGCTGGGGCCATGAACCTGTCGGCACGAGGGTACCACCGCACCATAAAACTTGCTCGCACTATTGCCGATCTAGCAGAGAGCAAACGAGTTGAGCCTGTACATGTCCTTGAAGCATTGCAATATCGCTCTCGCGACTGGGTATAAGTGTTTTTTGTACACCGAGTGTATTTTTTGAGTGGTAGTATGTGTGCATGAGCGATCATCGTCTTTCTGGTGTACCTGCGCAAGCAAGCCTTGAGGCGATGCTCCCGCCTGAACTCGTCGATCTCGAACATGAAGTGTCTCAACTTATTTTCAATCCTAGCGAACGCGCTGAAGTTGGTCGCATTGTTGGAAAATGGATACATGATGGCTTCTTCACAAAAGACCAAGTTGATCAGCTTGTTGGAACGCGTATTGCAGAGGCAATCGAGAGCGAGCCATACAACGCAAACGCTGTTAACGAATTCGTAAATTCTCCCTCGGGAAAAAGTGTACTTCGAGATATCTCCCAATACATACCAGCAGCGACTCTTCTTAAACTTCACACTTACACAGGGGCAACGACTTCTGTTCCGCAAATACTTCGCCCAATAAGCACAGAACCTGTCAGCCCAGCCCAGCCAAAAGAAGCAATTGATGAGGCGTCAGCCTACAATACCTCGAGGGATGTAAGAGGATTTGTTGCTAGTGTAATCTACCCGACCACTCCTGAGGAAAAAGTGAAGCAAGCAAAGGCCCTGGCTGATGCTGTAAAGCTGGGGTATGTGACCCGCGACCAAATTTTGCATGAGACTGCCAGCTGGGTCACTGCTGGTTTAAACAGAGGTAGGCCACATGACATAACAAATATGTCCAATTTTGACCCTGCAACACTAGGTTTAGTAGACGAGGATATCCATCCGATTGTCGTTCCCAATCTCACCGAGACGGGGAGGAGAAGTGTTGAGGAGCTAGGACGAGCGCAGGCGTCTGCTGAAAGCCGTCCACCAGTACCAAATCCTCTTCCACCTCCCAGAATGCCCGCCGCGGTAATGCCGTTTATGCCAGCTGGTGGCGTTGATACAGGTGGCGCACCAACCACCGCCCCTCGTGCCAGCAGTGTTCAGAGACCAATACCTGCCCCGCCACCACTTCCACCAGACCCAACAGTTAGTGTACCTGGACCTACGCCGGTTGCCCGCCCAGGTCAGGACACCAGACAATCACCTGGGTTTACCGGTCAGCCACCTTTGAATCAAATTATTTACCCCCAAGCATCAAGGCAACCAGTACCTCCAGTCGCACAGCCCTCGCCAATCCAAAGAAGTTTTGTTCCGCCAGTAACACCTCCTCAACCGCAAGGATGGCCCTCTGGTGGTAGAATCCCCCCACTGGACACATGGGCGGTCATACCACCACCCGACGCCACGGAGGCACAACCTGTAGCGAGTCCGTCTTTTCTTCCACCGGGAGGCGCATCATCTCTTATACAATCGGGATATGGGCGACCAGCCCAACAAATGCCGAGCCCGGGACTAGCGGCTGTCGCCGTGGCTGGGCGCACCCCAACAGGACCTGCCATAACAACACCAGTGGCATTTACGCCAGCGAACATGTCCAGCTTGGGACGGGCAGCCGCCACAAGAGGACCCACGCCACAACCAAGGACAGCAGGGACAAACCCTCCTCCCGCTTCCATTACACCTGCTCCAACAAACACATTATCACTTGGTCCTGAGAGATTAACCACCCCTGAAGCTGTAGAACTCGCACAATTTGTACACGGGAAAACAGTGGGCCAGATTGGCGACCTTGTCAGACGCATTACCGACAGCCCTACTACAACCCAGGCTCGCGCGGTTTTTCTCACCGCAGAGTCATATATTCGCGACCAACAAACAACCCCTGAAGACATACAAAAATGGGTGACTCTATATCAGGGTCTCGCACAAATTCCTGGTATACAAGACGCCCCGATTTCACCAGTACCTTTTGCCGCCCCAGCCCCTGGCGCTCCCCAAGCAGGAGAAGACCCGCGGATTGCCCAAGTAAAAATGGAGGCTGTGGGTGAAGCGATGCGAGGCAATTTTGGCAACGCCTTGATTGCGCTTGAAGGTGTGGGCATGACGCGCGACGCCGCGCTTGCCTATGTACGCACCGAGTGCGTACCGCGCCTCGCACAGAATGCTCTAAACTCACCCGGGAGAGGTGTGGCTGATTTCGAAACTTTCTCCCGCGCACTTGTTGCTATGGATAGGGGATCGGCGCAGATTCAGCCGGCACTCGAGCAAATAACGGGACCATTGAAGTGGTTAAAGGAATATGGTGCATGGTATTCGCAACAACCTTTCATTGTAAAAGCGGCGATTGGTGCCGGATTTGGTGTTGTTGGTGGTGCACTCATTGCGCCAGTCATCGCCTCTGCGCTTGGTCTTGGTGTCGCGACGGCAACCATGTGGACAGTCCCCGCCCTCGCGACACGAGGAGTTGCAGGTGTCGCCGGCGCAGAGGGGATGGGTGCAGCCCTCAAGGATTCAAAGATGGGGCCACTCGCAAAAGGTATCTGGAAAGTATTGGCTGCGATTGTCGCAGGCGGTGGCGCACATGCCATCCTCTCAAACGCTGGTGCTTTTGGCACAGTGGCCGCCGCAGTTCCGCCACCAGCTGGCCCTGTGCGCGCAGCTGCTCTTGCACCCGCTGGGCCACCCGCCGCAGTTCCGCCACCAACCTGGGCTGCGCGGCTACAAGCAGACGCGGCGAGCTATGGCATTTCCGCTGACCAGCTTTCCAATATCCGCACGCGTGTTGCAAGACTTGATTCTGCGGCCCTTGCCCTGAATGCACAGGGAAGAACCCGGCCCGCAGCACTGCTGGGCGAGCTTTTGCAGAGGTCTTCGAATGCGTTTGCCGTTGGAAACGCTATCACTGGCTTAGAATATCTCCAGCAGGCTGAAAGTGTTGCAAATGCGCAAGGTATTGGGGCACCTCGCCCGATTGGCGCCGGTGTTCTCCCTGGTATTATCAGTCCTGCTGATTTGGCGAACATACGCACCGACATCGCCGGCCTCCGGATAGATATAGAACGCCTGCGCACAGCAGGATTTGGCCGAGAAGTTGCGGAAGCTGCAACTAGAACGAGACTTGCTGAAGTTGCACTGACACAAGGCAACACGGTCGCCGCAAGAGACTTAATAGCTCGCGCCGAGGCGTTAGTGACCGCGCTCGAGACGCGTGTACCAAGGACAGGAGCGGGAGCAGCCGTCTCCTCAATTCTTCCCGCGCGCGCACCGGGAAGCAGTTTTGTTCCAGTAAACCTCAGTACCGGTGTCATCGGTACCATGCAAGATATTGTGGGTCGCTCTGGCATATTCACCAGCTTGCGCATGAATCCCATCCAACAACGGGACTTTATGGAGGCTATAAAAATGGCGTTAGTTGAAAACCCCACACTCCTCCGCGAAACCGGAATTGCTCGCATAGTGCGTTCAGGACCGAGCAGTTTTGCATTCGAGCTTGCCCCGGGCGACCGAATCAACCCACGAAACATACTGGGTAACTCCCAGATCCTTGCTACAGCCCTCAACGAACAAAACTTGAATCGCTGGGGTCTTCGCAACCTTTTCGTTGGTCTTGGTTCTCAAAGAGTTAATGACCTGCGTGTCGATTTACTAGATGAGTTTGCGCCTGCACGCCGCTAATATATGGATATCAATACCATTCTCAAGGAAGACATGGTCCAGGCACTTCTCAAGGAGTTCCGGCTTGAAAATGCAAGCTCGGATACTCAGGCGTATTTCTTGTCTCGCATGGGCCAGAATATCGTGAATCGCCTCACATTGGAGACCCTCCGTGTCCTCCCCGAGGACAAGCGCCCTGCGTTCGACGAGTTGGTGGGGAAGGGTGATGCCGAGGCGATACAAAAATTTATCTACCCTTACATACCTAATTTTGATCAGTTTGTACAAGAAGAAGTGCGCAAAGAAGTTGCCCGCACCAAAGGTTTTCTTGCAGAGGAAGAACCTACTGCTGTATAACCCTGTCACACAGTGTGTTTGCATCAGACCGGGCCGATTGACGATAGTCAATTTTTTATATAGTGTTCCGACGGAATATCTTTGACATGGAGTAACGCATGATCCTTGGGTGGTGGCGGAGGCGAAAGCTTCGAAAACTCAAGTGGTTCCAAGAAATTGAGGGTAAGGACATTCTTGTCCCCACAGACACTCCCGGCCTTTCCTATGTGCGCCGCAAGGTGACTTTCAAGGGGTGGCAGGGACTCGCACAACCAGAGTTCGACTGCATTCAGACAAGTGGTGTGGTTGATATTGGTCACGCTTCAAAAAAAGTTGTCGATGACATCGTGCACGCGCTCAAAACGGAGGCAGACCGTGCGTCGAGCGATGTTTTGCGAGATATGACGCAACGGATTCGCTTCCAATCAACTCGCGCGCACAAACTGGTGCACGAGCAGATGCAAGAGCTTGTAGTAGGCACAATAGACAAAGCGCCAAGCGTACTTGTTGAAACAGGTCGCGAAGCCGCTGTCGATTTGTATACGACGCTCGGGCGCGTGGTTAGCGCATCGACACAAAAAGTGTGCGCCGACATCATCCGTCGTTCGATCATGCAAGTGCTTATGTTTGCACGCGAGGAAGCCGCTCATGGGGGAAGCAAGGCTGGAGCGTTTCTCATCCCTGAGAACACTCGATTTTACTTTCTTGGAAACACTCGTGATGTCTACATTATCGAGGAAAAACCCGCAGTACGCACTGTGCTATGGGACGGAAAGGCTGTGCGTCTTTCTTTTCCTTATGTGGTGTTTGCTGTTGCAATTAAAGCGGGTCGTCTAGAGACGCTCTCGTGCTTCTTTCGCAACACAGCACTCAAAGACCTTGATGATGAGTTGGGGATTCCTCCCATTCCTGATCTTATGGACCACTGCAAAATGTGTTTCCCGGGGACTTCAGTACGCGGGCCCGCTTCCACTGTGGTTGCGGCTGCAATTCATGCCTTCTGGGGGAGTAACTTTCTCAGTAGTCATTATTCGGGCTATGCAAGTAACGCAATGCGAAAAACCACTGGATTCTCCTGGCAAGTATGGAGGGAGATTTCCACGAGCGAACCCTTGAAAATCCTCTCATATCCATGGGTGCCCGCAAAACACAAAATTAAGTCGTTTGAGGGCGAAGCCGTAGAGGGCTTCGACCCTCAGAAATCAATGCATGCCCTCGACCTCTATGGGGTTGAGATTGCAAAGCGTATCGCCCAAGCAACCCAGGAGGCAGTTGTTGAGATTCTGGCTGACTCACAAAACGCCGGGCTCGCGCGAAAAGTCTTTGACAATCGTATTCACGACGCGATTGCCAAGACTGCAGTCGCCGAAACAGCACGAGAGGCCGTACTGCATACACTCAGTGCCATTTGTGAGCCTGACAAGACCACAACCTTGGTTAATGCTGTTGCCACAAAGGCAGCGGCACGATTCGAGGAGTACTTGGCAACACTCCCTCGGGAGATTCTGCAAGCGATCCATGTGGCGATAGAGCCTCATGGGAGACGAGCCAGTATGAGTGGGACCACAACCTTGGAGGACATCTTGAAATGAACCATATACCTGTCTGGATAAAACAACCGGGGACTACCGAACCCCTGGAAACCCCTGCGGCCTACATCGTTGCCCAGAATGGCCTCTTTACACGAGTGAAGAACGACTGGGTAGACGCTGTGGTCCCCGTGAAGTCCTTTCCTGCCCTCGAGCCAGAAACAGCACGAGCGCAGCTACTTCTTCCTCAAATACCAGAGATGGTGTTTGTGAAGGCGGTGTTGTTCTTTCACCATATCTACTATCTTCGCCGTACCGAGGCTGCGGTGCTTCTGCACTTCAACAAAAAAGATGGATGGAATCTCACTATTCCAAAGCAACAAGCCTCGTATAGTCATGTGCGGTATGACATGACCGAACGGATACCAGGGTACCGATGTGTGGGCACCATG
Organism: Patescibacteria group bacterium; assembly: GCA_038064835.1. GTDB lineage: Bacteria > Patescibacteriota > Minisyncoccia > Phycocordibacterales > UBA2100 > JACQKA01. Next base: position 39,789 of record JBBTSD010000013.1, read on the forward strand.
CACTCACATGGAAACATGTCGGCTTTCCACTCGGGAATCGACACGCATGATGAGGCTTCTTTTGACGGAGTGCATATCACGATTGGCAGCCTTGGTGGCTTCCCTTATTTTGGAATGGACCCCGAGGTAGTGATCCGAGGTGCACGCTTCAAACTAGGAACAGCCCATATCGCGGGGTACTCGGGGATAACTACTGAGCAGGCCGCTACGAAGATGCCCCCTTGGTTTTCACCATGGCTCTACCGAAAAGACAGGAACTTTCTCCTGCACACTGAGGTTGTGGGGGATTGGAAAGTACCTGATGACTGGGTCGCAAAAGTCGAGGCCCCTCAGCGAGGGTATAGCAGTGATGCGCCAAACACTGCGTCGAAACCCAAGGACGACACCTTGACGCCTCCAGGATATGCGCCGCTACCATGGCAACCAGAAGACATATGCACACCCCGGAAAAAAGGAGAGGGTAATGAAGCAGGTTGATAACATCCGTGTGGTAGGAATTGGCGGTGTTGGGACCCATTTGGTTCCACCGCTATGCCGATTCCTGAGTCACCAGAAGTCAACGGCGCGAATCATGCTCCTTGATGGAGACACTTTTGCGCCAGAAAACAGATCGCGCCAACAGTTTCGCGGCGCAGGGAACAAAGCGGAGGTGGTGGCGACGGAACTCCGCGAGGAGTTCCCAACCCTTGTCATCGAAGCAAAATCACGGTATATAACTGCAGAGAATGTCTCTGCGTACATACCGTCAGGAAGTATCGTCTTTTGCTGTGTCGACAACAACCCGTCGAAAAAGACGATTTCCGACCACTGTCTCAGGCTCGACGATGCATGCCTGATTTCTGGTGGCAACGGATATGACGACGGTAGCGTGAGTGTGCATGTGCGACGGAAGGGCAAGAACGCCACCCCGCCCATCACCCACCTGCACCCAGAGATAGAGAGGCCGGCGGACAAGAACCCTTCCGAACTTTCATGTGAAGAATTGGCGAGGCTTTCGAGCCCCCAACTCATCTTTGCGAACCTCACCGTGGCGTCCCAAATGCTGAACGCGTTTTGGCTTTTCACGGAAGGAAAGGTCGTGTACAGTGAAATGTACTTCGACCTTAAGACCGGGGCGCAACGCCCCGTTATGCGGAAGTGAAGTATACACAGGAGAGAAGAGAATGAGCGCTACTGCACACACTGAGGGAACCGCTGTCGGACAACCGATGGTTTCCATCAAATTGAGGTACGGATCGACCGAGCAGGAAGTCCTGGTCCCAACCGGGGCCACAGAGCGGACTGTTCTCGACAATCCCGTCCTCCGCGAGATCGTCGGACTCACCGACCTGAAGAACACCTTGGTCCTCGTTGATGGAGCCAAGGTCCACAACTTCCAGCTTCGAGCTGGATCGGAAGTCGAGATCATCAAGCAAGCGGGTGACAAGGCCTAACCGTACTAAGGGCCATCTCGCTTCGCAAAACAACAAGGCCGCACACATGTGCGGCCTTTTTCATGTCTAAAAACATTCATCTAGAATGGATTTTTTGCACCACGCACCTCAAAGTGCAAGTGTGGCCCTGTTGAACGCCCTGTCGAGCCCACATACCCAATCAATTCGCCCTGGGATACATGCACTCCTTCGCCAATCACATTTTCGGAAAGGTGAGCGTACAAAGTTTGAGTACCATTACTGTGGTGAACAACAATATATTTTCCATACCCACCATTCCATCCACTTGCCCGTGCAATAATCGCCTCGCCTGCGGCGGCGGCATACACGGGAGTTCCAATAGGCGCACCCATGTCGACACCGTTGTATCCATGAAGTCCTTGTGTTCGCCGCGCCCCCGGTACCGGATGTGTATAGTATCCTTCGTATGATGGGCCACTAGCTCCTCGCACTACACGCGAAGTGCTTTGGTTAGGACTTGCTGGTTTTGGCACATGAAGTTCTGCGTCAGGAACAAGCACCACCATTCCTTTTTCCAGCGCCTCGTCGGGGTCGATGTTGTTATATCGCGATGCTTCGTCCAAATCGCCACCGTACTTTTTGACGATATCTCGGAGCGTTCCACCATTTTTTACAGTGTAGCGGATACCTGTCACTGGCAAAATAACCAGAGTCTGCCCTGGTTTGATTGATTTGGTGGTTGAAAGGTCGTTTGCCCACATAATGGTGTTTATTGAGACATCAAACATGGTCGCTATCTCGGAAAGTGTGTCGCCAGGCTTCACGACATACGAGCTGATCTGCGCACTCTTTGAACCTTCTTCTATTTCGAGAATTGTGCCCATCGGTCCTTCCTGTGGGAGGAGTGCTGTTTCGCTGACCAACTCAATATCGCCTCCGCCGATACCACCGAACGGGTTAAGGGCCATGGTGGGGCGGGGAAGATCCATGGTTTGAATATTGTCTTCCTTACCACCACCCACCGCATACCCTCGAGAAATCAAGGATTCAGCAATAAGTGCTGACGACGGCCAGAAGGCATGTGCTGATACTGGCATGAAAGCACCGGTTGCTATAAAAATCGATACCACGAAAGAACACACCGAACGAGCAGTTCCGGCTACTATAGTCCTGTATGACCCCCTCTGTGAACTGCCTCCTTTCACATCAGGATTTGTTTTTTGTGAAGCGATAAGCCAAGCGCAAGGGTTCCTTGATTTCTTCCTTTTTGGCTCAACTGAGCCAAAAAACACCTAAACTTCCATCTCCATGCGTTCTTTAAGGGTATGCTGTATGGGGTGGCGAGTCAATGGGGTTTTGGCCGTGCCAGGGGATACCCCTCATGTCAAACTTCACCCCACCTTTACCGTTAACTAATCAAGACCTTGTACTCACCCCCAGCATCTGACTGGGGGTTTT
>JBBTSD010000014.1:0-14947 GCA_038064835.1 Patescibacteria group bacterium
AGGATGTTGGCTTAGAAGCAGCCACCATTTAAAGAAAGCGTAACAGCTCACTCACTTAGAGACTTTGCGCCGAAGATGATCGGGGCTTAAGCGTTATACCGAAACTGCGGGCTTATTTTTTCTTCGGAAAAAGTAAGCGGTAGGAGAGCGTTCCACTCTGCGATGAAGGAGAAGGGGAGACCCACTCTGGAGCGTGTGGAAGTGAAAATGTTGGCACAAGTAACCGCAATGCGGGTGAGACTCCCGCACGCCGAAAGACCAAGGTTTCCTTCGCAATGGAGATCAACGAAGGGTTAGTCGGATCTAAGCCAATGGCGAAAGCCGCAGGCGATGTATACATGGTTAATATTCCATGACTCGTGCGTGGTGCGATGGAGTGACGGGGGCTAGTAGTGAGCGCAGCTTATTGGATTGCTGTCCGTGTCGTGAGGGTGCTGCCGAGGAAAATCCCGGCCGTATAGCCCAAGCGAAGCGGGGAAGGTGCAGAAATGCACCGCACGCACATGAGCAGCCCTCCCAGAAAAGCTTCTAAGCATAACTACGCACGATCCGTACCGCAAACCGACACAGGTGGTCAGGTCGAGTAGACCAAGGCGAACGAGTGATTGCTCCTTAAGGAACTCGGCAAAAAAGCGTCCGTAACTTCGGGATAAGGACTGCCCCTCGCAAGGGGGGCCGCAGCGAAAGATTCCCTGGCAACTGTTTACCAAAAACACAGCTCCCTGCGAACTCGTAAGAGGATGTATAGGGGGTGACACTTGACCAATGCCGGAAGGTCAAGCATGAGGGGTCCTGCCGCAAGGCAGATGCTCACTTATGTAAGCCCCGGTGAATGTCGGCGATAACTATAATCGTCCTAAGGTTTTGCATCTCTCGCAAGAGGGATGCAGAAGGACTGGGACGATTATGGTGAGTGATTGGTAAACGAAGACACAACAAAGCTACCTTACGCACAGTGATGTGCGGTTTGTCCAATCGTGGCCATCAAGAGACCAAATGCCACGCATCCTTTATTCAAAAGGATGAAGATAGAGTCCAACGCTAAGGATCGTTGAGCGTAATTCCTTGTCGGGTAAATTCCGACGTGCACGAATAGTGTCATGACTGGGGAACTGTCTCGAGGAGCAGCTCGGTGAAAATACAATACCGGTGAAGATGCCGGTTACCTGCAGCTAGACGAAAAGACCCCAGGAGCTTTACTGTAACTTGATATTGGGTATATGGATGCGATGCGTAGCATAGATGGGAGGGTTTGAAGTGTTGCTTTCGGGCGGCATGGACTCGTCAGTGAAATACCATCCTTCTTGTCTGTATATTCTCAACCTCGGTGGCAAAAACGCCGAGGAACAGTATCTGGTGGACAGTTTAAGTGGGGCGCTTTCCTCCTAAAAAGTAACGGAGGAGCCTATTAAGGTACCCTAGGCGCGAATGGAAACCGTGCCGATAGTGCAATGGCATAAGGGTGCCTGACTGTGAGACGTCGGAGTCAAACAGGTGCGAAAGCAGAGCATAGTGAACCGACCTTCCGCATTAGATGCGGGGGAAGATTAACCGATAAAAGTTACCCTGGGGATGGGGTCTGAAATAAGACCCTTGTTGTCCCCCGAGGGAGAAATTCCTCGCAAAAAATATGGCTTATAACGGTGGACCCGAGTATAACTTTCCCGCGCAAGTGGGCATAATGACTCGAGGAATACCGTGGGAAGTCGAGAGTGATACAATAAACATATGAAGTTGACTGAACGGCAGACCGCCATACTCATAGGAGCGATTTTGGGCGATGCATTCTTGCAAAAAACAGGAAAGCAGAACGCGCGACTTCGTTTTGAACATGGCGCTGCTCAAAAGGAATATCTGGTATGGAAGACGGCGGCATTCGGTCGACTGTTTTCCGGAAAGCTGGTGTACTTAGAACGAAAGCACCCAAAAACGGGTTCGGTATATAAGTATTATCGGCAACAATCAGACTCCACACCGATATTCGGTGTGTGGCACAAGGTATTCTACGGGAGCGGGAGTAAGAAAATTCCCGACCACATAGAGGCCCTGTTGAAAAAATCCCTTTCGCTCGCGGTGTGGTACATGGATGATGGATACTACTACGCGAAAGATCGAAATAGCTACATCTACCTCGGTCGCGTTACACGCACCGAGGCAGATAAAGCATCCAGAGCGATTGAGCGCAACTTCAAAATATGTCCGCGGGTGTATGACAAAAAGAAAAAAGGATTTGCACTCTTCTTTTCGGTCGCAGAAACTAAAAAACTTCTGCGTGTTGTCTCTCCACACTGCATACCGCTGTTTGCCTACAAGCTAGGCACAGCACATTCTTTGACCCCGTAACGACTTGTCCACTCTTTGTGGACAGAGCGTCGAGATACATTTCGATGCTAAGACGCCATCTCCTAAGTCGCGGCTTGCAACGCCCGACAGGATGAAGATATAGTCTAATGAAAATAATCATTGAACAGGCTAGTACCGCCTAAGCGTCCAGAGCGACGGCGGTGTTCGGCACCTCGATGTCGGCTCACCACATCCCGGAGGTGGAGAAGCTTCCAAGGGTTCGGCTGTTCGCCGATTAAAGTGGTACGCGAGCTGGGTTCAGACCGTGTTGACTCTCATGAAAATGGGTGTCAGCAACGTCTGAACCCCGAGGAGAAAGACAGATTCACGGCGGCCCATGTATGAAAATAGATGGTGCGCTTTGGCTATATCGGTGAAAGTGATTGCAGATCGCTAATACCGAGGGAAGTCTTTTGCATGATGGTAAAAGACCCCGTAGAGACTATACGCCGATGGCCACATATTTGTGTGGTTAAAGATATAGTCCATCGTATCAACCTGACGAGCGTGAGACAGGTTGGTCTTAATCTGCTGCAGGCGTTGATTCTTGAGGAGATTCGTTTCTAGTAAAGAATTGCTACTTTACAGAGTAATCTGTAATGAAAACGCGGCTTATAACGGTGAAGTCTAAGTCACTTTCGGGACGAGATAAACATGTGCAAAGGTCCAACGCGCATGGGAGTCGCTTGAGGACCGAAAGGTGATATGATAATACCGTGGGAAGTCTTGTGAATTGCGATGGGCGGGGGAGCGAGTAATGTAAGCGCACCCCACTGCAGAGTGGAGAACACTTCTCAAAAGGAGGTGCCATTCTCGATGGTGGGAGGAACGGATTAGCCACCCGATCTTTCTCCCCCGCCTCCATCGCAGGTCACAATGACCCCGTAACGACTAAGTACATTTGTACTTGACTCATGATGAGAGGAATCAGTTCATGAAACTGACTGCTCACATGGGTAAGATGCCGCCACCCTACTCAAAAAGAGGGTGAAGATATAGTCTGTGCTCCGTGAAAGCGGGGAAAAAACGACGAGAGGACCGAAATGAACTGACCTCTGGTCTATCGGCTGTCACGCCAGTGGCATTGCCGAGTAGCTATGTCGGGAATGGATAAGAGCTGAAAGCATCTAAGCTCGAAGCCAGCTCCAAGATGAGGGATCGTTTGAGGCCCGTGAGAGATGATCACGTTGATAGGCACCAGGTGTACGCGCAGCAATGCGTTGAGCCGAGGTGTACTAATGAGCCGATAGAATGTTCCCATTAGGAATTTTGCGAATCGCAGTTTGTGCTTGTTTTTTCGTCGTCTATTTAGTTTTCAGGGTCTGTGTTCTTTTTGTTTGAAAATTGTGTGTCAGTGCTTTCGGGGGTTACATCCCGTTATCGCCGAACACACAAAAGTCAGATAGTGCGTTGAAAATTTTGTGCAGGTGATTCGCGGGGAATAGATACACCCGTTATCGCCGAACACACAAAAGTCCTTTTTATTTGAAAATTTTGTGTTGGTGCTTCGTCGGAGGGGGTACACCCGTTCTCATTCCGAACACGGCAGTTAAGCCTTCCAGAGCCGATGGTACTCGCAAGGGGAGAGTAGGCAGGCGCCAACACAAAGCGTTCAATAAAACAAAACACCCTCAAATGGGGGTGTTTTGTTTTTCCTGTGAGTGGTATCATAAGCATATGAATTGGGCATCCAGGCGGCGCATCGCATATTTTCTCGGTGTCGTCCTTTTTTTCTCAGCACTTATCGGTATCCCACTGGCGATTTACATTTACGAGCCTCCGTCATGTTTCGACAAACAGATGAACCAGGGGGAAACAGCACCGGATCGTGGAGGGCCATGCAAATTGCTCGATGCGCGGCGGATTATTCCGCCGTCCATATTATGGACGCGGGTCTTCTCGACTCGCCCAGGTATTTACAATACGGTCGTGTACATTGAAAACCCTAATGCTGGAGCGGGGGTCAAAGTGGCGCACTATCGCATAAAACTGTACGACGAAAAGAATATTTTTGTGGCAGAGCGAGAGGGTGTTCTCGCACTTATGCCTGGCACAATAAACCCAGTTTTTGAAGGTTCGATTGAAACGGGTCAACGAATCGCTGTGCGTGCACTTTTTGAGTTTACCAATAATCTCGTCTGGGAACGACTACATGATCGATCAATTTATGTAGCGGTGAGCGACAAGTCGCTTGATGAGGAGGATGTGGCACCGCGTCTAAAAGCATCGGTAACCAACACCGATGTCGCTAGCTACACAGATGTAGGTCTTGTTGCTGTCATTTTCGATACTGCGGGGAACGCGTTCGCCGCCTCAAGTACGGTAATTCCCAGCATGCGTGGCGGAGAGAAGAAAAGTATTCTTTTCACCTGGCCGGCCCCGTTTACGCGACGCATAGGTCGGTTTGATGTCTTGCCGATTGTTCCTCCTATCGACTAGCTATGTACACCCAGGGAGGACGACTTCTGCGTTCATTCGCACATATTGATATTCCGCTTCTGGTTTCAGCCTGTGCTCTTACAGCACTTGGTCTGGTGACCATGTACTCGTTTGGCGCGGAGAATGCGTACTTTGATCGGCAAATTATCTGGATAGCTATTTCTATAGGTGTCGCAGTTACAGCTTCTTTTTTCGACTTTAGATTCTTGCGCACCACCATCCCTGTCGCCGTTCTTTTCGGTCTTTCGATTGCATCACTCCTTCTTATTTTTGTGTTCGGGGAGATTTCAAAAGGTGCACAGAGTCGATTTGATCTCGGGATTTTTGCTGTGCAACCTGCAGAATATGCCAAACTCGTCCTTATTATTCTTTTAGCCAAATATTTTGCGCGACGACATATCGAGATAGCACATATTAAACATATTTTGATTTCAGCCGGATATGCAGGAGTTCTGTTTCTATTAGTTTTCTTTCAGCCCGATCTCGGCTCAGCAATCATTATTGGGTGTATCTGGTTGGGTATGGTGTTGGTGGCGGGGATTTCGTGGAAACATCTTGGTTTTGTAATGACTGTTGCGGCGTTGGTATCGGTGCTGATGTGGTCGTTTGTGCTTCATGACTATCAAAAAGAACGCATCCTCACATTTCTTCACCCGTTAGCAGACATACAAGGAGCAGGGTATAACGCATATCAGGCGACTATTGCCGTGGGATCGGGGCAATTACTGGGTAAGGGAATTGGCTATGGAACGCAAAGTAAACTCTCGTTTCTCCCTGAATATGAGACGGATTTCATATTTGCAGCCTATGCGGAAGAATGGGGTTTTGTAGGCGTCTTAATCCTGTTTGCCTTGTTTGGGATACTGCTTGCGCGCATATTGCGATGCGCGGTCGACGGAGCGACAAATTTTGAGAAATTGTTCGCCGCGGGCGTGGCCATAATGCTACTCAGTCATTTCATTGTTCATGTAGGAATGAATGTGGGACTGCTCCCAATTACAGGAACCACCATACCGTTTATGAGTTACGGTGGCTCACATCTTTTAACGGAGTTCGCTGCGCTAGGGATGCTGATGGGAATGCGTCGCTATCGGCGTGGTGTTTAGACGGTGTAGAGAGAAATGGTGTCTGCCATCATCCTTTCGATATTCCAATCACTCAGTACATCTTCAGTGGTCAGTAATTCTGGATTTTTTTGAAGCATTTTGAATGCCGCAACAATAGTTTGTGTGTCGCTGGGGTCCACCAGTGTTACAGATTTCTCGCGCGCTGCAATTTCGGGGATGCCGCCAACATTGCTTGCAATGACGGGGATGTGGGCAGAAAGGGCCTCGAGAATGGCGTAGGGGAGTCCTTCCTTGAGTGAAGGGAGAAGGAAGGCGTCGAAGGCTTTTAGATAGTGAGCGGCGTTTGGCACGAAGCCAGCAAAATAAATAGAGTCGCTAATTGCATGTGCCCGGCTAATATCCTCAAGCTCTTCGCGCATCTCACCACTTCCTATGATGGTATAAAATATTTTCTGTGTGTTCTGTGTATTGTATTGTGCCACAGCTTTAATTCCGGTGGTAAGATTTTTGTTTGGGGTCAACTCCGCGATACTTACCACCCAGAGCGCGTCAGTATGCATCGCACCAAGGTGGGTGGGGATGAGTCTCCGTGCTTCTGTGCGAACAAAAAAACTAGGAGGCACTATGCCGTTTTTGATCACGGTCAACCGGTTTTTCATGAAAGGAAACGAGTGCATGTGCGACTGATCGAATTCAGAAACACAGACGACAATGTGCGACAAGAGCGCGGTGAGCCACGAGAAAAAGAGGATGAGTTTAGTTTGCAGATACGGACGCTTCTCCCAAAAAGGCCAGCCATGGGCCGTGTATACAATCCTCCGGATGCCTGCGATCCGTCCCGCTAGGGCGCCAAGCCCACCTGCTTTTGAGCTGTTGAGATGCAGGATGTCGGGCTGTTCACTCTTGATAACCCCCATTATTTCTTTGAAGCTCTTCCATTCATGCACCAGACTAATATCTCGCCCAAGAGAGCGAAGATGAATGGTGCGTATACCTCTTTCGGCGAGCATGGTGTTCAGCAGGCCGGTGTCTGCTCCGACAACTCCAGTACCACCAAACGCAACGATAGGCTCAAATGATGGGGGAAGGTGTGTCGCTACATCAAATACATAGCGTTGCGCCCCACCAAAATTCGATTTGGTAATAAGAAAGAGTACTTTTTTTCTTGCCCTGTGCACCAATGTACTATGTATTTTTTTCAGACTAAGTCAAACGAACCACGGCGAAGAAATTTCAATTTACATCAGAGGCCAGAGCTCTCGCCGCGCATCATTTTAACGACTCTGTTTGCCGTGGGAGAACCCCACGAAAACTCCTTGTAGATGAAACCTTGTTCTCTTATTTTACCTTTCAAAAAATTATTGCGAGCACCCAAATATTCCTCTGTCTTTAGAAAATCTTTACCACGATCTGATACACATCCTTTCTCAAAAGCAAGTAATGCCGTAGCAATTATGGCGACATCTTGCTTTGTGTTCCCAACACTTGTATACATCGAAACTCCACGCGCGTTAAACATGAAGTTAAATTTCTTATGAGCCAGAGCGAAGAGCAGGTCTCCTATTGAAATGACATCTCCTTCCGCCTCCGATTCTGATCCTTTGGGATGCCAGTGGGCAAACCATGGAGCCTCAATAATGCGCTTTGCTATAGCAATCGTTGATTCATTATGCGCGCGCTCACGCTCGAGATCTTTCCTTGGTGATTGGAAAAGTGAAAATGGAAAGCCTGGCCGTATCAAAGTATCTTTATCATCAGGATCAAACGGCATCGCCGATTTTCTTGAGCCCGATCCAAAAATAAGCCCGTCTTTGTCAGGATAAAGATAGTATTCTACCCCTCCGACCGGATCATGCGCGGACGCTACTTTTTGCATGCCTTCTTCCGACAGAGATGAGGGATCGACGCGAGTCGTTCGCGGGCGAGAATTTACGTCTCCTGCACTATCGGTAAAGAGCCCAACCACACTATCAAAAGAAACGAGATGCGGAGCATAATCACCAGCTCTTGTTCTTCCTACTCTATCCATATTCGAAATACTACCAAGAGAAATTATTCTGCACAACCGAAGCGTGCGTACCTAAAGACTAAAGGCTGATAGAGGCTTGTCTTTACTGTGGGGTGTCTGTAGGATGAAGTTATTCTATGTCCATAGTGCCACGAAGGGAGTATCTGACCCTCTTGCTCGGGGATATTTTCACATTCGGCCTTGCTTTGTGGGTAACGCTGGTTGCGCGGTTGTTTGATGTGCCTTCAGCTGAGCTGTTCTTTAAACATCTTGCGCCGTTTTCGATTTTGTTTGCATTGTGGATAGGGGTTTTCTTTATGGCGGGTCTGTACGCGCGCTACACGCGTCCTCGTCGTGCCCGAATGCCACAGATGATTTTCTATACTCAGACCCTCAACATGGTCCTCGCCGCTCTATTCTTCTTCCTCATTCCGTATTTTGGGATTGCACCAAAAACCATTCTCGCAATCTATCTGTTGGTATCGTCGATTTTCATATTCATCTGGCGTGTGTACCTTTTTCCGTTAGTGCGACCGAAAGAGCGGGCTCATGCTGTGATTATTGGTCGCGGTGAGGAAGCTGAAATGTTGCGGGATGAAGTGAATGGCGACGATCGATATCCATTTACCGTTGAGCGGATACTCGATACTGACCGTGCGCAACAGCATGAGGCGATTCAACAACTCTGCCGCGTTCTCGAAGAGGAGGGGACGACTAGCATTATTGCAGATCTCTCGCATCCGCTCATGCATGCAGCGTTGCCATTTATCTATACCGCCGCGTTTGACAAGCAACAGTTTGTTTTCATAGACATCGCTGATTTATACGAAGATGTATTTGAACGGACGGCACTACCGCTCGTTCGATACCAAAGTGTTCTTGAAAACCTGACTGCACCACCTGGCTATGACCGAATCAAGCAGCTTATCGACAGAGGGGTTGGGGTTGTACTCGGTTTGTTATCACTGGTGATATATCCTGTCGTTTCGCTTCTCATAAAGATTGATGATGGCGGCCCTGTGTTTGTGGTGCAAGAGAGAATTGGACAGTACCAGCGGAAGATAAAAATTGTAAAGTTCCGAAGCATGTCGGGAAACGACGGGGGCAACTATGGTCCTGGCGGTAAAACGAAACTAAAAGTTACACGCCTGGGAAAATGGTTGCGTCTTTCACGCATTGATGAGTTACCTCAGCTTTGGAATATTATAAAGGGAGACATCTCGTTTGTAGGACCAAGACCAGAACTCCCCGCGCTCGTCGGACAGTACTCTTCGCGGATTCCGTTTTACGATGCTCGTCACTTGGTAAAGCCAGGACTCACGGGATGGGCGCAAATGAATCACCACGCACATCCACATGGTGGGGCAGATGTCGAAGAAACGAAAAACAAGCTCGCCTACGATTTGTATTACCTTAAACATCGCTCATTAGCGCTCGATCTTTACATTATGTTCCAAACTGCGCGGGTTGTACTTCTCGAGCGCGGGTCGTAACATGCAGAAATGAAAGATGATATTGCGGTTGTGACGGGTGGGGCAGGATTTATTGGCTCGCACATTGTCGACAAGTTACTTGCGCAGGGTGCGCATGTGCGCATTGTGGATACCGTACCAGTAGTTGTTGAAGAGCATCAAAAGGCATGCGAAGTTTTCACTGCTAACTTGCTAGACGTGGAAGTACTTGCTCGTGCGTGCAACGGTGCGCGCTATGTATTCCATTTGGCGGCCGTCGCGTCAGTGCCAAAGAGTATGGAGGACCCATTGGGCACACATCGGACAAATATAGATGGGACACTCGCGGTTTTTGAAGCCGCACGATTGGCTGGTGTATCACGCGTTGTGTATTCGTCTTCAAGTGCAGTTTACGGCGATGATCCAACGCTTCCCAAACAAGAGTCAATGGTGCCCAAACCGATATCACCCTATGCATTGCACAAATTGGTAGGCGAGCAGTATGCCGCGCTGTACAAGAAAGTATTTGGTACGGAGATAGTTTCATTGAGATATTTCAATGTGTTTGGGCCCAGGCAAAACGCACATTCTGCCTACGCGGCAGCGATCCCTTTGTTTGTGGCGGCGATGAGGGAAGGAAAACAGCCTACCGTTTTTGGCGATGGGAGCGCAACGCGCGATTTCGTCTCGGTCTATGATGTTGTCGAAGCAAATATACTGGCGGCGACAACAGAAGTAGCTGTTGGCGAGGTGCTTAATATTGGATGTGGCAAAGGGGTCTCCATTTTGCAGGTGATAGCAGCAATCAACCAGGCGCTTGGTACCGCAATTCAACCTCGCTTTGCACCTGTTCGCGCAGGAGATATTGCACATAGTGTTTCCGATATCGGAAAGGCGAGGAAACTACTCGGTTTCGAGCCGAAAGTAATTTTCGAGGAAGGTATCAAGGAGTTGGTGAATGAAAATGTCTAACGAAAAAGGTTGAGAAAGAAGTTGCTAAACCATGAGCCGGATTCCCGCGGTGTTCCGAAACCGCTGGTGAATCCACTAACGCTAAAAGCCGGGCCTTGTACAACGCTTGGGGACGGTGTTGGAAGTTCGGTCACTCTCTGAGAAAACATATAGCCACTATCACCACCAGGAAGACTGAAGAAACGAGAGAAAAAAGAATCCTTCGGCATGGCATCAGGTTGAGTTGCGGATAGTGTGGTCAGTTGGTCTGCGGGTGATGGCACTGATGCCCGCTGGTATCGATTTGTCCACCAAGGAGGGTCGTTGAATGGATTTCCGGGATCAGGTGCGGGAGGTGGTGGAAGAGGATTGTACTCGGGGGGAAACGGTTGTAAGAGAATTGGCGGATGACTTTCAAAAAGCCTGTCTCGAGCTGATGTACCAGATGGCCCGCATCGTTCGATAAGTGCGACGCCACCCAGGCTAGGGTCTTGACCTGCGCGACATTCGCGGAACCCTCGGATGTATTCGTTGCGCATTGCTTCGTCGAGTTCTCGTCTGGTGAGGCATGGTTTTGTTGCCCCGTCTCTAGGATCAGTAAAGGTACATGTCTCATTCTCTCCAGTGGGCACAATGCAATCTGTGGAGGTGTTTGCGACACCAGCGGTAACGCCTGAGACATGGGTGGTGGATCCTCCGGTGGCCGAATCGCGACGGCACTCGTCCTGCTTTTTCTTTGCAGATACTGAATCGGCAGGTTGTGCGAAAGTCATGTCAGTGTTGGCTATGATTCCTACGCATAGGATAAAAAGAAAAAAAGAGAATCGCATCTCTATAGTGTACATTGTGTGTATAGTAAGTTACGAACGGTTGTGTAAAAACCAGGCAACTTCTTTCTTAAGACCTTCCTCAAGTGTTGTTTTGGGGCGATAGTCAAGTAGTTTCTTTGCTTTGCGAATGTGTGCGCGGGTTTCGCTTTGGTCGCCCGGTCGTGGCGGCTTATGCATAACAAGCGCCTTCTTTTTCATGATCTTCTCCACCAGTTTGATACCCTCACCGGTTGTATGTGTTTTGTCGGTACCGAGATTGATAATTTCTCCCGAAATTTTCTTGCGATGGACTAGCGCGGCGACACAACCATCAACGACATCTCCGATAAAAGAAAAACTTCGTACATGTTTTTCGCTTCCTTTATGCAGAGGGAAGGGGCTCCCGTCATGAATGTGTTTGATAAGACGGTGAAAAAGTTTTTCGGGGCGTTCGCGAGGCCCGTACACGGAAAAAAGACGCAAGACAGTCACTGAAAGTTTTCCCGTGCGTTGATACCCGAGTGCTAGCTGTTCGGCAGCTAGCTTGGTCGCACCATACGCCGATGTGGGACGCGGCACAGCGTTTTCGTTGCCGGTTGCTTGCACGCCATAGACTGAAGATGTTGACGCAAAAATCAAGTGTGCTTTGGGCGCATGCGTCACCATGGCCTCCAGTAGTCTTTGTGTCGCGACAATATTGTTGCGCACATAGTCGTCAAATGGTGTCGTTGCAGAAATGCCCGGCTGCGCGGCAAAATGGAATATCACATCTGCCGGCGCGATTACTTTCGCGAGGTCATCTTTGGTGAGGTCGAGCAGGTAAATGTGTGCCCCCGCTTTCTTTATTTCCGAAAGCGTGGCCATCTTTGTCTTTTTCGAATAGTAGCTGGTGACGCAGTCGATACCGACGACGGTGTGTCCATCCAACAAAAGTCGTTCAGCTACATGTGACCCAATCGCTCCCGCGATGCCAGTGATGACTATATGCATGCTCCTATAGTGTGTTTGGGGCACCTGACTGTCAATAAAAAGCAAAGGCAGAGCGTTACTGACGCTCTGCCTTGCAAAGAAGCCTCAAGGTTAGGTGTAATTATACACCTAAAAACATACTCAGTCAAGGTCGCATAATCTTCAATAAAACCATATACTTCTCGCCATGTTGCATATGCGCCTAGTGGCGGCAATGGTCCTCCTTGTGGGGCTCTCTTTAGGTTGGTTGGTGTACTCGTCCGAGGCAAACAAAACCCATCCATTCAAGCTCGGGCTCGATCTCTCGGGTGGCACACAGCTCGTCTACCGTGCCAAGACCGACGCCATCGATTCGACGCAAATTAAAGATTCGATGGATTCATTGCGCGACACCATCGAGCGCCGCGTGAACCTGTTTGGTGTGGGTGAGCCGATTGTCCAGACCGACCGTGGCGGCACTCTGGCAGGCACTACCGAAGAGCGTCTCATCGTCGAGCTTCCTGGCATCACTGATACTGAAAAGGCGATTGCAATGATTGGACAAACGCCCGTTCTGGAATTTCGTCTACTCAAAAAAGACGCAGTGCCACCAGCCGAGGGGGTACCACTCGATAAAGTGAACGAAATTTTTGAATCGGCCGCGGTCACCGGAAAGCATCTCGCGCGCGCCGATCTCCAATTCGGAAACGGACAAAATACACTCTCCAGTGAGCCGGTGGTGGTTCTCGCGTTCAACTCTGAAGGTTCTGAATTGTTCGCAAATCTCACACGCGATAATGTCGGACGCGTCTTCGGTATTTTTCTTGACGGCGTGCCGATTTCGGTGCCAGTGATCCAGGAACAAATTCTGGGGGGCACAGCAGTCATTAGCGGATCATTCACGCCACAGGTCGCGCGTGAACTAGTGAGGAATCTCAATTTTGGAGCGCTTCCTGTGCCCATCGAACTCCTTACTACAGAGACTGTCGGGGGCACACTCGGTGCCGAAGCTGTGGGGCATGGACTCATGGCGGGTATCTGGGGTGTGATTGCCGTCGCCTTGTTTATGGTTTTCTGGTACCGTCTGCCTGGTCTTATCGCATCGATGGCATTGATGGTGTATGTGGCTGTCGTGCTCGCCATTTTCCAGTGGATGCCGGTGACGCTTACTGCCGCAGGTATCGCCGGATTCATCCTTTCAATCGGCATGGCAGTTGATGCAAACATTCTTATATTCGAACGCATGAAAGAAGAGTTGAAAGATGGGAAGGAAGGTGACGATGCTATTCGTGAAGGATTTGCTCGCGCTTGGCTTTCGATTCGCGACAGTAATATATCCAGTATGATCACCGCCACTATTCTGTTCTGGTTCGGTACATCGATTGTAAAAGGATTCGCACTGGTGTTTGGTCTCGGCGTTCTTGTATCAATGCTCACTGCAATCTCGGTTAGCCGCACACTGCTTCTTTCTCTAGGTCTTTCTGGGAGAGCAGGATTGTCACGGTTCCTTTTGGGAAGCGGTATGAAAATCTAATATGCTTATCATCACCTACCGACGCGTCTTTTTTGGGATTACTGCCGCAATCATGCTTGCCTCCTGTATCTCACTCGGTGTTTTTGGGCTGCATCTCAGTACTGAATTTACCGGAGGCACACTCGTCGAGATTCGCTACGAAGCCGGACGACCAGAAACAACACTCCTCTCGGATGCGATTAAAAGTGCAGGCATTTCTGACTACACCATACGCGAAACAGGAGAGAAGGGGTTTACGCTCCGTGCGCCAAATCTTTCTCCTGATACCCGACAGGCACTCCCGGGCGCGCTTTCGCTCGGTGGCGCGCACCCTGTCACCATTGATCGTCTGAGTGATATCGGTCCGACCATTGGTGTCGAGCTACGCAACAAATCTATTGTGGCGCTTTCACTCGTTCTGCTTTGCATACTTTTGTTTATCGCTTTCGCATTCCGAAAAGTTTCTCGCCCGGTTTCATCGTGGGGGTTTGGTCTCATGGCAATTGTTGGCTTGGTACACAATGTCGTGGTAACTCTCGGTTTCTATGCGCTCTTGGGGCATGTCTTCGGAGCGCAAGTAGACACACTTTTTGTCACTGCGGTTTTGACGGTTCTCGGCTTCTCGGTGCACGATACCATTGTGGTGTTTGATCGTATTCGCGAGCGTCTTCGCACCAACCAAGAAAGAGGTCGCAAAGAAGACTTCTCGTTGGTAGTGGGGGCAAGTCTCAACCAGACATTCGTGCGCTCTATCAACACCTCACTCACGGTCATAATCACCCTCCTAGCCCTCTTCTTTATGGGGCCTCTTTCAACACAAAACTTCGTCCTGACCCTCCTAGTTGGCATAGTTGCCGGCACCTATTCGTCTCTTGCCCTTGCCTCGCCCCTCTTGGTGGTATGGCAGGAGTGGCGAGGCGAGGCAGGAAAGGGTAGATAGCTTGACATCAGGCCCCCATCAAGTAAACTCTGGTCTACTCCGCACAGGCGGATGTTTCTTTGAGAATTTCATATACGAGACAAGCCAAATCTTTGTGGAAACACAAGGAGTTGATAAAACACAAGCGAAAACCATAAAGGTTTTCAAGCAAAAGAAGTACATTCTTTTGTTCCGTCCACAAAACTAAGAGTGGCTTTTGCCATTCTTAACTTAGAGTTTGATCCTAGCTCAGGGTGAACGCTGGCGGTATGGATAAGGCATGCAAGTCGAGTGGGTTTAGACCCACGGCAGACGAGGTAGTAACACGTAGGAACGTACCCGGAAGTCGGGCATAATCAGTCGAAAGACTGGATAATTCTCGATGGTCTCACTGATTTATTTCTGTGAGTAAAGATTTATCGCTTCCGGAGCGGCCTGCGCAGCATCAGCTAGTTGGTAAGGTAATGGCTTACCAAGGCTACGACGCTTAGGGGAGCTG
>JBBTSD010000015.1:0-57218 GCA_038064835.1 Patescibacteria group bacterium
GGTATTAATTACCAATTTCCCCTTCAGATGGTTCCAAGGTCTTGAGCTTGTTTAGTACCCCCGCACATAGCGTGCGGGGGTATTGAATCAACTTAGCACCCTTAACTACTCTTTATACGCCCCAAAGAAATCTGCTTCGACTACAAACCGAGAGCTTTTGCCACCAAATGAATCGCAGGTAGAGAGCGTCAGATGGCGGCCGCTGTCAGTCGAAATATCCACGAGTGCATCTGCCACATCCGTGCGACGGACTGATGTTACACGATAGACATGAACCATCCCTCCCCCGATGACCTGTATGGTGTCACCTGATTCCAATTCGGAAATACGATTGAATGCTTTGAACATTTGATTCTTGACGACCGGCAAGCTCGAGCTGTGACCGAAAAGGAAAACATTTCCCATCTCGTTTAGGCGCGCAGAAAGCGGATAGCGCACAGCGCCCGTGAGTAGTGAATAGTCGAGCGCGGCAATCGCAGTCTGTTCGGGATTATTGACGGGCAGGTCGACACCGATCGTATGAATGACAAGGCGTTCGGGATCAACTGGTACTTCTGTGGGGGCGATAGGAACAGCAAATGGTTGCACCACCGGCTCCCCAAGATCGGGCAAGTCGGCAAGCGAGACCGATTCATCCCCCTCGTTCACGACACCGGTCGGTGAAAAGCGATTTTCGATAGTTGGGCTGATGCCGTCCACATACGAAGGCACAAAGCCAATCGAGGTAAAAGCGGCAAGTGTGAGGAAGAACATCATCAGAGCGATGATGAAAAAAGGCGCTTTTGCTGGCTTAAACTCCCGATATTCCATGGACTTAATTATACATCATGTGTGCGGAAAGTCAATCACTGAGTGTTATCCCCTTCACAAAATTGACATGTGCGATATGTCCATTCTCTTGACTTTGTCCGTTAAAAGTGCAATAATCCTCGTCTGATCTTTCCTGCTGTATGCGGACCACCTTTCGCGTTCAGCACATTATCCTCGCCTCTTATATATAAAATAAACTTCTTGTATGAATGCAGAAGGAAGAAACGGTATCGGCAGTGTCGGTAACATCATCGCCATCATTGGTTTTGTCGTAGTTGTTGCCATTGGGTTGTGGGGAGCGGTAAGCGCTGTGCGCCTCGCACCAAAGATGTTTGCTGTCATTTCTGACTCATTCAAGGACGAGTCTCCTATTGCACTCGAGTCATCCGAGCCAAAAGTCCGCTCTGGCGATCCGCTCACCCTCGCATGGCAAGATGCAAAGCGTGATAGTGGCTTGTATACGATTTCATACAACTGTGTTGACGGTGTTGAGATTCAAGCACCTGTCTCTGACACCGCATTTGGCATCATTCCGTGCGCCATGCCGTATGCCGTGGCGGCTACTGATTCCTCACTGAAACTCATTCCCCTCCTCCATGGAAAAACCGAAGCAACGATTCCGATTGCCATTGAATATCTATCTCGCGACGGATCAAAGATTGCTACAGGCACAACCACCGTGAGCGTTTACACTTCCACCTCTGCAACTCCTGTCGGCACCACTCCTACGACAGTAAAGAAACCGGTCGCAACAAAAACTGCAGTAGTGTCGCCGGCAACGAAACCTGCACCTCGCCCAGCTCCAGCTCCAAAGCCCGCTGGAAAGCCTGACCTCGAAGTTCGCTTCTTGGGTATCGGCACAACCGATCCATACACCGGTGCCTTTATGCAACGAACATCCTTTGCCCCCCACGAAGTGGTTTCATTCAAATTTGATGTCATAAACATCGGTACTGCACGAAGTGGCGCGTGGGGATTCACCGCGGAGCTCCCCACGAATCCTCCCTACCATTACGATTCTCCAACGCAATCATCACTCAATCGCGGCGACCATGTGGAGTTTACTCTCACCTTTTCGATGCCACAGTATGGCAACGCTACGGTATCAGTAGACCCATACAACGCTGTTCGTGAAATCTCTGAAGGAAATAACACTCTTACATCGCCTACGGTCAGCGCCTACTAGGTTACCTACTCGCGAAGGAAATGAGCCGCGGGATGATGTGTTGTCAAAAACACCCCCAAAGCGGACTCCGCAGACACTTTTGCATGGTCCTGCGTAGACAGGAAAAGTGTCGAGGACTGAGCGCCGAGCCTGCTGGGCGAGGCGCGTGCCGCTGAGAGGTAGTTTTGAGAGACGCAACCCCATCTACCTAAATATCGATCCGTGCTTCGCGCGCATGAGTCTGTATAAATGATTTCCGTGATGATACATCAGTACCCATCAGGATATCAAAGGTTTCGTCAGCTTCACGAGCGTCTTGTACAGTGACCTGCAACAGAGTTCGCTTTGCTGGATCCATGGTCGTCTCTTTGAGCTCTTCGGCATTCATTTCGCCCAAACCTTTGTAGCGTTGCACCAAGAATTTTGATTTACCCTTTTTATCTTCAATTTCTTCGACCTCTTCCTCCCCGATCGGATTCTCAGACACGATTTCTACTTCGACGGCACCCTTTCCAGCAATGCCGATCTTTTGCTCTTCGGTATAGGCATAGTACACCTCCTTGCCCCTCTTGATTTTATAGAGCGGTGGCTGTGCAATATACAGATACCCTCCTTCGATAACTGGCCGGAAGTGTCGGTAAAACAAGGTGAGCAACAGCGTGCGAATGTGCGCACCATCTACATCGGCATCGGTCGCGATAATAATCTTGTGGTAGCGCAATTTTTGCACATCAAAGATATCCCCGATAGCGGTGCCAAGCGCGACCACCACATTCTTTATTTGCTCTGATGAAAGCATTTTATCGATACGCGCTCGTTCGACATTCAATATCTTTCCGCGCAATGGCAATACCGCCTGCGTGCGACGATCGCGCCCCGCTTTGGCGGTACCACCGGCCGAATCTCCCTCGACAATAAATATCTCGGCCTCGGCAGCATTGCGGACCTGACAATCAGAAAGCTTCCCAGGGAGCGAAAGCCCCTCGAGTGCACCCTTGCGCAACACCGAGTCCTTGGCGGCTTTTGCGGCTTTGCGCGCTTTCATGGCGAGCGTCGCTTTTGCGATTATTGATTTTGCATCGTCCGGATTTTCTTCAAGGAATGTGCCAAACGCTTCTGAGAAAACGCTTTCAACAGCACCGCGTGCTTCGACAGAACCGAGCTTGCCTTTGGTTTGCCCTTCAAACTGAATTTCACGAAGTTTGACCGAGACAACAGCGGTAAGACCTTCGAGCACATCATCACCTGTAAAAGCCTCTGTTTCCTTCCCGGCGGCTTTTTTAATGTAGTTGTTGAGTGTGCGCGTGAGGGCTGTTTTGAACCCCGTAATATGCGTGCCTCCTTCGGCGTTATAGATATTGTTTGCAAAAGCCGACACGCGGGAAGAAATATCGTCGACATATTGGAGAGCAACCTCTACCTGCACGCCATCCTGTTCCCGTTCGATATAGAAAATACTGCGATGTAGCGTTTGTTGATGGCGATTTACAAAACCCACCAATGATTTCAACCCCCCTTCGAAGTAGAAAGACATTGATGGTGCATCAAGACCGAGGTCGCGCAGATAGTATGAGGCTGTGTCGTCGACATGCGGCAATGCGCGCAAATCCAACATGGTGATGCGCAATCCCTTCACCAGATACGCCTGCTGTCGCAAGTGATCAACGATAGTACCCCAATCAAAATCGGTAGAGGGGAAAATAGTGCCGTCTGGCGCAAATGTGATGATGGTGCCGTTTCTTTCTGACGCGCCAAATTTTTTGGTCTTGCTCACTGGCTTACCACCATTTTTATATTCTTGTTCATGCTTGGCGCCATCGCGATGCACTTCGGCCCGCACATGCTTTGAAAGCGCATTGACCACTGAAACACCAACGCCGTGCAATCCGCCTGATACTTTGTAACCATCGCCGCCAAACTTTCCTCCTGCATGAAGGATGGTCATGACTGTCTCGAGTGTCGAGACTTTTGTTTTTGGGTGAATTTCAACGGGGATACCGCGGCCGTTGTCGGCAACACGCACACGATTTCCTGGCAGAAGTGCCACTTCAATGTCATTACAAAATCCGCCCATCGCCTCGTCGCGGGAGTTGTCGAACACCTCCCACACCAGGTGATGCAAGCCGGATGGACCGGTAGTACCGATGTACATACCCGGACGCCTACGGACCGCCTCAAGACCCTCAAGTACTGTAATGGATTCAGCGGTATACCCGCTCTTTTTTGGCTCGTCTTTGGGTTCTTTCTTAGCAGCCATGGTCGGATAAGTATATCAGAAAAGAGGCCAAATGCACCCTCCTACAGCGAGGGAAAAGCCTTGTTTCTGGGCATTATCGAGGCTCTCCCCCTTGTGCAAAAAGCGCGCCTGTAACTCCGTCCATAAGGGCTGTCACTTCGGTGTCAGAAAGTGTGCGGTCGGACGCTTGAAATACGAGATGAAAAGCGTATGAGGTCCGACCTTCTTTGGAAAATTCATCAAATTTGTCGATCCGGACCAGGAGAGGACCTCCTTTTTCAGAAATGATTTTTTGAATTCGTTCCGCATCGAGCGCGACTGGTGCCCATAATGCAATATCGCGCAACACAAATGGGTACACTGAAAATGGCCGGTAGTATGCAGAAGTGGCAACCACAGGAAGCGTTGGGTATGCAGTTGCGGTACGCTGTGCCACGGCACCACCGAGATTCCATTCGCACACACTGTCGGTTATCACCGGCGCAACACCATACTTTTCTTGCATGTGCGCACTCACCTTGTCGAGAATTTCTTTTTCCTGTGCCACACGCTTTTTTCCAAAATCACGCACACCGACTGCTACATGGAGCTCTTCGCCAGAAACTGGAAACACATCGCCAATCTCAAACAAACGAATTTCGCGGCCGGTCGAAAGGAGTGGTGCATTGCGCTCGTTTTTAATCAGCTCTTCCTGCATCGCCTCAGTAAGGGTGGCGCGCAAATGATTTTTATCGGCGGCAAGTGCATTCAGCAACATGGTTTCCCCATGACCGCGCAGTGAGTAGGTAAAAATCTCGGTACACCCAGACTCGTGAAGTATCGCTCGTATTTCTTCGGTAAGCGCATGGCGTTGGTTGATTTCAGGTTTTTTGGCAAGTGGTGGTAGCTGTTGGGGTGTGACTCGTTCATAACCATAGACACGCCCTACCTCTTCGATAAGGTCTTGAATGAGGCGTAGATCCGATCGTTCAGGTGGCACATCTACAACAAAACGCACATCATTTTTATCAAACACCCGACAGGCCGCGACTACCTTCTTGAATCCCGGACTTTCTTTTAAGTCTTCTATGACCACCTTCCCTGGACCTCGCGCCGCATGAATAACTTTTCCATCACCCAGATACAGACCGACATGATCAATTCCTTCGGGTACTTTTTTTCCTGGAAGGAAGTAACATGATTCGTTCCATATCTTGCCTTCACCGGAGTTTGAAAATACCAAATAACCCGGCTCTAGACTTTCAAGCACAACTTTGTCGCCCCACAAGCACTGGTCTACGGAAACGCGAGGTATCGAAAATCCTGCCTGCGCAAATAAGTAGGCAGTAAATGTCGAACATTCAAATGTATGCGGAGCGCTCCGCATCATTTTCTCGCCCAGTTTGTAGGGTGCACCCACAAATGATGGCGCGAGTTCAAGCACCTTTTTGAGCGGGTCGCGTACTTCTTCGTAGGGCACATTCATGCGTACAAAAATTTCGCGCAGTGAATCGTCGGTGAGAGCGGTCCCTAACAAGTGATTTGCGTCCCGTGCAGACACACCTAATTTGTAGCGCGCGCGATGTGCAAGCTCGGTGCTCGCAAACCCTACCAATCTCCCTCCGGCAATTTCCAAAATAAGCTCGACGACTCGTGCAAGTCCGTACGCAGGCAACTCTTCATCGACACTACTCTCGTACCGCTTCGCGGCATCAGTACGCAAACCCAGGGCCTGCGACACTTTGCGGGTAATAACCGGATCGAAGGTTGCCGCTTCAACCAAAACAGAATGGGTGTTGGCTGTGAGTTCGGCTGTGGCGCCTCCTTTAACCCCCGCAACTGCAATTGCCGTGTCATAGGTCGCTTCGGCGATGACCGTTGCATATGCGGGCAAGGTACACTCGGCACCACCCAAGAGCGTAATAGTTTCTCCCTCCCGTGCCTGGCGCACCGTAATTGCACCTTGCACTTTCTTTGCATCAAACGCATGGAGTGGCGTCCCCAACTCAAACATCACATAGTTTGTGGCGTCCACGATAGTATTTATTGACCGTTGTCCGATCGCTTCGAGTCGTCGCACCAGCCATGCAGGCGAAGGGCCGACATGTATTTGTTCGAGGCGTGCAAGCGCGTAAAAAGGACAACGCATAGTATCCTCGACTGACACGGAGAGTTGTTGGCTCGCGCGAGGTGTGAGCGCGGGGCGCTCTTTTCGCAGGGGATCGTAAGTAACTTTTTTGCCACACAACGCAGCAACCTCGAGTGCGATCCCTCGATGCGAAAGCGCGTAGCATGCCCGGTCGGGCAAAACCTTGATATCGAAAACCGTATCATCCCCTTTCTGTTCCATTCCCTCGATTTCAAAAGCCCCGAAAGTGAGTGCGTGCGCAACATCCGCAGGTGGCGGGAGTGGTTCCTCAAAAAAAGATTGCAGCCATTCGTAACTAACACGCATACATTATAGTGTCTGTGCGGGGAATTGCTGGATAAACCGCAGGTCACCCGTATGGAACAGACGCACATCGTCGATACCCCACTTGAGCATACAAAGCCGTTCGATACCGCCACCAAACGCAAATCCTTGATACCGCTTTGGATCTATCCCCGCATGAGCAAGTACTCGAGGATGGACCATGCCAGCACCCATGACCTCAATCCATCTATCGCGCAATTTCGGTGGGGCACTTTCCCCAGTGAGGCGCATATCGACTTCAACACTTGGCTCGGTAAATGGAAAGAAACTGGGCCGCAGTCGCACCTCGACAGTGCCCCCAAAAAATTCGCTAAAGAATGCCGTCACCGTACCCTTGAGATGCGCAAGCGTAATATCGGTATCGATCACCAACCCTTCGACCTGATAGAACTGCGCTTCGTGTGTCATGTCGGTGGCTTCGTTGCGATAACACTTACCAGTAACTACCATGCGAATCGGTCCTTGCTCTATCGGATGCGCCTGCATCCATCGAATCTGTACGGGCGAAGTATGCGTGCGCATCACCCGACCATCGGGCAACCAGAAAGTGTCCTGCATATCGCGCGATGGATGATCCTTGGGCACATTGAGTGCATCAAAGTTGTACCAAGGGTCTTCTAGTTCAGGCCCATCAGCAATAGAAAAACCCATGCGAGAGAAAATGCCTGCAATCTCGCGAATTGCACCTGTCAGCGGATGTATGTACTGCGTCATGGGCGCAGTATAGCGCACCTAAGGGCTCGTCCACAAATAACTTACCCATCTTTCATTCACTGCATCCCAGGCTAGAACCACTACTCAATCGCAAAATACCTCACCGTATTTGCTAGTACGATTCGACATTTTGCTCAATCGTAGTGGCTCTATCCAGGGCGCATTGATCGAAATCTGCGCAACTTATTTGTGGACGAGCCCTAAGGCTTCTGAAAAACTCTATTGGTAATGTGCACATACAGGAAGGAGATGATTAGGGTTCGCCCATACTACCTGTACAATAGGCGGATGGAATTCATAAAGTCGGCTCTGGGAAACGCACTGTCTGCTTTGATGTGGGGTGCGGTTGCCTCAGGAATCGCTTGGTATTCATTTGGACTCTTTACCGACTGGGACTATTTCAAAACAGGTTGGTTTCCTTACTATTCTTCTACTGATTGCAACATAGCCGTGATTCCTGTTGTTGGTGAAATCACCGTATTCCCTCCCACGGATTCATCGGATAATGACAGCGACGGATCGATGCCCCGCCAGCCGATAGTTGATGCGGATGTGGTGGTCGCGTCACTTCATGCCGCCGAACAAGATCCTGCGATTGATGGCGTCGTCATGACCATAGACTCACCCGGGGGTCTCCCTGTCGCTTCTGAAATTATTTTTGATGCTCTCCGGGAAATGTCTAAGCCCTCGGTAGCACTCATACGCGAAATCGGTACATCCGGCGGCTATATGATTGCGCTTGGTGCGAATACCATTATCGCCTCTCCGTTGTCTGAAGTCGGCAGTATTGGTGTAACCAGCTCGTATATCGATGAATCGAAAAAACTCCAACGCGACGGCCTCACATTCATTTCTCTTTCAACGGGGAAATTTAAAGATACGGGCCATCCTGGCAAAGGCATCACTGACGAGGAAAAAGCACTTGTACAGAAAAATCTGCAGGCATATCATGACTATTTTGTTGACATAGTTGCCGAACATCGCGATATGCCTCGCGAAAAAGTAGTGGCTCTTGCAGACGGATCGTCTCTCGACGGTAAGTCGGCACTCGCCGTCGGTCTTGTAGACGAATTGGGAAATCTGCGCACTGCTGAAAAATGGCTTGAGAAAAAACTCCAGCATGAAGCTCGTGTGTGTAGGTAATCCATACATAACAGAAACGCGGCCTGAGCCGCGTTTTCTAAAACTAATCTCGAAGCACCATTGCGAGACGCTGTGACACGACATCGAGCGTGCCAAACTGTGCACGCGTACGCAAAAATTCAACCGCACGACCGAGTTTGCGCTTGGGTTTCCGTACCCTGCGCCCACGCAATCGTCTCTGCAAAAAATCATCAAGACCCTCTCGCAAATCTCTCTGACTACTCTCGTCTTCGATAGCCTCCTTCAGAGATCCACGAGCAGACCAGAGGCCAGGGAGTATCCACGCCTCGTGGTACTGTCCTGTCTCTGTACGCTTGGAGCGAAGTTGAACAAATCCCCACGACTCGAGTTTTGCAGACTCACTCGCATAATTTTCCGGCGTATAGGCATAGCCACACAGACTTTGTATGACAATACTTGGCGAAGAATGCTCGTGTGGTTGCTTGCCTAGCAAGCGCAGTTGGTAGCTGTGCTTCCCGGGTCTAAACTCCTCCCAAAACGGAGTCATTTCTTCATCACGCGTCGGTTCGGGTAGAGGCTCGTATGCGGGATGCACCTGCACACGGCCATCTTTTACCATCACCCATTGACACCCGTTAAGAGCGCTTTGAATCGCATCCGCTTCGCCCTCTTTAAGACCAGCGATAGTCACGGAGCCCTCGCTCCACATGGAGAGTTGTACGGGTCTGTCTTTGTAAACTTGTCGCGTCATTGTTGTCCCTTACCTGCTCTTCCTGCACCTTACTATCACGCCACACAAATCTTGTCATCAGCACTTTTTCGAGCCACCTGTCGGACTCGAACCGACTGGCCTTCATGACGAAGTGAGGGCTCTGGTACTGTGCACACCGGGTTAATCGGAGCCACCACGGATTTATACAGACTTCGTTTGCAGTAGTTGCTCTGTTACTGAGATATTCCGGTCTCTTGTGAGCCACCTGTCGGACTCGAACCGACTGGCCTTCATGACGAAGTGAGGGCTCTGGTACTGTGCACACCGGGTTAATCGGAGCCACCACGGATTTATACAGACTTCGTTTGCAGTAGTTGCTCTGTTACTGAGATATTCCGGTCTCTTGTGAGCCACCTGTCGGACTCGAACCGACGACCTACTCATTACAAGTGAGTTGCTCTACCAACTGAGCTAAGGTGGCACTATCTATATATTCCGCTGCGCTATTGTGCATTGTTTGTAGAACTTTCGCAATTGGATGTAGTTCGAGGCGCGAGAAGGCGATTCTTTGAGGCGTACTACCAGTACGGCGAAGAGAATCGCCGCCCGAAGCAACGAAGAAATACGCCGATTGCGAAAGTTCTGTTTAAACTCGCGTATCAAGCGTGCTCTTATGATCACTCACGCTTTTAAGGAACGATGATCGTGTCTCCCCACGCTCAAAACCATGGCGATGCGAGACACGATCGGCAATTTTGTATGAGCTTCGCTCAACAGCTCGTGCAACTCGCGCAAACCCAAGGGCTGCAATATGCACGAGAAACCGCCCGAAAGTCAACAGGTGTGTTGGTGTATTCTCAAGGCGTTCGCTAAATGACTGTATCAAAATTTTAATCGCCATCGCATACACATCGGCTCGGCGCCGCGGACGCGCAGCAAAAAGGACACCTCGTTCTAGCTCGACTGCCTTTATGGTGAAAAGCACCGCCAAACCGACGACCGAGAGAACGAACATGCTAAATACGAGTATAGACATAGTGGCGTCGCCTGCGCATTAACGAACGGAAAGTCTGACAAAACGGGTTATTTCCATCTTCTCGCCGAATTTTTGTGTTGCCTCCTCGATGAGCTGACGAATTGTTTTTGAACTGTCTTTAACAAAAGCTTGTTCAAGAAGTGTTTTCTCGCCAACATACGCATCGAGTTTCCCTTGTACAACTTTTTCGCGAATGGGCGCAGGCTTGTCTTTTGCTTCGTCTTCAAATACAGATTTTGCAGCTGCGATGTCGGCGTCCTGGACATCTTCGCGACGAAGAAATTGTGGATTCATAGCGGCTACATGCATCGCAATGTCGTAGGCCAACTTAGAAAAATCAGGATTCTTTGCAACGAAGTCTGTTTCGCATCCCAAGATAACTGCGCCGACAACAGCACCTCCTGCATGGACATATGATGCAGCAACGCCAGCACTCAATGTCCTATCAGATTTCTTGGCGGCAATTGCCGAACTGGCTTTGCGCAAAATAACGCGCGCCTTTTCCATATCGCCTCCAGCTTCCTCAAGCGCTTTTTTGCACTGCATAATAGAAACGCCTGTTTCGTCACGCAGTTGTTTTATTTCTTCTGTAGTAGCCATACTGACTAGTATGCCGTATCGAAACGCGTTGCGCTAGTACCCCGTTAATTTAATTTCACACCATGAAAATTTCAGAATCTCGTGCGAGACGAAGGTAAAAATCCTGCGGCGATGCAGTAGCATCGGCAAAGGATTTTTACCAAGTCGCAGCCTAGATTCGGGGATTTTGAGGTGGGAAATTAGGTTAATGGGGTACTAAGCGGTGGTAGCGGCGACAGTTGCCATCGACTCAGGAGCTTCTCCACCTCTTTTAGGTGGTGCAAGCGGTGCGCGTTTGTTCGTTCGATATGTTTCGGCAATAAGACTTACAAAGAAAGAAACACTCTTGGTGACACTATCGTTTGCAGGAATCGGGTAGGTAATGCGTGAGAAGTCACAGTCACTGCTCGCGACACCGATAATAGGGATACCAAGCTCTGCAGCCTCTTTCACTGCGATATGTTCGTGGCGAACATCGACAACAAACAATGCGGCAGGGCGCTCTTTCATGAGAACAAGCCCCGAGAAACGGCGCTCAAGCTCTTCGATCTCACGACTGATGAGCAATCGCTCCTTTTTGGTGTATTTGTCGAGTTCGCCGCGCTCGCGCTCGAGCTGGAGTTTCTCCATGCGATCAACACGACGACGAATTTCTTTGAAGTTCGTGAGGGTCCCACCGATCCAGCGACTCGCAACAAAAGGGGCTTCGATGCGCTCGGCAGCGGCCTTTACGATCGCCATGACCTCACTTTTTCCGCCAACAAAGAGAACTTGTTTACCTGAAGCAGCCACATCGGTCACCGCTTGGATGGCCTTGTCGAGGCGACTCCCTGTTTCGTCGATATTAAAAATGTCGGTGCCGTCCTGAGTGGTGAAAATGAACGGAACGGCAGTAGGATGGCGCCGGGTGCGCGAGTAGCCGAAAAGCGCGCCTACATCGTAGAGGGTCTGAGCATGTGAACTTTGTGGACCTACCATACGCGCGATACTCTAACAAATAAAAAGAGGGGCCGCAAGTCGCGGCCCCATACTAGACAATCATTAGTCCCACACGAGTAACCCGCCTCCTATCCAGAGACGCGGGCACACGAACACGAACAATCGTTGTGTCGCAACGCACACCGAGGTAGAGCACCGCATCGCCATGCACGCCCCTAACCCGAACCCGTGAGGATTCAATGTTGCCTGGACTGATATTCAGCGAGTCAAGAAGAGCGAGAAACATCTCCCACTGCTTGGCCTGCTCATCAGCACCTCGTTTTGCCTCGGGCAAAAGCTGTGTCACAGAGGCCTGGAGTAGTGCAATGTCCACGGACATTTTCACCTCCTGTGTTTAAATACAATTGCACACCCTAGGACTATTGTGTCACGACTTGCCTTATGCGTCAATGTTTTCTCCCTCCTCGAAACTGTCTACTGTCTGCAACTGAGCAAGAATGCGTCCGATATCACCATCAAAGACTGCTTCTATATTGGACCATGACTCTTTAATGCGGTGATCAGTGATTCTGTCTTGAGGAAAATTATAGGTGCGAATTTTTTCCGAACGATCACCTGTTCCTACCTGTCCTTTTCTGTCTTTCGCCCGAGCCGCCGCCTCTTGTTCGTCTTTGGCAAATTGCAGTTTACTGAGGAGGAGTAGCATCGCTTTCTCTCTGTTCTGATGTTGGCTTCGTTCGGAAGTACAACGCACATCAATGCCAGTCGGTTTGTGCACAATACGAACGGCAGTCTCGACTTTATTTACATTTTGCCCACCCTTGCCACCCGCACGCGATGTTTCAATTTCAAGATCAGTGGGACTCACTTCAATTTTAGTTTTTTTGTAGAGTGGCAAAATTGCTACAGAGGCGGTCGAGGTGTGGATGCGCCCCTGTTTTTCGGTTGCCGGAATGCGCTGTACGCGATGCACCCCTGTTTCGAAACGAAGCTGTTCAAAGCACCCTTTTCCATGGAATTCGTACGCGGCTTCCTTGTATCCACCCAGTGAAGTACGCGATTCGTACAATGTTGTGCGCGTCCACCCTTGTCGTTCAGCATAGCGTGCATACATACGCGCAATCTCCTCGGCAAATAACGCCGCTTCGTCGCCACCTGCGCCTGCACGGACTTCGAGCACCAACTCATTGGGGAGCTCCCGTTCCTCCTCATCATTTTTAGTGATGAGCTCTATTTGCTGGACCAATGCATTTTTTTGCGTATCCAGTTCATCGAGCTCGGTTTGTGCCAAATCCACCATAGTTGGGTCTGCCAAAATCAGTTCTCGTGCATCGAGCTCGGCACGCGTAAGCCGCTGCCACTCGGCGACAAGGTACGAAACACGGGAGTCGTTTGTATAGTCTTCAGGTTTAAAGGGAGTGGGTGCCATAGTAGCAGTCGTATATACACAAAGATTGTACCGCATCTCGGCACACTCTTTGCGGGAGAGTTATTGCTTCTTCGAAGCGGTCGCTCGGGCGCGGAACTTTTCGATGCGACCAGCACTGTCTATAGTGTTGGCTTTTCCAGTATAAAAAGGATGTGACGCTGAGGAAATTTCAATATGAAAGAGTGGGTATTCTTTGCCGTCTTCCCCTTTGGTAGTCTCTTCGGTTGCAACTGTAGAACCAATGAGAAAACGGACCCCGCTCGAGGCGTCTTCGAACATAACCATACGGTATTCTTCCGGATGCGTATCTTTTTTCATGTTGCGCGATTATACCAAAAAAGGAGCCCTCTGCAAGCCCTGTAGTGTCTGTCTACCGTTCAAGGATGTCTGCCTGTTTTTGGAATTTATCAGCAAGATCCATGACTTCATTTCCGTAAAACGCGTACGAAGTTTTTGTGGCGTTTTTCCACCCAGCGAAGTAACGAAGCGCCGCAAGTCGTTCAGACTCGCGCGTCCCTTTATCAGCGCCGTTGTCTGCCATAAGCAGTGCCGCGGCATAAATAGCAGTGCGCGCATCCCATGGGTTCGGTGGCTGTGTTCCCGTCATCTTGCCTATCCGATCTTTGCTGGCGATATACGCACACACCATAGGGGCAGTCTTGGTACATTCATACCCTGCATACAGCACCCAGGTAGAAGGGATGAACTGCGCAGGCCCCATTGCCCCTCCCCATCCATACCAAGGTTTCTTTGACACTTTCATTGCATCAGGATCAAGACCTAAATGACGCGTTATTTCCGCAAAAAGTGGACGATCGCGATCGGGATGCATATCTACCTTCCAAGTCCCTGTTCCGACATTCTCTCCCAAGTTCGATTCTTCGGCGATGATACCTAGAATCACTGCCGCTCGTACACCGGTCACGGCCGACGCTTCTTTGGCAAAGCGATAGGCATCACCAAATTTGATCGCCGCACCATCACGCAAACTAAAGAGTGCCGTTCTAATTTCTGCGGCACTCTTTTCGCGAGTGGCAATGAGTTGCTGATACGCTTTTTCCTCACCTTTGGTGACTTTTAAAATCTGATCTTTTTCGACCTTGTTTCGTTCGACAGATTGCTTTTCAAGCACCTGGATGCGGCGCAGGTCTTCTTCTTCGCCCTGACGCTCCTCAAGCGACCGTTTGCGCTCGGAAAGATCTTCCTTGAGTAATTCCATTTGATCAAATGCGGTGTCGAGCTCGCGCTCGATTGTCTGAAATTGATCTATATCCTCGAAGACATCTGAGATGTCGCCTGCGAGAAGAAATTCGAACAGCGAAATGTCGTCGATCTCGTTTGTTCTCCGCAAAAGCTCTCCGAGCGTTGCCTGTGCGCGGGTAATTTTTTCGTTTACCTCGCCAATCGCTTGCGATTTTTCTGTAATATCCGTGCGTAGCTTTTTTATGTTGGTGTCGCGGTATTTTATCGAAAGCTGGGCGGTCTCGATCTTGGCATTCAGGACACCGATATCTCGCTCAACATTTGTTCGCGCCGCCTGCTTTTCTTTCAGAACACCACGCTTCGACAAAATATCAGCCTCAATTTCTGCGAGCTCTTTTTCGAGTCTGGCTCGTTGTTCCGCAAATGTTTCAGCCGAGGCAGGAACAGGATGTACTATCAAAAACCCCATGAGGGTTAGTAACAAAAAAATTGCCGGTAGGTACCTCTGTGTTGTCGTCATCGGTATAAGTATACCAAATAGTCTCGGCGCAAGGTGCCGATACCACTCCAGAGGAGTTTACTCTTCTGCCACTTCCTTTGCAGGAGTGTCTGCTGCTGCAGCTTCTTCGTCGGTTGGCGGCTTCGTCTCCATCTCTTCGATAATCTCCTGTGCAGTAATAGAAACAATAATTTCTTCAGGGCCAGTTATAAGCTCAGCACTCGGTGGCAAGACGATTTCTGAAGCACTAATTTGATCACCGATTTTCGCAAGCGAGGTAACATCAATGGTGAAGTGCTGTGGCAATTCTGCTGGTGCGACTCTAATTTCGATTTCATGGAGCACTTTGACCACCACCCCACCTTCCTTCTCGGCAAGCGCAGTTCCCACGAATTCGATAGGCACTGAAATCTCGATTTTCTTGCCTTTCTCGAGCACATAGAAGTCGACATGTTGTGGCGCGCCGGTAACAGGATGTTCGACTACTTCTTGGACCAAAACCTCCTTTGGCTCACCAACACCAATAAGAGAAACGATGGTAGTCTCGCCTGCTTCCTTCCAGAGCTTGTTGAATACGGTTGTACTGATTGAAATAGGAGTCGATTCTTCGCGTGGCCCATAAAAAACACCCGGTACAAAACCACGCGCTCGCAAAGCCACAGCGGATTCCTTCACATCCCTCTTTTCTATTGGAAGCGTAAGCATGCGCGAGAGTATAGCCTGAAAGGTACAAATTGCAAGCCAAATCAGCCTCAATCAGCCTTTTGGCTTTCGGCACACATAGACCCCCGCGGGAGGTATACCTCGCGGTTCAAAGGTAAATTCTACCTCTGCAAAATGCTTTTTGTAAAACGGTTTAAAAAGTAGTGGGAATTCAGTAATCTGATGCACAGCACCAGTACTTGCCAAATGTGAGCGGTAAAAGCTAAATACGGCCTTTTGAATGTGTTTTGGCAACGATGGCGTTGGCAAGCCAGAGACAACATAGTCGACTTTTTCAAGGCCAAGTTTGGCACACTGAACCGCCAAATCAGTGCAGTCACTCTTGATGATATGTACATGCTTGAGGTGTCCGAATCGATTGCGCAAAATACCCAAGAAGTCGTCGTCCTGCTCAATAACAATGACCGTGCATTCCGGACGGGCGCGATTGACGATTTCTTGTGTAATTGGACCTGTTCCCGCTCCCAGCTCGACAACCAACCGTGCCTGGTTCCAATCTATACCCGCAACAGTCCTTTGTGAAAGAAATTTCGTACTTGGAGTGATACTCGCGATGGTAATCCCGTGTTTGAGAAATTTCTTGAGGAAAAGCAGGGGCTGATTTACAGGTGTTTGCATCAGAGACATCCTAGCATACAAGGCCACGAAATCTATAGGTTGCCAAAAAGTTTAATCCGTTCATACACAACTTTTTTCACTGCGTCGCGCCCCTGCTTCATGTATCTATAGGGGGCAATCTCGTCCTTATTTGTCGCAAGACCTGATTCAATTCCCGCACGATAGGCCACTCGGATTTCAGTATTGATATGCACTATGCGTATACCCGCCTTTATTGCCGCGAGAAAATCTTCGTTACTGGTACCCGAGCCACCGTGCAAGACCAGAGATGCGCCAGCAACTTTTGCGATTGATTCGATACGAGGAATGTCTAACCGAGGATCAGGTGTGTCCTTGAGCATGCCGTGAATATTCCCCACCGAAGGTGCTAAAAGGTCGACACCACTTTCTTTGACAAATTGTTCAGCCAATTCGGGAGTTGTCATGTCGAGTCCTGCTCCTTCGGGGATTTTATCGAGTACTTTGCTCGAGGTCCCGATATAGCCAAGCTCGGCCTCCACAAGAATATCTCGCCCCGTTGCCCGCGTCTGCGCTCGCGCGTACGCAACAACTTCTTTTGCATGTGCGCTGTTTTCTTCTGTGGGCAATTTTGCGCCGTCAAATATGACCGCATCAAAACCCGCATCGATTGCCAATTTGCAGCCCGCCACCGAATGTACATGATCCGCATTTATATATATAGGGTACATGTCGGCCTCGCGAATCGCCCGTACCATCCCGGCTACGCCCACTAATCCCATAAATTCGCTTTCGCCTTCGGTAACACCGATAATTACAGGCGCACTCAGTTCCTTCGCCGCTTCATAGATCGCACCAAGTTGGGTCGAGTCAGAAACATTAAAATGCGCAACGGCACGATCGTTCTTTTTTGCATGCTCAAGGACATGTCGTAAGGTTTCCATCCGATTATTCTAGCACAGGCGCCGCACAAAGTGCGGCGCCCTTATTGTCTATAAGTCCCATCTATTGAATCTCAACCACACCTATGCCCAGGGTCACTTCGCCGATATGAACAAACCCTGCGCCTGTAAGGTCGTCCGGCGAGATAGCAATCATACCCATACCGCAATTAAAGGTATGGTGCATTTCGTGCCAATCGATTTTCCCTTCATGCGCGATCATCTGAAATATGGGAGGGGGAGTCCAGCTCTGCGCATCAATGCGAACATCGCAAAACTTTGGGATAACACGGGCAACTTTCCCACAGATGCCCCCGCCAGTGATATGTGCAAGCCCAACAATACGGTGCGTCTTGCGCACTTGCGCGATGGTGTCCACATAGATACGCGTCGGAATCAGGAGCTCTTCGCCAAGACTACTTCCCAAATCTGGCCGGATGGTTTCGAGTATATGTCGCACCTGTCGCCGTCCGTGCGACGACTCGTACCTCAAGTCAAAGATTTTCCGAATGAGTGAGAACCCATTACTGTGTACGCCACTCGACGGATAGCCAAATATTCCCATCCCAGGCGAAATGCCATCGCCAGTAATCACATCCAATTCGGTGCGCGCACTGCCTACAAACGCAGTCGCCACCTCATAATGCTCGGGCTTTATAAGGCCGGGTACTTCCGCCATTTCACCACCGACGAGCGCGCACCGCGCAAGCCGGCATCCTTCCACGATGCCGGTCATGATTGAAGTAGTCCGTGCAGGAATCTGCTTCCCCATGAGAATGCAGTTGATGCCGAAGCGCGGAGTGAGCCCTCCTGCGGCTAAATCATTCACCACCATCGCAACAGCATCTTGCCCAATCGTATCGTGAATTCCCATCAGAGAGGCGACGATCGTCTTAGTACCGGCAGTATCGGTCGACATGGCGTCGAGTGTGCCATCTGCATTCTTGATGAGCGTTCCTACGAAACCGCTCGACGGGACTACGACGCCACCGCCAAAGCCCCATGTTTCAGCAACCATGTCGCGAATGCGACGCACCGCATCATCGCCTGCGGCGACATCGACCCCTGCATCTTTGTATGTGGTCATTTTTCCATTCCTTGTCTTCTGCGAATATACAGGAATCCCACTGAAATGCACCGTGATATACTTGCATGATGAAATATCAATTCGTATCCATAGGCGATGTCACCAACGACACCTTCATCACGCTCAAAGACGCAACAGTGCACGAAGAAGCAAGCACCAAAGAAATATGCATGCGTTTTGGCGACAAAATTCCATACGAGGGTGCTGAATTTGTTGCCGGCGTTGGCAATGCGGCGAACGCCGCTATATCCGCCCAGCGCCTTGGCCTTGCTACAGGGCTGGTTACCGATATTGGGACCGACCGTGGAGGCGACGAATGTCTTAGTGCCTGGCAGAAAGACAACCTGGACTCCTCGCTAGTACGACGGCACGACGGCATCCCAACACATCACCACTTCGTACTGCGCTTTGGCGCAGAACGCACCATTCTCATCAAACACGAGGCTTGGCCTTACAAACTCCCTGCATTTCCAGAAACCCCCGAGTGGATTTATTTCACCTCGACCGGCGAGCATGGCGAGCCATACCACCACGAATTGGCGGCGTATGTAAAAGCAAGCGGGGCAAAACTCGCATTCCAACCAGGCACTTTCCAAATCAACCTGAGCGTCGAGGGAAAGATCCCCGATATTTACCAAGCATCTGAACTATTTTTCTGCAACAAGGAGGAGGCACAAAAAATCCTAAAAAGTTCCTCACCAGACATAATGGAACTTTTGCGTGGCATGCGCGCAATCGGCCCAAAGATTATTGCAATCACTGACGGCCCGAACGGAGCGTGGATTCTTTCTGATGACGGCGTCTGGATGATTCCTATGTATCCTGATCCGGCGCCACCAAAAAACCGCACCGGCGCAGGAGATGCGTTTGCATCTACGGTCACCGCGATGCTTGCCGTAGGTCTTTCGCTACCCGAGGCTCTGATGCGTGGGCCAATCAATTCTATGTCTGTCGTACAGCATATCGGCGCACAAAAAGGACTCCTTCCGCGAAGTGAGATTGATGCCTGGCTCGCCAAAGCGCCCCCTGAATACAAAATCACTCAGTTGGCGTAGTATCTGTACGATTGCCAAGAAATGTCATTTTTCTTAGCTTTCACAGGGTACAGAGGACCCCCAGTCCCCTAATCATAAACATGAGAAGGTCAGACCTTCTCATTTGCTCAACTCCCCGCTCCCAAACCCCATGTGGGACTTACGAAGTCCCACATGAGTAAGTCGAACGAGGGGTAAAATAAAGCTTTTTGTGTATTGCTTTTTTATTTATATATGATATAATGCTGTCTGACTTAGAATAGACATAGCTAGGGGAATAGAGCCATGGGTCGTGAGATCATGGACTTCGTACGAATCGTGACCGCCTTCTTCGTCGGCCTCGCGGTCATTGTGGTCGTGGCGTTCGGTATCCCGATTGGGCTCGCCTACTACGCGTCGCCCGATGCGATCACTACCGTGTGGCGAGTGGTAGTGATTGCCTGGGCGGACATCACCCGTGGCGTGCCGATCTGGGTGTTCCTGCCCATTCTCTTTGTTTCTGGATTCGCCGGAGCGTGGGCGGGCATGATGGCGTTCGGTCTCACGCTCAGCGACGACTGAGACCACCGCCCCGACGACAGGCGGCACAGCATCCTTGCTGTGCCGCTTTCTGTTTCCTGCTTTTCATTTTTTTCTCTTGACCACTCGACGGAGTGCATCAATGATATGCGAAACCCCCATACCGTAGTGTTCCATAAGCTCGTCGGGCTTTCCTGATTGGCCAAACACATCGTGGACTCCAATGAATTCAATCGGGACAGGATTCGTGCGTGCCACTACTTCGGCAACAGCACTCCCCATGCCACCAGCGATCTGATGCTCTTCGACAGTGACCACTGCGCCGCATTCTGCCGCAAGGCGTGCGATAGTCTCAGTATCGAGTGGTTTTATCGTATGTGCATTTAGTATTACTACTGAGATATCATTTGCGAGCGACTGCGCGGCGCGAAGTGCATTGTGCAAAACCGGGCCACAACCGATGATAACGACCTGTGGCATATCTGCACGCCACATCTCGTATGCCTTCCCTATTTCAAATGGAGTCTCGCTAGTCGTCATAACAGGCGTCTTTTCCCGCGCCAAACGCAAATAACTTGGCGAGCCGTTAGTCGCTAGTGCGAGCGTAGCTTTTTTTGCCTCAACTGAATCGCAAGGAGCAACCACTACCATACGCGGAATTACCCGCATGATAGCGATGTCTTCGATTGCTTGATGCGTACCCCCATCGGGACCTACGGAAATACCAGCGTGCGAGCCAACAATCTTTACCGGTCGGTCGTTGTAACAAATAGTGGTACGAATCTGTTCCCAATTTCGGCCAGGGCTAAACATGGCATAGGAAGTCATAAAGGGAATCTTGCCCATCGCGGCCATTCCGGAGGCAGTCACCGCCAAACTTTGTTCTGCCACGCCGATTTCTACAAATCGGTCGGGAAACTCGTTCCTGAACGCCTCCATGCGTGTAGACACAGTAAGATCTGCGCATAGACCCACCACATTTTTGTCTGCGCGCGCAGCTTCGACAAGCCCTTCGCCAAAGCCGTTGCGCAGTGGTATCGCCTCGGGTGAAGTGTCGAGGATTTTTGCGTGCAATTGTGCCGATTCACTAAGCATAGTTATTCATGTTCCCCAGTAATTTTCCCCCGTAAACTACGGAGCTCGTGAAGAAAGAATTCACCTTGTTTATCTGCAGGAATTTTATCAGTTGGCCCTTTACCAGGAGGATCTCCGTGCCAACGATAGTCGCGTTCGATTTCTGGTATCCCCTTACCAGGAATTGTGTGGGCAAGGATGACCGATGGTTTGTTGCTAACACTCTTTGCCTCATCTATAGCAGCACTGATTGCCGCGATACCATGTCCATCCACTTCCTGCACATGCCAGTTAAAGGCTGCCCATTTCTCGTGCAGTGGTTCGAGTGGCATGATGTCGGAAGTAAGTCCATCAATCTGAATGTTGTTCCTATCAACAATTGCGATGATGTTGTGCAGTTTTTCTTTTCCCGCAAGCATCGCCGCTTCCCACATAACACCGCAGTCATGTTCCCCATCCGACAAAAGTGCGTAAAAGAATTTCTGTGTTTGAGTGTTGTCCATGCGCTCGGCAATACTCATACCCACCGCCTGCCCAAGCCCGCTCCCGAGCGGTCCGGACGACGCCTCGACTCCTGGTAAATACTCGCGATGTGGATGTCCTTGCAACCGTGTATGAAATTTGCGCAATGTTTTTAATTCTTCAAGAGGGAAGTAGCCAGCATGTGCCATCGCCGCATATTGGACCGGACAAATATGGCCGTTTGAAAGAACTACTCTG
Organism: Patescibacteria group bacterium; assembly: GCA_038064835.1. Lineage (GTDB taxonomy): Bacteria > Patescibacteriota > Minisyncoccia > Phycocordibacterales > UBA2100 > JACQKA01. The sequence continues at coordinate 21,553 of JBBTSD010000015.1, forward strand.
TCTCTCTCTGCCCAATCAGGATTCTTTGAATCATGTCGCAGCGCATGAAAATACAGCGTGGCAAATACATCGGCCATACCCAGAGGACCCGCAGTATGTCCCGACCCCGCCTCAATCAGCATTTCGATAATAGACTCGCGGATGGAAAGAGCCTTTTCCTCAATCATTTTTACTTGCTCATCGGTCATGCCACTCATAGTGCCGCCAGTATATCACGATAGGCTTTTCCAGGATCTGCGGCCTTCACTATTCCAGACCCTACACACAGCTGGTTCGCTCCTACTTCCGCAAGCGCCGATGCATTCGCACCAGATACGCCACCGTCCACAGAGATGCGCAGGTGGGGATACTGTGCGCGAATTTCGCGAATCCTATCAAGCGCTCGATCATCAAACACATGCCCTTGATAACCAATCGTGCCGATAGACATGACCTGTATAAAATCGATATGCGACACGAGTGGGGCCACTTCAGAAAGTGGCGTGTCGAGCAACAATGATATTCCAACACGAACACCACCACTCTTCCACGCCTCGATACTCGCGAGTACCTCGTTTGTGTGACCCATCGTCTCGACATGCCCAATCAGCGTGCGTGCACCTTTCTCGGCAAAGATCATGCCGATGCGTTCTGGGTTTTCAACCATAAGATGCACTTCGTATGCGATGAGATCCGATTCGGGCAAGCGCGACATGGCACGCAGCTCATCCATCTCATCTTCGTGAAATGGCCACGAGACCGATGGTACAAACTTCCCGTCCATCACATCAAGCTGTGCTGTGTGGGTAAATACCCCGACAACCCGCGCGAGCCGTTGGAACTCACTGAGCGATTCGGGCATCAGCGCAGGAATAATGTCAGGAGGTAGCATGATCGAGTTGTGCAATGCGTCGCGCATGCCGTTCCTCTGCGGGAAAATCGGTTTCGAGCCACAGGCGAATAGCTTCGCGCGCCTCATCGTCTGTCACGAATCGTGCACCTATCGAAAGCATATTTGCATCATTGTGTTCCCTACTCAAACGAATTATTTCAGTAGACCCTCCGTACCACACCACTGCCCGCACACCCGCAACTCTATTAGCCACGATTGCTTCACCCTGCCCGGACCCGCCAAACACAATCCCCCTGCTTTCCGGATGTTGCGCGACTGCATGTGCCGCAGTGGCAACAATCTGTGGGTAGTCGTCTGTTTCGTCGAGCAGGTGTGCACCGTGGTCGGTGACTTCATATCCGATCGAGCGCAGATACTCCGCAACATTGTTTTTAAGTGCGAAGCCTGCGTGATCTGCGGCAAGGTGGATTATCATATCAATAGACAGCGACACGATGCGTGTGCGAGATGGTTCTCCCATTTATGTCATACAGAGTAATGATGATGAAGCGCGTCCCTGTTGTGTGATAGGTGTGGGTCACCACCGCAGGAGATCCTGGTATTGCGGTGCCAAATTCTTCGCGAGGTGCATACTGCTCGGTATCGCCCCAGTCGACACCGTAGCGGATTGAGGCACCATCAGCGGCCCATCCTTGTATCTCCCATCTCCCTGCAACACCTCGTGCGAGCGAGATAGGACCAGTGAACGAGGTGAAAATGGGCTCGGGAAGCGTAGCGGGATCAACACACGCGCCCGTATGTAAGAACCGTGCTCCTTCGCGCTCGAGTGCGCATATCGAGCTGTATGTGTGTGGTGGTGGTTGGATTGGGCACACTGGTGGCACGCCACCAGCAAAACGAGGGCACGAGAATCCGCGTGTACCGCATACTACTCCCTCAGTTCTACACTGCGATGCCGCGACCCCCAGAATAATCGCGAGCTGTGCCTGCAAAATCCTCACTTGCTCTTGCAATACCACCACCTGTGCACGCATTTCATCAACAGTTGCGGCATCTACTGTCTGTGGCGAACTAACGGAGAGGAAGAAAAGTACAAATGCAGTGAGCAGGACCGACCTTACAAAAAGATATTTATGCATGATGTTTGCCAGCGCCTGCCACATGTCGCACCAAAGTGCTTGCATACCCATATTCGTTGTCGTACCAGGTAAGCACTTTAACTAAGTTTCCAATCACGCGTGTCATCGACAGGTCTGCAATGGCGGCATGCGGGTTGCCTACAATATCCGACGAGACAAGCTCTTCGTGGGTGACGGTGAAAATTCCCTGCCAACGCGGCTCTTGTGCTGCTTTTTCCAAAATACCGTTTATCTCTTCTACGGAAGTGTCTCTCTTGGCGATAAAGGTGATGTCCGCGATAGACCCAGCGGGCACAGGAACTCGGATAGAAATACCATCAAATTTCCCCGCAAGGGATTCATACGCCTGCGTTACCGCAATCGCAGCACCTGTCGAGGACGGGATGATATTAAGTGCCGCGGCACGACCTTCGCGAAAACCCTTCTTAGTTGGCCCATCAACAATCGCCTGCGTAGCAGTGTATGCATGAACGGTATTGAGAAGGGCTTTGTCGATACCTACTGCCTCGTCCAAAATAGCAATCACAGGACTAGATGCATTGGTGGTACATGAAGCATTCGAGGTAACTGTGGTGGTCGGGAGCTTTTCTTCGTTCACACCTACAAGCACCGTTGCATTTTGATCACTTCCTGCACCCTTGACCGGTGCGGTGATGACTACCCGCTTCGCACCTCCAGTGAGATGTGCAGCCGCTTTCTCAAAGTCGGTAAACACACCAGTGGATTCAACAACCACAGCAACACTCTGTGCACCCCATGGAATAACGGCGGGGTCTTTTTCAGCGGTGACCATGACTTCACGCCCATTCACCATCAACGAGCGCTCACGCGCCTCGACAGAAAATGGCGCGGTCTTGTACACGGAGTCGTGTGCCAAAAGATAGGCAAGATTCTTTACATCGCCCAGATCGTTTATGGAAACCACCTCAATATCATCGCGCCCTTCAGCAATCCTAAAAAACGCTCTGCCGATTCTTCCAAACCCGTTTATACCTACCCGAATTTTTTCCATAGCGATGATAGTAACTACTAATGGTGACAGTATACTCTGCCCAGCTCATTCTACAGAGCGGGAGGGGTTTCTTCGGTAGATGGGGGCATAGAAGGTGGCGGTGTCTCTTCGGGTGGCGGTGCCGGCGCTTCTTCGGGAGACCCCTCGGCAGGAAGTGTGGGTGTCGTGGTAGGAGTTTCCTCTGGGAGCGGTGTTATGGGTGCAGTAGCGTCATATACTTCAACACGACGCATTGCCGTAGCCATATTACCTGCCAAATCACGCGCATCATAGACAATGACCCACTCACCAACAACACTCGTATCAATACTAATCGAGGTTACCAGATTACCGTTCAAATACATCTGGGTAATCGGACTCTGTGTCACATCATCAGTCACCACAATTCCTAAATCAGAGTAGCTACTCCCGATTGTTAAACGCGCAGGATTATTGCCCAACATCTGGATTCGCGGAGGGGTCAAATCGTTTGTTGGATTAGAGGTATTGTTACTCTGGGACGGTGGCACTGAAGAACCGGCATTGTCTGGTTGTTGTGACGCATTTTCTCCAGGAGGAGGTGCCGTATCGCCATTCAGTTGCTGAGGCACACTTTCTACAGGAGGAGGCGGTTCGGGCTCGTCAATTACCGGCACATAGCCCGGGAGCTCTTCGACGGTGTCATCAAGAAACCTGCCGACTAGACCACTATAGGCTGTGGCAACCATCTTTTGTGACACCTGTTTTTTCTCAATCCCCTGCACCTCGCTCAAATATGCAATTTCACGGTCGATACGCTGTCGCAACTCTTCGGTAACATACAACCCTAAATCACGAGTCTCTCCCAAGAGAGCCTTGGATACTTTCATGACATCTTCCTTGGTTACATCCTGCCAAACATAATCAACAAGGTCGATTGTTGAAAACCGATAGGCGACAAAATAAGATTCTTCGTCTTCGGTAACTCCTACAATCTCAGCGCGTGGGGTAAATGTGCCTAAATCTTTGGTAACAATATAGGTGTTGTCTGGTGAAATTATCTGCTGTGTTTGCGAAAGAATTGCCTCGGGATTTGTCGCCGCAAATACTCCCCCAGCCCCTAAAAAGAGCACCCCGAGACCAAGCGGTACTGCATTGTTGTAGAAAAGAAATTGGACCAATTTGTTCATAGAGCTTAGCTCTAAGTATACTGCCAAATCGCCCCGCAGGGGTTCACTCTGTGAATACGAGACATTAACGCTTTCTCAAAAAAAACATGCCCGCGACACCCAGCAAAAGTCCGATCACTGCCCACAGAATTGCCTTCGTGACAGGCCCCCCGTCAGAGGATGACGCATCCCCCCAGCCGCCAGATACGACTGTGATAGGAAACGACGCTTCGCTCAGTGCATCACCATCCTTGGTTTGATAGCGCACAGAAAGGGTATATGTCCCTGGATTTGGAAATACATAGGTAATGCGCGCCCCACCAAAGTCGGAGTTACTGACTCCTCCTGCAAAGGCAGTTTGTCTGTCACTGACAATCCGTACCCACACATCATGAAATTTTTGGCGAGCCCCCTCTTTGTTTAGGAGGTCGAATTGAAACAGGACTGATTCGTCGTCAACAAACATGTCTGTATTGTAGCCAACATCAACCAGATAGCCGTTGTTTTCCAGCTCAAAAGACGGGCCATCCTCTGCGCCATGCGCCTCTGCTACACCTGAAAGAATTAAAACGGCACCCAGAAGAAGAACAGCAAATCGGATACTCATAGAGTGTTATCTTGCCATATTTTATTTTGGAGACAACTCAGACTATTCTGCTTGGGAAGACGGTTGCACAACTCGACGCGGCGGTTGCCCTCTCGCACATAACTCGCTATAGCATCTCCCAGTTCCGAGAAGCATGCGGCTCGTTGTCCTGTATGTATTTCTTGGCAAAACCGAAATGAAATCTCTGGATCATTCTCTCCTCCCCAAAAAAGTGACTGTAGCGCCTGTTCGACACATGCGGTGACACCGTCAAGCACACGCGCCTGTGCACACCACTCCGACACAAGTGCTGATTCTTTTTCTGCAAAAGTTGCAATATTTCGCACATCTCGTGCTATGACCAACGGGACAAATTCCTTACCAAATCCTCCAAAACATGCTCGACGCAAGGATGTATCAGTCAGGGTATCGCAGGTTGCAAACGCCTTGCCGAACAATTCTGGATCGGGTTGTGCCAAGTCAATGCCCACAGATTTCCAAATTTCAGGAGTGAGGTACATGAGACACTCTCTTTTTGCGTCACCGGGGATTACATCGGAGGTACAGGGCGCAAGCGGACTGATGAGATAGCGGGTGCGGGACACATGCCACAGCTCTGGGTTGTGGCCACCGCCTCCGGTAAGTTCCATCACGGCACCGCCGATACATTCAGTGGCTTCACGATTTTGAAATGCGTCAGTGCCTGTCTTTTCACACAGCGCGACAGTCTCGGGAAGCGAGTAATCATAAAACGCAAAGACTCCATGACCCAGCCCGTGATAACACATCGTGTAGGCTCCCGGGCCACCGGGTGATGAACGACAAGCATCGCGAATCAAGTCAAGCGCGGCTTCTCCGCCAAACTCGTTAAACGCACCAATCACCACTGCATGCGAACATGCATTTCTAAATTCTGGCGTGCAGTCGGCAATACCTCCGACACCTTTCTGTATGTAGAGCAGATTGCCAACCGTATGCCCCAATAAGTGGAAATCTGTATTGGGGGGTAGCACCGCCCGGCGCAAGACCTCGTATCCATACACCGCACCCTTGGTTTCAGAAAGCATTTCGAATCGCTCTTCCAGTTCCTGAAAAGTGGCAATGCCCTGCCCGATTGTTCGAGCTTCTGAATACATGCCTTCCGAGCGACCCAGAAAAGTAGCGCCGACACCCAAAAGGATAACGACCATCGCTCCTATTTTTAAAGAGGGGAAAGTACACATACTATCGTTCGCACACTTTCTGTGCGCTCTCTGGAAGCATGGCGCAGAATACATCCGCCTGGCCAGAGCCGAAAGTAAAGCGCGCCCGACGCGCAAGTGTCTCAAGGCAGGTACCCTGCGCGTTCCCATCCGCACGGTAACAAAAATCTACTGCTTGTTGCATATCCAATCTATTCTCCTCGATATATGCAGAAGCCACTGATGCAAAGCATTTTCCGCGTTGCTTCTCTGGAACCACACTACAGGCTTGCGCCGCGTCGTCGGGTTTCGACAAAGACCCTCGCCCAATAATCGCAAGAACAGAGTCATAGCAGGCATCTTCCTCTTTTATATTTGGTTGCCCTGTACAAAAACTTTTTACTCCGACACCAGACATCAAATCGTCTTTGAACAGTGGCCACGCTTCGCGCAGACATGCACCCTCATCTTCTGGGCCAAATCGTACGCACAAACGCCGATAATTGTTTTGGTCTGGCTTTTCTGGCAGAAGCTCGACAAGATCGAAGTCATCCGGTTCGAGTGGTTGATAGATTTGCATAAAGACACCTTCCCTACACACACGATCAAAATTACCTGTTGGGCTCTGTTCTATCGCCCTGCATATGGCAAGCGATCTGTCGTACGACGCATCGGTGATGAACATAAACAAATGTCCTAAGCCGTGGTAGCAGGTCGCTTGGTCAAATCCGGTCGGCTGCCAATCCGGACGAGGTTCACATGCTTTTGCGAAATCAGGAAGAGCAACCTGCACCTGCCTATCGTTTAATACATCATCCCGAAAGCGGCCAATTATAACCCCGTGAACAAACCCATTCGAGCAAAGACCGTCAGCCGGATTTAGCGGAACCGCATCAGCCCATAGATTCGGATTTTCTTCGACCACACGCTGTCCAAGTTTGTGTGCAAGCACATGACAGAACTGATAACGCCCGTCTTGTTTGCGAATTTCCCGTATCAAAGAAAAAATTTCTGGAATGGAAACTTGTGGGTACAGGTTGAGTATTTCTCTATGGTAGCAATCTTCAAGATCGGTTGCGCTTGCGCATACTTTCACAATAGCAGTAGCATTAGCCGAAGCCGAAGTTCCTGGTAACAGGAATGCCACCACTACAAGAAGCAGAATACCCGACGCAATAGTTATTTTTTTTGAGAATCCCATAGACGCTTATGGAAGCGGAACACTTCCTGCAACATTCGACTTATTTTCGGCCCAGGCAAGACAGTAGATTGCCTCGTCATCTGAGAAATCAAGGCAGGCTTTTTTTGCTTCTGTGTCAGTAGTTTCAATCCCCAAGTGATTCGCCGCGACCGCGACGCACAGCAATTTATACCGGGCAAGAGACGACACGGCACCACAGAGCTCTCGAACACCCATCGCAGTAAATCCGCCACCGTGGGCTGCAATATTGCCGATTCCTTGAAAACAACTTCGTCGATGTGCCTCGATCGGTAATCCGATACAAAAAGCGCCCATCTTTGCAAATGTGTCCGGAGATGAAATCCCTTGGAAAATTTGCTGCCCCCACCACTGTGCCTGCCAAAAATAGCAGGCGGTTGCAAAAGGATCTCTTAATGACACACACGGCTCGAGCGGACCAGTGTTTTCTCTGGGAACGCCCCGCTCTCCACCCATTGTCCGCACATTGTATTCCATCAAAACACCACCGTAGCAACCACCAATGGCGTCGGAAAACGGCAACCCTTCGCAAACTGCCAAAGCTTTATCGAGTTGGTCTCGTTCGTATCCTACGGCTACAGCGATACCATGCCCAATGCCATGCTGACAAGACAATGAGCTGGACCCCAACGCTTCACGGCAGGCTTTATTAAGTTCAAACACCACGCCAAGACCTTTGTCCTCTATGGCGCGCCCCAAAAATTCATGGAAACACCCGAAAGAAAATTGTGAGTCGCAAACAGAGAGTCCTTTCTGACCAAGCGTCGTGTAAAGCGCCGACCCAAACTCATGCGCGTTTGAATGCGCGGAATCCCTGGTGCCCTGCGCACCGAACACCGAAAGTTCACGATATGCCTCCGGTCCACCAACCTTACGAATCCGCTCGGCCCAATATTCATGATCTGCACCTTCTGGTACAACAACTTCTCCATGATACGACGATGCGAATACCAAAAGCCCAAGGAAGCTGACTAGTAGCACACCGACACCACCAAGTAACCTTCTAGACATGCGCATAGTATGCAAATATAACCATACAACGCTATCCACTTGAAAACGCACACCACTGTTGATCCCGATACTTCTCAGGAATTCGCGTGCAAACGGATTTTTGCTCGACAGCGGAACGAATAGATGCCGCATCACCTTGTATCACTTTGTAACAGGACATGCGTTCGCTCTCATAAACATCGGGTAGGCCACAAAACAAAAGTGCCCGCGTACCAACATCATCGGCGCGCTCTGCAAAAAGCACTCCCTCAACTAGCCCAGAAACGCACGCAAGTTGCAACTTATCCTCCATGGTACGGCACACTCTTATAAGATCTTTGGGATTGCGAGTCACCACTCCCGTCCGGCCTAGAAGTGTCGCCCAGCTTCGCGCTATCCATGGAGCATACTCATCATAATCCACTGAACTAACAAATGCATGTAAATCAGGGGCCCTTGCAACAGTGCTTATAGGGGTGCCAAACTGCATAGCAACAGCAAACTCCCAATAGCACGCACTTTTTTGAGCTGACCTTCCTTCTTGTGCACATGTTTTAAATAAATTTTTTGCAAAATCGGTATATCCGCGACCTCGCTGTGCGGTTGACGCCCACGCACGGAGTACATTAAACACCGCTGAAAAGCATCGGTGTCTTTCGTCATCTGTGCGCCCAACTATTCTACAAGTTGCCAAAGGCTTCCGGGACAATGTGTACATATCGTCCCAAGCAGTAGGCATTTCAGATATGTAGCGTTCAGTAATACCGTGTCCAATGCCGTGATAGCATTGGCCCTCCGCAAGTGAAAATGAATTCCCCAATTCTCTTCCCACTCTGGTACAAAAATCAATGGCACCTACTATGTCATATGTCCCGCTGAAATACCCCTCCATGTATCCATGAAAGAATCCTGCATTGCAAAGGCGTAGAGTCATCGAGAGGGGTACATTTTTCCCATAAACACGATACGCTTGTAGACCGATGTCGTGCATATACTCATGGCACACGAGTGTGAAGGCGGGTGTACTCGACTGTAATTGTGCAACCATGCTTATGGTGGCGTCAATTCCCTCTTCGAGAAGAGTTTTATGAATGAGCAAGTTCCAACAGGTAGGGTTAGCGAGATCTTCTGCACAAGCATTAGGCCCAACCCCTTCAGCGTACACTCGTATTGTGCCGTCATGTACTGCATCAAGATGGTCATGAAATCGCCAGTCGCCCGCTTGGTCAAAGGTGAAAGACCAGGAACTTCCCGATGGCAACCCCTGCCTAGAATCGAATGCGGGATACACCGCATGTTGCGGGTGCAGGTCGGATGCTGGCCAAAAATATCCGCTGGAATCGTTGAAAAACCGTACCTCATCCCCAAGTGCAATAGTGAGTTTGTTTGGCTCAAACCCTGCGTCGGTGCGCACGATCGTATGAACCACTCGATTCGTCCTATTATGCTGGGGTGAATATATGAGCGCCACAGACATAAGTACGAGCATGGCACATCCAATGGTCACTGTTTTGTATTTATGTACCAGCATGGCCCGGATTGTATCGAAAGGCACATCTAGATGCCACAACCATGTATTTTTTAGGAGACCATGCTAGAGTGCACTCAGAAAACGAAGGGGTGAAGACATGTCGACAGTTGCACTTAAGACGCGTGGTCTGGCAATGCCCGAAGGCGTTGCACTCGAAGTTGGCGGCAAAGACATTGCCCAACTTTGTAGGGAAGGTGACTATGTGGTGCGCGGTAGCATTCGTATACTCATACGCTCAGGCGTATTAAAGTCCTCAGCTGAGCGACGCACAGTTCAGGTTGTGCCTCTGAGCATAACAAAACCGATGTATCCTGACGACATCGACACTTTGGTGAGCACACAGGGTCTCAGCCCGTTGACACCCGAAGAGTTCCTCACCTATGTGGCAACTCACCGTATGGCTCTCAGGCTTGGCCCGCGCGATTGTTACTTCTCACCAGTCCTGATTACCATGTCTGTCCATGATCAGGCAACAGATTCTGGATTCAGGAAGCATGGTTGGCTCACGGTAGCCATGGCGCCAAATCGTGATCGACATCTTTGCATCCCCGATCGATGCGCCGTGTGTCTGTGGACCGGCGTTGCATTAACCAAGGTCTCCTAGTAAGCAACCCCGCCCACGCGGGGTTTTCTGTGCTACATGTTTTCCAAATTGCAAAGCATACTAGCCACCGCCCAGATTTGGCTTCCATCTTTTTGCTTCTTCTGCATATTCCCGGGCAGACACCAAGTCCCCCGCTCGCCTGTACACCTCTGCGAGCATCATAAGAACCTGCGGGTTGCTACGCGTTCGCTCTTTCTTAAGTTCAGTGATTAGTTCAGCAATCTGCCATTCCGTTAGTTCGATGTGCATCAAAGCATTGGCCCACAGAAGTGTGCTTGCAAGATTTCTGTTGTGATGAAATGCTCGCAGATCGCTCGCAGATGATGTTGCATGAGTAGCTATACTGGCCAAGAAAACTCCATCGCTTTTCATAAAGACCTTCTTGTCTGCCATGCGCACAAGCAGAGCGACCATTGCTTGGGCAGATTGTGTATGCGCGTATTGCAAATCCTGCTTAGCCAACACTCGCCTACCGTCTATTACACTGACAGCTTGAAAAGCAGTTTTTGTGTTCGCGAGCTGTGTAACGAAGGTATCTGTACTGCGGATAACGAGAAAGAGATATCCTCCTGCACAAATAAGTATGATTCCGCATACTCCTATCCAAAGAAAGTTGTACCACGCAAATGAGCCACTATCGACATCTTCTGGTCCGTATAAAACGCCGCACCACCAGGCCACACTTACCACCAAAAGAAGTGGTGGTTGCGTAAAAAAGAGCGTGTTTAACAAAGCTCCGGCCACACAGTATGCCCATGGGGTTTGTTTACGATAACGATGTACACTGTGTTCTATCAGTAAGTAAAAACAGAACAGAACAAGCGTGGCACCTATCAGACCGTATTCAACTAAAAACTGAACGCTCGCACTCGCCGCTTTTGTTACCTGTACATCCCACAAAGGACTGATGTTTACTTCCAGAGGTCTGTACTCGTCCCACACCTGTTCAAAAGATCCAGGCCCGAACCCGAAAAATGCTTGAGTGGGATATGTTGCTAGAGAACGCAGTGCAAGATCGTAACTAACCGAGAGAGATGGTGCGTACGACCCGGTAAACAAAGATGGAATACCAGCTACGCGGGATACCGAAGGAACTGCCACCAGGAATAGCAACGCGAGGCATAGGACAGATAGAGGTGCCACAGCTGGCTTTTGTATTGCCTTGGTCATCCGCATACCAGAAAAAAAAGCAACTCCTACCGCAAAAACTCCTGCGATAGTAGTGAGCTCGGCATCGTTGCCAAAAAACATTTTCGAAAGAGATCCTGCTGAAAGCGCCCCGAGGATATACAGAGATACGACCCCCATGAAAACATACAGGCTGATTACTTGCTTGCCACTGTAGAAGACGGCATATATAGCAAGGGAGCCCACGAGCATGAGTGCTGTTGCGCCCGGAGGAGCCCCTGCGAGAAGATAGGTGAGCCAGCCTGCCAAAATAAAAATTGGTGCGCCCCAATCAAACGCATGGCTACGCCAACCTATGTGTTCCATGTAGATAGTATACTGTGTGGTATGCATGTTCTCGCAAGCATTTTTGTTGGTGTTGGTGTTGGTGTCATGCTAAATACTGCCTTCTCATCAGCCACACCACATACATTTAATGGCCCAGGTGAACTATATGGTTCTTTTGTTGCCTGGAGTTCGCCCGACACCATTCGCCTCAAGACCCACCGACCAAATGGCTCAGCAAGTCATGTTGTAGAAGTCCGTGTCGACTCAGATACTGAATGGTTCACCATCGTTCATGAAACCACGAACGATGTCATTGTCCGTGAATATCTCACTCGTTCGGGACCACTGGGTCTAACCCCCGGTGCCCCGCTCGTGGCAAGCAGTGTTACCTATGGCCCAACGGAAAATCGCGCACATATCATGCTGATACCGATCCTACAATGACCCAGCGCAACCCTCCAATTGGCTTACTTATTCTCCTAATACTATCTATCGCAATTTCCGTGTACGCAGTTCTTGACCTAGGAAAGTACCGCAACGAGGTCGAGCGGTTAAAGACCGATGGGACTATAAACACAATCGCCTTCCTGCGTCCGTCCCAAGTTGCGGTTGTGGTTGAACAGGTAAACCTCTCAGATCGCACAGTAGTGGTGCGTGTATATAACAGGAAACTAAACGCCGAAGTCCGAATTCAAGCTCTTATACCGGAAGGCGCAGTTTTGTATACGCTAACCCCATCACTACAGGACGGGGTCATTGTTGGGTATGGGAAAAGTACACTCGCAACCATAGATCATGTAAAACCCGGAACCTATGCAACTGCCGTGATGCGCGCCGCGAAGGGTGGGCGCTTTATCATCGACAGACTTGAGCTGAGTAATGAGCTGCAGCAAGAAGGACAGTGAGGGATCTTTTTTACTTATTTTCAACAGCGAGGCAGCGTTTCATAAAATCCGTTGGTACATCTTGGCAAAATACATCTCGAGCAGCAGTGTCTTTCTCGGTATATGCGCCTGCAAGTGCCACAACACTTTCGACACATGCGACGGCCAAAGATGTGGGTGTGTGTGTACAGAGCGCAACCCCCGCGGCCACACCTCGTGTGCGCACGGCATCTTTTGTCGCCTGCTGATAACAAGATCTTTGAAGCGCGTCATCTACACCATCACAAATGGAAGCAATTCTTTTATAGTCCTCAGAAAAACGCCATCCCAGAGCGCGAAACATCCGCACATAACATTGTTGCTGTCCCACAGCAGAAATACCATCAGTGCAGAAATCTTTGATTCCCTGTGCTGTACCCAGAGATTCATGGTGTAGTTGCCATCGTCCGATACGACACACATCAACCCTGGTTTGATTTACGAGAGCATCGCAAAATGCCCCAGAGGTCTTCTGTGTCACACCGTAAAGCAGGGGGTCCGCCGCGACAGAAGGGTCGAGTGGCATTAGCGCATCATGTATAACTCCCTCATAGCACACTTCACGCGGGAGTACACCATCGATCTCTTGGTCGTCTTCTTTCGCTCCCGTTTCGTCGCACATATCCATTGCCTTAGAAACACTGGGGTACGCAATATGGTGGTAGAGACTGCCTACCGCCTTCATGCACGCAACTCTCTTTGAAAGAACGCCCGTCAAGCAAGCGGCGTCTAGCTGATCTAATTGCATCCCCACAGCGGAGTGGTTCAACCGAAGTGCCACAATAGGAATACCGTATGTATATCCATTTGAGCAGGCACCCTGGCTTGGATCATCTCTAAGGAGAGCGACCCAGTTTTCAGGATTATGCGTCACAAACATTTCTGCAATTTTATGTCCTACAAGATAGCAATGAAGTAGTGTGGGATCTTTTTTCTGCTGGGCTCGTATAAAAGCGAATATTTCCTCAGGAGATAACGCAAGGGATAGCGCAGGGATTTCCTGCTCATAGCACAATTTCCTTTCAACCCCCAACGGCTTATCTGCACAGGCCACGGCTTGTCCCGTAAGGTTTCTGACTCTGGACTTTCCAGGAAAATTGTTCACCCCGAACAATATCAAGAGGATTCCGAAAAATCCTCCAATGAGGATATATGCACCAATTCTCGTGTATCTCATATTAAAATCCTATACTTCGCAACCATTCCAGTATACTCATCCCAAGAAAAACGGATAGCGATTATTCCGAACTGAGTGTTTCCAAGGACTGCATGCATGCATTTCTAGCATCCCCATTTGTGCGATTACAAAATTGCCGAGCTCCTTGCATACCATATGTGCCACCTGCAGTAAGTGCGTATTCCAAAGCGCCAGCAGTGTAGCATTCGCCGTACCGGCTTCCAACCCCTTTGAACTCCTCGCAGAGTGGCACAAATGTATTCAAATGACCAACCATGTCCCAAGCAAGCCCACGGAAAACTCGTGCAAAGCAAAGGTCCATGTCGTTTGTTGTCACCATGTCCTTGCAAAATCTATACACCGCCTCCTTGTGTATCAATTCGTCCTTATACAAGATCCAACTTGACCGTTTACACTCCTGCACAAATCGAATTTCTCTCAAAGAATCGCAGAAAGCACTGGCAGTTCTCTTGTCCAGTAAATGTGGATCAGGTTCATCATCGTCAGGCGTTAGGAAAAACAACTTCATAAACACACCTGCATAACAGCGGATGCGCGATTTTTCATAATCACCTGAGTGACGGTCCACACTTTGATCGCATAATGCCAACCCGTACGCGATATCACCGTTCGTCAAATAGTAGAATATGTGCCCCAATCCGTGGAAACAATTATTCCTTGCCCGCGCACTGGCGCGCCCCTTATCGCACATCTCAATAAGATCAGGCATGACCTTCGCCACTATATTCTCACTAGAATCTCCCGCTCCTTTGAACTTAGCAATCGCAATTCCATGCGTATACCCAAATGAACACATGCTGTTTGTTTCTTCCGAAATCATCTGCTCAGACCAGCGTGCTGGATCCTGCGCGACCACTGCCGCAGCAAGTCTGTGCGCAAGAAAATGACATGGGACTAGTGTCATATCGTATTTCTGCAATGTGCGAATTGCCAGAAATAGTTCATGGACATTGTACATTGGGTAGAGATCATATACCGTCCGTTCATAGCAATGAGTGCGCTCCTCTCTATTTAAAAACCGAACACAGCTAAAAAGGATTTTGGCAGACACTTGATGTCTCGATGCTTGCGTCAAGAGAATGGTGATCAGTACCACAGCAACACAAGCGAGAATACCTGCAAGAAGCATGCGTGCCCGTACCATGCAGTCACTATAGCAAAGTGGTACACTGTCCTTGTTTTATGAATGACGCAGTCACAATATTGGAGGGCCTTTTAGAGGCGCGCCCGCTACAGCAATACCATCACCACACACCTACACGATTCGAGCCGGACGACCAATTTCTCCTAACGCCACACATTCGCGGTGCCGCAATGCCTTCGCTTGCACGAACCTTGCGTGAACATACCATCACTCGATCAGTGGTCTTCTGCTCCCCATACCTCCAGATTGATCCTATGATTTTTTGGACACACCGCTCTCTGGGGATACCTCACGCATCTGTTGCGGCTCCATTGCAAACACCGACGGCGGTCGAGCTTATCAAACAAATCGAACCGCAGTGCGTCCTTGCAACGGTGGAAACCGCAAGATCGCTTCTCACTGCTCTTGACACCGCAGGAATTGCCCATCCGCCTATGTGGTATCTATTACGCAACACAGCCTCGGTAGAGCGTTTAGCAAGTGACAGTCTTGTTCACTACGATCTCCATGTTGTTCCAGGACTATCCGTCGCCTATCAATGTGAGCAACTCGCCACCGAGTCTCGAGAACGCTTCCATCTTGCCCCCGAACTCATCTGGAGTGAACAGAACGGCATGCAGTACGCAAGTACTGAACCAGATGCTCCACTCAATTTCAGCGCTATCCCGATTTTCAGAAATACCACCAACCAAAAATGCATGTGCGGAAAACCCGCAATAGCAATTGCACCATGAACGAGCTTATGCGACAGAAAGTGCAGGACGCATTCCAGGAAGCTCTGGGAAACGAGTTTTCGGCATTTTACCGAACATGGTACAAAGAGCAGGAAATTACTCCAACCTCCTCATTTCCTCGAACTCTACAAGAGTGGCGCACTCTACCGTTCCTTACCAAGGAAAAGCTTGTGGCCACGCCGTTCCTCGAACGCCTGTTTGTACCTTGGGAAAAAGCCCACTCTATTCGCACATCGTCAGGGACAAGCGGGCGCGGTGTGGTACTCATCCCTCGCAATTTTCATGTCGACCGGTCGTACCTAAAGGAAAAGTTCACTCGAATTTTATCTTTTTACTATCCGCATTTCGGTATGGACGAGGCATGCGAGCCATTCAAACTTGGCCACATCGGTGCAATACAAAAAATGCCGGAGGCAACCGCCCGCATGTCATCACTCTTCAAGATAGATGCGCTCGCAGGTCCATGCAGTCCTATCCTTGCATTTGCACCCTACCTCCTGAAGGTATATTCCGGAGCAAACATACGCTACATTCATCTGTGGGGCGAGAAGCCAGCAGATGTTCAATTTCAAGAAATGGCTACGAAATTTCCAAATGCTGAAATTACCTGGGAGTATTCCAATATCGAGTCTGGTGGGCGTAGTGGGTACGCGTGTGCGCATCTAGAAAGTCTTCGTGACGATCGCGTCCACCCATACACGGACAAATTTTATTGGGAGCTCATAGACCCTGAAACAAGCGAGGTAATCGAAGATCTGGATCGAGACGGTGAAATTGTTCTCACAACTCTGTGGGGTGGGAACGCAATCCCCGCTATCCGCTATCGCACCGGCGATCTCGCCCGGCGTGTTGCGAAAACATGTGCATGCGTATCAGAAGAAACGGTCTACCAAATGCTCGGTCGGGTTGCTTACGACCGAGCATTTATCCCAGGAGGTGAGGTTAAAAGCGAAGAGCTTGAGCGCATTCTTGCTCCTTTTGCCGCCGAAATCGAAGGGAACTTCGAACTGCATATTTTCAAGAAGTCTGACACAAAGCCTCAAATCGTCCTCTATGTACACCCGCGCACTCGAGGGCTCGACTTGCAAGGGCTTGCCAGACATCTCATTCGAAACATGCGTATAGGTACAAATCGCTTCCTTAGCGACTCGATAAATTCCTCTCTCATTAGTTCTGTTACCTGTGAACCAATGCCAGACCATGACAAAAAAGTGCGACGCATTGTCTCCCATGGGTAATTACGGAAAATTAAGAATCCTATGCTACACTATTTTTATGAAATCAGTGCGTAAAATGATTTTTGGTCTTGTTGCTCTCATACCGTTCGTTGGCACGCTATCTTGGATAACTGATCAGGTACATGCGACCCCCAAAGACATATCAGGACAAGAGTCGATTGCTTCTGCAGTAACAGGTTCCTGTACGCAAGAGAAATCTCCTGCGGATGTAACTTTCATAAGCTGTGGTGGTTTCTTCTAGCCCACTCAAACAGATTTACAAATTCGCAAAGGGCTATCTCCTCATCCTTACCTACTGTATACTCGCTTTGGAAATCGCGAGGTGATTATGGAAAGATCGACACAATGCCCACCTATCGCTATTATTGGCGCGGGCCCTTTTGGCCTTTCACTAGCCGCTCGCCTTGAAAAGGCCGCCGTGCCTTATCTGATTTTTGGTAGGCCATTTGATGCGTGGATTCGGATGCCTCAGGGACTCTTGCTAAGAACCAAGCTCAATGCGGGGTTTGATCCCTTCGGGGATCGTAGCTTCCGCGTGTTCATTGAAGAGCACGAAGTCGACATTGGTGATGGCACACAGCCTATACCACGCGAGCTGTTCATAGAGTACTTTCAATGGTTCATGCGACGCACTGAAATTCGCGTTCAGGAACATTATGTCCGCCGTATTGAAAAAGATGGGGCGCATTTTGTGCTGAAATTCGAGAGCCAGACAATAAACGCACGCGCTGTTGTGGTTGCAACAGGAATCAGCGAGCACGCCTATGTACCCGCAGAATACTCACAAATGATTCCTGCGTATCAGTGGGCACATACTGCTGATGCGCACGACATGCAACGCTTCAAGGATAAGCGCGTACTCGTAATCGGTGGACGCGCCGCAGGTCTCGAATGGAGTGCCCTCCTTGCAGAGGCTGGAGCAACTGTAGAGACGGTATATCGACATACCACACCCCAGTTCCAAGCCCCAGATTGGACAGTACTCAAGCAAATCGTTGAGGGGACCCTAAGAGATCCTGCTTGGTTTAAACATCTTACCGAAACTGATCGTGAGGAGATAGTCTCAAAAGTGCGCCCTGCTGGAAAGCAGAAAGTCGAGCCGTGGCTTGCGTCGCGGATGTCACATCCAAACATCACTCTGCGCCCTTGTACAAAAGTAGTTCGTCTGACTAAAGAGGAGGACCGTGTTCGTGTCATCGTTCGACACAATAATGTGTTGGTAGAATTACAACCCGTCGACTTTGTTATCTTCGCAACAGGATACAAGCCAGCACTTGCAAACATATCTGTTCTTGCCGAGTCACTACACCAAGAGATTGCATCTCATGAAGGCTACCCACTTCTCACCGAGCATTTCGAGTCGTCGGTGCCTGGACTCTATTTTACTGGCTTGATTGCCGAGAAAGAGTTTGGCCCGCTGATGGGATTCGTAAATATGTGCAACGCTTCAGCATCAATCCTCGAAAAGAAGCTTGCGGGTGACTCGTAATTTGAGGAGGTCGTATGACCTCCTTTTTATATATCGTCCACCCTGATACAACGGCCCAACCTCACAGCGATATTGTCAGAGACTCCAAACAGCGCTTTGACATATCGTTTGTAAATAACCCACAACAACCTTCTTGAAGATTCCTCTCTTTATAGAGCAGAGTCCCGTACTCTGAGAGAGCTTGATTGCACTGCGTCTCTACATCTTTCCCAGCAAAACTACACAAATCCTGCGCACGCCTCACTGCGTATCGGTTGCTCCCAAGATAGAGCAGTCTCTGCAACGATCCTATGTTTTAGCACTCAACCCTTCGAATTTGTGCATCGCATATAGTCGCAAGGCGTTTTGGATCTTGCACAAATGTCCATCCTAATCCAATAAAGACTCTGCGGTAGCACGATTCAATGTCGGCAGGCCACTCATCACAGAGAGATCCGACATCCTTCTTGCCATACCTAAATTCATCAAGATATACGGGCCAACTGACACGCGTACACGCGGAAATATAGCGGTCTTCACCAAGTCCTGCACAGTGAAGAACCGCTGGCAGGAGATGAGAGTTATGTTTGCCAAAAACATTTTAAGACTTCTCGAGAAGTCGGAAAATACAACTGTGGAGGTACCGAGGAGAATAATGGTGCATCCGATTCCGGCCAAGTACATTCGCTGTCTTAGTAACACGCGAAGCATGATAGCAATGTACCGCCCTTCTTAACCAGACGAATCCCTTGCCAGATCTTACCTCCGCGTGGCACCATCAGGCTAATGGAACGAATTAGTGCCCTATGGGTAGGAGCAGTAGTCATTGCTTTTAGCGTTTTTTTCCTTCTGTATACGCACTATACCGCACTAGCCATGCGAATTGAATTTTACGCGAGCATCTTGCAGGACGCACAAGTAAATGAGCGTGTTGTAGCCGGACGAACGCCTTTTTTATTTTTAGACGGAACGCCTCACCCCCAAACGAAAGAATCAATGTCTGCATACATCACTCTAAAAGCACTCGAGGTTGCGTATCTAAAAACAACCGCTAGAAATACCCCCTACTTTCCCCTTTCAGGGGTAGACCTCATCCGCTTCGAAAACGCTATAGCAGATCTCGGAGAAGCCCAGACCTCCCTGGCAAAAATTCAAAAAAATGACAAGGATCGTAAATCAGTACAGGAAGCTCTTTACCCTATTTCATTTCTGAAGTCCTTAGTAAAGACCGAGCGCACGCGCAGACAATTTCTACAATCAGGGAGCGATGTGGATGCACAGATGTATCTAGCTAATCTGGGTGAAGTCGTGCGTGCATACAAACACGATCTGTCAGCGTTCCGGAAAGCCTTTGTTGCAACTGTCCCAACCTCCGCCCGTACATATGGAACCGCTCAGAGCACTATTAGCAGGTTAGACACACTCCAAGCACTGGACATGCTTTCCCAAAGGGCATCCTTAATGGACAAAGCTATGGCCCAACGAGCTCGTTGTTTTGAAGGAACTATCAGTGACTGTAGAGCGAGCGACCTCGCTCTATCAAAGATCCCCTACACCAACTCACCACATATCCCAACACAAAAAGATTTGAGACAGGTACAAAATTCGAAACAATTTTATTTGAACCTTGGCTTTCCAGTCGCCTCCTATCCAGTAATCGCACTCGGGGCAAGCACCTGCCTCCAACCAGAAAAAACACCACCTCTCGTCGCAATTGCGCCACGCACAGAAAAATCATCATACGAAACCCATCCGGATATTTTGCCTCTTGGTAATGTTCGTTTCGTAAAGCCTAACTACTCTGGAAATTCCCCGTACATTACTTACTTTGCCACGCGCGACATTACCTACATTCCAGTTAAAGAATTTACCCATTACAACTGCCCCACAATGCGATCAGACATATCACGGATTTTCACCGTACTCGCCCTCAGAGATCATGCCCGTACCATAGATCTCAAAAAGTTTGCCAACCCTGAGCAAACGAGAAACCTTGTATTACTACGAGAAAAACTTCTTGCCAACGATGTCGTGAAAGAGGCAGACGCGCTTGCGTATCTGAGAGTTGCCCTCGAACTTACTAATTCGGGAAAACTCCCCGACACAGAGACCGCGGTTATTGCTGAAATTGCCACCGCCTTAAAAAACGAAACAGCGACTTTTGAATGGGTGCCGACCGAGATTGCACGCATGGAGAGAAAAAATATTTTTGTTGCCGAGCGAGGAATATATCCGGAACTAACGGCTCCTTTTCTTTTTTATGTCAGGAGCGGATTCTTTTCATTGATGTCATGGCCTCTACCCACCGAGTCGTCGGAAGAAAATTTACTTTTTACGGGAAAGGAGCACATCCTTCCAAACGAACCATTTTTGTACTTGAGCGATCTCGCATCCCAGCGCGAATCTGTTCGTGCAGTGCATGACTTCAAAGCCTATTACTCAGCATACGCTGAGTAATCTCGAGGTTAGCGCTCAGGAGCCGATAAACACATATCCCTCCAAGCCTCGGGTAGCTTCTCACAAAATTCTTTACGAGGGACATCATTTTGTGAGGTCCCTGTATACCGCCCGGAGCTTTCCGCAAGAATAGCGTAGCAAGAATTCCTGTCTGCAAGGCCATAGAGTTCGCAGAGCTCTATGGCTTTGGGAAGGCCTCCCGAGATTCCTCCCTGTGCTAAAATTTCCCGCTGCGTATGCATATGACAACTTTTTCGCCAAGCGCTGGATACTCCACTGCATATCCTTTGTATGTCGTTTAGCTCACCTACATTCTTCCACCCAACCGCAAGAAACATTTTTGCATAACACCATTCCGTTTCGTGTGTATCGGGCTGATTGGCACAAAACACATCAATGCCACCTCCTGTCTCTATAACTTCTGAAAAGATTGGCCAGCTTCCTCTCATACAAGCACCCCGGTGGGCGGGGCGGGGAAATGTGTCACAAAAATCCTGAACATTCTCGCGATTCAGCGAATAGAGTTTTGACGGCTCCCATTCAGGGTCTATGAACGAAAAAAAGAGCATCATCACAACCCCCGTATAACATCGGCGAGCGTCCGTAAAACTTTGATCTACAATACTCTCACTAGTCACTCTGTCACAAAGCGGCAAACTGCGTCTAACATCACCCCCTGTGATGTAGTACAGCATGTGTCCTAATCCATGTACACAACTTAGACGATCATTAAACCGCATACCTTCACATGCCTTTCGAAAAACAGGGAGTTCCCTTTCTATTTCCTTGTCAGAAAGCCCTTCGTGGTCATACGCGGCTATCGTGAGACCGTGTACATATCCGCCTGCGCAAATACTTCCGGGTATTTCTTCCTTTATAAAGTCGGCCCACCGCTTAGGATTATTTCGCACTACCCGCTGTCCTAGCTCATGCGCAACAAAATGACAATCCGCAAGTGCTGGTTCTATTTTTTGAGCACTTTTGACAAAGGAGAAGATTTCGCGCACCGAGAACTCCGGGAAAAGATCAGGAAGCGTGTCCTCGTAGCACTCCGTTCTTTCTTCCAGAGAACGAAACAGGCAAGGGTAAGCCACCTTGCCCGCTGCCACCCACAGAGGACTGATAAAAGTGCTCCCGACTACCAAAAGTCCTGTGCTGAGAACAAACAAGATAGACCATTTTTGGGACATGCGCATAAGTCAGTAATTGATGACGGCTGAACACCTCATCAATGACACACTCTACCCGAGTGCTACCTACTTACGCAAAGATGCTCGTTTTTCGTCTGAGACTTCGATAATTTGTACCCCACGCTCAACCAAATCACTGCGCACTTTATCTGCAAGGGCTATTGAATCTTCTCGCTCCGTAGCCGCCGCTGTTGTAGCCGCGCGTTTCAAAGCATCTTGCTGGTCTGGAGTAAGTGTCCTTAAAAATGTATCGTCCACAAGAATCATCGTGGCGAGAAGTCCGTGCCGAGTTTCGACGATCGTAGGAAATGTAAACCCGCCCGGTAATTCCGCCGCCCGGGTGTAAGTAAATTCAACACCGTCGGCCGTATTTCCGTCATCTGAAGAAAGAATTCCTAGTTTTTCGAATGCTTCGTTCACAGCCTTCCCGCCGGTTGCGACAATACGCTTCCCCTTAAGAGCACTGACACCTGCAGCTGACTTGTCTCGAAGCGCAACAGAACGGAAGCCGCCACTAAAAGTGAATGCTATGGCTTCAACAGAAGAACTCTTGCTTACCTGTGAAAGTATTTCTTTTCCCGACACACCATCTAGAAAAGCCTCTGCATCAGCATAGGTATTAAAAGCAAAAGGATCATCAAGCTTACCGGCGAGTGGAGCTTGGTCCTCAAAGCCTGAAACAATTGCAGTGCTCACCTGCACCGAGCCTTTCTTAAGAAGCGTTACAACATCGTCCTTGCTGATATCCCCCTCGTCAGAGTAGCCAATTTGAGATGGTTTTACTATTTCCAGTTTGAGTGTGCCTCCAGTAAGACGCGCGAGCTCGTCTGCAAATACTTGCGTTGAACGGTCAAAAACCGAGAATGGCCTGTGTGCAATCACCATTTTAATGGTCCGAGGCTCCGAGGCTCCAAACTTTCCGGCGGATATAAATAAATAACCTGAAACTCCGATAATACCCACCACCAGCACGAGGAAAATCCTATTCATGGTATAGATTTTAGCATCCGGCAATTAGGGGTCAAGCGACCGTACTTTGTATAAAAGAACCGCACTTAAATAGATACTTATGTAAAGCGGCACAAGAAGTAATCCAATTACCGTAAAACCTCCTATGCCGAGAAAAAGCTTGCCGGCGAGCCCCCCAAGCACGGAACCAGCACCACCGACGCCAAGTATCCACGGTAGCAGGATCTCACCTTGGCTACCCATCATACGAACACCGATTGGAAACAAAACCCCCAAAGACGCGCTTAGTAGTGAAACAAGCGCTAGAAGTATCACGATTTGAAAAAGATTCCCCGCAACAATCATGTGCACCAATTCATTCTCTGAGAGAGATGTGAATAGTAGTATCACCAGAACTGCGGAACTGCACGCGCTTCCGACCCAATTAAGTAGGCTTCTTTGCGCAAATAGTGACGAGATAAGACTCCCTACACCACCCCAGAAAAGGAAGCATCCGAGAAGCAACCCAAATGCATGCGTAGGGTTGGCAGATATAAGTAGAAATCTCTGAATAAATAGTACTTCGAGTAATACAAATCCGAAACTGGACAGACCGAAGAAAATGGCTAGCCCGAGAAAAAGTGCCCTTTGTGGGCCGGCACTCAGCTGTTCTAGCCCACTCGTAGCAAAGGGAATGCAGACAATACCCAAAAACAAAACTGTCAGTAGCACCATCAAACCCACTAATGTATCTCTGTAGATAACTATTCTCCCAAAAACAACTTGTGTACCTAAGTACAAGTTGTAAAAAGGTCGGTCATCACTCATAACCGAATCGTCTTTTGAGTACTCTAGCAATGCGGTTCCAGAAAAAAGACTTGGTGTTTCAAAGCCACGCGAGATACTCTCTCTACTTATCTTCTGAAAAAACTCTTGAGAAAAATCCGTTTTGCTAACAAGTAGTAACTCTTCTTTTCCTTCGCGTCCCTGCACCAAAATAACTTTGCCAGCAGGGTCTAATCCAAGAGAGCGCAGTGCTTGAACTGCCGTTCCAATCAAACGAGGATATATCCAGTTTGAGAGAGCGGTAAATGCAAAAACTCCTCCGGGGTTGAGATGTTCAAGCGAGGACCTAAACGCTTCGACTGTTTCGTTATAACGAACAAAATCAGTGGCAACGGCGACGCTTCCATAGCGACCTGATTTCGCGTTCAGTATTACATCATATGTTGATGTGCTCGTCTCCATAAATCTCCGCATGTCGTCAACAACAAGAGTAACGCCCTCCTTGTTGTATGGGTACGCTACCGGATGAGCAACCAGAGCGACTGTTTCAACCATGAGCGGGTTCATTTCTATGGCTGTTACATTCTGTGCTCCAAACATGCGAGCACGAGTAACATCGATTCCTGCCCCAGATCCTTGGATTAGGACATGTGATAAGTTGCCTTCCCCCATCACGGCAAATGGGATGGCGCGAATACCTCTTTCAAGAAACTTAGCATCGTCTTGTTTGGCGAAATCCACCAGGAATGTTGAAATCCAACCACATTCGATCGTCATACGAAAAACACGGACACCTGCCGGAATCTCTCTTTCCAATCCATCCCCAAATTCGTGCCCAACCTGGGACAACTTCTCTGTCTTCAACTTGTATACATCTATATGCGCATAGGAGTTGTTGACAGAGTAAAGAGAGAGGTCTTTGCAAGCAAGCGGGGAAACCTGGTGTACATACCAGCAAGTAACGAAAAGGGCGGCAGGGATGAAGATCGTGAAAAGTAATTTCCATTTCCGTATGCCGTGATGAAAGTTCGTGGGGTGTGCGTACGCCACAACAGTAGCGCACGCCACTAACAAGCTAAGTGTTATCATGTGTTCGTATCCGATGTAATCTGAGAACAGTGTTGCGAGAGCAATACCCATAGCCGCCCCCAAAAGGTCACATGCGTAAAGAATTGATATGTACGCCGAATACATTCTAAACACTTGTGCAAGAAGAACTCCAGCGCATGAAAAAACAACTAGACACGCGATAAAAAAAAGCCCACCGACCAGGAGGGAGGTATCCCCTGAAAACCTTGCCGCGTATTGAGCAACTAAAAACAGAAGCAGTATTGACGGTGGATAAAAAAAAGACACACCAACTAGAAAATAGTCGCTCTCCGTTATTCTCCGGGGCAGCAAAAAGACCGCAATTCCCCCAAGGCTAATGCCAAGCAGAGTCAGAGGTATGATGAGAAATTTATAATCTAGATCGAAAGCCATCTGAGCAGACCGAATACTTATCACTTCAACCAACAAAAGAGCCGTAGTGGTGAGGAAAAGTGCAACACAAAATGCCACAGTGGGCTTAGTAATTCGGACACTAGTTTCTGCTGTCATAGATATCTCATAAACACCGCCCAGGAAGCGTAGCACAAAAGGAAAAAGCCCCAAACGGGGCTTACTTATACAGATCAAATAGGAGTTTCCCGGCCGACGCTAGCGCAACGATTACAAAAAGGAAACGCATCCACGGATTACCCATTCGTACCGCTGACTGGACACCTGCATATGCGCCGACAACATAGGCCGTTGCAAGCACACCACCTGCAATAAGATCAACTTTGAGACTGGCCAGAAATATCACCGTCGCGACGACCGAGATGACAAAAGTGACTACCTTGGACATCGCAGCGCTCTCAAGGAACGAGAGACTGAAAAAGGCTACGAAAATAAACATGAACATGGAAGTGATCGCCATGCCAATGAAACCCCCATACAAACCTATGACGATCCCCGCAACAGCACCAACGATAAGGTTGTTTTGCGTGAGTTCGAAAATCTTTTGCTCAATCCCCAGTCCATTTTTACCGACAAGTACCACCAATGCTTCGATAACAAGTATCAACGCTATCAGCTGTACGAGTAGTGCAGGTTGCGTCTTGACTGCGAGAAAAGCTCCTGCCGCCGCACCCACCGCCGCAAAAACAGAGAACAGAAGCGCAGCCTTCACATTGAGATAGCCCTTTCGATGATAGCCAATGGCCCCTGTGCCGTTGTTGAAGATCATCGCGAACCGATTGGTACCAATGGCTATGTGTGGTGGTAGCCCCAAGAAAATGAGAGCTGGTATAGCTATCGAAGATCCACTACCGACAATCACATTGATATAACCTGCAATGAGCCCGATCAGCGCAACAGCGCCGAGAACCATTGGATCCATAGTTATATTCCTGTTCTGTACTACGCTAGGCGAAAATATAGCACACACAAAGCTCGAGTGGTACCATGATTTCTTATGGTAGGCACCCTTGAAAAATCCTATGAACAGCTGGGAGTCGAGCCACCCGGTAGTGCAATCGGGCATGCTGAATACCTGGCATTACTCGAAAAAGTCCAGCCCATTCTGCACACTATGCCGGTGCGTATTTTCCCCACATCTTTTGACCCTCAAAACCCGCACATATACGCCTTTCCGCGCACACACACCTGGCAATGGCAAAGTCTTGCAGACAATCTGCGCCAACTGTCGGCCAATGGGGTCTTGGTGCGACTCCCGCTGTATTGGCAATGTGAACCTCTGATTTTTCAAGCCTGCCAGGTTAGTAGATCCTTTTTCTTTCTAAACGAGCAGGGGAATATGCCTGTTGGCCGTGTAGCTATCCGCGACGCTTCTTTGGACACCGTGCTTACTACAAGTCAGGATGCTGAGCGCTTCCTTGCCCACATTTTAGAAGCTGGGTCCGCAGTGCCGCAGAAGTGGGTGATCGTACATCCGCTCGCTAGCGCACCGCCCGTATTACCCAAGGGGTTCACTCCCGCCCTCAGGTTATCTATGGCGCATGAAGTGCACTTGTTCCCAGGAATTCCTTTGTTTATACAATGCCCACATCTCAGCAAAAGTGCACATTTTCAATTTCATCTTGCGAACGGTTTTGTGTTTGATCCCGTTACCTCTTGCGTTTCTGGAACACAAGACGACATACTACCTCTTGTTAACTACAGACTTCCCTTTCATATCGAGAAAAGGCACGACACCTGTGCTTGCGGGTCACCTCTTTTTCTATTCGCCTAGTATGCTATCTCTTAGTGAACGAAAAAAACTTTTGGATCGATGTACACATCATCCGACCAATACCTTTTATCGTAACCTGTATGGTCTTAGACCTGGAGAATCCCTCACATGTGCCACCGAGGATGACTGGCAAAAAATCCGACCACTGACCAAGGCCGACCTCGCGGCAACTCCGTTGCAACTGCGTTCGTTTCTCCCTCTTTCCGTACTGGACCATTTACGCGCCTCGTCAGGCACAAGTGGACAACCTCCTCTGTTTAGCCCTCGGACACATGTTCGTCATCTAGATTATAGACTTGCCTATCATGACTTTAAAAAACCTTTTCTTACCTTTAGTGTCCCGATGATGCCCCATTGGCATGAAATGGTGCAAACCGAGCTGGGTCTTGCACCGCGTGTTATAACAATCGACCCACAGTATCCTGAGGCAACCGTTCGACTTGCGGATATTGCAGGTGTCGATGCTGCCTCCCTGTTTGCCTACCAGCTTCGCACTATAGGCGAAGCCATGAAGCAATCGGGGCTCAACAAAAAAATAAAGTTCCTCGAAATCGCCGGGGAGGCATGTTCTCGTGCCCGATACGAATACGCACGGGAAACATTTCCCAACGCAACACTTGTCCATTCGTATGGCTCGAGCGAGGTCGAAGATGTGCCAATGGGTATACCTTGTGGCACCATGCGCGAAAGCGAACCGTATGCAGTCTATCATCCAAAGAAAAGTCACTTTCTAGAAATCGCTGACTCAGACGGTAGGGTTATCGCTCCGCATCCTGGTGCCGAAGGCGACCTGCTGATTACCGCATACCCTGGTGAACCATCTGCATTTCCTTTGATACGCTTTAAGATTGGCGATACTGCGCACATTGTAGAATTACCATGTACACATGAAGAACCATGGTCTTTCACCATACTTGGTCGAACCGAAATTGATTTTCTAAAAATAGAAGGTGGAGTCGTGCGTGTTGACGAGCTTGAACGAGTCTTGCGGTCGGTCGATACGCTCGTCACAGACGAATTCGAGTTACATCGCCATGAACGACAAACCCCCGACGGGCCACGCGTTCAGCTTGAACTCCATGTGCAACTAAAGAAGCCTGTTGACCTCGATACCGTCGCTCACCTGGTTGCAGAAAACCTCCGTATAAGCCCTGAGAAGACATATGCACAAGGGGTTGCGTCCGGTCGCTTTTTGCCGCTCATATGCCTTCCCTTGATCAAGAGGAGTCCAAATCAAAAGCACAAAAGGGTGATTTCCCACACCTAGCACTTATTGACAAGAAGAGCGAGAGCGATATCCTTGCTACATGGTTGAATTTCTTTCAAAGTCCGCTCGCGCATTGCTTCTTGCAAGTATCGGGTTCATTATCACTACTCTGGGACTCCAAGCACAGGGCGGTGCCACACAGCAGACACTGGTCAGCCCACAGGATGATACTTCGGGTATTACAACCGATGCGAGAGAGACCCACATTGCAACCGCCTGCGTCCCCCAAGACACTGTTGGCAAACAAGATGAAATATTTTTCCTCAGTTGCGGCGGTTTATTTTAGCGGTCTCCTCGCGCTTACTGTTGTTGCTACCTTTTTTGTCGCAAATCCAATCTTTGCAGAAGCTGGTTTGGCTGAACAGCAATCTTTCTTTTCAAATGCACTTCGCGAGGCCCACATCAACGAGATTGTAACTGTAGCCGGTAAGGTTTTTCGAGTAGTAAACGGCATCGTCACAGCCGAAGACGGGCCGGTGAGCCCTGCAACTGAAGTGCAGGCACTGAGACTTGCATACGCAAAAACCGTAGCCAAGAGAAGCCCCTATTTTGCGCTCGCCGGAACCAGCCTGATGCATCTTGATTACGGGCTCAAAGACTTAGCACAGGCCCAAGAAAGGCTATCAAGGATTCAGGCAACTCGTCACAACGAAAAAATTGTAAGCACAACCCTGTATCCGCTTTCTTTCCTACGCGCAATGTCTGAACTTGAATATATGCGACGGTCGTTTATCAAAAGCGGTGCCGACTCAGACATGATCGCTTACCAAGCGTTACTGAACAAAGCACAACACGCGTACGCAGAAAACCTCGAGCAGTTCCAGAGAAGCTTTTTGTCAGTTGTCCCCGAAACAACCGGGGCCTACGGAACTGCCAATTCCATCATCACCCGAGAAAACTCTTTGCGGGCACTCGCCGATCTTTCAAGGCGCACAGAAAAACCAGGTCAGGCAATAAAAATGCGTAACCGCTGTTTTCGTGGCCGCATTAATGACTGCGTTGTTTCCGATCTGTCGGTACCTATTGTAGCTAGTGTAGCCAAAGTAACATTCAAGAAAATTGAAACTGACCAAGTTATCCGCTCGCATGCTTTCTATAGGAACTTTGGTTTCATCGTTGATGCATTACCGTCCCCTGTGCTTTCGCAAAGCGCGTGCACGAACTCTGAAAAAACGCCTCCTTTTTTTTCTTTTTCATACGAGCCAAATTTTTTTGGCTACATCGAACGATTTGGTATTGTTCCGATTGGGAATGTCCGCTTTTTTGAAACTGACCGCTACACGCAAGTACCCTATCTGGACTATTTCACCAGCCGTGGCGCACGATATGTCCCCGCAAAAGAATTTAACCATTATAATTGCCCTGAACTTGATCGGGATGTGGGTAGTATTTTCTCAACATTCGCTATAGGAAATTATGCAAGGCAGTCAAGTATCTTAGAACAGACGCCTCCTGCAGACACGAAAGTGTTGCAAAGAAGTGTGCGGGGAGTTTCTGGTACGACAATCCACGAATCTGATGCGCATACTTATTTGCAGACGGCACTGCAATTAGTTGATAAAGGACTGCTACCAGCGAGTATTTCAGACGAAATAATTGACCTTGCGGTTGCAACAAAAAACCAAAGCGCCGGATTTGAGTGGATCCCCACTGAAATTGCACGAATCGAGTTGCGGAATCTGCTTGCGCGCAAAAAGGGTGCCCAACCCGAACTTGCAGCATCCTTCCTATTTTTTGCACGCAGTGGTTTTTATGCCTTGATGATGAGTGGCAACCAATCCCTTGGGACAGTCCCTGAGCTATTTACTGAAAAGAAGCACATTCTCCCCGATGAACCCTACATCTATTTGAGTGATTTTCAGGAAATTCCTGGCGAATTACCACGCGCAATGAATGACCTCAAAGATTACCTGAAAATACACAGTGATTTATTATGGTAACGATGCATAAGACAGTCTGTGCCTTGCTGGTAGTGCTGGGGTTTGGTTGTGTCTACGGATTTATTTTCGCTCGCGAACACACAGACGAGTACATCACTGCACTTGCTCGAGAAGTACGACTTGAGCCGCTCTTTGCTATTTCTGGAACAGACCCCGATAAGTTACGCCGGGCAATAAGCAACCTAGAAACTGCTACGAGCAAACTTTCTGAACTGCAAAAAACTAATACTGAGATGCGGTATGTGCAAGAGTCTCTCTACCCGATCCAATTTTTGTATTCACTCGCTAACCTAGAGGAAACGCGCCTCGCGCTTATTGCCAGTCCAAGCAATGCCAATGCTATCGCATATGAAAGAAGTCTCATGTATACAATACGAGAAGGCGCTCGTGCGAATATGCGATTTGCACGAGCAATCAGAGGGCTGACAAGGCTTTCTCTTTCCAAAACTCCAGACCTATACTCACTTGCCGGATTAATTACCAAGGATTCGTTTGAGAAGGCGGCCCTTGCAAACAGGGAGCGTTTTAGAACAGCAACATACATTGCATACAGACGATGGATATGCCGGATAACACAACTTTGTTTTCAGAATGATACCAGTCCATTTTTATCTAAGGACTTACCTCCGCCACCGCAAGACTCTGCCGATCCTTTGTACATTAAACGCGTAGAAGATTTTTTTCTACTCACAAAGATTGTTGCCACCAGCACACCCGAAAAAATATCTATTATCCTCTCACAAAGTGCCTGCATTAGAGAACTTCCTGCCCCATACCACTATCTTTTATTTGCAGAGAAAAAGGTACGCTCTCGAGATACTGTTCACTTCACAAATGATATCTTCTTCACCCCTACGGAAAAGAGACCTGGTGCCATCCTTGCCCTTCTGGCAGAACAAGGCATCAATCATGCAATCGTCCGCCCTCTCCTCTTCTACCAATGCCCAGAGTCGCAGTATGACCTTGGTATGCTTTCTGCCATTAAAAACACACTGGCAATCGCAAAAAAAAGTCCGGGAGTTGCCCCAGTAACGCGCGCAAGACTTTTTAATGCACCATCGGATACAATGGCTTTTAAGTATGTACACGCTGCACTGCAAGAAAAAGATCTTACCCCGGACAAAAAGCTTGTCTATGAAGAAATCCTGCTGCAACTCGAAGCGCGCAACACCCGATTCGATGTCCTAATCCAAGAAATTGCCACCGTGATAGATACTCGCGCATCACAAGTGGCACGGGATGTACCGTTTGAGCTTAACGCCCTGAACATGTTTCTGACACATAGTGCCTTCTCATCACTTTTTCTTACTCATGACACCAGCGTCATCAAAGAGGTTGCAACCCTTACCGAGAGGGCGCCCCAGTACCTCGCAGAATATGAAGCGACACATGCTCGCTTCTCAGAATTGCAATTTACCGTTGGTGTTGACGCTCTGGTACGCGCGTCAACGGCACTACGAAAATTCGACACGCCGAGTGAGCATCTCTAATATACTCGTTTCCACCACGGCGGAAGATACATCCACCAAGGCAGTTTTACATTTGGATGAACGAGCTGACCTGGCGGTACCAAGGTTTTTTCGTCTTTTTCAACTGCAGGAATAATGGGGTTGGCTAAAATATACGGATCATGCCGAACGCCAGTCACCTGCCAGCTCACTTCACCGTTGGGAATTCCTCCCGCAACAACAAAACTATTATTCTTTACACCAGACTCTACATGTAAGTCTGGCATCGGGCCCCCAATCGGGCGCACCTGGTAACGATATGCTGTGTTTAGTGCTTCAAAATAATCAGGCAATAGGACTGTAACCGAACCAGTCTCATTCAATACAGCGGTCCCATCGTACATGTTTAAGACATCCGGCGATTCAACGAATGAGTGGTAAAGTAGTTTGTTCTTGGGGTCTAGTGGATGGTCAATAACGAAAGTTCCAGAACCTTTCGAGATTGCGCCCGTCACAGTGAAGTTTCCGGATGCCGCAGCATTCTTGGTAAATGTCGTTTGATAAGTGCCCTGGTAATAACCTTGATAATAGGCTTGGTAGTATGCTTGGTAGTATGCCTGGTAATAACCTTGATAATAGCCCTCCCCATACGCGCCTACACTTCCTGGGAAAAGAATTATCATCACCCCAAACAGGAAGGCTTGCGGATATTTTTTTATTGACATAACGGTTCGAAGAGACATTTTCCCCGTGGTACGGGTGTATGCTCGTTTTTAGGAACGGTGTTCACAATAGGATTTGCAAGAATATACGGATCATGCCGAACGCCAGTCACCTGCCAGCTCACTTCACCGTTGGGCATTCCTCCTGCAATTGTAAAATGATTATCCTGTATTTTTTCTTTTATGTAGAGGTTCGGCATTGCCTCATAGAGCGGGAAAAATTGATAACGAAAATCCGTATTCAGCGCCATGAAGTACTTTGGCAGTTCAATCGTTACCTCACCCACCCTATTGAATCGAGTGACGCCATCGTATATATTCAGCACATCCGGCGATTCAACGAATGAGTGGTAGAGTAGTTTGGTATATGGATTGATAGGATGATCTATAACAAAAGTACCGCTTCCTTTGGAAAGAGCCCCTGTAATCGCAAGGTTACCCAAAAAGTTTACATTTCCCGTGAGAGTAAGTGCAAGAACAGCACCGGGAAAAAGTATCAATAGGCTCGCTAGTATGTGAATCCTCCTCATTTGCATAGTTCTTCATGGATGCATTCACCAATATCAACAATCTGGTCTGGTCCTTTAGGCACCTCCACTTCGATTGGGTAGGTTTCAATAAACGGGTCCTTTCGTATACCAGTCACCTGCCAGCTCACCTCTCCGTGCGGTATTCCTCCTGAAAGAACAAAAGATGGCTCGCTTGTTAGCCACACTCGCCGTACACCTCGTTGTAAGTGAAGGTTTGGCATGGCGCTCGAAAGGGGAGATGCCAGATAGCGATACTCCATATTAAGGACTGGGAAGTAGCTTGGTAAGTACACGGTGACTTCCCCATTCTCGTCAAGTTGCACAACACCAGAGTATATATTTTTTACATCCGGCGATTCAACGAATGAGTGGTAGAGTAGTTTGTTCTTGGGGTCTAGTGGATGGTCAATGACAAAAGAACCGGAACCTTTGGAAAGAGCCCCGATTACACTTGCCGCCCCAGTCACCGTGGTGTTTGTGGTAAGTGTTGCCGCAAGCACAACCACCGGAGACACTATCCCGAGCGCAACAAGTACTACTAGCCACTTTCTATTCATATCGTATGCAGTATACCTCCAGTGCTACCAGGTAAAAAGCGTCTGAACGGTGGCTATGGCGAAGGCAATGGTACTGGTGATAAATTCGACCAATATATCAACAGCACCGATAGCCATTCCTACCGCGGCCGACTGCCCACGCATATCTCCCGCTCCAGCTGCCCTTGGTTCCTTCGACGACAGCACGTGTGTTCCTGTTGTATCGCCATCTTGATCGGGGCGAAGATTCTGCCACTTCTCATGATCATAGCGATTTGCGGTCAGTCGCATCGAGACTTCCCCTTCCTCGCTTCCGGAAATCACGAGCGTGTTCTTGGCGATGTCTTTCTTGTAGAAGACTTGTCCGTCAAATGCCGGTGTTAGTTGTACAACCAGGTTCTTCCATTTTTCACCAAAGTCAGTAGCCTGGTAAAAAAGCCAGAAATCGTTTCCTTTCTCTAGCTCATCAAACGCAATAGTCGCTTCATACTTGCCAGTCTTTGCATTGTAGGAATCAAGCATCACTACCTGTGTTGTTTCTTCCTTTACCCCCGTCATCGCGGGCACAAATGTCGCATATTTTATTCCATCAATGGTATACGGTGGGTCGATTGTCGAAACATCGAGCTTGCCGTTTATCTTGATATCGCCTTGGAATGTCGATGTGGCTTTTCCGAGTGTTGTCACCCCACCGTTACCGATGTAGATATTCTCAGCGACAGAGAATTGTTGTGCGGGCGTAGTGGTGCCGATACCCACCTTGTTGCTGTCACCTTTGATAACCAGCTGTGATGGGACGCTGGTAGTGCCAAATCGAATGTCTTTGCTGTTTGAAGAGTATGCAAGTGTGTTTCCGCTCGAATCTGTTCCAATCGAAAAGCGTGTTGCGCCAGCTGCTGTGAGGTTGATGAATGTGCTATTGTCTGCGGCTTGCAACGCAACCAACGAACCACTTGGTGTTGAAGTACCCACTGCCAACCCGGTCTCGACGACCAAGTTACCTGTTCCTGCCGGAGCACCTGTGGGACATGAACCCCCAGTACACACCCACATGTTGTCTGCATTGAGAAATACATCGTCACCTGAAGGGTTGATCGTGTAGTCACCTGATGCATCCGTAAGAAGATCGGTGTAGCGCGTGGTGTCATAGGCAATAGCCTGCTGGGCGGTTGAAACTGCACTGGTGAGTGAGAGCGCACGGAAAGGACTCGTCGTCCCGATACCGACGTTGCCGGACGAGGTGAGTCGCATTGCCTCACTAAGACCAGGATAGAGACCGATCCCAGAAGTGCTATCTGCCCAAAGTCGGACGAGGTTAGTTGTGACATCTAGCGCACCACCAAAGCCGAGAGCCCCATCATTCAAATGCGCTGCATCAGAAAGAGAGCCGGTGACCATGACGGCGCCTGTACTCACCAGCGTTTCGTTTGGCGTCGTCGTCCCGATGCCGATGTTGCCACCGCTATCAATAGTAAGACGATCAACACCGGCTGTTTTCAATCGCAGTCCATGCGAGCCCGCCGTGCCAAAACCGTAGTATGTGCCCAAATCTTGTGTTCGCAGAATACTGGTTCCGTTCGTAACATCGATATATCCCAAGTTCGTTGCGGGCAGCTGGAATTGCGCGATGGTGAGATTAGCATTCGAACTTCCATTAACATTTAAATTCCAAGTTCCCGGACTCGCCGTTCCAATGCCCACATTGCCACTTGAGCTCACGACGAAGTGCGTCGCTGTAGAGGAGCCGATTGCGAATGTATTCATCCCCGCCGCCGCCTCGATCGAGAGGCGCGCCCACGGTGAAGTAGTGCCAATACCTACTCTGTTGGTCGAATAGTCGTATACAAATCCGCTCGTCTCAATAGTGAGCCCACCTGCCAATGTCGAGGTGGCGCTGGCACTTGATGCGACCAGTACCGGCGAGGTAAGCGTCGTGCCATCAAAGGTGAACCCTGAATTCGAAGTGAGTGTTGATGCGTCTGACCAATAACCAACGCGGTTTGCAGCACCTGAACCCGCCACCGTACCACTCAAACAAGTTCCATTGACCGCAAAGCAACCAGCAGTGAGGTTGAATCCTACATTTGATGTTGAAGTTGCGCTACCTGAAATAGTGAGGCCAGAGAGTGTGGTGGTCCCAAAGCCTGTTGCCGCAATCGAGAGGAAGTCGCTGGTGCCAAGTGCGGA